>NZ_JABLSI010000060.1 GCF_019303475.1 Streptomyces sp. JJ38
CCACTCCCCCCACGGCGGACCCACCACCATCACCGCAGAACTCCCCTGGCGGGAGTAGCCGGGGCCCGGGCCTCGTTCTGGGATGCTGGGGGCGTTCACACGGAACGGCAGGCTGGGGGCAGGGAGACGATGGAGAACGGCGTGCGGGTGGTCATCGCCGAGGACTCGGTGCTGCTGCGGGAGGGGCTGACGCGGCTGCTGACCGACCGCGGCCACGAGGTCGTCGCGGGTGTGGGGGACGGCCGGGAGCTGCTGGAGACGGTGCGGCGGCTGGCCGGGGCCGGGGAGCTGCCGGACGTGGTCGTGGCGGACGTGCGGATGCCGCCGACGCACACCGACGAGGGGCTGCGGGCGTCGGTGGAGCTGCGCGAGGAGTTCCCCGAGCTGGGCGTGCTGGTGCTGTCGCAGTATGTGGAGGAGCAGTACGCGACGGAGCTGCTGGCGGGCTCGACACGCGGGGTGGGCTACCTGCTGAAGGACCGGGTGGCCGAGGTGCGGGAGTTCGTGGACGCCGTCGGCCGGGTGGCGGACGGCGGCACGGCGCTGGACCCGGAGGTGGTGGCGCAGCTGCTGGGGCGCAGCCGCAAGCAGGACGTGCTGGCGGGGCTGACGCCTCGGGAGCGCGAGGTACTGGGGCTGATGGCGGAGGGTCGCACGAACGGAGCCATCGCGCGGCAGCTCGTGGTGAGCGACGGCGCGGTGGAAAAGCATGTCAGCAACATCTTCATGAAGCTGGGCCTGGCCCAGAGTGACGGAGATCACCGCAGGGTTCTCGCGGTGCTGAGGTATCTGCGTTCCTAGCCCTCGGCTCACTGTTAAGCCAGGCTCAATCCTCCCCGGTCAGGATGGGAGACGGGAGAAGGAAGCCTTTCGGGAGGTTGGCAGTTCTTTGTCATATCCGCTGGGCATCTCGTCTCAGCTGCTGGTCCACCATATGATCAGCCTCAGGAAGGCAAGCCTTACACGCACGTACGATGGACGGTGAGCCGCCGGTCCGAGGGAGGTCCTTGCACGTGACCAGTCAGGTCAGCAACGAGAGCGCCAAGGAAGTGAGGCGTCTTGACCGGGTGATCATCCGGTTCGCGGGGGACTCCGGTGACGGCATGCAGCTCACGGGAGATCGCTTCACCTCGGAGACGGCCTCGTTCGGAAACGACCTGTCGACTCTGCCGAACTTCCCGGCCGAGATCCGCGCCCCCGCAGGGACGCTGCCCGGTGTCTCCTCCTTCCAACTCCACTTCGCCGACCACGACATCCTCACCCCGGGTGACGCGCCGAACGTGCTCGTCGCGATGAACCCGGCGGCCCTCAGGGCCAATGTGGCGGATCTGCCGCGCGGCGCCGAAATCATCGTCAACACCGACGAGTTCACCAAGCGGGCCATGCAGAAGGTGGGCTACGAGTCCAGCCCGCTGGAGGACGGCTCGCTGGACGGCTACTCCGTCCACCCCGTGCCGCTGACGACGCTGACGGTGGAGGCGCTCAAGGGCTTCGACCTCGGCCGCAAGGAGGCCGGGCGGTCGAAGAACATGTTCGCCCTCGGCCTGCTGTCGTGGATGTACCACCGGCCCACCGAGGGCACCGAGCGGTTCCTGCGCAAGAAGTTCGCGAAGAAGCCCGAGATCGCGGAAGCGAACGTGACGGCGTTCCGCGCGGGCTGGAACTTCGGCGAGACGACGGAGGATTTCGCGGTCTCCTACGAGGTGGCCCCGGCCTCCCGGGCATTCCCGGCCGGAACGTACCGGAACATCTCGGGCAACCTGGCCCTGTCCTACGGGCTGATCGCCGCGTCCCAGCAGGCGGACCTGCCGCTGTACCTCGGCTCCTACCCGATCACGCCGGCCTCGGACATCCTGCACGAGCTGAGCAAGCACAAGAACTTCGGCGTGCGCACCTTCCAGGCGGAGGACGAGATCGCCGGCATCGGTGCCGCGCTGGGCGCCGCGTTCGGCGGCGCCCTCGCGGTGACGACGACCTCGGGCCCGGGTGTGGCGCTGAAGTCGGAGACGATCGGGCTCGCGGTCTCGCTGGAGCTTCCGCTGCTGATCGTCGACATCCAGCGCGGCGGCCCCTCCACCGGTCTGCCCACCAAGACGGAGCAGGCCGACCTGCTGCAGGCCATGTACGGGCGCAACGGTGAGGCGCCGGTGCCGATCGTGGCCCCGGCCACCCCGGCCGACTGCTTCACGGCGGCGCTGGACGCGGCCCGCATCGCGCTGACGTACCGCACGCCGGTGTTCCTGCTCTCGGACGGCTACCTGGCCAACGGCTCGGAGCCGTGGCGCATCCCGGAGCCGGACGAACTGCCCGACCTGCGGACCCAGTTCGCCACGACGGCGAATCACACGCTGGACGACGGCACCGAGGTGTTCTGGCCCTACAAGCGCGACGAGCGCACGCTGGCCCGCCCGTGGGCGGTGCCGGGCACGCCGGGCCTGGAGCACCGCATCGGCGGTATCGAGAAGCAGGACGGCTCGGGCAACATCTCCTACGACCCGGCCAACCACGACCTGATGGTGCGCACCCGGCAGGCCAAGGTCGACGGCGTCGAGGTGGCGGACATCGAGGTGGACGACCCGGCCGGCGACGCCCGGGTCCTCATCCTCGGCTGGGGCTCCACCTACGGCCCGATCACGGCGGCCGTGCGCCGGGTGCGGCGCGAGGGCGGTGCCGTCGCGCAGGCCCACCTGCGGCACCTCAACCCGTTCCCCGGGAACCTCGGCCCCGTGCTCCGCCGGTACGACAAGGTGATCGTGCCGGAGATGAACATGGGCCAGCTCGCCATGCTCCTGCGCGCCACCTACCTCGTCGACGCGCAGTCGTACACGCAGGTCCGCGGCCTGCCCTTCAAGGCCGAGCAGCTCGCCACCGTCATCAAGGAGGCCATCGACCATGGCTGACGTACTCACGGAGGCCCAGGATCGGGCGCCACGCGCGCTCGCCCTGGTGCCCACGGCCGACACCAAGCAGACCGCCAAGGACTTCAAGTCCGACCAGGAGGTCCGTTGGTGCCCCGGCTGCGGTGACTACGCCGTCCTCTCCGCCGTCCAGGGATTCCTTCCCCAGCTCGGGCTGGCGAAGGAGAACATCGTCTTCATCTCCGGCATCGGCTGCTCGTCCCGCTTCCCGTACTACATGAACACCTACGGGATGCACTCCATCCACGGCCGGGCGCCGTCCATCGCGACGGGGCTGGCCACCAGCCGCCGCGACCTGTCGGTGTGGGTCGTCACCGGCGACGGGGACGCGCTCTCCATCGGCGGCAACCACCTGATCCACGCCCTGCGCCGCAACGTCAACCTGAAGATCCTGCTGTTCAACAACCGGATCTACGGCCTCACCAAGGGTCAGTACAGCCCGACCTCCGAGGCCGGGAAGATCACCAAGTCGACGCCGATGGGCTCGCTGGACGCGCCCTTCAACCCGGTGTCGCTGGCGCTGGGCGCGGAGGCCTCGTTCGTCGCCCGCACGGTCGACTCCGACCGCAAGCACCTCACCGAGGTCCTGCGGCAGGCCGCCGAGCACCCGGGCACGGCGCTGGTGGAGATCTACCAGAACTGCAACATCTTCAACGACGGCGCCTTCGAGGTGCTGAAGGACAAGCAGCAGGCACTGGAGGCGGTGATCCGGTTGGAGCACGGGCAGCCGGTCCGCTTCGGCGCCCCCGCCGAGGACGGCCTCGGCTCCAAGGGCGTCGTCCGCGACCCGGCCACCGGTGACCTGCGCGTGGTCGACGTCACCGAGCACGGCACGGACGGCGTCCTCGTACACGACGCCACGGCCGACTCGCCGACGGCCGCGTTCGCGCTGTCCCGGCTGGCCGACCCGGACACCCTGCACCACACGCCCATCGGCGTCTTCCGCAACGTCCAGCGGCCGGTCTACGACACGCTGATGGCCGAGCAGCTGGAGCAGGCGGTCGAGCAGAACGGCAAGGGCGACCTCGCGGCCCTGCTCGCCGGCAAGGACACCTGGACGGTCGTCGGCTGACCCCACGCACTCGCGAGCAGCACGTACCGCGAGGCCCGCGCCCCAGCAGACCCGGGGACGCGGGCCTCGTCGGTCGGCGAGAGTCCGGGGCGGCGGAGTCGCCGAGCGCCGGGACGGACCGTGTCATGAGCGTTACGGCGATACGGGAATGACAAGGGGGATGCGCGCCGTTACCTTCGGGGAAGCACCACTTCGACGGAGGAGGCCGCGTTGTCGTCCACGAGCGAGACCCGCACGGGGCTCTTGTACGGGTTCGCCGCGTACGGCATGTGGGGGCTCCTGCCCCTCTACTGGCACCTTCTCCACTCCACTCCGGCCGCCGAGGTCATGGCGCACCGGATGGTGTGGTCCCTGCCGACGGCCGCGCTCATCCTCCTGCTGCTGCGGCGCCGCTGGGCGTGGCTGCCCGCGCTTCTGCGCAACCCCCGGCAGCTCGCGCTCGTCGCCGTCTCGGCCACGCTGATATCCGTCAACTGGTACCTGTTCATCTGGTCCGTCAGCCAGGAGCGGGTACTCGAGGCCTCACTCGGCTACTTCATCAATCCCCTGGTCACGATCGCGATCGGCGTGCTCGTGCTGCGCGAGCGGCTGCGCCCGATGCAGTGGGCGGCCGTCGGCATCGGCGCGCTCGCCGTCGTCGTGATGGCGTTCGCCTACGGGCAGGTGCCGTGGATCTCGCTCACCCTGGCCGGCACCTTCGCCACCTACAGCCTGGTGAAGAAGCAGACCCGGCTCGACGGGCTGGAGGGCTTCAGCGCCGACTCGCTCCTCCAGTTCCTCCCCGCCCTCGGCTTCCTGCTGCTGCTCGGCGGACGCGGCGACTCGACGTTCACCTCCGAGGGGCTGCCCCACGCGCTGCTGCTCGCCGGGGCCGGCCTGGCCACCGCGCTGCCGCTGATCCTCTTCGGCGCGGCGACGATGCGGGTGCCGCTGTCCACCGTCGGGCTGCTGCAGTACCTCGCGCCCACGTTCATGTTCCTGCTCGGGCTGCTGGCCTTCGGCGAGCACATGCCGCCCGAGCGCTGGGCCGGGTTCCTGCTGGTGTGGCTGGCGCTGTGCGTCCTCACCTTCGACGCCCTGCGCACCGCCCGCCGCAACCGCGCCGTCCTCCGCGAAGCCGCCCGCCGCAACCGGGCCGCCGACGCTCATGCCTCGACCTCCGTCAGGGAGCTGGCAGGAGATCTTCCCTGAACCGTGGTGAGACGGCCGAGAACTCGATGTTGCCGCGGATCCAGTCCTTCATCCCGTCGACGAACCGTGCCCCTTCGGGTGTGAGGGTGGGCGCAAGCCGAGCCTCGAGCGCGAGGAACCGCTCGACCCACGCGTCGTGGAGGGCGGTGTACCGGCGCACCGCCTCGTCCAGGCCGCACTGATGGCGGTCGGCGAGGGCTCGCACGATGTTGTGCATCGCTCCGTGGTCGAAGGTCTCCTTCCTGTATGAGTACAGGTCGTTGTCCCAGCTCACGAGGTCTACCGCGATGTCCACCAGCTCGCGGAACCCCGGACGGACGAGCAGGTCGTGCTGGAGCTCGTAGCCGACCCCGACGTCCACAAGGAAATTCTGCCAGCCGCGGCTCACACACTCGGGCCTCGGCGGGGCGGCGCCTCACCGTCGGGCGCCGCCCCGGTGCGGCGTCAGCCCAGGGCCGCCGCGACCCGGGTCATCACGCGCTGCCAGTGCTCGCGGCGGCGCTCGCGCTCCTCGGCGCTGCGCAGGCGCTCCTCGTGGAAGCGGAGCATCGCCCTGCCGTCGGGCGTGGCGGTGACGGCTATCTGGCGGGTCGTGTGGTGGTCGTCCCCCTTGGGGCGGTACGTGAGCCGGATGCGATCCCCCGGGCGGTAGCTGCGCACTTCGCCGTCCCCTTCCTCCGTCGTGTACCGCGAACCCTTCTCAGGCGTCAGCCGGACGCCCGGCCCGATCCACAGAGCCAATCCCTCCTCGCTGCTGATGAACTCCCACACGGCGGACGGCGGATGCGCGAGCGTCTTCGAGACGCCGATCTGCCAGCCCGCGTCCTGTGTGAATCCCGTCGGCACGGCTGCCCTCCTCACCCCGGACGACGTGCCGCCCGGTGTCCCTCCAACACCTCCCACGCTATCGGCGACCACTGACAATCGCCGGTCGGCGCCAAGCGGGGAAGGCCAGGTCAGGCGCCCTTCAGGCGGTGACGTCGCGGGTGGTGAAGCGAGCCCATGCGGCGGAGCCGAAGACGGCGGCGTAGACGGCCTGCATGGTCGCGTTGGCCGTGAGGTCGCCCCACGGGACCGGGTCGCGGAGCAGGTCGGCGAAGGACATCCAGTGGTACTGGAAGAGGTAGGGGTGGAGGACGTCGAGCTGCGGGATGGCACCGACGATCTGCACGACGATCAGCAGCCCGACCGTGGTGGTCATCGCGGCGATGCCGCTGTTGGTGAGCGTGGAGACGAACAGCCCGACGGCCGCGAGGCCGACCAGGGAGAGCGCGACGACGACGGCGATCACCAGGGCGCGCAGCAGCCCCTCGGCGAAGGAGACGGTGACGCCGGAGAGCAGGGTGACGTCGCCGAGCGGGAAGAACAGGACGCCGACGAGCAGCGCCGAGACGGCCACGGTCAGGGTGGCGAGCAGGCAGAACGTCACCACGGCGGTGAACTTGGCCAGCAGCAGCCGGGTGCGTCCGGCGGGCGCGACGAGGAGGTAGCGCAGCGTCCCGGCGCTCGCCTCCCCGGCGACGGAGTCACCGGCCACGACGCCGACCGTCATCGGCAGGAAGAACTGCAGGGTCGCGGCGAGCGCCGTGAAGACGAGGAAGAGGCCGTTGTTGGTGACCTGGTTGATGAAGGCGGGGCCCTCGCCCGAGCTGTCGACCGTGCCGCCGCCGTCGCCCGTCTCGACCTTCACCGCGATGCCCACGATCACCGGCAGGGCGACCAGGATCCCCAGCAGGGCCAGGGTGCGCCAGCGGCGCAGGGTCACGACGAGTTCGCTGCGGAACAGGGCGAGGGTCCACAGCGGGGACGGGCTGCGCTCGGCCCCTCCCGGCGTCGTCGCCCCGAGCGGGGCCGTCCCGCCACCGGGGGCCGCGCCCGGCTCCGGGGCACCGCCCCCGACGCGCTCAGCCTGCGACATCGAAGCCCTCCCCGGTCAGCGCCACGAAGGCGTCCTCCAACGATCCCTTCTCCACGCCGAACGAACGGACGCGGACGTCGGCGTGGACCAGTGCGGCGTTGAGGTCGGCCAGCTCGGCGTCCGGCTCGGGCGGTGGATCGGCGGTGAGCCGCTCCCCCTCGATGCTCAGCCCCGTCACACCATGCTCCTTGAGCACTCTGGCCGCCTCCCCCGCGTCGGGTGTCGTGACAACGAGCCGCCCGTGCACCCCCGCGGCCAGTTCGGCGACCGAGCCCTGGGTCAGCAGCCGCCCGCGGGACATGACGGCCGTGTGCGTGCACACCTGCTCGATCTCGTCGAGCAGGTGGGAGGAGAGGAAGACGGTCGTGCCGTCCTGGGCGAGCCCGCGGATCAGGGAGCGCATCTCGCGCATGCCCTGCGGGTCGAGCCCGTTGGTCGGCTCGTCCAGGACCAGGAGGTCCCGGGGGCGGAGCAGCGCCGCGGCCAGGCCGAGGCGCTGCTTCATGCCGAGCGAGTACGCCCGGGCGCTCTTGCGGGCCGCGGCGCGCAGGCCGACGCGGTCCAGGGCGGCGTCGATGCGGGCCCGCCGGGTACGCGGGTCCGCGGTGGGGTCGGCGGCGTCGAACCGGGCGAGGTTGTCGCGCCCGGTGAGGAAGCCGTAGAGGGCCGGGCCCTCGATGAGCGCGCCCACCTTCGGCAGCACCCGCCGGGCGTCGTCCGGCATGGGCCGGCCCAGCAGTGCGGCGCTGCCGTCGGTGGGCGCGATGAGGCCGAGGAGCATCCGGATCGTGGTCGTCTTCCCCGAACCGTTGGGGCCGAGAAAGCCGAACACGCTGCCGCGCGGAACGGCCAGGTCCAGGCCGTCCACCGCGAGCTGACCGCCGCGGAACCGCTTGGTCAGGCCGTGTGCCTCCACGGCTGGGTCGGCTGCGGTGGGCGGCGCGTTCATGGCGAGTTCCTGCTCCCCGTGGTGGCGTTCGGCGACCGGTCAGCCGGTCAGTCGGATTCGGCGGCCTTCAGCAGGCCGTCCTTGGTGACGGCGCCGACGTAGAGCGTGCCGTCGTCCGTCAGGAGGGCGTTGACGAGCTTGGTGCTGACGACGCGGCCCTGGCCGAAGTCGCCCTCGACCGGCTCGGTGAAGGCGTCGAGCAGAGACTGCGCCTCCTTGGACTCCAGCCCCTTGTCGCCGCCCATCGCGCCCTCGGGCAGCTCGACGCGGACGACGCTGTCCCAGCCCTCGCCGATGATCTCGACGTCCTCGCCCAGCTCCGCGAAGCCGTCCAGGCCGGGCAGGCCGCCTGGCTCCTCGGAGTGGTGCTCCTTGAGCTCCTCGGCCTCGGTGACCTCGGCGCCCTTGGGGGGCGTGAAGTCGAACCGGTCGGCGTCGGGCTTGCCGAAGTCGACCTTGGTGTACCCGGCCTCCAGGACGGGCTCGCCACCGCTCCTGGCGTCGAGGGTGACGCGCAGCGGGGTGCCGTTCTCCGCGTCCACGGCGATGCGGAGGGCGTCCACCGTGGACTCCGCCGCGTCCTCGGGCGCGATGGCGAGCACGTAGGCGTCCCGGCCCGCGACCTTCGTCGTGCCGTCGACGGTGACGGAGGTCGTGTCGTCCACGGCCGCGAGCGCCTTCTCCGCCGCCTCCTGCGGGGTGAGCGACCCGGGCATGCCCTCGCCGCGCTCCCGGCCCTTCGGCGGCTCGGGCAGCTCGGCGTGGAAGGCGGTGTTGCTGGCGCTGTCGTAGGACCAGAGGTCGCCGTCGTTGTGGACGACGGTGAACTCGGAGGTGTCCTCGACGACGGAGACGCGCTGCTTGTCCGGGCCGTCGAAGGCCACCCGCAGCGTGTGCTCGCCGCCGACGAGCTCCGGAAGCCTGGCGGACGGGTCGGCCGGGGACGTGCCGTCCTGCGGGGCCGCCTCCCCGCCGTCCTCCTCCGGACGCTCGGAGTGGCCGCCGAAGAGGCCGCCGTTCTGGTCGGAGCCGCCGCCGAGGCCCGGGATGCCCAGGTCGGAGCTGATCTTGACGGTGCCGGAGAGGTGCTCGACGTCGGAAGCCGCGATCTTCTCGACCAGTTCCTGCGCGGTGATGTCCGGCAGGTCCGGGTCGCCGCCGTCGGCCAGGGCCGGGACGAGGCCGACGCTCGCCACCGCGACGGCCGCCACCGCGACGGGCACGGCGTACCTGATCGCCTTCTTCCCGGGCCGGCGGGCCGTGCCCGTGGTGCCGGGTTCGCTGGGCTGGTGTGCCATGTGTGCCATTCCTCCATACATGGGCGGCGTCCACCCCCTGTGTCCTCCACCGCCATTGTCACCCGTCGTACCGCGGGGTGGTAGGACAAGCTCACCAGAAGGCGGGGGTTCCGGGCGTCAGCCGCCAGGGCCAACTGCGCGTACCACCACGGGATGACGGCACCTCCCGGGGGCGTACCCGACCCCTAGGGGACGGGCAGGGCTTGCCTCGGGGCCCCGGCGACCCTACTTTCTGGTAACCGTCATCGAGCGAGGAGCGACCGCCATGCCCGCCACCCCCGGCAAGTCCACGGCCCGGCGGCCCCGGATCGCGGTCTTCGGTGCCGGAAGCATCGGCTGCCACCTGGGCGGCCACCTCGCCCCGCACGCGGAGGTCACGCTGATCGGCCGCCCGTCCGTGCTGGACGCCCTCGGCGACGGGCTGACGCTGAGCGGCGGCGGACGGCCCCCGGTGCGCGTCCCGGCCGACGCGCTGGCCCTGAGCACCCGGCCGGACGCCGTCGCCGAGGCGGACTGCGTCCTCGTCACCGTCAAGTCCGCCGCGACGGCCAGCGCCGGACGGGAGCTGGCGGGACGGCTCCGCCCGGACGCCGTCGTCGTCAGCCTCCAGAACGGGCTGCGCAACCCGGAGCTGCTGCGCGCCGAGCTGCCCGGCGCGACCGTGCTCGCCGGGATGGTGCCCTACAACGTCGTGCGCACGGCCCCGGACACCTTCCACCAGGGCACGGGCGGGACGCTGATGCTCGACGACGGGCCCGCCGCCGCCCTCCCGGCCGGGGCCCTGGCCGCCGCCGGGCTGCCGGTCGAGACCCGCGGCGACATGCGCGAGGTGCAGCACGCCAAGCTGCTCATGAACCTCAACAACGCGGTCAACGCGCTCTCGGGCCTCCCTCTGCGCGAGCAGCTCGGCCTGCGCGCGTACCGGGCCTGCCTGGCCCTGTGCCAGGAGGAGGCGTTGGCGGCGTTCGCGGCCGAGGGCGTCCGCCCGGCGCGGCTCGGCCCGCTCCCGCCGCGCCTCACCCCCCGCCTGCTGCGGCTGCCCGACGCGCTGTTCCGCCGGCTGGCCGCCGCGAGCCTGCGGGTGGACGCCCAGGCGCGCTCGTCCATGTGGGAGGACCTGGAGCGGGGCCGCAGGACGGAGATCGACGGCCTTCAGGGCGAGGTCGTCGCCCTGGCCGGACGGCACGGGCTCCGCGCGCCGGTGAACGCCGCGCTGGCCGCGCTCGTCCGGGAGGCCGAACGCCCCGGCGGCCGCCGCGACTGGCCCGGCCCCGACCTGCTGCGCGCGATCACGGCGGCCCGCTGACCCCGTCCGAGTGGTGCTCCGGCGAACCAACCGTGCGCTCGGCCCCGGCCCGCTAGCGTGAGAGGGACCGGCGCCACTGCCACGTTGCGAGGAGGTCGCCCTGGCCGAAGGCAGCACGATGAAGACCTGGATCGACGGGCGGGAAGTGGATGTTCCCGCGACGATTCCCGGCATCCGGGCCGCGCTCCCCGAGGAGCGGCGGAAGGAGTTCGACCGGGACGTGAACAGCGCGACGGTCATGACCATCCACCAGGTGTTGCGGGCGTGGATGCTGGAAGCCGTGCCGGACCCGTCAGCCGACGCGCTCATGGACCGGCTCGCCGCCGAGGAGGCCGAGCGGCGGGAGGTGGCGTGACCTACCGGATCACCTCGCTCCCCCGGCCGACGACGCGCTGCGCAAGATGCCGCAGCGCAGCTCCTTCGGGCAGAAGCTCGCGACCACGATCGGCCAGGACCCCTACGGTCACGGTTCAAGCCCGGTCGGAGGAGACCACGACCGCCGCGACGCCACCATCGGCGCGGCCATCGTCCGCTACGCCGTCTCCGGTTCCGTCCTCACCGTCACCGTCGTACGCCTGCTGTACTGAGCACCGACCCGGAGCCCGGCCCCAGGCCCCGGCGTCGGGTCCTACGACCGCGGGGGCAGGGCCCCGGCCTGGTACTACGCCGAAATCCCCATACCGGTGAGGTCGTTGGCGGCTTAGCGTGAGCCCATGACGATCACCGGAGTGCTGGACGAGGCGCTGGAGCGGCTGCACGCGACGGGGCCGGAGTTCGAGGGCTGGCTGTCGAACCACGGGCCGATGGCCGTGGAGGCGCTGGTGCGACACGGGCAGGACGACGGCGTCCACCGCTGGCTCGACCGTTACGCGGACCGGCTGGAGGAGCGGCCCGCCGCCGGGGACCCCATCCGGGACGACGCCTGGGCCGAGGCGCTGGGCGACGCGCGCAGGCTGGGCGACTGGCTGGCCTACTTCGACCGCCAGCTCGTCACCGCCCCGGAGCGGCCCTGGCGGGAGGTGCTCGGCACCTGGTGGCCGCGGCTGCTCCCCGGCATCGCGGGCGGCGCGACGCACCCGGTGATCCGGGTCGGGCACGCCGTCGTCTCGCTGCGTGCGGGCGAGAACGTGCCGCGGCTGCGGGAGCTGGCGCACGGGCTGGGCTACTGGGCCGCCCGCCATCTGCCGCTGCCCGCCGACCTGACGCTCGTCTTCGGGCCCCCCGTCGCCGCCGAGGCGCTGCGCGCCGTCGCCCCGGTGGCGGACCAGAGCCAGGGCATCCGCCACCGGCTGGACCAGCTCACGACCCTGCCGGAGTGGCCGGCGGGCCAGGCCGCCGTGGCCGCCGACACGGTCCCCGGGCACCTCGCGGACCTGGTGGACGCCACCGTGCGCTACTACGCCACCCACGCGCACGGCAGCCCGGTCATGCTGGTCCACGCCGCGACGGCGCCGAACGCGGTGCTGCGGACGCTGCCGGACCTGCCGCGCGAGCTATGGCCCTCCGCGCTGGCGGCGGCGTGGGCCGCCTCGGGGGCGGTGGTGGCCGCCTACCGTCCGGCGGGGCCGGCGAGCCCGGCACACCCCGGCGGGGCGAGCGCCGAGGAGCTGTTCACCCGGGCGGTGGAGCACGGGGACGAGCACGCGATCAAGCTGGCCGACACCGCGCTGGACGTGGCGGCCCGGCACCCGGACGACGAGACGGCGGCCGGAGCCGTCCTGCGGGCGACGGAGCTGATCACGCCCCTGTGAGGGAGCGAGGAGGGACCCGGGCCCGCGGACCGGGGGAGGCCCGGGAGGCCGGCGGGGGTCAGCCCGCGCGGTGGACCACGGCGTCGCAGAGCGTGGACAGCGCCGCCTTCGCCGGGCCGTCCGGCAGGGGCGAGAGCGTCTCGCGGGCCTCCTCGGCGGCACGGATGGTGTAGCGGCGCGCCTCCTCCAGCGCGGGGTGGGCGCGCAGCCCGGCGAGGGCCTCGGCGTGCCGAACGTCGTCGGAGAGGTCCCCGGCGAGCAGTTCGACGAGGGCGCGGTCCTCGGGGCGGCCGTCCCGCTCGGCCATGGCCCGCAGGTGCAGGACGGGCAGCGTGGCGATGCCCTCGCGCAGGTCGGTGCCGGGGGTCTTGCCGGACGCGTCGCTGTCGCTGGCGATGTCCAGAACGTCGTCGGAGAGCTGGAAGGCGATGCCGATGCGCTCCCCGTACTGGGTGAGCACGGAGACGGTGCGCTCGTCGGCCCCGGACAGGAGCCCGCCGAAGCGCGTGGCGACGGCGATGAGGGAGCCCGTCTTGCCGGCGAGGACGTCGAGGTAGTGGTCGATGGGGTCCTGGCCGGCCTGCGGGCCCGCCGTCTCGAGGATCTGACCGGTGACCAGCCGCTCGAACGCCTCGGACTGGATGCGGACGGCCTCGGGGCCGAGGTCGGCCAGCACGCGGGAGGCGCGGGCGAAGAGGAAGTCCCCGGTGAGGACCGCGACGGAGTTGTCCCAGTTGGCGTTGGCGCTGGCGACGCCGCGCCGCACGTCGGCCTCGTCCATGACGTCGTCGTGGTACAGCGTGGCCAGGTGCGTCAGCTCGACGACGACGGCGGAGGGGACGACGCCGGGAGCGTGCTGGTCACCGAACTGGGCGGCGAGTAGCGTCAGCAGCGGACGGAAACGCTTCCCCCCGGCCCGCACGAGGTGCTGGGCGGCCTCGTTGATGAACGGGACATCACTCTTCGTGGCTTCGTTCAGCCCGTGTTCGACGGCGGACAACCCGGTGAGGACATCGGCTTCCAACGCCGTGTCCCGCACGGTCAGCCCGAAGGGCCCGACGACGGTCACGAGGGTTTCTCCTGTCTGCGGACGATCTTCCACCTGGCCACTTGCCGGGCTACTGCGAAGTACGGACGCGAACGGTGTTTCTGCCTCGCAGCGTATCCGGTCACATAAGGATCACGTGAGGCACGCCCCCCGATAGCCTGTGTGCGGTCCTGACCGGCGACGACCTCGAAGGCGAGGGCACCTTCCATGCCAGAAGCACCAGCACACACCCCGGCGGACACCCCGGCGGCTCAGACGGCCGCGACCGCGGCCCCGGCCGGCGGACTGTACGGCCCGGACAACCTGCCCTACGGCGTGTTCACGACCGCGGACGAGCCCGACCGGCGCCGGATCGGCGTACGGCTCGGGGACACCGTGCTGGACGCCGGGGCGGCGGCCAGGGTGCTCGGTTCCGCGCACGCCGAGCTGCTGTCCGCGCCCACCCTCAACCCGCTGCTCGCGGCGGGCCGCCCGGTGTGGACGGCCGTCCGGGCCGAGCTCCACACGTGGGTGCGCGAGGCCCGCCCCGAGCTGACGGCGGTTCCGCTGGCCGAAGCGACACTGCACCTGCCCTTCGAGGTGGCCGACTACGTCGACTTCTACGCCAGCGAGCACCACGCCACCAACGTCGGGCGGATGTTCCGGCCGGACGGCGAGCCGCTGACGCCGAACTGGAAGCACCTGCCGATCGGCTACCACGGCCGGGCGGGGACCGTCGTCGTCTCCGGCACCCCGGTGGTCCGCCCGCACGGCCAGCGCCGGACGCCGGACGGACCGGTCTTCGGGCCGACGCAGCGGCTGGACATCGAGGCCGAGGTCGGCTTCGTCGTCGGCGCGCCGTCCCGGATGGGCGAGCCGGTGCCGCAGTCCGCGTTCCGGGACCACGTCTTCGGCGTGTGCCTGCTCAACGACTGGTCGGCCCGGGACATCCAGGCGTGGGAGTACGTGCCGCTCGGCCCGTTCCTCGGCAAGTCCTTCGCGACGTCCGTCTCCGCGTGGATCACGCCGCTGGAGGCGCTGGACGCCGCCCGGGTCGCACCGCCCGAGCGCACCCACCCGCTGCTGGACTACCTGGTGGACGACGCCGAGGACCCGGCGGGGCTCGACCTGCGCATCACGGTGACGCTCAACGGCCACACCATCGCCGAGCCGCCGTTCTCCGCGATGTACTGGACGGCGGCGCAGCAGCTCGCCCACATGACGGTCAACGGCGCCTCGCTGCGCCCGGGTGACCTGTTCGCGTCGGGCACGGTGAGCGGGCCGGACAAGCACCAGCGCGGCTGTCTGCTGGAGCTGACGTGGTCCGGCGAGGAGCCCGTCGAACTGCCCGACGGCACCCGCACGTTCCTGGAGGACGGGGACGAGGTCGTGCTCACGGCCTGGGCGCCCGGCCCGGACGGCGGCCGCCTCGGCCTCGGCGAGGTCGCCGGACGTGTCGTCAAGGGCTGAACACCACCGCCGGTTGGTACTGTTGGCCGATTTCCGGATCGGCCGACAGGGCCGGTGAGCACCGAGGCAAGGGGAGGCACTGTGCGCACCAGGGCACGCTGGGCGGGCACCTGCGCCGCCGCGGCGGCGGCAGCGCTGCTGCTGACGGGCTGCGGCGGCGACGGCGGGGGCGGCGGGGACGACGACGCGGGCGGCGCGACGCCACCGCCGGCAACGACGCAGCCGAGCGACGGGCCGTCCGGGCCGGAGGAGGGCGACGACGTCACCCTGGAGGACATCCAGGGCGGGTGGATGACGGAGGGGCTGCACGTCGACGAGGGCCTGGTCATCCTGGCCGTCTTCGAGAACAGCGTCACCGTATCCGCCGAGGCGGCCTGCTCGGGCACGGTCGACGGCGCGGCGCGGCCGATGACGATGAAGCTGGCCTGCGATGACGGGAGCACCGACTTCGCCGGCGGCACGGTCAGGAGCCTCACGGACGGCAAACTCACCGTCGAGTGGGCGGGCGGCGAGACGACGGTCCTGAGCAGGTCCCCCGGCCTGGAGGACCTGCCGGAGGTGCCGACGGAGCTGCCCGACCTCCCCGAGTCGCCCGACCTGCCCGGGACCGAGAGCTGACGGAGACCGGCGGCGAGCCCTGCTAGCTTGACGCCACCCGATCCCCACCGAGGAGAAGCACATGCGCACGTCCCTGCGGATGGCCGCGGCGGTGGCGGCCGCCTGCGCGGCCACGCTGCTGGTCGCCGGCTGCGGCAGCGGTGACGGCGGCGACGAGAAGCCGGCCGCCGAGGAGACCCAGAACCACGGCGGCGACCCGGAGACGCGGAAGGAGCCGGGCTCCGTCCAGGGCATCTGGAAGACGAAGGCGGACGGTCAGGACCACGTGCTGACCATCGTCGCCGACGGCGTCAACCTGACCCGCGGGAACGTCAACTGCAACGGCCGGATGATGGACGGCGGCAAGCAGACGATCAACCTGACCTGCCCCGACGGCGGCGGCCAGGAGCGGTCGAACGGCACGGTGGAGCGCGTCGACAGCGAGGAGCTGGAGATCGCCTGGAACGGCGGCATGACCGACACCTACGCGCGGGTGGCCGACGCGCCGAAGGACATGCCGACGGACCTGGGCGACCTGGAGGACCTGGAGGACCTGATCCCCCAGGGCTAGCGGTCGCCCCGGTCGGGCCGGGCCCGGTGCCGGGGGGCCGCGCTTGCCAGTCCTGCGCCTTCGCGCGGACCTCCCGAGCGCAGGCCGCGCAGTTCCCCGCGCCCCTTTCGGCGCCGCGACGAGGGCCGGGACGCACCCCGTGCGTCCCGGCCCTCGTCGCGTGCGCGTACCGCGGCCTACCGGACGAAGACGCCCGCCTGGCCGGCCAGGTCGAGGAAGTACTGCGGGGCCAGGCCGAGCACCAGCGTCACCGTGACGCCGACGCCGATGGCGACCGAGGTGAAGGCGCTGGGGATGGCCACCGTCGGCCCCTCCGGGCTGGGCTCGGAGAAGAACATCAGCACGATCACGCGGACGTAGAAGAACGCCGCGATGGCCGAGGCGATGACGCCGACGACGACGAGCGCGCCCGCGCCGCTCTCCGCCGCGGCCTTGAACACCGCGAACTTGCCCGCGAACCCGGAGGTGAGCGGGATGCCCGCGAAGGCCAGCAGGAACACCGCGAACACGGCCGCCACCAGCGGTGAGCGCCGCCCGAGCCCGGCCCACTGGGACAGGTGGGTGGCCTCGCCGCTCGCGTCCCGCACCAGCGTCACGACGGAGAACGCGCCGAGGGTGACGAAGGAGTAGGCGAGCAGGTAGAAGAGCACCGAGGAGACGCCGTCCGGGGAGGTCGCGATGACCCCGGCGAGGATGAACCCGGCGTGGGCGATGGACGAGTAGGCCAGCAGCCGCTTGACGTCCGTCTGGGTGATGGCGACGATCGCGCCGAGCAGCATCGAGACGATGGCCACGCCCCACAGGACGGGCTCCCAGTCCCAGCGCAGGCCGGGCAGGACGACGTAGAGGAGCCGCAGCAGGGCGCCGAACGCGGCCACCTTGGTCGCGGCCGCCATGAACCCGGTGACCGGGGTCGGGGCGCCCTGGTAGACGTCCGGCGTCCACATGTGGAAGGGCACCGCGCCCACCTTGAACAGCAGGCCCATGACCACCATGGCGCCGCCGATGAGGAGCAGCGCGTCGGTGGACATGCTGGCCGCGAGCGCCACGCTGGGGCTGGGCACGGTGCCCTCGACGACCTGGGCGATCCCGGCGTAGGAGACGGTCCCGGCGTAGCCGTAGAGCAGGGCGATGCCGAAGATCAGGAACGCCGAGGAGAACGCGCCCAGCAGGAAGTACTTGACGGCGGCCTCCTGGGAGAGCAGCCGACGGCGCCGGGCGAGGGCGCACAGCAGGTACAGCGGGAGGGAGAAGACCTCCAGCGCGATGAAGAGGGTGAGCAGGTCGTTGGCGGCGGGGAAGATCAGCATGCCGCCGACCGCGAAGAGCAGCAGCGGGAAGATCTCCGTGGTCGTCCAGCCCGCCTCCAGGGCGGCCTTCTCGCCCTCGCCGCCGGGCACCGAGGCGGGCTGCGCGGCGAAGGAGTCGACCGGTTTGCCGCCCGTGCGCGGCTCCAGCCGCCGTTCGGCGAAGGTGAAGACGGCGACGAGCGAGACGAGCAGGATGACGCCCTGGAGGAACAGGGCGGGACCGTCCACGGCGATGGCGCCGACGCCGGCGACGGCGGCCTTGTCCGTGGCGTGCCCGTTCAGGGCGAGGGCCAGGACGGCGGCGAAGGCGGCGGCGAAGCCGAGGGACGCCAGCGCCACCTGGACGCCGTAGCGCGCGCGGCGCGGGGCGAAGGCCTCGACGAGGATGCCGACGACGGCGGCCCCGAGCACGATCAGCGTCGGAGACAGCTGGGCGTACTCGATCGAGGGCGCCTCGGCCGCCGTCGTCCACAGGCTGTGGACGGGTTCGGCGGCGGACGCGCCGGGAAGGGTTGTCGCGCTCATTCCGCGGCCTCCACTGCGGGCAGTTCCGGCTCCGGGTCGGTCTCACGCACGTCGGACATGGTGTGCTCGACCGCCGGGTTGACGATGTCGGTCAGCGGCTTGGGAAAGACGCCGAGGAAGATCAGCAGGGCGATCAGCGGGGCCACGACGGCCAGTTCGCGCGGCCGCAGGTCGGGCATCCGCTGGATCTCCGGCTTGTCCACCGGCCCCGTCATCGTCCGCTGGTAGAGCAGCAGCACGTAGAGGGCGGCCAGGACGATGCCCGCCGTCGCCACGATGCCGGCGACGGGGTAACGGCTGAACGTGCCGACGAGGACCAGGAACTCGCTGACGAACGGCGCGAGGCCGGGCAGCGAGAGGGTCGCGAGCCCACCGATGAGGAAGGTGCCGGCCAGCACCGGGGCCACCTTCTGCACCCCGCCGTAGTCGGCGATGAGCCGCGAGCCGCGCCGGGAGATGAGGAACCCGGCGACGAGCATCAGCGCGGCGGTGGAGATGCCGTGGAAGACCATGTACAGCGTCGCGCCGCTCTGGCCCTGGCTCGTCATGGCGAAGATGCCGAGGATGATGAACCCGAAGTGCGAGACGGACGCGTAGGCCACCAGCCGCTTGATGTCCCGCTGGCCGACGGCGAGCAGCGCGCCGTAGACGATGCTGACGAGCGCCAGCACGATGACGACGGGCGTGGCCCAGCTGCTGGCCTCGGGGAACAGCCCGAGGCAGAAGCGCAGCATCGCGAAGGTGCCGACCTTGTCGACGACGGCCGTGATGAGCACCGCCACCGGGGCCGTGGACTCGGCCATGGCGTTGGGCAGCCAGGTGTGCAGCGGCCACAGTGGCGCCTTGACGGCGAAGGCGAGGAAGAAGCCGAGGAACAGCAGCCGTTCGGTGTTGGTCGCCATCTCCAGCTCGCCGGAGGCGCGGGCCTCGGCGATCTGCTGGAGCGAGAAGGTGCCCGCGGGCAGCTGGTCGGCGGTGACGACGTACAGCCCGATGACGGCGGCCAGCATGATGAGCCCGCCGGCCAGGTTGTAGAGGAGGAACTTCACCGCGGCGTAGGAGCGCTGCTTGGCGCCCTCCGCCTCGCCGGCCGCGTGCGCCCGGTCCCCGAAGCCCCCGATGAGGAAGTACATCGGGATGAGCATGGCCTCGAAGAAGACGTAGAAGACGAACACGTCCGTCGCGGAGAAGGCGACGATCACCATCGCCTCGACCATGAGGATCAGCGCGAAGAAGCCCTGGGTGGGCCGCCAGCGCCGGTTCGGTCCGTCCTCCTCGAGGGCGTCGGCGTCGTGCCAGCCCGCCGCGATGATGAACGGGATCAGCAGCGCCGTCAGGGCGATGAGGGCGGCGGCGATGCCGTCGACACCGACCTCGTAGCGGACGCCGAAGTCCTCGATCCACGCGTAGGACTCGGTGAGCTGGTAGCGGTCGCCGCCGGTGTCGAAGGCGGCCAGCACCCAGCCCGCCAGCACCAGCGTGCCGAGCGAGACCACGAGCGCCAGCCACTTGGCGGCCGTGCGCCGGGCGGCGGGTACGGCCGCGGTGGCGACGGCACCCAGCGCGGGGAGCACGGCCGTGGCCGTCAGCAGCGGGAAGGAGTAATCAGACATGGATCAGACCGCCCTCATCAGCAGGGTGGCTGCGACCAGCACGGCCGCACCGCCGAACATCGACACCGCGTAGGAGCGGGCGAAGCCGTTCTGGATCTTGCGCATCCGGCCGGAGAGCCCGCCGAAGCCGGCCGCCGTCCCGTTGACGGCGCCGTCCACCAGCGTGTGGTCCACGTACACCAGACTGCGGGTGAGGTGCTGCCCGCCGGCCACGAACACGGCGTGGTTGAAGTCGTCCTGGAGCAGGTCGCGGCGGGCCGCCCGGGTGAGCAGGGAGCCGCGCGGCGCGGTGACGGGCACCGGCCTGCGGCCGTACTGGGCCCAGGCGACGCCGACACCGATGAGCAGCATCGTGACCGTCGCCGTGGTGATGACGGGGACGCTGATCGGCGGGTGCCCGTGTTCGTACGACGTCACCGGCTTCAGCCAGTTGACGAAGGAGTCGCCCACCTTGAACAGACCGCCGGCGAAGACGGAGCCGAAGGCGAGCACGATCATCGGGAGCGTCATGGAGCGCGGGGACTCGTGCGGGTGCGGCGCGTTGCCCTCCGCGTCGGGCTGCCAGCGCTTCTCGCCGAAGAACGTCAGGATCATCACCCGCGTCATGTAGTACGCGGTGATGGCCGCGCCCAGCAGCGTCACCGAGCCGAGGATCCAGCCCTGGGTGCCGCCCTTGGCGAAGGCCGCCTCGATGATGGCGTCCTTGGAGAAGAAGCCGGACAGCCCGGGGAAGCCGATGATGGCGAGGTAGCCGAGGCCGAAGGTGACGAACGTGACCGGCATGTAGCGGCGCAGCCCGCCGTACTTGCGCATGTCCACCTCGTCGTTCATGCCGTGCATGACCGAGCCCGCGCCGAGGAACAGCCCCGCCTTGAAGAAGCCGTGGGTGACCAGATGCATGATCGCGAAGGCGTAGCCGATGGGGCCGAGGCCCGCGGCGAGCACCATGTAGCCGATCTGCGACATGGTCGAACCGGCCAGCGCCTTCTTGATGTCGTCCTTGGCGCAACCGACGATCGCACCGAAGAGGAGCGTGACGGCACCGACGGTGACCACGGCGGTCTGGGCGGCGGGCGCCCCGTCGAAGACGGCTCCGGAGCGGGTGATGAGGTAGACGCCGGCCGTGACCATCGTCGCCGCGTGGATGAGCGCCGAGACTGGGGTGGGGCCCTCCATCGCGTCTCCGAGCCAGGACTGCAGCGGAACCTGGGCGGACTTGCCGCAGGCCGCGAGCAGCAGCATCAGCCCGATGCCGGTCAGCGTGGCCTCGCTCGCCGCGTCGGCGCTGCCCAGCACCGGGGTGAAGGCGAAGGTGCCGAAGGTGGTGAACATCAGGAAGATGGCGATGGCCAGGCCCGCGTCGCCGACGCGGTTGACGATGAAGGCCTTCTTCGCCGCCGTCGCCGCGCTGGGCTTGTGCTGCCAGAAGCCGATGAGCAGGAACGAGGCGAGGCCCACGCCCTCCCAGCCGACGTACAGCAGCAGGTAGTTGTCGGCGAGGACGAGCAGCAGCATCGCCGCGAGGAACAGGTTGAGGTAGCCGAAGAAGCGGCGGCGGCGCTCGTCGTGCTCCATGTAGCCGATCGAGTAGAGGTGGATCAGCGATCCGACCCCGGTGATCAGCAGGACGAACGTCATGGAGAGCTGGTCGAGCTGGAAGGCGACGTCGGCCTGGAAGCCCTCCACCGGCACCCAGGAGTACAGGTGCTGGTGCAGGGCCCGGTCCTCGCCGTCGCGGCCGAGCATGTCGAAGAAGAGCACCGCGCCGATGACGAAGGAGACCGCCGCCAGCACGGTGCCCAGCCAGGGCCCGGAGCGGTCCAGCCTGCGCCCGCCGCACAGCAGGACGGCCGCGCCGAGCAGGGGCGCCGCGACGAGCAGTCCGATCAAGGAATCCACTGGTACGTACCCCTTACAGCTTCATCAGGCTGGCGTCGTCGACCGAGGCCGAGTGACGGGAGCGGTAGAGCGTCACGATGATCGCCAGCCCCACGACGACCTCGGCCGCGGCGACGACCATGACGAAGAACGCCATGATCTGGCCGTCGAGGTTGCCGTGCATCCGGGAGAAGGCGACCAGCGCGAGGTTGGCCGCGTTGAGCATCAGCTCGATGCCCATGAACACGATGATCGCGTTGCGCCGGATCAGGACACCGGTGGCGCCGATCGTGAACAGCAGCGCGGCCAGGTAGAGGTAGTTGGCGGGGTTCACTGGCGGGCCTCCTCACCGCGGCCGTGGTAGTCGGCGGTGCGCTGGTCGATGGCGGCGATCTCGGCCAGCCGCTCCCGGCTGACCTCGCGGACCTGGCCCCGCTTGCGGAGGGTCTCGCTGACCGTCAGTTCGGACGGGGTGCCGTCGGGCAGCAGGCCCGGCCGGTCGACCGCGTTGTGCCGCGCGTACACGCCCGGCGCGGGGAGCGGCGGGACGTGCTTGCCGAGCCTGACCCGCTCGGTGGCCTGCTCGCGCTGGGTCTTGGCCGTCTCGACGCGCTCGCGGTGGGTGAGCAGGGTGGCGCCGACCGCCGCGATGGTCAGCAGCGCGCCGGTGACCTCGAAGGCGACGACGTACTCGGTGAACAGCAGCTCGGCGATCCCGGGGACGTTGCCGCCGAACTCGGCGTTGGCGGCGCCCATCCCGACGAACGACTCGCTGCCGAGCGCGGCCTGCCCGATGCCGCCGATCAGCAGCATGGCCAGGCCGAGCGCGCAGCCCGCGGCCAGCCAGCGCTGCCCCTTGATCGTCTCCTTCAGCGAGTCGGCGGTGGTGCGTCCGACGAGCATCAGCACGAACAGGAACAGCATCATGACCGCGCCGGTGTAGACGACGATCTGTACGACGCCGAGGAAGTAGGCGCCGTTGGCCAGGTAGAACAGCGCGAGGATGATCATCGTCCCGGCGAGGCAGAGCGCCGCGTGCACGGCCCGCCGCAGCAGGACGGTGCCGAGCGCGCCGGAGACGGCGAGGACGCCGAGCACGTAGAACTGGACGGCCTCGCCGGAGGAGGTCTCGGCGGCCAGCAGGCTCGCTGCGGTGCTCACTGGTGCTTCACCCCTTCGGTGGCCTCGCCGGGCGCCGTGGTGGCGTCGGGCGCGGCTCCGGCGGCGGCCGGCTCGTCCGGACCGAAGGTGTCGGCCGAGGACTGCGGCGTCCCGGTGTCGGTGACGGGCTGCTGGACGGTGCCCTCGGCGGCCTCGGTGACCAGACCCCGGTAGTAGTCCTTCTCCGTCATGCCGGGGTAGATGGCGTGCGGCGAGTCGACCATGCCCTCCGTCAGCCCGACGAGCAGCTCCTCCTTGGTGTAGATGAGCGACTCGCGGCTGCGGTCGGCCAGTTCGTACTCGTTGGTCATGGTCAGCGCCCGCGTCGGGCACGCCTCGACGCACAGCCCGCACAGGATGCAGCGCAGGTAGTTGATCTGGTAGACGCGGCCGTAGCGCTCACCGGGCGAGTAGCGCTCCTCCTCGGTGTTGTCCGCGCCCTCGACGTAGATGGCGTCGGCCGGGCAGGCCCAGGCGCACAGCTCGCAGCCGATGCACTTCTCCAGCCCGTCCGGGTGCCGGTTGAGCTGGTGCCGGCCGTGGAAGCGCGGCGCCGTCTGCTTCTTGTACTCGGGGTACTGCTCGGTCAGCCGGCGCTTGAACATGGCCTTGAAGGTCACGCCGAAGCCGGCCACCGGGTCCAGGGGGTTAGGCATCGTCGGACTCCTTGCTCTCGCTGTCGGCCCCGCCCGCGTCCGCGGCGCCCGCGCCCACGGTCGCCTTGTCGCGCTGGTGCCGGGGGGTGCGCCGGGGCACGGGTGGCAGGGTCTGGCCGGGAAGCGGCGGCACGGGGTAGCCGCCCGCCATGGGATCGAACGTGTCCTTCCGCTTGGCCGCCTCGCGGGCCGCGACCGCCTCCGCCCGCTTCTCGCCGCGATCGCGGAAGACGTCCACGACGAAGGAGACGAGCAGCATCACGAGGATCGCGCCGGAGACCCACAGGACGATCTGGCCGAAGTCGTAGCCCTCGTTGCGCAGGGCCCGCACGGTGGCGACGAGCATCAGCCACACCAGCGAGACGGGGATGAGGACCTTCCAGCCCAGCTTCATGAACTGGTCGTAGCGGACGCGGGGCAGGGTGCCGCGCAGCCACACGAAGCAGAACATCAGCATGAGCAGCTTGGCGGTGAACCACAGCATCGGCCACCAGCCGTGGTTGGCGCCCTCCCACCAGGTGGAGATCGGCGCCGGAGCCCGCCAGCCGCCCAGGAACAGGGTGACGGCCAGCGCCGAGACCGTGACCATGTGGATGTACTCGGAGAGCATGAACAGCGCGAACTTGATCGACGAGTACTCGGTGCTGAACCCGGCCACCAGGTCGCCCTCGGACTCCGGCATGTCGAACGGGTGCCGGTGCGCCTCGCCGACCATGGAGACGGCGTAGATGACGAACGACACCGGCAGCAGCACCCCGAACCACGTGTCGGCCTGGGCGCCGACGATCGTCGAGGTGGACATGGAGCCGGAGTAGAGGAACACGGCGGCGAAGCTGAGGCCCATCGCGACCTCGTAGCTGATGATCTGGGCCGTGGCCCGCACCCCGCCGAGCAGCGGGTAGGTGGAGCCGGACGACCAGCCCGCGAGCACCGTGCCGTAGGCGGCGATCGAGGCGGTGGCCAGAATGAACAGGATGGCCACCGGAAGGTCGGTGAGCTGCATCGCGGTGCGGGTGCCGAAGATGGACACCTCGTTGCCCGCGGGGCCGAAGGGGATCACGGCGATGGCCATGAACGCCGGGATGGCGGCGAGGACGGGCGCCAGGACGTAGACGAACTTGTCCGCGCCCTTGACGACGACGTCCTCCTTCAGCATGAGCTTCACGCCGTCGGCGAGCGACTGGAGCAGGCCCCAGGGGCCGTGCCGGTTCGGACCGATGCGCCGCTGCATCCAGGCGATGACCTTGCGCTCCATGACGATGGAGATCAGCACCGTCAGCATCAGGAAGGCGAAGCAGAACACCGCCTTGAGCGCGATCAGCCAGAACGGGTCCTGTCCGAACATGGACAGGTCCTCCGCGGCCAGCAGCGACCCGGGCAGGCCCGAGGGGCCCGGCTGCCCTGACGGGATGGCGGTCACGACTGCACCTCCGGTGATTCCGTGTCGGCTCCTCCGTCGGCACCGGGCGCGCCGTCGGCGTCCGCGGCACCGGCCGCGCCGATCCCGACCAGCTCGCCGGGCCGGGCGCCGGTGTCCCACGCGACGCCGCCGCCCGTGGAGTTGAGCGGCAGCCACACCACCCGGTCCGGCATCTCGGTGACGGCCAGCGGCAGCGTCACCGACCCGGCCGGACCCGTGACGGTCAGAAGGTCCCCGTCCGCGACGCCGGCCTCCCGGGCGGTGGCCGCCGACAGCCGGGCCGGTGCGGGGTGCCGGGTACCGGCCAGCGCCTCGTCGCCCTCCTGCATGCGGCCCTGGTCCAGCAGCATCCGGTGACCGGCCAGCACCGCCTCCCCGGCGCCCGCGGCCGGCAGCGGCCGCCCGGACTCGGCCGGATCGGCGGCCCGTTCGCCCTCCCAGGGCCCCAGCCGCGCCAACTCGGCGCGGACGGTACGCACGTCGGGCAGGCCCAGGTGGACGTCGAGGGCGTCCGCGAGCATGGTGAGCGCGCGGGCGTCGGGGAAGACGAAGCGCCGCGTCATCTGGTCGGGCTTGATCGCCGCCTCGAACGGCCGCTCGCGGCCCTCCCAGTTGAGGAAGGTGCCGGACTTCTCCACGACCGCCGACACGGGGAGGACGACGTCCGCCCTGGCCGTGACCTCGCTCGGCCGCTGCTCCAGGCTGACCAGGAAGCCGACGGCGTCCAGCGCCTCGACCGCCCGCGCCGGGTCCGGCAGATCGCCGACCTCGACCCCGCCGACGACCAGGGCGGCCAGCTCGCCGTTCGCGGCGGCCTCCACGATCTGGCCGGTGTCCCGGCCGGTCGCGCGGGGCAGCTCGGCGACGCCCCAGACCGCGGCCGTCTCCTCCCGGGCCCGCGGGTCGGTCGCCGGACGCCCGCCGGGCAGCAGCCCCGGCAGCGCCCCGGCCTCGACCGCCCCGCGCTCGCCCGCGCGGCGCG
>NZ_JABLSI010000061.1 GCF_019303475.1 Streptomyces sp. JJ38
GGCGGGCGCGGCGGGCTCGACCGGCGCAGTGGCTGCCGTGGGCGCCGCCGCGGGCTCGGCGGGCGCCGGCACCGGGGCCGGGCCGGACTCCCCCGCGGACTCCGCCGTTCCCCCGCGCCCGAGGGCACGGCGGCGGGGCCGTGGTGTCGTGGCGGAGGGGTCGGACATGGTCATCGCGATGGCACCCTACCGCTGCACCAGGCGACGGAAGGCCTGTCACGCGCCCGGCCGGACGCGCCCCTGGGGGCGGTCGTCAGTTACCGCTCAGCCGCCGGACGAGGATGCTGGCGTCCCCCCGGGCCTCAAGGTCGGCCAGGACGACAGCCACGGCCTCGCGGACGATGCGGCCGCGGTCGACGGCCAGGCCGTGTTCGCCGCGCAGCACGAGACGGGCGTGCTCCAGGTCCATGAGCTCCTCGGCGGAGACGTAGACCGTGATCTTCTCGTCGTGGCGTTCCCGGCCGCTGGGCCTGCGCGGTGCCCGCGCACGGCGGGGTGTCCCGGCCGTCGCGCTCCTGCTCCGCGGGGCCGGAGGCTGCCGCCGGGGAGCCGGAGGCGGCACGTGCGGCTGCTCCCCGGCCGGCGCCCCGGGGCGGGCGGTGTCGCGCCCGCTGTGCTCCTCGGACGACTCGCCCGCCGGACGCGGTTCGGCGGGCGCCGCCCGCCCCGCCCCGCGCTGGGTCGTGCTCTCGGCACCCGGCGGCTGGGACTGCTGGGGCGGTCCGGCGGGCTGTTGCGCCGGCTGGGGCGAGGACGGCTGGACGCCACCGCCCCCGGTGGTGCGGAACAGCTCGTCGGCCGCCGGGAGACTCACTCGGCGTGGCACCGGGCGAGCACCTCCCTGGCGAGCTGTCGGTAGGCGGCGGCGCCGACGGAGTTCGAGGCGTAGGTCGTGATGGGTTCACCGGCCACCGTGGTCTCCGGGAAGCGCACGGTGCGTCCGATGACCGTGTGGTACACGTTGTCGTCGAACGCCTCGACGACGCGGGCCAGCACCTCGCGGCTGTGCACGGTGCGCGAGTCGTACATCGTGGCCAGGATGCCGTCGAGCTCCAGCTGCGGGTTGAGTCGCTCCTGCACCTTCTCGATGGTCTCGGTGAGCAGCGCGACGCCGCGCAGCGCGAAGAACTCGCACTCCAGCGGCACGATCACCTTGTGGGCCGCGGTGAGCGCGTTGACCGTGAGCAGACCGAGCGAGGGCTGGCAGTCGATGACGACGAAGTCGTAGTCGGGCAGCAGCGGTTCGAGGGCGCGCTGGAGCGTGGACTCCCGGGCCACCTCGCTCACGAGCTGGACCTCCGCCGCCGACAGGTCGATGTTGCTGGGCAGCAGGTCCATTCCGGCGACGGCCGTTTTGAGCAGGACCTCATCGCTCGTCATGCCCCGCTCCATGAGCAGGTTGTAGACGGTGAGGTCGAGCTCCATCGGGTTGACGCCGAGGCCGACGGACAGGGCGCCCTGCGGGTCGAAGTCGACGAGGAGGACGCGGCGTCCGTACTCGGCGAGCGCGGCGCCGAGGTTGATGGTCGACGTCGTCTTGCCGACGCCGCCCTTCTGGTTGCACATGGCGATGATCTTCGCCGGGCCGTGCTCGCTGACCGGGCCGGGGATCGGGAAGTACGGCAGCGGGCGGCCGGTGGGACCGATGCGCTCCCGGCGCTGCCGGGCGGCGTCGGGGGCGAGGGTGGCGGCGTACTCCGGATCGGGCTCGAACTCCGCGTCCGGGTCGTAGAAGTGACCGTCCGGCATGTCCGCCTCGTATTCCGGGAAACCGTGCGCCGCGTGACCGGTCATGGTGTCCCCGCGGTTCTGGTCCGTGCTGCTCTGCTGGCTCTGATGGGCTGTCATGCGCGTGGAGTCCTGGTGTGCGGTGAAGGTGCGGACAGCGACGGAGCCGACAGCCTGCCGCCCGGCGGGCTCCGGGCCCGGCGCAGGTGTTCCTGGTTGGCCACCCCCGGGAGTAAATGTCGACTCATTCACAAGTCGTCTTACCTCCTTGGCGACCAGGGAATTTCTAGACAGGTCAGCGTGGCACCATGCCGACGTTTGGTGACTCTATGGCGAGTCGGCAGTCCTCAGCAACACAAACGGCCCAGTGGGCACGATGTGTCGGGAACCGAACACCCGGTTGTCAAGGGCGTGCGAGGGCGGGGAGGAAGGTGTCGGGGCGCCCGGGGCGCGCACTTCGGCCGAAACCGCCTCGTTCGGCGCGAGTTGCTCCACGCGGCGGCGTGCACGGGGGGGGCGACACGCCGCGGCCCCGGCCGGGTCGCGGGGGAACGATCCGGCCGGGGCCGTGCGATGGCCGTCTTCGGCGTTCGCTCAGCCGAGCAGGTCGGCCAGCTCGACCCGGGGCAGCCCGTGGGCCTCGGCGACCGGGCCGTACACGACCTTGCCGTCGTGGGTGTTGAGCCCCTTGGCCAGCGCGGCGTCCCGGCGCAGGGCCTCGGCCCAGCCGCGGTTGGCCAGCTCCAGGATGTAGGGGAGCGTGGCGTTCGTCAGCGCGTAGGTGGAGGTGTTGGGCACCGCGCCGGGCATGTTGGCGACGCAGTAGAACACCGAGTCGTGCACGCGGAAGGTCGGTTCGGCGTGCGTGGTGGGACGGGAGTCCTCGAAGCAGCCGCCCTGGTCGATCGCGATGTCGACAAGGACACTTCCGGGCTTCATCCGGGACACCAGCTCGTTGGTGACCAGCTTCGGCGCCTTCGCGCCGGGGATGAGCACGGCGCCGATGACGAGGTCGGCCTCCAGGACCGCCTTCTCCAGCTCCAGGGAGTTGGAGGAGATCGCGCGCACCCTGGTGCCGAAGATCTTGTCGGCCTCGCGCAGCTTGGTGATGTCCTTGTCCAGCAGCGTCACGTGGAAGCCGAGGCCCACGGCGATCTGGGTGGCGTTCCAGCCGGAGACGCCGCCGCCGATGACGACGGCCTTGCCCGCGTGGACGCCGGGGACGCCGCCGGGCAGCACGCCGCGGCCGCCGGCCGAGCGCATCAGGTGGTAGGCGCCCACCTGCGGGGCGATCCGGCCGGCCACCTCCGACATCGGGGCCAGGAGCGGCAGGGCGCGGTTCGCCGTCTCGACCGTCTCGTAGGCGATGGCCGTCGTGCCGGACTGGAGCAGCGCGTCGGTGCACTCACGGGAGGCGGCGAGGTGCAGGTAGGTGAAGAGCGTCTGGTCCTTGCGGAGCCGGTGGTACTCCTCCGCGATCGGCTCCTTGACCTTCAACAGCAGATCGGCGGTGGCCCACACCTCGTCCGCGGTGTCCAGGATGGTGGCACCTGCGGCGATGTACTCCTCGTCGGAGATGGAGGAGCCGACACCGGCGTTCTGCTCCACGTAGACCTGATGCCCGCCTCGGACGAGCTCGTGCACGCCGGCCGGCGTGATGGCCACGCGGAACTCGTTGTTCTTGACCTCGCGGGGGATACCGACCTTCACGTCGATCACGGTTCCTTGGAATCTGGGGGCTGGAGACAGGCCGGGCACATCGACGCCACCTCCCCGTACAGCAGCATATGCGGACGAACGCCTTCGCGTCCGGCCATGCCGGTCATGCCGGAAGTAGCCGTGTAGCGGTCACGATGACCACGGCTCTGCCAGTCTAATGAAGGACGCCGTGGTGTCTAGCCTTACAAACGAGGAAACTTTTCCGTGATGACTATGGAATTCGTAGGTAGGCGGCTCAGGGGCTCGACGGGCGGGGTGGTTCCTCGGCAGTAGCTCCCCCCGGCGGCTCCGCTTCCTCGCCCGCCTCTTCCCCGGCATCCGGCCCGACCGGCGCGCCCGCACCGGACCGCTCCTCCTCCCGGGGTTCCGCTTCGGCGCCGGGCGCCGCCCCCGCCCCGGCGGGACGCGGCTCCGGGCGCGGCGGGACGACCGTCGCGGCCGGACCGGCCGAGGGCCCCGGCTCCTCCAGCAGCCGCTGGGCGGCCGCCCGATGGGCCGCCGCGCCCGCGGCGTCGCCCACCCGGGCGCAGGACTCCGCCAGCCGCAGGCCGAGGGCCGCCTCCAGCCGCGCGTCCCGCGCCTCCCGAGCCCGCTCCAGTGCCTGGTGGCGGGTCCGCAGTGCGTCGTGCGCGTGGCCGGCCTCCTCCTGTACGCGGGCCACCTCGCCCAGCGCCCGCGCCTGGGCCTGCGGATTCCGTAGCCTGCGGTGGATTCCGGCCGCGGATTTCCAGGCGCGCAGGGCCTCCCCCCACCGCCCCGCCATGCGGTGGACGGTGCCGAGACGGCCGTGCAGCCGGGCCGCGCCCTCCTGGTCGTCCGTGTTCAGACACAGGGCGAGGGCCCGTCCGTACCAGTCCTCGGCCCGCGCGGGGTCGGACCGCTCGGCATAGGTGTCTCCCAGGGAGCCCATGGCCCGCACGGCCGCCTCCACGTCACCGCCGCCGTCGGCGCGGACGGCGGCCAGCGCTGCCCGGTAGCGCTCGGCGGCGAGCGTGAGGCGTCCCGTCCACGCGTCGAGGTCGCCGAGGTTGAGCAGTGCGGCGGCCCGCTCCCGGTGCAGGGCGCGGCGCTCGGCGACCTCGAGGACGAGCTCGTGCAGCCGGTAGTGCTCGGCGGCCGTGTGCTCCGGGGCGCGGTGCGCGTTCAGGGCCCGGGCCAGGGCCGCCACGAAGCGGCGCGCCAGGGTGTCCAGCTCGCCGTCGGCGGCCGCCAGACGGGCCCCGGCGAGCAGCGCGGGCAGGCGGGAGCCGAGCCAGGCGGCGGCCTCGCGCCGGGTCTCGAACCGCAGCGGACGCGGTTCCCTGCCCAGCTCCCGGCGCGGCGGGGAGCCCACCGGTTCGGTCACGGCCCAGCAGGAGCGCAGCTGCCGCACCGAGCGTTCCAGCATCCGGGCCCGGGCGAGCTGGACCTCGGCGGGGCGTTCCCGGGCGTCGAGCTCCCGGCGCAGCAGGGCGTCCAGGCAGGGCGGCACCCGGCAGGCTCCTTCAGGGAGCCGCTGGAGCAGGCCGAGCCGGAGGAACTCGGCCAGGGCGGCGTCGGCGGCCGGGACGTCCCAGCCGGCCAGGGCGGCGGCGAGCGGGGCGTCGACGAAGCCGTCCGGGGCCAGGCACAGCAGCCGCAGCAGCCGGACGTGCCGCGTGGGCAGCGCGCTGTGCACGAGGTCGAAGGCGCGTTCCAGCGGCGTGTCGCCACGGGCCTCGGCCAGCCGCCGCGCGGCGTCGAGCATCGAGGTGTGCGGGTGGACGGCCAGCCAGCCGCCGACCAGCACCAGGGAGGCGGGGTGGTGCGCGCAGGCGGCGGCGAGACGCTCGGCGGCCCGGGGGTCGACGGTGAACCGCAGGTCGGAGCCGGCCCGGGCGGCGAGCAGGGCGACGGCGGCGGCCGGGTCCAGCCCGCCGAGGGTGCAGGGCCGCACGTCGGCTACCCCGCTCAGCGGCCCCTCGGCGGTGGCCAGCACCAGGCATCCGCGCTCGTCGGGCAGCAGCTCGGTGAGCTGTTCGGCCGCGGCGACGTCGTCGAGGAGCAGCAGGGCCCGCTGGTCGCGCAGGGCGCCTCGGAGCGCCTCGGTGAGCTCGTCGGGGCCGTCGCCCGGACGCGCGGGGACGCCGAGTCCGTCCAGCAGTTCGCGCGCGGTGCGCTCCACCGGCACGGGTGCCCCGCCGGGCTCGGTGAGCCGGGCGCGCAGGAGGCCGTCGGGGTAGTCGGGCGCGAGACCGCGGAGGAACTCCTCGGCCAGCGCGGTGCGGCCGGAGCCGGGCGGGCCCGCGACGAGGAGGACCCGCGCGCGGGGGACGGGGCGCCCCGCCAGGGTCTCCAGACCGGCCCGGTCGACGTCCGCCCGCAGCGCCGCGAGCTCGGGCGCCCGGCCGATGAAGGGGGCTTCGTGGACACCGCTGTGCACCGCCTGATCCATCACGCCGCGAGCGTAGTGCAGAGGCGGTCACATCCGGTGATGGACAGGCTGTCATATCACCGCATCGGAGCCGTACGTCCGCCCCGGGGCCGCGCACCGGGGCGGGGCGTACTCCGTACGCGCAGGCGGAACCGCGCGCGAGTGCGGCTCAGGCGGAGGAGCGCGGCTCAGGCGGAGTACGGACGGGCCGGCCAGGGCGCGTCGGCCGGACGCAGCCCGGCCACGCCCCCGCCCGCCCGCGCGGCGCTCAGCGCGAGCACGCCGAGCGCCAGGATGCCGTTGTGCAGCTCACCCTCCAGGACACCGCGGACCAGCGTGGGCAGCGGAACCCGGGCCAGCTCCATGTCGGCCTCCTCCTCCAGCGCCTCGTAGCGCTCGCCCTCGGCCGCCGACAGCTCCCGGGCCAGGAAGATCCGCACCGCCTCGTCGGAGCCGCCGGGGCTGGTGTAGACGTCGGTGAGGACGTGCCAGTCCTCCGCCTTGACATGCGCCTCCTCGTACAGCTCGCGCTGGGCGGCGTGCAGCGGGTTCTCGCCCGGGACGTCCAGCAGCCCGGCCGGAAGCTCCCAGAGCCGGTGCCGCACCGGGTGCCGGTACTGCTTCAGGACCAGCACCCGGCCCGCCTCGTCCAGCGCCAGCACGGCGACGGAGCCGGGGTGCGTCTGGTAGTCGCGCCCCGTGGTGCCGCCGTCGGGCATGACGACCTCGTCGGTGCGGACGCCCGTCTTGGGCCCGCTGAACGGCACCGAGGTGGCGGTGACCCGCCACTGCTCGGGGCTGTCGCTCAGCGGGCCGGCGGGACCGGCCGGAACGCCGGTCACCGGGACCCCTGCTGCCGCTCGACGGCGGCCTTGACCAGGCCGGCGAAGAGCGGGTGCGGCCGGGTCGGACGAGAACGCAGCTCGGGGTGGGCCTGGGTGGCGACGAGGTACGGGTGGACCTCGCGCGGGTACTCGACGTACTCGACGAGCTTGTTGTCGGGCGAGGTGCCGGAGAACACGACCTGCGCCTTCTCCAGCTCACCGCGGTAGGCGTTGTTGACCTCGTAGCGGTGGCGGTGGCGCTCCTCGACGTAGGGCTCCCCGCCGTAGACCTCGCGCACGATCGAGCCCTCGGCGAGCTTCGCCGGGTACAGGCCCAGCCGCATCGTCCCGCCCATGTCGCCCTCACCGGCGACGATGTCGAGCTGCTCGGCCATCGTGGAGATCACCGGGTGGGGGGTCCCGGAGTCGAACTCGGTGGAGTTGGCGCCCTCGATCCCGGCCAGGTTGCGGGCGGCCTCGATGACGATGCACTGCAGGCCCAGACACAGGCCGAGCAGCGGGATGCGGTTCTCGCGGGCGTAGCGGATGGCCGTCAGCTTGCCCTCCACCCCGCGCTCGCCGAAGCCGCCGGGGATGCAGACGGCGTCCACGTCACCCAGGAGCCGCTCGGCGCCGCCGGGCGCGCCGCACTCGTCGGAGGTGACCCACTTGATCTTGACCCGGGTGCGGTTGGCGAAGCCGCCCGCCCGCAGCGCCTCGGTCACGGAGAGGTAGGCGTCGGGCAGGTCGATGTACTTGCCGACGAGAGCGACCGTCACCTCGTGGTCGGGCTCGTGGACGCGGCCGAGCAGGTCGTCCCACTGCGTCCAGTCCACGTCACGGAACGGCAGGTCGAGGCGGCGGACGACGTAGGCGTCCAGCCCCTCGGCGTGCAGCACCTTGGGGATGTCGTAGATCGACTTGGCGTCCATGGCGGCGACGACGGCGGCCTCGTCCACGTCGCACATCAGCGAGATCTTGCGCTTGATGGCCGTGGGCACCTCGCGGTCGGCGCGCAGGACGATCGCGTCGGGCTGGATGCCGATGTTGCGCAGGGCGGCCACGGAGTGCTGCGTCGGCTTGGTCTTCAGCTCGCCGGAGGGGCCGATGTAGGGCAGCAGCGAGATGTGGACGACGAAGACGTTGTCCCGGCCGACCTCGTGCCGGACCTGGCGCACGGCCTCCAGGAACGGCAGCGACTCGATGTCGCCGACGGTCCCGCCGACCTCGGTGATGACGACGTCGACGTCCTCGGTGGCCAGGCGGCGGATGCGGTGCTTGATCTCGTTCGTGATGTGCGGAATCACCTGAACGGTGTCGCCGAGGTAGTCGCCGCGCCGCTCCTTGGCGATCACCGAGGAGTAGATCTGGCCGGTGGTGACGTTGGCGGAACCGTCGAGGTCCACGTCGAGGAAGCGCTCGTAGTGGCCGATGTCCAGGTCGGTCTCGGCGCCGTCGTTGGTGACGAACACCTCGCCGTGCTGGAAGGGGTTCATCGTGCCGGGGTCGACGTTGAGGTACGGGTCCAGCTTCTGCATGGTGACCCGCAGGCCGCGGGCCTTGAGAAGCGCGCCGAGGCTGGAAGCGGTCAGGCCCTTGCCGAGCGAGGAGGCGACACCCCCGGTGACGAAGAGGTGCTTGGTCGTCAAGGATTTGGGCGGCATGGCCAAAGGGGGGCTCCCGTGGTCGCGAGGTGAGGTGCTCAACGCCACCCACCGGACGAATCGGGGGTACGGCTGCTGAGGTGCTGCTGCTGGGGTTGGGGGCCCTGTCACTGGCGGACTCGGCACCCTCCGCTCCACGGGCTACCAGGGTATCAGCCGAGCGGACCCCGCGACGTGCGGCCATCGTGCACATCGCACGCGGACGCGTCACCTCCGCTTCACGGCTCCACCACCGGTCGCCCGAGGGTCCAGCACGGAGTCCGACGATGTGACCGGACAGCGGGAGTCGGCCTATCGTGACGACTGGGCGGTACTGCCGCTCAGCGTCGTATGCTGCCTGGATATTCGCTGGGCAGGAGTAGAGATCCGTGCGTCCCACGGGGGGCGTGACGCCGTTCGACTGGAGATGCCTGTGGCCGGGCGCATCGAGGACTACGCACTCATCGGGGACATGCAGACGGCTGCCCTGATCGGGCGTGACGGCACGGCCGACTGGCTGTGCCTGCCCCGTTTCGACTCCCACGCCATCTTCGCCGGGCTGCTCGGCACCGAGGAGAACGGCTTCTGGCGGCTGGGACCGACGCCAATGGGCGGCGAGGAGCCCCGCCCGGCCGACCGTCGCCGCTACCGGGGCGACTCGCTGGTCCTCGAGTCGGAGTGGGACACCGACCGCGGCACCGTCCGGGTCATCGACTTCATGCCGCCCCGTGACGGCGCGCCGCAACTCGTGCGGATCGTCGAGGGCGTCAGCGGCCGCGTGCGCATGACCTCCGCGCTGCGGATGCGCTTCTCCTACGGCTGGGTCGTGCCCTGGGTCCACAAGATCGACCACCGCACCGTCGCGGTCGCCGGACCCGACTCCGTCTGGCTGGACACCGAGGCCGAGACGTACGGCAAGGACCTGACGACGTACTCCGACTTCACCGTCGCCCCCGGCGAGCGGGTGGCCTTCACCATCAGCTGGCAGGCCTCGCACCTGAAGCCCCCGCCCTACCCCGAGCCCGACGTCGCGCTGGAGAACACCGAGGAGTTCTGGCGGGACTGGATCGCGCACTGCACGTACCACGGCCCCTACCGCGAGCCCGTCATCCGCTCGCTCATCACGCTCAAGGCCCTCACCTACGCACCGACCGGCGGCATCGTCGCCGCCCCCACGACCTCGCTGCCCGAGGACATCGGCGGCGTCCGCAACTGGGACTACCGCTTCACCTGGCTGCGGGACGCCGCGATCACCCTCTCCTCCCTGCTGCGCACCGGCTACCGGGACGAGGCCCGGGCGTGGCGCGAGTGGCTACTGCGCGCCGTCGCCGGCGACCCGGAGAACCTGCAGATCATGTACGGCATCGCGGGCGAGCGCGAGCTGGGTGAGACGGAGCTGACCTGGCTGCCCGGCTACGAGGGCTCCACTCCGGTCCGGGTCGGCAACGGGGCGGCCGGGCAACTCCAGCTCGACGTCTACGGCGAGGTCACCGAGGCCCTGCACCTCGCCCACATGACCGGGCTGGCCCGCAACGACTACGCGAGTCTGCTCCAGCTCAAGCTGATCCGGTACCTGGAGGACCACTGGGACGAGCCGGACGAGGGCATCTGGGAGGTCCGCGGGCCACGTCGGCACTTCGTCCACTCGAAGGTCATGGCCTGGGTGGCGGTGGACCGCACGGTCAAGCTCATCGAGTCCGGTGAGGTGGACGGGCCCCTGGAGCGCTGGCGCGACCTGCGCGACGAGATCCACCGCACGGTGTGTGAGAGGGGCTACGACAAGGAGCGCAACACCTTCACCCAGTCCTACGGCTCCCAGGAGCTGGACGCCTCGCTGCTCCTCATCCCGCAGATGGGCTTCCTGCCGCCGGACGACAAGCGCGTCATCGGCACCATCGAGGCCATCCAGCGCGAGCTGTCCACCGAGGACGGTTTCGTGATGCGCTATCCGACGGCCGGCGCGACCCCGGGGGTGGACGGGCTGGAAGGCGACGAGGGCGCGTTCCTGGCGTGCTCGTTCTGGCTCGCCGACGACCTCGCCATGATCGGCCGGGTGGACGAGGCGCGGCAGCTGTTCGAGAAGCTGCTCTCCCTGCGCAACGACCTCGGGCTCCTGGCCGAGGAGTGGGACCCGAAGCTGAAGCGGCAGGTCGGCAACTTCCCGCAGGCCTTCAGCCACGTGCCGCTGATCGACACCGCGCTGCGGCTGACGGCGTCCGGCGCCTACGGCGGCTGACGCCGCCCACGGCCCCGGAACGGGCGCGGGGACCCGCCTGTCGGCCCCGCGCCGCGGCGCGGGGCCGCTCACCAGTCCGAGACCGCGCCGGCCAACTCGTCATAGACACTGAGCACATGAGCGACGGTCGCGTCCTCCGTCGGCCACCGGCCCGCTTGTTCGCGCCCTGCCGCCGTGAGCCGCTCCCGCAGCTCCGGCTCGGTCAGCAGCGCCTCGACGGCCTCCGTGAGCGCCTCGGCGTCGCCGTAGGGCACCAGCAGCGCCGCGTCGCCAACGAGTTCGGCCAGGCCTCCCGTCCGGGTGGCGACCAACGGCACACCCGAGCGCAGGGCCTCCTGGGCCAGCAGGCTCCGGCCGGGACGCCGGCCGCTGAGGACGGCCACGTCGGCGGCGGCCAGCAGCGTCAGCGCGTCCTCCCGCCGCCCGAGGAGCGCCACGGGAAGTCCCTCGCCGTGCACCCGGCGCTGGACGGCCGCCTGCTCGGGCCCGGCGCCGACGAGGGCCACCAGCGGCGGGGCCGCCCGCCGCGCCCGCCGGCCCCAGGCCGCGGCCGCGGCGAGCAGGGCGTCAAGACCCCGGTCCGACACGAGCCGCCCGACGGCGACGACGAGCGGCCGGTCCAGGGCACCGAGTTCCGCGCGTGCCTTGTCCCGCGCCGTCTCCTCCGCCCCGCCCTCGGGCGTCAGCGCGGGCAGGGCCACGGGCGCCAGCCGGGCGTCCCGGGCCCCGTGCTCGCGGGCCGCCGCCACCAGCTCCGGGGTCGCGCCGAGCACGAGCCGCGCCGCGCGGACCACCCGGCGCTCCAGCAGCCGCGTCAGCGGAGCGGCCACACCGCCCGAGTCCCCCCGCGTGTGCCAGCTCACCACCAGCGGAACGCGCCGACGGCCGCGCAGGGCGAGCGAGGCGAGCAGCCCGGCACGCATCCCGTGGGCGTGCACCAGGTCGGCGTCGGCGCTGACCGAGCGCAGCAGGGCGACGGCCTGGGCCCGGTGGCGTACCGACAGCGGCGCGAAGTGGGCGCCGACCGACGTGAACCGGTAGCACCGCTCGGCACCGCGCGGGGCGCAGACGGTGACCCGTACCCCCCGGGCGGCCAGCCCGGCGGCGAGCGAACGCACGTGGACGCCGGTGCCCAGGCTGTCCCCGCCGAGCACCTGGACGGTGCGCCAGGGCAGCCCCGCCCGCCGCTCGGCGTCGGTTCCGGGTTCCACCGGGGGCCTCAGCCGTCCGCCCGCGCCGCGGCGAGCAGCTCCTCGGCGTGGGCGCGGGCGAGTTCGGAGTCCTCCTGGCCGGCCAGCATCCGGGACAGCTCGCGAACTCGGTCCTCGCCGTCCAGCCGTTGGACGCCGCTGCGCGTGACCGAGCCCTCGCTGGTCTTGCGCACGGCCAGGTGGCGGTCGGCGAAGGCGGCCACCTGCGGCAGATGCGTGACGACGACGACCTGGGCGCTGCGGGCCAGCCGGGCGAGGCGGCGCCCCACCTCGACGGCCGCCTTGCCGCCGACGCCCGCGTCGACCTCGTCGAACAGATAGGTGGGTACCGGGTCCGAACCGGCGAAGACCACCTCGACGGCGAGCATCACCCGGGAGAGTTCACCGCCGGAGGCCCCCTTGGCGATGGGCCGGGGCGGTGCTCCGGGGTGCGGGGCGAGCAGCAGCTCCACCTCGTCGGTGCCGTGCGGGCCGAAGGCGACGGTCCGGCCGTCCACCTCGATGCCCTCCGGGTCCTCGGTGCGGCGCAGCGCGAAGGAGACGCGGGCGTGCGGCATGGCCAGTTCGGCCAGCTCCGCGGTGACGGCGTCGGCGAACCGCTTGGCGGCGTCCTGCCGTGCCTGGGTGAGCAGCAGGGCGAGCCGGGAGAGTTCGGCGCGCAGCGCGTCGCGTTCGGCGGTGAGCTCGCCGATCCGGTCGTCGTCGCCGTCCAGCTCGGCGAGCCGGGCGGCGCCGTTCTCCGCCCAGGCCAGGACGGCGGCGATGTCGCCCTGGGCACCGCCGTACTTGCGGGTGAGCTGGGTGAGCGCGGCGCGGCGCTCCTCGACGGCGGACAGCCGCAGCGGGTCGGCCTCCAGGTCGTCGGCGTATCCGGCGAGTTCGCCGGCGACGTCGGCGAGGAGGATCTGGACCTCGCCGAGCCGTTCGGCGAGCTGGGCCAGGGCGGGATCGTGGGCCCGCACCCCGTCGAGGGAGCGGTGGGCGGCGGCCACCAGCGCGGCCGCGTCCACGGACTCCGGGTCGGCCGGGTCACCGGCGAGCGCCCCGTGGGCGAGCGCGGCGGCGGAGGCCAGCGCCTCGGCGTGCCCGAGCCGTTCGGCCTCGGCGGCCAGCTCGGTGTCCTCCCCGGCGCGCGTCTCGGCGGCGGCGACCTCCTCGAGGCCGAAGCGCAGCAGGTCGGCCTCCTGGGCACGCTCGCGGGCGCGGGTGGTCAGCTCCTCCAGCCGGGCGCTGACGGTGCGCAGTCGGCGGTAGGTCTCGCTCCAGTCGGCCAGCGGACCGGCGACCGCGTCCCCGGCGAACCGGTCGAGTGCCTGCCGCTGGCGGGCCGGGCGCAGCAGGCCCTGCTGGTCGGTCTGGCCGTGCACGGCGACGAGCTCGTCGCTCAGCTCGCCGAGCAGGCCCACGGGCACGGAACGGCCGCCGACGTGGGCGCGGGAGCGGCCCTCGGCGGAGACGGTGCGGGTGACGAGCAGGGCGCCCTCGTCCAGCTCGGCGCCCGCCTCGGCGGCGCGCCGGGCCACGGGACCGTCCTCGGGTACGGCGATGCGGCCCTCGACCACCGCCGCCCTGGCGCCGACCCTGACCAGCGCCGCGTCCGCCCGTCCGCCCAGCAGCAGCCCGAGACTGGTGACGACCATCGTCTTCCCGGCGCCCGTCTCGCCCGTCACCGCGGTGAAGCCGGGAGACAGTTCGAAGGCGGCGTCGTCGATCACGCCCAGGGCCTGGATCCGCATCTCCTCCAACACGGGTACGACCATACGCGGTCGGCCGCGTGCGGCGGTCCCGGTGGGCGGTGATTCCGGCAGGGCGTGCGCCGCGCACCCGGCCTGTCGCCGGGGCGGCGCGGGGTCCGCGGCCCCGTCTCAGTGCGGCGCGCCGCGCCAGCCGGCCACCGGCAGGGCGAACTTGGCGACCAGGCGGTCTGTGAACAGCGCGTGGTGGAGGCGGGCCAGCCGGACGGGTACGGCACCGCGGCGCACCTCGACACGGGCGCCCGCGGGCAGCTCCACCGTCCGGCGGCCGTCGCACCACAGCACGCCGTTGGGCGTCTGCGGCTGCACCTCGACGGCCAGGACCGAGGCCGGGGAGGTCACCAGCGGCTTGGCGAACAGGGCGTGGGCGCTGATGGGCACCATGAGGAGGGCCTCCACCTCGGGCCACACGACCGGGCCGCCCGCGGAGAAGGCGTAGGCGGTGGAGCCGGTGGGCGTGGCGCACACGACGCCGTCGCCGCCGAAGCGCGAGACCGGGCGGCCGTCGACCTCGGTGACGACCTCCAGCATGCGTTCGCGGGCCGCCTTCTCCACCGAGGCCTCGTTGAGGGCCCAGTCGGTGTGGACGGGTTCGCCGTCGCTGCCGCCGTTGCGCACGAGGACGTCGATCGTCATGCGCTCCTCGACCTCGTAGTCCCGGGCCACGACCCGCTTGACGACGCGGTCGAGGTCGTCGCGCTCGGCCTCGGCGAGGAAGCCGACGCGGCCGAGGTTGACGCCCAGCATGGGTACCCCGGAGGCGCGGGCGAACTCGGCTCCGCGCAGCAGGGTGCCGTCGCCGCCGAGGACGACGAGCAGTTCGCACTGGTTCAGGAGGTCCTCGCCCGGGTCCACGGCCTCAACGGCCGATGGCAGCGGCAGGTCCCGCGCCTCGTCGGCCAGCACCCGGACGCCGATGCCGTGCCGCAGCAGCCCCTGGACGAGGAGTTCGGCGCTGCGCACGGCCGCCGGCCGCCCGGTGTGGGCGAGCAGGAAGACGGTGCGTCGCGGTGCCGGGTCGCTCTCGCTGTTCACGGTCGTCACTGGGGCCCCTCCGCCACGGCTCGGTCGACGTCGGCCGGGTCGAGGTCGGGTGCCCCGGCACGCAGCCACAAGAAGTATTCGACATTGCCGGAGGGGCCGGGCAGGGGGCTGGCCGTGACACCGAGCACGCCGAGTCCGTGGGCCGCCGCCTGTCCGGCCACGGTGCGCACCGCCTCCGCCCGCAGCTGCGGGCTGCGCACGACGCCGCCGCTGCCGAGCCGTTCGCGTCCGACCTCGAACTGGGGCTTGACCATGAGCACGAGGTCGGCGTCCGGGGCGGAGCAGTCGACGAGGGCGGGCAGCACCAGGCCCAGCGGGATGAAGGACAGGTCGCCGACGACGATGTCGGCCCGCTCCCCGTCGAGCGTCCGCGGAGTGAGCTCGCGCACGTTGGTGCGGTCCTTGACGACGACGCGCTCGTCGGCCTGCAGGGACCAGGCGAGCTGACCGTACCCGACGTCGACCGCGAACACCCTGCGGGCGCCCGCGCGCAGCAGCACGTCGGTGAAGCCGCCGGTGGAGGCGCCCGCGTCGAGGGCCGTGCGCCCGGTGACGGCCAGCCCCCGCGGGGTGAACGCGGCGAGCGCCCCGGCGAGTTTGTGGCCGCCGCGCGAGACGTAGTCGGGGTCGTTGTCGTCGGGGCGCACGACGATGGCGGCGCCCGTCTCGACCTGGGTGGCGGCCTTGGCGGCCGTCGCGCCGCCCACGGTGACCCGTCCGGCGGCGATGAGCTGGCCCGCGTGCTCACGCGAGCGCGCCAGTCTGCGGCGTACCAGTTCCGCGTCGAGTCGGGCTCGGCGAGGGCGTGTTGCGGCCACCTGAGGTTCAGCTCCCGGGTTCGTGCTGGTCCAACGCGGTCAGCGTGCTGCGCAGACCGTGGTGCACATCTTCGTACACGTCCAGATGGTCCGGGACGTCGAGCCGGTCGGTGTCGGCGAGACGCCGCAGCCCGGCGTCGACCTCCGGATGGCCGGTGGGCTGGACGACGACGCCGAGCGGGCGGGGTCCTCCCCCGGCCACGGCGGGCCCCGCGGGTTCCGCGGAACCGGGCTCCGCGGCCTCGGCCTCGGGCTCGGGCGCCTTTGGCTCTCGCGCCTCGGGCTCGCGCGCCCCGGTCTCCGGCGCGGGGGCGGCCTCCGGGTGCCGCGCCGGCGCGGGGGCGGCCGACGGCCGGTGCGGTACGCCGCCGGGAACGGCGGTCTCGTCCGTGCGCTCCATGACCCCGACGCTACACGGCCGCCCGCCTCCGGGCGGCCGGGACCACCAGCGGTGTTCCCGTCTCCGGGTCCTCGATGACCTGACAGCGCAGCCCGAAGACGTCCGCCACCAGTTCGGCGGTGACGATGTCGCCGGGCGTGCCCTGTGCCACGATTCGCCCCTCGCGCAGGGCGATGAGATGGGTGGCGTAGCGGGCGGCGTGGTTGAGGTCGTGCAGCACGGCGACCAGAGTGCGGCCCTCTTCCTCGTGGAGCCGGGCGCACAGGTCGAGCACGTCGATCTGGTGCTGGATGTCCAGGTAGGTCGTCGGCTCGTCGAGCAGCAGGACGGGCGTGCGCTGGGCGACGGCCATGGCGATCCACACGCGCTGGCGCTGGCCTCCGGAGAGTTCGTCGACGTGGCGGTCGGCCAGGTCCCGGATGCCGGTGGCCGCCATCGACTCGGCGACGATCCGCTCGTCCTCCCGGGACCACTGGCGCAGCAGACCCTGGTGCGGGTAGCGGCCGCGGGCGACGAGCTCCGCGACCGTGATCCCGTCGGGGGCGGTCGAGGACTGCGGCAGCAGGCCGAGGGTGCGGGCCACCTGCCGGGCGGACAGGGAGTGCAGGTCGCGGCCGTCGAGCAGGACCGTGCCGGCCCGCGGCCGCAGCATCCGGGCCAGGGCCCGCAGCACGGTGGACTTGCCGCAGCCGTTCGGGCCGACGATGACGGTGAAGGAGCCGTCGGGCACCGCGACGTCCAGCCCTTCGGCGATGACCCGGCGGTCGTAGGCGAGGGTGAGCCCCTCGCCGCGCAGTCGGCTCGCGGCCCTGGTCCCGGCCATGTCCGTCCTTCCTCCCGTGACTGCTCTCGGTGTGTTCGGTGCTTCCTGCGTACGCGGTGGCGTGCGGTGGCCGTCGGTCATATCCGGCCCGCCCGCCGCTCGCCGACCAGCAGCCACACCAGGTAGACGCCGCCGAGCAGGCCGGTGACGACGCCGACGGGCAGCAGGCGCCCCGGGACGGCGTGCCTGGCCAGCAGGTCGGCGCCGACGACGAGGGCGGCGCCCAGACACAGCGAGGGCAGCAGGTGGGGGCCGGGCGTGCGGGTGAGCCGCCGGGCGAGCTGGGGCGCGGTCAGCGCGACGAACGAGACCGGCCCGGCGGCCGCCGCGGCGGCGGAGGCCAGCAGCACCCCGGCGGCCAGCAGGACGAGCCGCAGCCGTTCCACGCGGACGCCGAGAGAGGCGGCGGCGTCGTCCCCCAGCTCGACCAGGCGCAGGGCCCGTCCGCCGCCGAGCGCGACGGGCAGCACGGCGAGGAGCACGGCCAGCAGGGGCAGGGCGCTGTCCCAGCCGCGCCCGTCGAGGCTGCCCGTCAGCCACAGCACGGCCCGGCCCGCCTCCTCGATGCGCGCCCGCGTCAGGAGGTAGCCGTTGACGCCGGTGAGCACGGCCATGACGCCGATGCCGACGAGGATCAGCCGGTAGCCGTGCACGCCGTGCCGCCGGGCGAGCAGGTACACGGCCGCTCCGGTCAGGAGGCCGCCGAGGGCCGCGCCCCCGGCCAGGGCCAGGCTGCCGCCGCCGGCCACGACGATGGCGACGAGCGCGCCGGTGGCCGCGCCCTGGGTGAAGCCCAGCACGTCGGGGCTGCCCAGCGGGTTGCGGGTGAGCGACTGGAACAGCGCTCCGGCCGTGCCGAGCGCGGCCCCGACCAGCAGTGCCGTGACGACGCGGGGCAGCCGGACGTCGCGGACGACGAAGACGTCGGCGGGGTGGCCCTGCCCGGCCAGGGTGCGCAGGACGTCCGCCGGCGGCAGCGGATAGGCACCGCTGCCCACGGCCACGAGCCCGAGGGCCAGGGCCAGCAGGGCGCACAGGGCGCCGACGGCCAGGGCCCTCGGGTGACAGCGCACGGAGTAGGGGCCGCGGCGCAGGGTCCGGGGGCCGCTCATGCCTTCACCGCCCTTCCGCGCCGCACGAAGTACAGGAACACCGGCCCGCCCAGCACGGCCGTGACGATGCCGACCTGGAGCTCACCGGGACGCGCCACCAGCCGGCCGGCCACGTCTGCCCCGAGGAGCAGCACGGGGGCGAGGACGGCGCAGTACGGCAGCAGCCAGCGCAGGTCGGGGCCGGTGAGTGAGCGCACGAGGTGCGGCACGAGGAGGCCGACGAAGACGATGGGCCCGCACGCGGCGGTGGCCGCCCCGCACAGCAGGGTCACGGCCGCCACGGCTCCGGCCCGGACCAGGGCCGGGCGGGCGCCGAGGGCGCGGGCGGCGTCGTCGCCCATCGCCATGGCGTTGAGCGGGCGTCCGAGCGCGAGGGCGAGCAGAGCCCCGGCCGCGACGAACGGCAGCAGGTGCCCGACGGTCTCGGCCCGGGCCCCGGCCAGGGAGCCGACCGTCCAGAACCGCATGCGCTCCAGCGAGGCGGCGTCGAGGATCATCGCGGCGTTGACGTAGGAGTAGAGCGCCGCGTTGAGGGCGGCCCCGGCCAGGGCGAGCCGGGCGGGCGTGGCGCCGCGCCCGCCGCCGACGGTGTAGACGAGCGCGGAGACGGCCGCCGCCCCGGCGAAGGCGAACCACACGTAGCCGGTGTACGTGCCGACGCCGAGGAAGGCGATGGCGGAGACCACGGCGGCCGAGGCGCCCGCGTTGATGCCGAGGAGCCCGGGGTCGGCGAGCGGGTTGCGGGTGAGGGCCTGCATCACCGCGCCGGCCAGTCCAAGGGCCAGACCGGCGAGGAGCCCGAGGAGGGTGCGCGGCAGGCGCATGTCGTGGACGACGGTGTGGTCGGGCGAGGCGGGATCGGTGAGCCCGGGCCAGACGGCGCCCGCGGGAAGGGGTTTGGCCCCCAGGGCGATGCTGAGCACGAGGACGAGGAGCAGCGCGAGCAGGGCGGCCAGGAGGCCGGTGGCGCGGGCGGCGGACCTGCCGAGCACGCGCGGGGAGGCGGGAGCGTGGTCGGCGGCCGGTCCTGCGGCCCCGGCCCCGGGGGGCTTGGTGAGCGTCACGTGCGGGCTCCGGTCGGGGCCACGGGAGCGCGGGGCACCCGGCCAACTGGACAACAACTTAGGTAAGGTTAACCTAATACGCATGCCGGGTTCGCGGACCCCTCGCCGCGGCCCGGCATGCCCGCGCGGCACACCCCCGGTCACGTCGTGCGCTCCGGCTGCCGCGGGCCCGCACGCTCCCGACCACACACACGCGCGCCGCGTCACCGCGCCCACCCCCCGAAAGAAGGCACCACCATGCGCACTGCCCGCCCTCTCACCGTGTCCCGCCGCGGCCTGCTCACCGCCGCAGGCGCCCTCGGCATCGGCACCCTCCTGACGGGCTGCGGGTCACGCGAAGGCGGCGGGAGCGGCGAAGACGGCGGCCAGTCCTGGACGTTCACCGACGACCGGGACGAGAAGGTGACCGCGGACACCCGGCCCGAACGGATCGTCGCCTTCACCGGCACCGCGGCCGCCCTCCACGACCTGGGCCTCGGCGCACGCGTCGCCGGGGTCTTCGGCGAGACCCGGCGGAAGGACGGCACGCCCGATCCGCTCGCCGGCGAACTCGACATCGACACCGTGGAGATCGTGGGCAACGCCTACGGCGAGTTCGACATCGAGACCTACGCCAGACTGCGTCCCGAACTGCTCGTCACCCACCAGTACGACCCGGGCGCCCTGTGGTACGTGCCCGAGGAGGGCAAGGAGAAGATCCTGCGGCTGGCGCCCAGCGTCGCCGTCTCCGTCGCCGGCGTCCCGCTGCCCGAACCGATCCGCCGGTACGCCGAGCTCGCCGAGTCCCTGGGCGCCGACCTCGAGGCCCAGCCCGTCCTGGACGCCAGGAAGCGGTTCGAGGACGCCGCCGAGTCGCTGCGCCAGGCCGCCAGGGCCGTCGGCGGCCTGCGGGTGCTGGCCGCCTCCGGAGCCGCCGACCACTTCTACGTCTCCAACCCCGGCATCAGCACCGACCTGATGTACTTCAAGCAGCTCGGCGTCGACATCGTGGTGCCCGAGAACCTCGACGCGGGCGGCTACTTCGAGACACTGAGCTGGGAGAACGCCGCCAAGTACGAGGCCGACCTCATCATGCTGGACAGCCGCACGGTCGCCCTCCAGCCCGAGGCCCTCGAGTCCAAGCCCACCTGGCGCGAACTGCCCGCCGTCAAGGCCGGCCAGGTCACCGCCTGGGACACCGTGCCGCGCTTCAGCTGGGCGGGCAGCGCCCCGCTCCTCGAAGACCTCGCCCAGGCGCTCCGCACCGCGAAGAAACTGAACCGATGACGCCCCGCGCGACACCCGGAGGTACCGACCGTGACCGAGGACTCCCCCTTCCGCTTCTTCGCCGCGCACGTCCTGCGCTCCCGGCGGCTGAGCCCGACCATGACGCGCGTCACCCTCGGCGGCGAGGAGCTGACCGCCTTCGCCTCCGGCGGCCGTGACCAGAGCTTCTCCCTCTTCCTGCCCCACCCCGGTCAGAAGGAGCCCGTCGTCCCCGTGACGGCGCAAGAGGGCTGGTTCGCCGCCTGGCGCGCCATGGACCCGGCCGTGCGGGCCGTCATGCGCTCCTACACCGTGCGCGAACAGCGCACTGAAAGAGGAGAGGTGGACGTCGACTTCGCCCTGCACGGCGACGACGGACCGGCGGCCCGCTGGGCGGCGCGCTGCGCACCCGGCGACCGCGTCCTCCTGCTCGGCCCCGCCGTGAGCGACAACAAGGCCGTCGGCTTCCGGCTGCCGCCCGGGGCCGGCTGGACGTTGCTCGCCGGCGACGAGACGGCGCTGCCGGCCATCGCGGGCATCCTGCGCGACCTGCCCCCGGACCACCGGACCCGGGTGTGGATCGAGACCCCGGACGCCGCGGACCGCGTGACGCTGCCCACCCGGGCCCGAGCCGACACCACCTGGCTCGTCCGTGAGCTCGGCGCCACGCACGGCGAGCTCCTCCTGGACGCCGTCCGGGCCGAACCCTTCCCCGGCGGGGCGCCGTACGCGTGGATCGCGGGCGAGGCGGCCATGGTCAGGTCCCTGCGCCGGCACCTCGTCCGGGAACGGGAACTGCCCCGCTCGGCCGTCGCGTTCACCGGCTACTGGCGACGCGGGGCTTCCGAGGAGGAGCTGAGGGAGGAGGCCCTGCGCGCCGCTTCCTGACACACCGGGCCCCCGGGAGGCCGGTTGACGCCCAGGGCTCCCGCCCGGCCAAAGACGCCCCCGGCTACAGGCCGAGGCGGGCGAGCGCCTTCTCCACGTCCAGGGCACAGGCCCCGTCCCCCGCCGCCGTCCAGGCAGCGCCGCACAGGGCCCGCAGCCCGTCCAGCGGCTCCCCGTCGCCGTCCAGCGTCACCTCCTGCGCGGTGGCCCGCGCCGTCCAGCCCCCGCAGCGCCAGGCCCCCTCCTCCGGCACCGGCCGGGTGTGCGGCGTCAGCAGGCCGCGCAGGTCCGCCGCGACGAACGTCGGCCGGTGCTCGGGGCGGGCCCGCAGCAGCTGCGCCGCGTCACACACGCCCGTCAGCACGAGCAGCGAGTCGACTCCACCGGCGTGCGCACCCTCGATGTCGGTGTCGAGACGATCCCCCACCACCAGCGGACGCCGGGCCCCGGTGCGCAGGATCGTCTCACGGTGCATCGGCGGCAGCGGCTTGCCCGCCACCCGCGGCTCCGGAGCCTCCCGCATCCAGCGCGTGGCGATGCGGACCACCTCGACGGCCGCCCCGTTGCCCGGCGCGACGCCCCGGCCCGTCGGAATCGTCAGATCCGTGTTGGACGCGTACCAGGCCGCCCCCCGGCCCACCGCGAGCGCGGCCTCGGCCAGCCGCCCCCACGGGAGGTCCGGGCCGCCGTAGCCCTGGACCACGGCCACCGGCTCGTCCTCGGCCGACTCCACGAGGCGCAGACCCCGCTCGGCGAGCGCCACCCGCAGCCCCTCGCCGCCGACGCACAACACCCGCGCTCCCGGCTCCGTCTGCTCGGCCACCAGCCGCGCCACCGCCTGCGCGGAGGTGACGACCTCCGCCGCCTCCGCCGCGACCCCGAGCTCCGTGAGATGCTCGGCGACCGCCTCCGGGGTGCGGGAGGCGTTGTTCGTCACATACGCGAGCCGCATCCCCGCCGAGCGGGCCGCGGCCAGCGCCGGCACCGCGTGCCCCACGGCCCGCCCGCCCGCGTAGACGACTCCGTCCAGATCGAGCAGCGCCGTGTCGTACGCCGCGTGCAACGGCTCCCGGGACGATCGCAGCATGGGTGGGCCTCTCTCCTCCTGATCCTGTGCCCGCACCGGTCCTGTGCGCGCCCGGTCATTCTTCACCCCCGCCCCGGCGGTCTTGCCAAGCGGCTTAGCATGCAGGGATGCATGCTGCCGGTCTGCGCCTTCTCCCCTTCCGCGGTCTGCGCTACGCCCCCGAGCGGGTCAGCAGCCTCGCCGCGGTCACCTCGCCGCCGTACGACGTCGTCGTCCGCCCGGACCAGCTGCACCAACTGGAGACGGCCGACCCGTACAACATCGTCCGGCTGATCCTGCCGCAGACCGACGACCCCGAGGAACGCCACCGCAAGGCAGCCCAGACCCTCCGCGACTGGGAGGCCCGGGGCATCCTCACCCGGGACGAGCAGCCCGCCCTGTACGTCTACGAGCAGCGCAACGGCGAGACGCTCCAGCGCGGCCTCATCGGCGCCCTGCGGCTGTCCCCGCCCGAGGACGGCGTCGTCCTGCCGCACGAGGACGTCATGCCGCAGGTCGTCGAGGACCGCCTCGCCCTCATGCGCGAGACCGCCGCCAACCTCGACCCCCTGCTCCTGTCGTACCGCGGCAACGGCACCGCGAGCGGCGCGACGGCCGTCATCGAGCGCGCCGCACAGCGCCCCCCGCTCCTCACCACCACCACGAGCGACGGTGTCGCCCACCGGCTGTGGGCCGTCACCGACCCCTCCGAGATCGCCGAGGCCGACGCGGACCTCGCCCAGCGCCGGGCCCTCATCGGCGACGGCCACCACCGCTGGGCCACCTACCTCCGGCTCCGCGACGAACACCCCGGCCGCCCCACCTGGCAGCACGGCCTCGTCCTGCTCGTGGACACCCTGCGCTACCCACTCCAGGTGAGCCCCATCCACCGGTTCCTCCCCGGGCTCAGCCCGCGGGCGGCGCTCGACGGCCTCGGCGACGCCTTCCGCGTCCGACCACTCGACGGTCCGCTGTCCGCCGCCCTCGCCGCCCTGGAGGAGACCCCCGGCAACGCCTACATCCTCAGCGGCGGCCCCGGCCACTTCCACCTCCTGGACCGCCCCGAGCCGAAGCTCCTCAAGGAGGCCGTCCGCGGCGACCGCCCGGCCGCCTGGCGCGAACTGGACGCCACCGTCCTGCACTCCGTGCTCCTGGACACCGTGTGGGGCATCCAGGACCGTCCGAGCGACATCGGCTACCTGCACTCCGCCGAGGCCGCCGTCACCAAGGCCGCCCAGACCGGCGGCAGCGCCCTCCTCATGCGGGCCACCCCCGAGTCCACCGTCCTCGAACTCGCCGAGCAGGGCGTGACGATGCCCCGCAAGTCCACCTCGTTCGGCCCCAAGCCGGCCACCGGACTCGTCCTCCGCACCCTCGACGACTAGGGCCACACACACGTGGGCGGAACCCCCTGGAGGGGGTTCCGCCCACGCGTGTTCACCGGGCCCGGCCCTCAGCTGTCGCCGTCCCGCCCCCCGCTCTGCTCGTCCAGCTCGCCCCTGCCCGTCTCCTCGCCTGCGTCGGCACCAGCGGCGGTGGCCTCGTCAGCGACGTCCGCTTCCGCGTCATCCGCGTCGGCGTAGTCCGCGTCGGCTTCCTCGTCGTAGGCGTCCAGGAACTCGATGCCGTCCAGCTCGGCCAGCCGGTCCGAGGCATCCGTCGAACCGCTCTGGTCCGCCTCCAGCGCCCTGGCGAACCACTCACGGGCCTCCGCCTCGCGCCCGACCTCCAACAGTGCGTCAGCGTAGGCGTAGCGCAACCGCGCGGACCACGGCTGCACCGAGCTCGAAGCCAGCTCCGGGCTCTGCAGCGTAACGACGGCGGCCTCGGCCTGGCCCATGTCACGGCGCGCCCCGGCCGCCACCAGGCGCATCTCCACCTGGCCCGCCTTGTCCAGGCGCTGCACCTCCGGCTCCCCCGCCATGGCCAGCGCCTTCTCCGGGCGGCCCATGCCCCGCTCGCAGTCGGCCATCACCGGCCACAGGTGCTGCGAGCCCGTCATGCGCCGAGCAGCGCGGAACTCCGCCAGGGCCTCGGCGTACTTCTCGGCGCCGTACGCCGCGAAACCCATCGCCTCCCGAACAGCGGGGACGCGCGAGGCCAGACGCAGGGCGACCTTCGCATAGCCATAGGCCTGCTGCGGGTCCTCGTCCAGCGTCCGGGCCACCATCACCAGGTTCTTGGCCACGTCCTCGGCAAGCGTCTTCGGCAGGCTCATCAGCTCCTGGCGAACATCCTTGTCGATCTCCTCACCGGTGACGTCCTCCGGGATGGGCAGCCGCCGCACCTGGTCGCGCGGACGGTCGTCACGCCCACGCCCATACCCCTCGCCACGGCCGCGGTCATCCCAGCGCGGCCCGCGCGGACCACCGCCACGGTAGCCGCCCCGGCCCCGGTCGTCCCGGCGGTCGGCACGATCACGGCCCCCGCCGTACGGTCGGCGCCCCCGGTCGTCGCTGCGGCCCTCTCGGCGGTCATCACGGCGGTCATCACGGCGGAATCCACGGTCCTCACGCCGGTCGTCGCGGCGGAAGCCGGGACGGTCGTCGCGGCGGAAATCCGGACGGTCACCGCGCGGGCGGAACTCACGGCGCTCGCCGCCACCCCGCTCGCTCCGGTGCTCGTCACGCCGGAAACCCCTACGGTCGTCCCGACGGTCGTCGCCGCGGAAGTCCGGACGGTCACCGCGCGGGCGGAACTCCCGACGGTCGTCTCCCCGCTGGTCGCGTCGGTCTCCCCGCGGCCCACGGTCGTCCCGACGGAACCCGCCTCGGTCATCCCGACGATCGTCCCGACGGAACCCGCCTCGGTCATCCCGACGGTCATCCCGACGAAAGCCACGGNCCGACGATCCTCCCGACGGAACCCGCCTCGGTCATCCCGACGGTCATCCCGACGGAAACCACGGCTATCCCCGCGGTCATCCCGACGATCCTCCCGACGGAAACCACGGTCGTCGCGGCGGCCGTAGCCATGGCGGTCGTCGTCACGTCGCGGGCCGCGGTCGTCGCGACGGAAGCCCCCACGGCCCCGGTCGTCATCGCGGCGGGGACCGCGCGGCCCGCGGTCCTCTCGATCCCGTCGAGAGTCCTGCCGGCCCTCCCGACGATCGCCGCGTCCGAAGCCACCTCGGTCACGGCCGCCAGCCTGTCGACGCGACCGGTCGTGCCTGTCCGGCCGGTCAGGCCGCTCCTCAGAAGAATTGGACATCGAGGTGACTCCTTGATCTCATGCGAAAAATAAAAAGGACCGTTGGTCCCAGCGCGTCGCTGGGACCAACGGTCCTCTCAAAGATTGTTCGGCGGCGTCCTACTCTCCCACACGCTCCCGCATGCAGTACCATCGGCGCTGAAAGGCTTAGCTTCCGGGTTCGGAATGTGACCGGGCGTTCCCCTAACGCTATAACCACCGAAACCCTATCACCGCCATAACGGCGGAAATCTGACAAGGTCAGCGAACAAGCACTCTGTTCAGTTGATCTTCTTGCTCAACCGACAGGCTGTTTGCTGCCTGGGAGCTACACAGTGGACGCAAGCAACTATGGACAAGCCCTCGGCCTATTAGTACCGGT
>NZ_JABLSI010000062.1 GCF_019303475.1 Streptomyces sp. JJ38
CGGTCGGTTGCCCGCGCCGTGGGAGCCGGGGCCGCCGGCGGCGCCGGGGCCGCCCCCGGGAGCGGGCCGGCTGGCGGGACCGGGGCGGCCGCCTGCCGCGGGTGCACCCGGGCCGGGACGAGCCGCGGGACCACCGGATGCGGGGTTACCCGCGCGGTGGTTTCCCATCCCGGGGTTGCCCGAGGCGGAGCCGGGGTGACCCGGCGCACCGCCGAAGTTGCCGCCCCCGGGGCCGCCAGGACCGGAGCCACTGGGCCCGGAGCCGGGGTTGGCCGGAAGCGCGGGTCGCGAGCCGCCCGGGCCCTTGCCGCGGGTGTGCAGGGCGGCGAGCTTGCTGCCGCCGGGGCCGGGCGCACCCGAGCCGCCCCGGGGTTCACGCTGGAGCGAGGCGCTCGCCATGCCGCCGTTGCCGCCGGGGGCACCGCCGCCGCCGTTGCCGCCGGGACCACCCGGTGCTCCGGGCGCGCCGGGGGTGGTCGGCTTGGCCTTGGCGCCTTGGCTGACCTCGACGGGGAGCATGACGAGGGCCGTCGTGCCGCCCGACTCGGAGGGGCGGAGCTGGATGCGGATGTTGTGCCGCAGGGAGAGCCGGCCGACCACGAAGAGACCCATGCGGCGGGAGACGGACACGTCCACCGTCGGCGGGTTGGCGAGCCGGTCGTTGATCGCCGCCAGGTCCTCGGGGGACAGGCCGATACCGGTGTCGTGGATCTCCACCAGCACCCGGCCGTCGGGCAGGGCGTGGCCGGTGACCTTGACCTTGGTCTGCGGCGAGGAGAACGAGGTGGCGTTCTCCAGCAGCTCGGCGAGCAGGTGCACGAGGTCGTTGACGACGCGTCCGGCGACCTGGGTGGCGGGCACGGCGCTCAGCTCGATGCGCTCGTACTGCTCCACCTCGGAGGCCGCGGCGCGGAGCACGTCGACGAGCGGGACGGGGCGCGTCCACCGGCGGCCCGGCTCCTCACCTGCGAGGACGAGGAGGTTCTCGCCGTTCCGGCGCATGCGGGTGGCGAGGTGGTCGAGCTTGAACAGCGAGGAGAGCTGGTCCGGGTCGGCCTCGCGGGACTCCAGTTCGGAGATGAGGGAGAGCTGCCGCTGGATGAGGCCCTGGCTGCGCCGCGAGAGGTTGGTGAACATCGCGTTGACGTTGCCCCGCAGCATGGCCTGGTCGCCGGCGAGCCGGACGGCCTCGCGGTGGACGTCGTCGAAGGCCGCGGCCACCTGGCCGATCTCGTCGCGGCTGTGCACACCGACGGACTCGACGGTGGTGTCGACGTCCTGCGGGTCGGCCTCGGAGAGTTCGCGGACCAGTTCGGGCAGCCGCTTGCGGGCGACGTCCTGGGCCGTGTCCTGGAGCCGGCGCAGGGAGCGGACCATGGAGCGGGCGACGACGAACGCGCCGACCAGCGAGATGCCGAGCACGAGCAGGATCACGGCACCGTTGATGAGGGCGTCCTGCTGGGCCTCGGCGCGCAGTTCGCGGGCCTGGTCGTCCATCTCGTCGAGCAGGGTCTGCTCGATGCGCTTCATCGCGTCGATCTTCGTCCGGTCCTGGTCGTACCAGTCCATGTACGAGCGCGTCTCGGACGTGATGCCGTGGGGCCGCTTGAAGACGCGGTCCGCGTACTCGTTGGCCGAGGTGATGTTGTGGTCGCCGCCGTTCAGCGGCGTCATCAGCTCGGCGGCCTCCTCGGGGCCGTAGATGACGTTGAAGCGGTTGAGGAACGCCGTCTCGTTCTCGTTGGCCGAGCGGCCGTAGCGACGGTCGTTCTCGGACAGCTGCGGCCCGTCGGGGTGGGCGAGCCCGGCGCTGATGACCGCGCGCTGGATGGAGGCGTACTCCTTGGCGGTGGAGAAGGCGGCCAGCGCGCGGGTGCTCTGGATCATCTCCGGGTTGCTCGTGGCCTGGGCCATGTCCTGCGAGAGGGCGAGCAGGGAGTCGATCAGGCCGTTGTACTCGCTGACCGTGTCACCGACGGCCTTCGGGTCGTCGTAGGCCCGGTCCCGGATGTTCTTGATCGTGTTGAGCTGGCGGCCGATGTCGATGATCGTCGCCTGGACACCGGTGAGGTGGTTGTCATTGTCCTCGGTGAGGGCCTCGGCGGCGTCGTTGAACGCCTTCCGGGCGCGGTCGGTGGCCTCCCGCGGGCCGACGACGGTGTCGTCCTTGGCGTTGCCGTGGGCGGTCAGCGGACCGGCCGAGCGGTCGCGTTCCTCCTGGAGGGCGATGGCGAGCTGGGTCGCCTGCTCGGTCATCTCGGTGAGCAGCCGCATGTTCTCCAGCTGCTCGACCTCGCTGGTGGCGTCCGCGATGCGGATGCCGCCGAGCACCGTCGCCGCGGCGACGGGGAGGGCGAGCAGCGAGACCAGACGGGTGCTGATGCGCCAGTTCTTCAGGGCCAGGCGGGAGCCGGCGCCCTTGGGCGCCTTGGGCGCGGAGCCGGAAGGTTCGCCGCTCTCCGCGGCACCCGACGCCGGTGCGGCTGCCGAGGGTTTGGCCGGCGACCGGCCGTCCATGCCGTCCGGTGCGACGGTGCCGGAACCGCCGTCCTGCGCGCGCTGAGGGGCGGAGCCGCGGTCACCTGCACCGCGCAGCTCCGGGTCCCCCGCAGCGCTGCCATCCCTCTTGAAACGTCCCTGCACTAGCGTCGCAACCTCTGGACCAGGCGTCTTCCCGGGTTCGGGAAGACGGTATCGAGTCGGTGGACCGCATGGTCCGCCCGACGGTCGTGAGCGACCGACGCGAGTCCGCACCCGCCGCGCGGCGCTGAGCGCCCCCTGCGCGCCGGCTGAAGCCCTACGGCGGTCCGTGAGATTCCAGCACAGTGCCCGATCTCCCAACAAGGGCCACGGATCACCCCGAGTACGCAATGACGGTGTGCAGTAATTCCGTCACTGATTGCGAAATTCGCGACACGTAATTTTGGACTTTTCCCCACGAGGCGGTCAGACACGCCCACCGCGCCGCTCGTCGCAGCCGGAAGTGGAACGTGGCGGTCTATCCGTTTTCGGCGCTTTCATCACCCCTACCCCTTGGACTTCTTTGTCTGGTTTGTCGCTCAATGGGTGAGCAAAATCACAAGCCTCGGGGTGACTGTAACGACCATCTGACGGGCAGATCGTTTTACTCTCGTGATTTGCACACCGACCAGTAACCGCGTCCGGACCACGAAGAGGCACAGTCACCGTGAAGACGACCCTGAGCATGCGTAGCGTCGCCAACCCCCAGCGCACCACGCTGGCACACCTCACGGATGCCGAAGAGCTCCTGCCGGAAGGCCACGACCACGGCACCGAGCTGCCCGAGGCGACGGCCAACCCCCGGCGCACGACGCTGATGGATGCGCCCCAGCGCTGACCCCGGGCGTCGGGGCGTGGCGCTGGACGGGTGCGCCGGCCGGGGGCGAAGCCCCGGACGGCGCACCGGAGCCACAGGACGCGCCCCGGCCTCCGCAGGCCGTCACACGCGATGAGGCCCGCACCGGTCGGTGCGGGCCTCATCGCGTGTGACGGCGTCTCAGAGCTGCCAGCTGTGCGGGGCACGGAACCCCGGCGTGCGCTCCAGCCGCCGCCAGCGGGCGGCCGTACGCGTCGGCCGGTGTCCGGCGGCGGAGTGGGTCGTGCCGCTCCCGGCGGCCCGGGCCAGCAGGATCGCGGTGACGGCGGCTACTTCCTCGTCGCTCGCGCGCCCCTTCTCGACGCGGACCAGGCTGGTGGCTTCGGTGGTGCTCACAGGGCTTCTCCCTCTCACTGCGGCAGGGTCACTGCGGCGGATTGCCGTGCTTGCGGGACGGCAGGTCGGCGTGCTTGGTGCGGAGCATGGCGAGCGAACGGACCAGGACCTCCCGGGTCTCGGCCGGGTCGATGACGTCGTCGACCAGTCCGCGCTCCGCGGCGTAGTACGGGTGCATGAGCTCGGTCTTGTACTCCTTGACCATGCGGGCGCGCATGGCCTCGGGGTCGTCGGCCTCGGCGATCTGCCGGCGGAAGATCACCCCGGCGGCTCCCTCGGCGCCCATGACGGCGATCTCGTTCGTCGGCCAGGCGTAGGTGAGGTCGGCTCCGATGGACTGGCTGTCCATGACGATGTAGGCGCCGCCGTAGGCCTTCCGCAGGACGACCGAGACCCGCGGGACGGTCGCGTTGCAGTAGGCGTACAGGAGCTTGGCGCCGTGGCGGATGATGCCGCCGTGCTCCTGGTCGACGCCGGGCAGGAAGCCGGGCACGTCCAGCAGGGTGACGATCGGGATGTTGAAGGCGTCGCACATCTGCACGAACCGCGCGGCCTTCTCCGAGGAGTGGATGTCCAGCACCCCGGCCAGGTTCTGCGGCTGGTTCGCCACGATGCCCACGACCTGCCCGTCGAGGCGGGTCAGGGCGCAGATGATGTTCTCGGCCCAGCGCTCGTGGACCTCCAGGTACTCGCCGTCGTCGACGAGCTCCTCGATCACCTTCCGCATGTCGTAGGGCCGGTTGCCGTCCGCGGGGACGAGGTCCAGCAGTGACTCGCACCGCCGGTCCGCCGGGTCCTCGGTGACGACGCCGGGCGGGTTCTCGCGGTTGTTCTGGGGGAGGAGGGAGAGGAGGTAGCGGACCTCCTCCAGGCAGGTCTCCTCGTCGTCGTAGGCGAAGTGCGACACCCCCGACGTGCCGGCGTGGACGTCCGCACCGCCCAGCCCGTTCTGCGTGATGTCCTCACCCGTGACCGCCTTGACCACGTCCGGCCCCGTGATGAACATCTGCGAGGTGTCCCGCACCATGAACACGAAGTCCGTCAACGCCGGCGAGTAGGCGGCACCGCCCGCGCACGGCCCCAGCATCACCGAGATCTGCGGGATCACCCCCGAGGCCCGCGTGTTGCGCTGGAAGATCCCCCCATAACCGGCCAGCGCCGTCACGCCCTCCTGGATCCGCGCCCCCGCACCGTCGTTCAGCGACACCAACGGCGCACCCGCCGCGATCGCCATATCCATGATCTTGTGAATCTTCGTCGCATGCGCCTCACCCAGCGCCCCACCGAAGATCCGGAAATCATGCGCGTAGACGAACACCGTCCGCCCGTGCACCGTCCCCCACCCCGTCACCACACCATCGGTGTACGGACGCTTCGCCTCCAGCCCGAACCCCGAGGCACGATGCCGCCGCAACGGTTCCACCTCACGGAACGACCCCTCATCCAGCAACAACGTGATCCGTTCCCGCGCCGTCAGCTTCCCCTTCGCGTGCTGCGCCTCGGTCGCCCGCTCGCTGGGGCCGCGGTGGGCCTGCTCACGGAGGGCGTGCAGTTCGGCGGTGCGGCCACGCGCGTCCGTCGCGTTCACGGCGGCGGCCTCCGGGGCCTGGGAGAGATCGGTCATGTATAGACCCTACGAAACCGGGGGCGCTATCCCCGTCGTTGGATTCGTACAGTCTCCGCCGGATATTCATGGCCGCGCTGGACAGAACCCCCCTGTCACGAGGGAGCTCCAGCGGTGATGCCACAGAAGCGAGTGGCGCCGCACTGTAGGGGTTCCACAGTGCGGCGCCACTCGCTGGTTACCCGCGGTTCGCCGGGCGTTGTCCAGGCAGCACAATCGCAGGTCAGGGCGCGAAGCGGGGCGTGGCGTCAGGCCGCGACGGCCGGCTCCGGGTCGGGGGCGACGGCGGGCGCCGGTGCGGCGGGCCGGGAGAACGGCCAGAACAGGACGGCGGCGACGGCGGCCGACAGCAGGAAGCTGAAGTCCAGTCCGCCGAGGGTGTCCACCAGCGGGCCGGTGTAGAGCGGGGTGTCCACGGCGAACAGCCCCACCACGGAACCGGCCGCCCAGGCACCGGTGGCCAGCGGGTTCCAGCCGCCGCGGTACCAGTAGGCACCACCGTGCGCCCGCCGGTTGAGGACCTGCAGCGCCTCGCTGTCGTACTCGCCCCGGCAGCGCACGTACCCGATCAGCACGATGACGGCCCAGGGCGTGCCCACCGCCGTCAGCAGCAGGACGAACGAGGTCATGGCGTCCTGCGCGGCCCAGGCGAAGTGGCCGAGGTAGACGAGCGCGGTCGAGACCACGGCCACGGCGTAGGTGGCCCGCTGCCGGGTGGTGCGCGGGACGATGGCGTCCAGGTCCAGACCCATGGAGTAGAGCATCAGCCCGGCGTTGCCGACCGAACCGGCCGAGGCGGCCAGCAGCAGCGGAGCCAGGAACCAGACGGGCGCGCCGGCGACCAGCGGGCCCGCGTAGTCGGCGCCCGCCCCCACCGCCAGGGCGGTGAAGGTGCCGAAGAGCTGCGGGATCAGCAGGCCGGCGACCAGGCCGAGGCAGGTGGCCAGCCACACACCGCGGGAGGAGTGGCGCTTCGGGGAAATGTAGCGGGTGTAGTCGCCCAGCAACAGGATGAAGGCAACCGGACCGCTCAGCCCGGCGGCGACGACCGCGAGCACCCAGGTGGGCCAGAAGCCGTCCAGCAGGTAGGGGGTGTCGGCGACCGGCGCGGTGGTGAAGTCGGGGGCGTAGGCGAACAGCCCGAGCACCAGCAGGGCGGTCATGCCGATGGCCAGGATCTTGCTCACCCGCAACAGCAGCTTGTAGCCGTACAGCGCGCCGAAGGCCGTACAGGCGGCGAGCAGCGCGTAGACGACGGCGTATCCGGTCGAGCTCTCCGGCAGTCCGAACATCCGGTGCAGGCAGGCGACCATCGCCTCACCGCCGACCCAGAGCGTCAGTGCCGAGTACCCGAGGGAGAGCAGCAGCCCGATCGTCGACCCGACGAGTCGGCCGCGCACGCCGAACTGGGCGCCACTGGACGTGGACAGGTTGGTGGCCGTGCGCAGGGAGACGAGGGCGAGCGGTGCGATCAGCAGCGTGCCGACGATCGTCCCCAGCACGAGCGCGGAGACGGAGGGCCAGAAGCCGAGGCCGAAGGAGACCGGCAGCCAGCCGAAGATGACCACGCCAAGTGCCAGGTTCGAGCCGATGAGGAAGCTGACCAGGTCGCGCGGGCGACTGGTGCGGTCCTTCTCGGGAATGGTGTCGACGCCGTACTGCTCGATCTCCATGCGCGGATCTCCTGGGGACGTGGCGGTTACTTATGAGTTCACATATTTAGAGCACTGCTCTAACCAGACATGCGTTTCAATGTGAGGCGCCACGTGGCCCAGGTCAAGACTTTCTGCGAAACTCGCGATAACGTTTAGAGTGACACTCAAACACCAGGGTCCTTGAGGACCCAGTCCCGACCCGGAGCCCGTCGAGCGGGCCCCCGGTTCGGGACCGACACGCCACGACGAGCAGGAGGTGCCGGGTGCGGCTCACCCCGACGGAACGCGACCGGCTGCTGTTGTTCAGCGCCGCCGAGCTGGCCAGGGCACGCCGCTCCCGCGGCCTGCGGCTGAACGTCCCCGAGGCGACGGCGCTCATCGCCGACACCGTCTGCGAGGCCGCCCGCGACGGCGCCCGTCTCGCGGAGGCGATCGCCGCCGCCCAGGCGGTGCTCGGCCCCGACGACGTGCTGCCCGGCGTGGCCGAGGTGATCACCGAGGTCAACGTCGAGGCGGTGTTCGAGGACGGCTCACGGCTCGCAGTGGTACCCGAGCCGATCGGTGCCGCGACGGTGGACGGACCGGGCGCGGTACTGCCAGGGCCCGCATCCGCGGAGCCCGAGCCGGAGGTGACGCTGACGGTGCGGAACACCGCGTCCGTCCCCGTCAGCGTCACCTCTCACTTCCACTTCTTCGAGGCCAACCCCCGGCTCGACTTCGACCGCGCCGCCGCCTACGGCATGCGTCTCGCCGTCCCGGCCGGCTCCTCCCTGCGCTTCGGCCCCGGCGAGAGCGTGCGCGCCCCGCTCGTGCCGATCGGCGGCGCACGCGTCGCGATCGGCTTCGCCGGGCTGGTCGACGGCCCGCTGGACGCCCCCGGCGCCCGCGAAGAGGCCCTGCGCCGCGCCGCCGCCTGCGGCTACCTGGGCACGTCCGCGTCACGGGAAGGCCCCCAGGACGGCCCGCACACCACGCCCTCCGGTCCGCGGACGGCACGGGGCACGACCACCGATGGGAGCGAAGGATGACGATCGACCCGCACGAGTACGCCTCGGTCCACGGCCCCCGGGCCGGCGACCGGGTCCGCCTCGGCGACTCGGGCCTCGTCGTCCGCGTCGAGTCCGACTCCCAGAAGCCCGGCGACGAGTTCCTGGCCGGGTTCGGCAAGACCGCCCGCGACGGACTGCACCTGAAGGCCGCCGCCGTCCGCGAGACCTGCGACGTCGTCATCAGCAACGTGCTGGTCATCGACGCCGTGCAGGGCATCCGCAAGGTGTCCGTCGGCATCCGCGAGGGCCGCATCCACGCGATCGGGCGCGCCGGCAACCCGGACACGCTCGACGGCGTCGACGTCGTCGTCGGCACCGGGACGACCATCGTCTCCGGCGAGGGCATGATCGCCACCGCGGGCGCCGTGGACACCCACGTCCACCTGCTCGCCCCCCGCGTCATGGAGGCCTCCCTGGCCTCCGGCGTCACCACGATCATCGGCCAGGAGTTCGGCCCGGTGTGGGGCGTCGGGGTCAACTCCCCCTGGGCCCTGGGCCACGCGTTCAGCGCCTTCGACGCCTGGCCGGTCAACATCGGCTTCCTCGGCCGCGGCTCCTCCTCCCACCCCGCCCCGCTCGTCGAGGCCCTCGCCGAGGGCGGCGCCTGCGGGTTCAAGGTGCACGAGGACATGGGCGCCCACCGGCGCGCCCTGGACACCGCCCTGCGCGTAGCCGAGGAACACGACGTGCAGGTTGCCCTGCACAGCGACGGGCTCAACGAGTGCCTCGCCGTCGAGGACACCCTCGCCGTGCTCGACGGCCGCACCATCCACGCCTTCCACATCGAGGGCTGCGGCGGCGGACACGTCCCCAACGTGCTCAAGATGGCCGGGGTGCCCAACGTCATCGGCTCCTCCACCAACCCGACCCTCCCCTTCGGACGGGACGCCGTCGGCGAGCACTACGGCATGATCGTCTCCGTCCACGACCTCAAGACGGACCTCCCCGGCGACGCCGCCATGGCCCGCGACCGCATCCGGGCGGGAACCATGGGCGCGGAAGACGTCCTCCACGACCTCGGCGCCATCGGCATCACCTCCTCCGACGCGCTCGGCATGGGCCGCGCCGGCGAGACCATCCGCCGCACCTTCCAGATGGCCGCCAAGCTCAAGCACGAACTGGGGCCCATGGAGGGCGACGGCGAGGGCGACGACAACGCCCGCGTGCTGCGCTACATCGCCAAGCTCACCCTCAACCCCGCCATCGCCCACGGGCTCTCCCACGAGATCGGCTCCATCGAGGTGGGCAAGATGGCCGACATCGTGCTCTGGCACCCCGCCTACTTCGGCGCCAAGCCGCAGCTCGTCCTCAAGTCCGGCTTCCCCGCCTACGGCGTCACCGGCGACCCCAACGCCGCCACCGACACCTGCGAACCGCTCGTGCTAGGCCCGCAGTTCGGCTCCCACGGGGCCACCCCCGCGGAGATCTCCGTCGCCTTCGTCGCCCAGGCCGCCCTCGCCGAAGGGCGCGACACCCTGCCCACGCGCCGCCGCCGCGTCGCCGTCCGCGGCACCCGCGGCATCGGCCCGGCCGACCTCGTCCACAACGCCCGCATCGGGCACGTGAACGTCAACGAGCGCACCGGTCTCGTCACCCTCGACGGGGAACCGCTGAGCTCCGAGCCGGCCGAGAGCGTGTCACTCAACCGCCTCTACTTCCTCTGAGCTCCCTTAACTCCCCTCCACCGGGACTCCCCGACTCCCCTCGCCTCCCGCCGACCGAGCCGACCCCGCGGCCCGCAGTCCGGGCCGCCGCTTCCCGCGAAGGACACCCACCATGCCGACCCCTGCCGCGCACGGTTTCCACATGCCGCCCGAATGGGCGCCCCACGACCGCACCTGGATGGCCTGGCCCGGCCCGAACCCGACCTTCGACACCGAGGAGTCGCTGGCCGAGGCACGCACCGCCTGGGCCGACGTGGCCCGGGCCGTCAGCCGGTTCGAGCCCGTGACCGTCGTCGCCTCCCCCGACCAGGCCACCGTGGCCTCCCTCCAGCTCGGCCCGGAGATCACCGTCGTCGAACAGCAGGTCGACGACGCGTGGATGCGCGACATCGGCCCCACGTTCGTCACCGACGGCCGCCGGCTCGCCGCCGTGGACTGGATCTTCAACGGCTGGGGAGCCCAGCCCTGGGCCCGCTGGGAACACGACGCGAAGGCCGGGGCCCACGTCGCCTCGCTCGCCGACGCCCGGACCTACGCCTCCCTCCTCGTCAACGAGGGCGGCGGCATCCACGTCGACGGTGAGGGCACCGTCCTGCTCACCGAAACCGTCCAGCTCGACCCCGGCCGCAACCCCGGCTGGACCGCCGAGCAGGTCGAGCGGGAGGTCCACGACCACCTGGGCACCACCAAGGCCATCTGGCTTCCACGCGGACTCACCGCCGACTACGGCCAGTTCGGCACCCGCGGCCACGTGGACCTGGTGGCCGCGTTCGTCGCCCCCGGCGTCGTCGTCGCCCATGTGCAGCCCGACCCGTCCCACCCCGACCACACGCTCTGCCAGGAGACGGTCAAGCTGCTGCGCGCCTCCACCGACGCCAAGGGCCGCCCGCTGGAGGTCGTCGAACTCCCCGCACCGACGGTCACCGAGGTGGACGGCGAGCTGGTCGACTACTCCTACGTGAACCACTACCTGTGCAACGACGGCGTCGTCCTGTGCGGCTTCGACGACCCGATGGACGAGCACAACGCGGACATCTTCCGCCGTCTCTTCCCCGACCGTACGGTCACCCTCGTCGACGCACGTACGATTTTCGCAGCGGGCGGCGGCATCCACTGCATCACGCAGCAGCAGCCGCGCGTCGCGGCCTAGGGACCAGGGCCGCGACGAGCCGAGAGAGCACCAACCGCGGCCCCGGACGGCCCGGGGCCGCGGCACACAAGCGCACAGGGAGTGGGAACGTGGCAGGTCGGGCGGACGCCGGCAAAGGGACGACGACACGCGAGAGCCGTTCCCGCAGGCCCGCCCAGCCACGCGAACGCCTGCTGGCCGCGGCCATGGACACCATCGCCGAGCTCGGCCTCGAACGGCTCACCATGGCCGGGCTCGGCCGCCAGGTCGGCATGAGCAGCGGCCACCTCCTGTACTACTTCAAGACCAAGGACGAGCTGCTGCTCCAGACCCTCCAGTGGAGCGAGGAGCGGCTCGGCGTCGAACGCCGCGCCGCCCTCGCCCGCCAGGTCCCCGCCCGGCAGCGCCTCGACCACCTCGTCGACCTCTACCTCCCCGACGGGCCGCGCGACCCGGCCTGGGCCCTGTGGCTGGAGGTGTGGAACCGCTCCCAGAACGCCGACGACGAGGTGCGCACCCGCCAGCTCGAACTGGAGCTCGCCTGGCACCGCGACCTCGTCGCCCTGCTGGTCGAGGGCATGGCCCGCGGCGAGTTCCGGACCGTCGACGCCGACCGCTTCGCCACCCGTTCCCGCGCCCTCCTCGACGGGCTCGCCGTCCACCTCGTCGTCGGTCTGCCCGGCATGGACCGGCAGACGGTGCTCGGCCACATCCACGACTACTTCGACGACTCGCTCATGGCCGAGCCCGCCTCCGGGCGCCCGTCCACCGACGGCTGAGCTACTCCATCGGCTCGACGCCGGCCCGCAGCAGCCCGTAGGTGTAGGCGTCGTCCAGAGCCTGCCAGGACGCGGCGATGACGTTGTCCGCCACGCCCACCGTGGACCACTCACCGGTTCCGTCCGTCGTGGAGATCAGCACCCGCGTCGTCGACTCCGTGCCGTGCGTGCCCGCCAGGATGCGCACCTTGTAATCCACCAGTTCCAGCCGGGCCAGCTCCGGGTAGACGCTCTCCAGCGCCACGCGCAGCGCCCGGTCCAGCGCGTTGACGGGACCGTTGCCCTCGCCCGTCGCCACGGCCCGCTCCCCCTTGGCCCACAGCCGCACCGTCGCCTCGTTGGCGTGGGTGCCGTCCGGGCGGTCCTCGACGATGGCCCGCCACGACTCCACCCGGAAGAACCGCGGCGCGCCGCGCCCCTCCGCGTCGTCCCGCGCGGCACGGTGCACCTCGTCGCGCAGCAGCAGCTCGAAGCTCGCGTCCGCGGCCTCGTAGGTGTAGCCCCGCAGCTCCTGCTCCTTGACCCGCGCCACGACCCGGCCCACCAGGTCCCGGTCACCGGCCAGGTCGTAGCCCAGCTCCTTGCCCTTGAGCTCGACGGAGGCCCGCCCCGCCATGTCCGAGACGAGCATGCGCATGGAGTTGCCCACGGCGTCCGGGTCGATGTGCTGGTACAGGTCCGGATCGACCTTGATCGCGGACGCGTGCAGCCCCGCCTTGTGCGCGAACGCCGACACCCCCACGTACGGCTCGTGCGTCGACGGCGTCAGGTTCACCACCTCGGCGATGGCGTGCGAGATGCGCGTCATCTCCGGCAGCGCCTCGGGCGGGACGACCGTCCTGCCGTACTTGAGCTGGAGCGCGGCGACGACCGGGAAGAGGTTGGCGTTGCCCACCCGCTCCCCGTACCCGTTGGCCGTGCACTGGACGTGCGTGGCCCCGCCGTCCACCGCCGCCAGTGTGTTGGCCACCGCGCACCCGGTGTCGTCCTGCGCGTGGATGCCCAGCCGCGCGCCCGTGTCCGCCGCGACGGTCCGCACCACGGCCTGCACCTGCGCGGGCAGCATGCCGCCGTTCGTGTCACACAGCACGACGACGTCCGCCCCGGCCTCGTGCGCGGCCCGCACGACCCGCTTCGCGTACCGCGGGTTCGCCTGGTAGCCGTCGAAGAAGTGCTCACAGTCCACGAACACCCGGCAGCCGCGCTCCCGCAGGTAGGCCACGGTGTCCGCGACCATCTCCAGGTTCTCCTCCAGCGTGGTGCGCAGCGCCAGCTCCACATGGCGGTCGTGGGACTTGGCCACGATCGTCACCACCGGCGCACCGGAGTCGGCCAACGCCCGCACCTGCGGATCGTCGGCCGCCGCCACCCCCGCCCTGCGGGTCGCCCCGAACGCGACGAGCTGCGCGTTGCGGAGGTCGAGCTCGGTGCGGGCCCGCTCGAAGAACTCGGTGTCCCGCGGGTTCGCCCCCGGCCACCCGCCCTCGATGAACCCCACGCCGAACTCGTCCAGGTGCCGGGCGATGGTCAGCTTGTCGGAGACGGAGAGGTTGATGCCCTCACGCTGGGCACCGTCCCGCAGCGTCGTGTCGAAGACGTGGAACGAATCGTCGGGGGCTGCCGTGGTCATGGTGGGTTCGACTCCTACGTGAAACGAGTGGGACCGGTAGTTCTGTCTGACACAGCTCCACTTGTCCCCATCATCCCCCGCGCCCCGGATTCCTCCGGTGCGGGTGGACCGGAAGGTGCCGGATAACGAAAAAACCCCTCGCGGGTGCGAGAGGTCGGCGCGCGGGTCTGGGACACGGTGTCCACTGCCGCCATCGGGTTACCTGCGGTTCAGCGGTCACTGCGGACCGGCGCGCTGTCACCAATCATCATGGCGAACGAGAGCACGCCAGCAGTCAACCACACCGACCCGCCGCGACGGTCGCCGTCTCAGCATCCGGGATTCCGTGTCCACCCCGGGCCCCTGCCCTGATCTGAGTATCCGTACTCAGGCACGCGCTCACACTCGGTACGCAGAATGTCCCTTACCGCAACGGACGCAGACCAGCGCGCGGCTGTCCAGCCGCGCGAGGAGGGGACCACTCACCGTGCGAGAGCCCAGTTCAGCCATCTGGACCCTGGTCCAGGAGAGCGAGCCCCGAGGCTCGGCCACCGAGGTGCACACGTCGTTGGCGTCGGCGGACGGCTCGTGGAACAGCACCGCGGGGCCGAACGGCGGCGGGCCGAGCCTCAGGTCGGCCACCAAGCTGTGGACCACGGCCGCGGAGGGGGTCGGCTCCCTGCGCGACAACCTCCGCACGGGCATCACCAGGCTCGACGAGGGCCAGAAAGGCATGAGCGCGGGCGACAGGACGGCGACGGGCCTCCTGACCGGCTCAGCCCAGGCGACCGTCCACGACTCCTGGGACCGCTACCTGGACCTGATCAAGCGCGAGGCCGACGAACTCGGCGACAAGCTCACCAAGGCGGGCAACGACCACTACAAGAACGAGGAGGCCACCGCCGCCGCGTTCCGCCAGCAGCAGACGAAGCCGGAGGAGCCCGGCCCGGGCAGCGGCCCTCATCCCCTGACGGCCCCGTTCTCCTGGAGTGAGGCACTCCCATGGTGACGCTCGCAACGCTCCGCGCCGTGAACCCGGACGAGTTCGAGGAGGCGGCGGACGGCTACCACGCGGTGAGCAACGCGGCCAGCACGGCCAAGGACCGTCTGGCCAACGAGATCATCGCCCGCACGATGCCCGCGCCCGGCGGAGGCGGGGACGCCACCGGCCTAGTCGGCGAAGCCGCGTCCGCGGCCCGGCGCCGCCTGGAGCGCCTCGGGGAGAACCTCCACTACACCCAGGTCGAGTGCGGGCTCGTCCGCGCCACACTGAACGGCTTCGCGGCCGATCTAAGGGCGGCCAAGAAGAAGCTCGACGCCGCCCTGGACGACGCCGCGTCCGCCGGCCTCACCGTAAACAGCGACGGCTCGGTCACGTTCCCGGCGGCAGGAGAGAAGGTCGACGGCAAGACCCCCGAGGGCGGCACGGCGGTCTCCTACGAGGACGCGGCGGCGAACGGGCTCGCCGACCAGGCCGCCCATCTCGACCCGAACCCCAAGCACGCCGTGGCCAAGGACTGTGCCGACCGCATCGCGCAGGCCCTCAAGGAGGCGACCGAGGCCGACCAGACCTGGGCTCCCAAGCTCCGCGAGCTCAAGGCGCAGAACGACCTCACCGTCAGCTCCGCGGACTGGGCGGACGTCCACGGTGACCAGGAAGCCGTCCAGGAGGTCGCCGGCGCCTACCTCGACCCGAAGGACATCCCCGAGGGCAAGTCCCCCAAGGAGAACGCCGCCTGGTGGAACGGCCTCACCCCGGATGAGAAGGCCGACTACACGGCCCTCTACCCCGCCTCCATCGGCGCCCTCGACGGCATCCCCTCCGACGTCCGCGACGAGGCCAACCGCGCCGTCCTCGCCCAGACCAGGGGCGATTACGAGACCCGACTCACGGCCATCCCGCCAACGCCCGCGCTCTATGCCCAGCCTGGACAGTCCGAGCAGACGGACTGGCGGGAGCGAGCGGCCAAGGTCCAGGAGTGGGAGGACAAGTACGGCGATGAGCACGAAAGGCTGACCAAAGCTCTGAAGGGCATGGAAGCAATTGAGGACCGCTTCGACTCCACCGGAGTCCAGGGGCTCCCTGAAGCGTATCTTCTCAAGTTCATCCCTGAAGCAGACGGCCGTGTCGTCATCGCCAACGGCAACCCGGATACAGCCGATCACACCGCCGTTTACGTTCCAGGAACAGGGTCCGAACTGAGCAAAGTGGAAGGCGACATCAAGCGCGTCAACAGCCTTTGGGGTGCCTCAGCACCAATGGCTTCCGGAGAAAACGTCTCCACCATCATGTGGATGGACTACGATGCGCCGGACTCCGTAGTGAAGGACGCCCCATTCTCGCATTACGCTCACGACGGGTCCGAGGGGTTCGCGAAATTCATGAATGGCGTACACGAGTCAAACACAACGGACTCAGGTGGACATTACACGACGGTCGGGCACTCCTATGGCACCACGCTCATCGGAGCGACAGCACGTCTACACGATCTGCAGGCAGACGACATCGTCTTGGCGGGGAGCCCCGGCGTCGAAGTGGGCAAGGCGTCCGAAATGGACGTACCGAAGGGTCACGTATGGAACCAGGAGGCGGAGGGTGACGCCGTCCCTGACATCGGCCGGTGGAGTCATGGCGGCGAGCAGTGGGAATACGAGGGTGGCGTCCGCATCGTCCCAAGTGACGAGATCTTCGGCGCCAACCAAATGTCCACCGACACCCACGGGCACAGCGATTACTGGAAAGAGGACTCCGAGAGCCTGCTGAACCAGGCAGCCGTTGTGACCGGAAATTATGACAGGGTCACTCTTGAAGAATAACCAGAACCTCCGCACCCCCCTGTGGGTACCCTTGCTCGCGATAGTTCTCACGGGATGTGGCTTCATGGAAAAGGAATCTGCAAGCGAACCGGCCGAAATCCGCGCCGTATCAGAGGTACGGTCCGATACACAAGACGTGTCCAGTGAAATCCTGAACATCATCGCGTTGACAGGTGAGGTCTCGGAGCCAGGCCCGGGCGTTGGTGCCTGCCCGGGGGACGATACGGATTCGGATCAACACTTCATGATGCGGCACACGTGGAGCATCTCCAGCAACGACGAGGGCGGTCTCGCCACGTCCATGGAGTCCCTACGTGACGAACTCCCCGAAAAGGGGTGGGAGATTGTGAGTTACGGCCCGAACAAAAGCCGTGCCCGCACCCTGACGTTGGTCGCAGACCACCCTGCGCGCCAATTCGGCATCAATATCCAGCTCTGGGAGAAGCGCAAGGAAGATGCCACACCGATGATTCTCGTCAGCGTGGCATCTGCGTGTTACCAGGTGCCAGCCGGCCAGACAGTCGAGCACTACTGATGCGAGCGGCACGTTGGGGGGCTCGCGGCGCGAGCCCCCCAAACGACGTAGCCGTCAGGCCAGGCGGTGCATCCAGGCGTGGGGGTCGGGGCGGCGGCCCGACTGGAGGGCCAGGAGGGACTCGCGCAGCTTCATCGTGATCGGCCCGGGCTCGCCGTCCCCGACGGTCCAGTTGCCGCGGGCCGACTTCACGGACCCGACCGGCGTGATGACGGCCGCCGTGCCGCAGGCGAAGACCTCGGTGATCGCGCCGCTCGCGTTGCCCTCGCGCCACTCCTCGGTGGAGATGCGGCGCTCCTCGGTGCCGTAGCCCATGTCGGCGGCGATGGCCAGCAGGGAGTCCCGGGTGATGCCGGGCAGCAGGGTGCCGGTGAGCTCGGGGGTGACGACCTTGGCATCGTCACCGCTGCCGAGCACGAAGTACAGGTTCATGCCGCCCATCTCCTCGATGTAGCGGCGCTCGATGGCGTCGAGCCACACGACCTGGTCGCAGCCCTGGGCCGCGGCCTCGGCCTGGGCGACCAGGGAGGCGGCGTAGTTGCCACCCGTCTTGGCCTCGCCCATGCCGCCGGGGGCCGCGCGCACGTACTCCTCGGAGAGCCAGACCGAGACCGGCTTGACGCCCTGCGGGAAGTACGGGCCGGCCGGGGAGGCGATGACGACGAAGAGGTACTCGTCCGCGGGCCGGACGCCGAGGCCGACCTCGCTGGCGAACATGAACGGCCGCAGGTAGAGGGACTCCTCGCCGACGCCCGGCACCCAGTCCACATCCTGCTGGACCAGCAGGTCGCAGGCCTCGATGAACGTCTCGACGGGCAGCTCCGGCATGGCCAGGCGGCGGGCGGAGCGCTGGAAGCGCAGCGCGTTGGCCTCGGGACGGAAGGTGGCGACCGTGCCGTCGGCCTGGCGGTAGGCCTTGAGCCCCTCGAAGATCGTCTGCGCGTAGTGCAGTGTCATGTTCGCCGGGTCGATCTGGAACGGCGCGTACGGCTCCAGCCGGGCGTCGTGCCAGCCGCGGCCCTCGGTCCACCGGATGGTGACCATGTGGTCGGTGAAGTGCCGACCGAAGCCCGGGGCTGCCAGCACCTTGTCACGCTCCGCGGCCGACAGCGGGTGGGCGGAGGGCTTGAGACCGAATTCGATTCGGGGCGTCGTCATGAGCGCGTCCTTCACTGTGGTGGTGTGGCGGACCGCGCGCACATACGTGGACGTCCTAGCTTCTCCTGACGCGGCGGCCCCACGTCCGATTATCGCGCGTGGGGTGCCGCGTCAGGGAAACGGGTGTGCGGCGGCCCTGGGTGAGATGGTCGCACCCGGCCGCCGCGAGGCACAGCGACCGGACGCGGAGTCCGGCACGCTGGGCAGCGGGAGCCGGACTCAGCCGGCTACTCGTGCGGCGAGCGCGTCGCCGATCTCGTCGGTGGAGCGCGCCGCGGCACCCTCGCGCTCGGCGAGGTCCGCGGTGACGGCGTTCTCGACGCGGGCGGCCTCGGCCTCGTAGCCGAGGTGGCGCAGCAGCAGGGCCACGGAGAGGACCGTGGCGGTGGGGTCGGCCTTGCCGCTGCCGGCGATGTCCGGAGCGGAGCCGTGCACCGGCTCGAACATCGAGGGGAAGGCACCCGTCGGGTTGACGTTGCCCGAGGCGGCCAGGCCGATACCGCCGGTGACGGCGGCGGCGAGGTCGGTGATGATGTCGCCGAAGAGGTTGTCGGTGACGATGACGTCGAACCGCGCGGGGTCGTTGACCAGGAAGATCGTCGCCGCGTCGACGTGCAGATAGTCGGTGGTGACGTCCGGGTACTCCTGGCCGACGCGCTCGAAGACGCGCGTCCACAGGGAACCGGCGTGCACGAGGACGTTGTTCTTGTGCACGAGGGTCAGCTTCTTGCGCGCACGCGCCTGGGCGCGGGCGTAGGCGTCCCGCACGACGCGCTCGACGCCGTAGGCGGTGTTGACGCTGACCTCGGTGGCGACCTCGGCGGGCGTGCCCGTCCGCAGGCTGCCGCCGTTGCCCGTGTAGGGGCCCTCGGTGCCCTCGCGGACGACGACGAAGTCGATGTCCGGGTGCCCGGCCAGCGGCGTGGCGGTGCCGGGGAACAGCTTCGAGGGGCGCAGGTTCACGAAGTGGTCGAAGGCGAAGCGCAGCTTGAGCAGCAGCCCCCGCTCCAGCACGCCCGACGGCACGCTCGGGTCGCCGACGGCGCCGAGCAGGATCGCGTCGTGCTGTCCCAGCTGCTCCAGCTCGTCATCCGGGAGCGTCTCCCCCGTCGCGTGCCAGCGGGCCGCGCCGAGGTCGTACTTCCTGCTCTCCAGCTTGACGTCCTGCGGGAGGACGGCGGTGAGGACCTTCAGGCCCTGGGCCACGACCTCCGGGCCGATGCCGTCGCCGGGAATCACTGCGAGATTGATGCTTCGCGCCATGCGTCGGACCCTACTCCCGTCCCATGCTTCGACCAGGCTTCGTCCACCATACGGACGGTGTGGTGGCGGTGGGGGCTCCACCGCCACCCGAACCATCCCTGCCGCGGCTCAGTGGCCGGTGGCTCCGCCGTTGTCACGACGGTCCAGCGCACGCTGGAGCGCGGCTGCGGCGTTCTTACGGGCGGGGTCGGTGGTGCGGGCGGCACGGCGGGTGCGGCGGCGGGTGTTGGCGTCCATGATCAAGGCTCCTTCAGGCAGGCGGACCCCGAGAAGGGAAAAACGGAAACGCCGGAGAGGGGGCGGGGGCCTCCGCGCGGCAGGGGTGACCTGCGTCGAGCACGGTGCCTCATCCGCCGTTCGCTGATGGAGCGAGATGTTCGGCTGCTCCTACGGTACGAGCGATCGCCTGTGATGTCTCGCCAAATAGTTTGCCTTCCTACTATCTGAGACGAACACCACTCCCCCGCGGTATCACGGCAGGTCAGCAGGGGTTACTGAGTGTTCTGGGACGGGTGCGACACGAGTGCCTGCCGAAGCTCGTCCAGTCCCCTGATGCACAAGATCCCGTCCGGGGCCTCCCGGCCCAGCCGGTCGAGCCACACCCCGGCGAGCCCCGCGTCCAGGGCACCCAGCGCGTCCGTCGTCAACTGGTCTCCCACATACACCACTTCGTGTGGCGGTAGCCCGAGGGCGGCGCAGGCGGCCCGGAACGCCCCGGGGTCCGGCTTGGCGCAGCCGATGTCGTCGGCGCAGACCAGTACCTCGAACCGGTCCCGGATCCCGAGCCTGCGCAGCTTGCGATCCTGGTTACGGGTGGAGGAGTTCGACAGCACTCCGTGCCGGTAGCCGTCCCGCAGCGCGTCCAGGGCGGGCAGGACGTCCGGGAACAGGCACCAGGCGGCCTCGTAGTGCACGACGTAGCGGTTGAACCAGGCGTCGGCCTCGGCGTCGGACAGCCCCGCGTTCCCGAGGAAGCCCCTGGCCCGCCCCCTGCGGTGCTCGTGGAACTCCAGCTCCCCGGCGAGAAACAGCGCGAACTGCTCCTCCATCACCTCCCGCCACCGCTCCAGCGCGGCCTCGGGCGAGGGATAGGCGTCCAGGAGCCCCTCCTCGGCGAGGTGCCTCAGCGCGCCGGCCCGGTCGGCCCCGGTGTAGTCGAAGAGGGTGTCGTCGACGTCCCACAGAATCGCCCGAATCGCCATGCGCCCAGCCTAAGGGTGAAGATCCGACCGCAGTGTCGGTTCCTCGTATACCCGGCTGCTCAGCGTGACCGCGTCGCTTGTGCGACGTGTACCCGCACGCCCAGACTTGAGGAGGAGGTGTCCCGTGACCGCTGTCGCCCCGGAAGCGCCGATGACGTGACGATCCCGGAGGGGCCCGCGAAGGGCTTCACGATCACCGAGGAGATCACCGGCCTCGCCCTGCGTACCACGTAGGGGCGCCTTACAGGGGTGCGTCCGGCCGGGAAACGTGGTCGGATGCCTGCTTGTGGATGCCATCGACTACGGACTCAGTGACCGGCGGGGACGGACGGTCTCACTCGAAGCAGTGACCGAGGACAACTGGCGGGCGGTCGCCGACGTCGCTCCGCGCGACGAGCAGCGCGCCTTCGTCGCGGCGCTGGGCGCCCGCTACCTGCTGCTGTCGATGCGCGAGGAAGCGTGGAACTCCCTGGCCGTCTGCACCGACGGCCACGTCGTCGGGCACGTCATGTGGGGCTTCGACCCGGCGGACGGTGCGCACTGGCTGGGCGGCCTGCTGATCGACGCGGACCACCAGGGACAGGGCATCGGACGGGCGGCCCTCCGGACGCTCATGCGGTGGTTGTCCGAGCAGCCCGACTGCCGCGAGCTGCGCCTCTCCTACCACCCGGCCAACCACGCCTCGGCCCGGCTGTACGCGTCGCTCGGCTTCACCCCGACCGGCGAGGTGGAGGACGACGAGATCGTCACCGCCCTCCCGGTCCGCACCGACGGCTGACGGACCCGGCCGCCTGGTCAGCGGCTCGCCGCCCGGCCCCCTTGCCGTCGGCCCGCACACTCGCCCTCAGACGGCGACCAGGTCGACGACATGGATCACAACATGGCGGTTGGAGACGCCATGGACGATCATTCCGCCGCTGAGGAACGCCGTCCGGCCGTTGTCCTGGTTGCTCTGTGCGCCGTTCCCGAAAGGATTGGCGCTAAGCTGCTTCTCCAGCCTTTCCAGCGCGCTGCGCTGTGGTGCCGGTGACGCCGCCTTGCGCTGCGCCACGCGCTCGGCGTAACGGATCGCGTCCGTGCTCATCGTTCACCCGCGCAGAAGGACAAGGGCACTCCGTCCGCGTCACAGGCGTTCCCCTCCGCGTCGCGGAACACCATGCCCGCGGTGTCACCCTGCCGCACCCGGCGGACGTCGTTCTCGACCTCGTCCAGGTAGCCCGGTGTCACACAGGCGCACGCGGCGGGGAACCAGCGATCGAGGGCCGCGTCCATCGCGGGTTGGTCGAGCTCCGCCGCCGCGCTGAGGAAGTCCTGCTCGAAGCCGTGCAGCCAGTCCGGGCGACGTTCCAGCGCCGCCCGGATCGCGGCGGGCGTCTTCTCACACGCTGTCGTGTCGGCTTCGCGGGCCACGGCGGCTCCTCGGGCGGGCACGAACGGTGCTGCCGACGCTGCGCGGGCGCGGAGCGGTGCCGGTTGGGGCGCACGGGAGTGCGGAAGCGAGTCCGGAGAAACGGGCGGGCCCGGCCCCGCGGTGCGGGGGCCGGGCCCGGGTGGGGCTGAGGAGGTCAGCCCATGTGCGGGTAGCGGTAGTCGGTCGGGGCGACCTGCGTCTCCTTGATGGAGCGCGGCGACATCCAGCGGAGCAGGTTGAACTTCGAGCCCGCCTTGTCGTTCGTGCCGGAGGCACGGGCGCCGCCGAAGGGCTGCTGGCCGACGATGGAGCCGGTGGGCCGGTCGTTGAGGTAGAAGTTGCCGGCCGCGAAGCGCAGCTTGTCCGAGGCCTTCGCGAGGACGGCCCGGTCCTTGGCGAGGACGGCACCGGTCAGGGCGTAGGCGGAGACGGACTCCATCTGCTCCAGCATCGCGTCGAACTTCTCGTCCTCGTAGACGTGGACGGCGATGATGGGCCCGAAGTACTCGGTCTTGAAGACGTCGTTCTCGGGGTCGGAGCAGGCGATGACGGTCGGGCGGACGAAGTAGCCCACCGAGTCGTCGTAGGTGCCGCCCGCGATGATCTCGCAGGACGGGTCGGCCTTGGCGGCGTCGATGGCGGCCTTGTTCTTGGCGAAGGCACGGTCGTCGATGACGGCGCCGATGAAGTTGGACAGGTCGGTGACGTCGCCCATCGTCAGGCCCTCGGTCTCCGCCGCCAGCTCGTCGCGCAGGCCGCCCTCCCACAGGGTGCGCGGGATGTAGGCCCGGGAGGCGGCGGAGCACTTCTGGCCCTGGTACTCGAAGGCGCCGCGGGTGATGGCGGTCTTCAGGATCGCCGGGTCGGCGGTGGGGTGGGCGACGATGAAGTCCTTGCCACCGGTCTCGCCGACGATGCGCGGGTACGAACGGTAGCCGGCGATGTTGTTGCCGACCTCGCGCCACAGGTGCTGGAAGGTGCCGGTGGAGCCGGTGAAGTGGATGCCGGCCAGCTCCGGGTGCGGCAGGGCGACCTCGGAGACGTCCTTGCCGTCACCGGTGACCAGGTTGATGACGCCCGGGGGCATCCCGGCCTCCTCCAGCAGCTCCATGAGCAGCACGGCGGAGTGGGTCTGGGTGGGCGAGGGCTTCCAGACGACGACGTTGCCCATCAGCGCGGGGGCGGTGGGCAGGTTGCCCGCGATGGCCGTGAAGTTGAACGGCGTGATCGCGTAGACGAAGCCCTCCAGCGGACGGTGGTCCAGCCGGTTCCACACGCCCTTGGGCTGGATCGGGGGCTGCTCGGTGAGCAGCTCGCGGGCGAAGTGCACGTTGAAGCGCCAGAAGTCGACCAGCTCGCAGGGTGCGTCGATCTCGGCCTGCTGGGCGGTCTTGGACTGGCCCAGCATGGTGGAGGCGGCGATCGTCTCGCGCCAGGGGCCGGCCAGCAGCTCGGCGGCCTTGAGGATGATGGCGGCGCGGTCGTCGAAGGACAGAGCGCGCCAGGCCGGGGCGGCGGCCAGGGCGGCGTCGACGGCGTCCTTGGCGTCCTGCCGGGTGGCGTTCGCGTAGGTGCCCAGCCGCTTGGCGTGGGCGTGCGGCTGGACGACGTCGAAGCGCTCGCCGCCGCCCATGCGCTTCTCCCCGTTGATCGTCATGGGGAGGTCGATCGGGTTCTCGGCCAGCTCCTTCAGCTTGCGCTCCAGGCGGGCCCGCTCAGGGCTGCCGGGGGCGTAGCCGTGCACCGGCTCGTTGTACGGGGCGGGGACCTGGGTCACAGCATCCATGGCTGGCATGTCTCCTTCGGGGTCGGGGAGAGGGACGGCAGTGGCGGTGAGCCGCCGGGTGGGCCCGCGCTCAGCCGCGGGTGGCGAGCGAGCGCAGGAAGAACGCGAGGTTGGCCGGCCGCTCGGCGAGACGCCGCATGAAGTAGCCGTACCAGTCGGTGCCGTACGGCACGTACACGCGCATCCGGTGGCCCGCGGCGACCAGGCGCTCCTGTTCGGCCTCGCGGATGCCGTAGAGCATCTGGAACTCGTACTCGTCCGGCTTGCGGCCGAAGCGGCGGGCGAGCTCCTGCGTGATGGCGACCATCCGCGGGTCGTGCGAGCCGATCATGGGGTAGCCCTGACCGGCCATGAGGATCTTCAAACAGCGTACATACGCCCGGTCGACGTCGTGCTTGTTCTGGTAGGCGACCTCGGCGGGCTCCTTGTAGGCGCCCTTCACCAGGCGCACCCGGGAGCCTTCCCCGGCCAGTGCGCGGCAGTCCTCCTCGGTGCGGAAGAGATAGGACTGGACGACGGCGCCGGTCTGCGGGAAGTCCTTGCGCAGCTCGGCGAGGATGGCGAGCGTGGAGTCCACGGTGGTGTGGTCCTCCATGTCCAGGGTCACCGTGGTCCCGGCCGCGGCCGCGGCCTCGACGACGGGGCGCACGTTCGCGTAGGCGATGTCGTGGCCGCCGGGCAGTGCCTGGCCGAACGCGGACAGTTTGACTGACATCTCGACGCGGTCGCCGAGGTCCTCCTCCTTGAGGACGTCGGCGAGGGCGAGGTAGGCGTCGCGGGCGCGGAGGGCCTCACTGGGGTCGGTGACGTCCTCGCCGAGGTGGTCGAGGGTCACCTCCAGCCCGCGACCGGTCAGGTCGCGGACGGCCCATGCGGCGTGCTCCAGGCGCTCTCCGGCCACGAAACGGTCCACGACGGGCCGGGTGAAGGGGGCGGCCGAGACGAGGCGGCGGATGCCGTCACTGCGCGCGGCGGCGAGAAGCACAGGACCCAGCAACGGGCACCTCCAACAAGACATTCTTTCAACGGCAGGGTGAGCCGCCGCAAAATCTAAGGATCGCGCCCGTGACGGGCCATCGACACCTGTCACGCTCGCGTGGCACGAATCTCAGACAGTTGTATGAGAATGGGGTGGGCGGGACGTCGGCGCCAGAGGCCGGCGCCGCAGGCTGCGAGGAGAGGGGCGGACCGGCGATGCGCGAGGACTACCAGGGCCTGATCGACGAGGTGTCGGCGCTGCTGGGCGCCCCCGCCACCCTGGAGGACCGCGACTTCACGCTGATCGCCTTCGGCGCCCACAGCACCGAGAGCGACGACGACCTCGTGCTCGACCCCGTCCGCACGCGGTCGATCATGCAGCGCCGCTCGTCGGCCGCCGTCCGGGCCTGGTTCGAGCGGTTCGGGATCACCCGGGCGCGTGGCCCGGTCCGGATCCCGCCCGATCCGGCCGCCGGGGTCGTCAAGGGGCGCATCTGCCTGCCCGTGCGGCACGGCGGCGTCGCGCACGGCTACATCTGGCTCCTGGACGACGGCACCCTGGAGCTCGACGACCCCCGGCTCACCGAGGCTCTCGCCACGGCCGACCGCATCGGGGCGCTCCTGGCGGCCGAGGCCCATGCCGGGGCCCGCCTCGGCGAGCTGCTGCACACCGCGCTCACCGGGCCGCCCGGTGAGCGCCTGGCCGCCGCGGAGGAGCTGCGCTCGGCGCTCGGCCCGGCGGCCGGGCGCCCACTGGCCGTCGTCGCCGTCACCCCGTGGCGCGCCGAGGGCGCCGGGCCCCCGGCCACCCGCCTCCCCCAGGTACCGGTGACGTGCCCGGTACGGCCCGGGGACGCCGTCGCCCCCGCCGAGGGGGCCCTGGCGGCCCTGGTCCGGCTGCACACGCCCGAGGGGCTCGACCCCGCCCGTAGCGCCGGTGAGCGGCTCCTGCGCTCGCCCCGCAGCGGCGCCCAGGACGGCACCGGCTCCGCCACGAGCGCCGGGGCGGGCCCGGGGCCGGTCGCCGGGCCCCGCACCGGGCCGGTCGCCACGGCCGGGGTCAGCGCCGGGCTGCC
>NZ_JABLSI010000063.1 GCF_019303475.1 Streptomyces sp. JJ38
GGGGTGGCCGCGGGCCGCGGCGAGGGCGGCGGCCAGCTCGGCGGGGCGGGCGGCGACGTCCCGGGGACGCTCGGCGCCCGGCTCGGTGACGCGGTAGCCCTCGCCCGTCGCCAGGACGTCGACCCGGGTGCCCTGCGGTCGGCCGCAGCGCCGCTCGCAGCCGGACCAGTACACAGGGAGCCCGGGGACCGCGGGCAGCGCGGCGGCGGCGTCGGCGCGCACGTCGGCCAGGGACTTGGCGCAGCCGGGGCGGCCGACGCAGGCGCCGACCCCGATCCAGGGCGAGCCCGGGTCGGTGACGAGCCCCGTGGCGTCCAGCGAGGCCAGCAGCGCCGCCGCCCGGTGCCGGGGCACGCCCGGGACCAGGACGCCGCGCCAGGGGGTGAGGAGGATCTCGCCGGAGCCGTCCCGTTCGGCGGCGTCCAGCAGGGCCCGCCACCGGGGGCCGGTGAGGAGTCCGAGCGGGGCGAGCGCGGAGAGCGTCACCGGGGCGCCGGGGCCGGAGACGACACCGGGGGACGGGCCGGGGCCGGTGGGCGGGGCCGCCGAGGAGTCCGGGCCCGTGGCCGGGACGCCCGCGTCGCGCAGGAGCCCCGGCAGGGCAGCCGCCAGGGCGCCGGGCCCGCCGGGCAGTTCGGCGATCCGCCAGACGCGGCCACCCCTCCCGGCGGCCAGGTCGAGGAAGGCCGTGGCGGCGAGCAGGGCGGCCCGGGCGGCCTCGGCGGCGGGGACGACGGCGGCGGCCGTGCCCGCCACGAGCAGCCGCGCCGCGTCGGCCGAGACTGCGAGGAGTGTCACATCGGCGTCGAGCCCGGCGACGTCGCCGCGCCCGTCGTCGAGCGCGAACAGGAAACGGCCGGAGAGGGCGGTCGCGGCGTCGCTGGTGCACAGCAGGGTGTCCAGCTCCCGCAGCCAGGGCCGGACGGACAGATGCCCGGCGCCGTCGAGGCCGGAGAGCGGTGAGGCGAGGACGTTGCGGACCCGCTCGTGGCGCGCCGAGGGCAGCAGCCCGGCCGCGTCGAGCCGTTCGGCGAGCGGTCCGGAGCAGCCCGAAGACAGGCCGCGGAGCTGGACGTTGCCGCGGGAGGTGATGTGGAGCGAGCCGTCGCCGAGGCGGTCGGCGGCGCCTTGGAGGGCCCGGGCCTGGGGTGCCGTCAGCACGCCGCCGGGCAGCCGGACGCGGGCGAGGAGGCCGTCGTCCGCACTGTGCAGACGCAACGTGCCCGGGCAGGCGTCGCCGCCCTCGCGCGGAGGGGGCCCGTCCGGTGACGGGGGCGGGGCGGGGGGCCTGGGCATGCGGGGGAGCATACCGACCGGTCAGAGCCCCGGCTGTGAGGCAGAGGCCCTGCCCCCGGAGCCCGGGCGGCCCTTAGGATGCTCCTCGGCGGACCACCCGGTCCGTCCTCGCCGAAGACGGCGACAGGGGAGGAAGCCCGGTGAGAATCCGGCGCGGTCCCGCCACTGTGAACCCGGCCACACCGGCCCGGGTGAGCCAGGAACTCCCGCCGTCATTCACCCACCGCCCGGGGCGCGGACACCCCGAGGAAGGCCGGACGCCGCATGCTGCTTCTCCTGTCGACGTCGGACACCGACCTGCTGAGCGCCCGTGCGGCCGGGGGGCCCGTGCCGTTCCGGTTCGCCAACCCCTCCCGCCTCCACCTCGACGAGCTGCCCGAGCTGCTCGACGGCGTCGAGCTCGTCGTCGTCCGGCTGCTGGGCGGGGTGCGGGCCTGGCAGGACGGGCTGGACGCGCTGCGCGCGGAGGGGCGGCCCGTCGTCGTCCTCACCGGTGAACAGGCGCCCGACGCCCAGCTCATGGCCGCCTCCACGGTGCCCGTCGGCATCGCCGCCGAGGCGCACGCCTACCTCGCGCACGGCGGCCCGGCGAACCTGGAGCAGCTCGCCCGCTTCCTGTCCGACACGGTGCTGCTCACCGGGCACGGCTTCGAGCCGCCCGCGCCCGCCCCGACCTGGGGCCCGCTGGAGCGGGAGGCCCGCGCCGACGTGACCGGGCCCACCGTCGCCGTCCTCTACTACCGCGCCCACCACATGAGCGGCAACACCGGCTTCGTCGACGCCCTGTGCGGGGCGATCGAGGACGCCGGGGGCCGCCCGCTGCCGCTGTACGTGGCCTCACTGCGCGCGCCCGAGCCGGAGCTGATCGACGCCCTGCGCGGCGCCGACGCGATCGTCACCACCGTGCTGGCCGCGGGCGGTACCCGACCGGCGGAGGCCTCGGCGGGCGGGGACGACGAGTCCTGGGACGCCGGGGCCCTCACCCAGCTGGACGTGCCCGTCCTCCAGGCGCTGTGCCTGACCTCCTCCCGGGCCGACTGGGAGGAGAACGACGAGGGCGTCTCCCCGCTCGACGCCGCCAGCCAGATCGCGGTGCCCGAGTTCGACGGGCGGCTCATCACCGTGCCGTTCTCCTTCAAGGAGATCGACGCCGACGGCCTGCCCGCCTACGTCCCCGACCCGGAGCGCGCGGCGCGGGTGGCCGGGACGGCCGTCCGGTACGCGCGGCTGCGGCATGTGCCGCCGGCGGAGAAGAAGCTCGCGCTCGTGCTGTCCGCCTACCCGACCAAGCACTCCCGGATCGGCAACGCGGTCGGCCTGGACACCCCGGCCAGCGCCGTCGAGCTGCTGCGCCGTCTGCGCGAGGAGGGGTACGACTTCGGCACCGAGGAGGTGCCGGGCCTGGAGTCGGGCGACGGCGACGAGTTGATCCGCGCCCTCATCGAGGCCGGCGGCCACGACCAGGACTGGCTGACCGAGGAGCAGCTGGCCCGCAACCCGGTGCGCATCCCGGCCGCCGACTACAAGCGCTGGTTCGCCACCCTGCCCGCCGAGCTGCGGGAGGCCGTCGAGGAGCACTGGGGCCCGGCGCCGGGCACGATGTTCGTCGACGAGAGCCGCAATCCGGAGGGCGACATCGTGCTGGCCGCGCTGCGCCGCGGCAATCTGCTCATCGTCATCCAGCCGCCGCGCGGCTTCGGTGAGAACCCGGTCGCGATCTACCACGACCCCGACCTGCCGCCCTCCCACCACTACCTGGCCGCCTACCGCTGGATGGCCTCGCCGGCCGAGGACGGCGGCTTCGGCGCGCACGCGATGGTCCACCTCGGCAAGCACGGCAACCTGGAGTGGCTGCCGGGCAAGAACGCGGGCCTGTCCGCCGCCTGCGGTCCGGACGCGGCCCTGGGCGACCTGCCGCTGGTCTACCCGTTCCTCGTCAACGACCCGGGCGAGGGCACCCAGGCCAAGCGCCGCGTGCACGCCACCCTCGTCGACCACCTCGTCCCGCCGATGGCCCGCGCCGACTCCTACGGCGACATCGCGCGGCTCGAACAGCACCTGGACGAGTACGCGCAGATCTCCGCCATGGACCCGGCGAAGCTGCCCGCCATCCGCGCGCAGATCTGGACCCTCATCCAGGCCGCCCGGCTCGACCACGACCTCGGCCTGGAGGAGCGCCCGGACGACGACGGCTTCGACGACTTCCTGCTGCACGTCGACGGCTGGCTGTGCGAGGTGAAGGACGCCCAGATCCGCGACGGCCTGCACGTGCTGGGCGGCGCCCCGACCGGCCCCGAGCGCGTCAACCTGGTCCTCGCCGTCCTGCGGGCGCGGCAGATCTGGGGCGGCACCACCGCCCTGCCCGGGCTGCGCGAGGCCCTCGGCCTGGACGAGTCCGCGGCCACCCGGGTCTCGGCCGACGCCGCCGAGGAGCAGGCCCGCGCCCTGGTGCAGGCCATGGAGGACGCCGGCTGGGACCTCGCCGCCGTGCCGCGCGTGGCCGAGGGCCACGGGGAACAGGTCGCCGCCGTTCTGGAGTTCGCCGCCCGCGAGGTCGTGCCCCGGCTGGCCGGGACGACCGCCGAACTGGACCACGTCGTCCACGCGCTGGCCGGCGGCTTCGTCCCCGCGGGCCCGTCGGGATCGCCGCTGCGCGGCCTGGTCAACGTTCTGCCGACCGGCCGCAACTTCTACTCGGTCGACCCCAAGGCCGTGCCCTCGCGGCTCGCCTGGGAGACCGGCCAGGCGCTCGCCGAGTCCCTGGCGGAGCGCTACCGGGACGAGACCGGCGCCTGGCCCACGTCCGTCGGCCTGTCCCTGTGGGGCACGAGCGCCATGCGTACGGCCGGTGACGACGTCGCCGAGGCGCTGGCCCTGCTCGGTGTCCGCCCGGTGTGGGACGAGGCGTCCCGCCGCGTCACCGGCCTGGAGCCGGTGCCGCTGGAGGAACTGGGCCGCCCCCGCATCGACGTGACGCTGCGCATCTCGGGCTTCTTCCGTGACGCGTTCCCGCACGTCATCGGGCTGCTGGACGACGCCGTCCGGCTGGCCGCGTCGCTGGACGAGCCGCACGAGCGGAACCACGTGCGCGCCCACACCCAGGCCGACCTGGCCGAGCACGGCGACGAGCGCCGCGCCACCACGCGCATCTTCGGCTCCCGCCCCGGCACCTACGGCGCGGGCCTGCTCCAGCTCATCGACTCCCGCGACTGGCGCACCGACGCCGACCTCGCCGAGGTCTACACCGTCTGGGGCGGCTACGCCTACGGGCGCGGGCTCGAGGGCCGCTCGGCGCGCGCGGAGATGGAGAGCGCCTACCGGCGCATCGAGGTCGCGGCGAAGAACACCGACACCCGCGAGCACGACATCGCCGACTCGGACGACTACTTCCAGTACCACGGCGGCATGGTCGCCGCGGTCCGGGCGCTCAAGGGCACGGCCCCGGCCGCGTACATCGGCGACTCGACGCGCCCCGAGACCGTCCGCACCCGCAGCCTGGTCGAGGAGACGTCCCGCGTCTTCCGCGCCCGCGTCGTCAACCCGAAGTGGATCGAGGCGATGCGCCGCCACGGCTACAAGGGCGCTTTCGAACTCGCCGCGACGGTGGACTACCTGTTCGGCTACGACGCGACCACGGGCGTCGTGGCCGACTGGATGTACGACAAGCTCGCCCAGACGTACGTCCTGGACCCGGAGAACCGCGCGTTCCTCCAGGACGCCAACCCCTGGGCGCTGCACGGCATCGCCGAGCGCCTGCTGGAGGCCGAGTCCCGGGGTATGTGGGCCAAGCCGGACGCGGCCACCCTGGAGGCGCTGCGCACGGCGTTCCTGGAGGCCGAGGGCGAGCTGGAGTCCGACGACTGACGGCCGACGGGGGCGCCCGCCCCCGTCAACCCGCCTGGTTCATCCGCCCGTCGTCACCGCCCGGTCCGCGGCCGCGCGGTGACGACGGCGCAGCAGGACCGCGGCGCGCAGCGCGGTCCCCAGAACGAGGGCGCCGAGGAACGGCAGCACCAGGTACACGACGAATCCGACCAGCAGGTTGATGCTGGAGGTCGTCATCGTCAGCACGCGCCAGCTCCACCCGCCGATCACCCCGGCCAGCAGCAGCGGCATCAGAACGGACCACCAGAACGGGTCGTACCCGCGCCAGCGCACCAGCGCCGAGCGGAGCGCGACCGAGAGGGCGAGTGTGACCAGGGCCGCCACGCCGAGGGTGTGCTGCGCCGCCGTGCTGGTGACGAGGGGCTCGACGTAGGACGAGGAGAAGGAGAAGGTGGCGCCGGTGCTCAGGTCGCCGACGGCCCACCAGGTGGCGACCGTCGTGCCGAGGACGAGGCCGGTCCCCGTGGCCGGTACCGCCCATCTCCACGCGGCCAGCCGCTGACCCAGCGGCGGTCTTCGTGTGTTCATGCTGGTGAGTATCGTGCCCCGCGGCGGCGCGGGGAACTGCGCGGGCGACCCCGACGCGCCCGCGGACCGCGACGTGGGGTGCCCGGCACCCCGTGCCCAGGGGTGCCCGGCGCCCAGAGGGGTGCCCGGCGCCGGGGGGCGCGCCTGCCGACCCCGCGCCTCAGGCGCAGACCTCCCGAGCGCGTGCGGGGCACCCCTAGTCGAGGCGGCCGGACTTCGCGAGCAGGTAGGCGAGCTGGGCCCGGCTGCGGCTGCCGTACTCCTCGGCCGCGCGGCGCACGTGGTTGGCGACGGTGCGGGTGCTCATGCCCAGCCGGGCGGCGACGGCCGTGTCCGTGTGGCCCTCCACCATGAGCCGCAGCACCGTGAGCTGCTTGGCGTCGGTCAGTGGCTCCGGGCGGCCCCGCGGGGTGTCGAAGTCGACGGGCTCGGCGCGCTGCCAGGCGTGGTCGAAGACGTCGGCGACGAAGCCGACGACCCCGGGGTGCTCGATGGCCAGGCCGCGGGCGCCCGGCTCGGCGGTGTGGTCGGGGATGAGGGCGAAGGACCGGTCGAAGAGATAGACGCGGTCGAACAGCTCGTCAAGGGTGCGGAACTCGCCGCCGTGGCGCTGCACTTCGGCCATGAACTCCAGCGTCGGCTCGTGGGCGCGCACCGAGTGCTGGTACAGCCCGCGCACCCGGACGCCGCGTTCGAGCAGCCCGAGCGTGGGGGCGAGGTTGCGCTTGAGGACCTCGGGCGGGCGCGGCGCCTGCGGCTGTGCGTAGCAGAACTCGGTGCGGCAGGAGTCCCCGCGCTGCCGCACGACGCCGACGATCACCTGCTGCCCGTGCAACACTCGCACCGGGGCCAGCGATTCACGCACCTCCTGGTCCCACAGGGCGCGCACGTCGGCGAAGGAGTCCTGTAGGGCGGCCAGCCGCTGCCGCCCGCTCGTGATGGACTGCTCGACGGGCTGGGAGAGCCGGTGGGCGGCCAGGTAGGGCGGGACGGGTGTGAACACGCCGGGCTTCTCCTCGTGGGGCACGAGAAGGCCGAGACGCAGCAGACAGTCGGGGACGCGGCCGGACACCGTTCCGCCCGCGAGGGCCTCCCGGTAGGCGGCGAGCCCGGGCTCACAGGGAGCCCCCGGTTCGGGTGAGCCCCCTTCGTCCGCTTCTTCACACATATCGACCACCTGTGGGTTTCCGCATTTCCAGATCGTGCATGCCCAGCACAGTTTCCTCGAACCCCCGGCCGGGACACCATCTGAGGTGTGGGAGCGACGCGACGACTCGACGCGGACCTCCCCGCAACGGGGGTAGCAGAGGGGGCACGGGGGAGCCTCCGGGAGCTGCATCGGCGTGTCCCTCCGGGACCCGTTGGTGCAGCCCCCGGTGCCGTCCACCCCCCCCGGGCACCGCGTCCGCGCCGTCGCGGGGGGCGGTACGGGCCGTGTGGGCCGCGGCTCGCGGGTTCCGCCCTGAGGCCGACACCGGCACCGGCCACCTGTGCCGACGCGCGCGCCGCGTGCCTCCATGCCGTCTTGTGAGCGGTCTGCCGACTTCCTAGCGTGGTCCACCGGGGTGGAGGGCGAGGGGGCTTCGTATGACGGAAGGCACGCTGGGGCGTGTGGGCGCCGCCGAGGAGCTCGTGGACGCCGCGAGCACGCCCTTGCCCGCACCGCCCCGCCGGCGGGTGTACGTCGTCTCCATGCTCCTCTTCGGAGCCGTGGTCGCCCTGGCCGTCTCCTCGCTCTTCGACTGGGCTCCGGCGCGGGTCTTCACCGTCCGTGAGGCCGTCGTCACCGGGGTCGAGGACTGCCCGGCCGAGCCGCCGTCCGTGTCTCCGTCCTTCTGCGCGGCCAGCTGGCGCTTCCCGGGCGGCGGCACCGGCGAGGGCCACGTCGTGCGGGGCGCGGGGCTCGCCGTGGGGGACACGGTCCACGGCGACGCGGACCTCGCCTACGACAACCTCGGGGCGCTCGTCGAGGTGACGGTGCTCTGCGTCGGGGTGAGCCTGATCGTCCCCGGGGTGCTGGCCGCCCAGTGGTACGCGCGCCGCCGCAAGCGCCGCCGGTACCGCTCGTTCGGCTGGGTGTATCCGTGAGCGGCCGCTGAAGGGGCGACGCCTGGGGGAGCGCCCCTGAGGGAGCGCCCCGAGGGAGCGCCCCGAGGGAGCGCCCCCGAGGGAGCGGCGGGCCCGGCGTCAGAAGCGGTCGAGGGTGGCGATGACCTCGTCGTCCGTGACCTGGGCGAAGTCGTCGTACCACTGCCCGACGGCCCGGAACGACTGCGGCTGGTGCAGACACACCAGGTCGTCGGCCTCCCGCTCGACCACGGGGGCGCTCTGCGGGGCGCACACCGGCACCGCCAGCACCAGCCGCTCCGGGCCCAGCGCGCGCAGGTACTGGAGGGCGGCGCGTGCCGTCACCCCCGTCGCGAGCCCGTCGTCGACGACGATCACCGTGCGGCCCGCGATGTCCGGCGCGGGCCTCCCGCGCCGGTACAGCTCCTCCCGGCGGCGCAGCTCCACCCGCTCCCGGGCCACCACGGGGGCGAGCCCGTCCGGGTTCAGGCCCAGCATCGCCAGCGTCTCCCCGTCGTACAGCGGAGCCCCCTCACCGGCGATGGCCCCGACACCGAGCTCGCGGTGGCCGGGCGCGCCGATCTTCCGGGCCACGACGACGTCCAGGGGCGCCCGCAGCGCCGCCGCGACCTCCGCGGCCACGGGAACGCCCCCGCGCGGCAGGGCCAGCACCACGGGATCGGTCACCCCGAGGTCGTCCGCCCAGGTCACCAGCCGGGCGGCCAGCTCCCGCCCCGCGTGCCGATGGTCGCGGAACCGCATGCGCAGAGCCTCCTCGTCCTCATCGTCGTCCTCGGGGAACCCTTCCTCCGGGCCTCAGGCCCCGCCGGAACCGGGTACTCCGGCGCCGAGGAACCAGTCCCGGGCCGCGTCGGCCACCTCGTCCAGCGCCCCGGGTTCCTCGAAGAGGTGCGTGGCACCGGGGACGACGTGCTCGCGGTGCGGGGCCCGCAGTCGCACGGCCGCCTCCCGGTTCAGCCGGAGCACCTCCCGGTCCCGGCCGCCGACGATCAGCAGCACGGGCGCCCGCACCCGCTCCAGCGCGTCCCCGGCCAGATCCGGCCGGCCACCGCGCGAGACGACGGTGCGGACCCGGTCCGGCCGCTCGGCCGCGGCCACCAGCGCCGCTCCGGCCCCGGTGCTCGCGCCGAACAGGCCCACCGGCAGGGCCGCCGTGTCGGGACGCCCGCCCAGCCAGTCCAGGACGTCCACGAGCCGTTGCCCGAGCAGCGGGATGTCGAACCGGTGGCGCGCGGTGACCACGTCCACCCGCTCCTCCGCGCCCGTCAGCAGGTCCATCAGCAGCGTGCCGAGCCCGGCGCCCTGGAGCGCCGCGGCCACCGCCCGGTTGCGCGGACTGTGCCGGGAGCTGCCGCTGCCGTGGGCGAACAGCACCAGGCTCGGGGCGCCCGGCGGTACCGCCAGGTCCCCGGGGATCGCGGACCCGTCGGTGGGAATGGACACGTGTTCGGACTGGGGCTGCTCGGAGGTCATCGCCGCTCCCGGCCGCCGCCGCGCCTCGACCGGCGTCGGCGCGTCGTGCTGGGCTGGTGTTCCACCCTTCGCGGGCGCCTACCTCATGGGCAGTACCCGCGAGCGCCGCACTCTCACGCCGCCCCGCCCGCTTTCTCCGCGACGGCGGCCTCGCCGAGGGTGAGGCGGCCGTCGCGGAGGTGGGCGATCCGGTCGGCGGAGGCCAGGTGGGTACGGTCGTGCGTCACGAGGACCGTCGCCGTGCCCCGCTCCCGGGTGAGCCGGGCCAGCAGCGCGACGACGGCCGCCCCGCGCTCGTGGTCGAGCGCGCTGGTCGGCTCGTCGACCAGCAGCACGGTGGGCTCGTTCATGAGCGCCCGGGCGATGCCGACCCGCTGCCGCTGCCCCCCGGAGAGCCGGTGCGGGCGGCGCCCGGCCTGCTCGGCGAGGCCCACCGCGTCCAGCAGCTCCAGCGCCCGCCCGCGTGCCCGGGCGGGGGAGCGGCCGTCGATCCCGGCCATGACCTGGAGCTGTTCGAGCGCCGTGAGCGCGGGCAGGAGGTTGGGCTGCTGGAAGACGAGGCCGAGCCGGCGGCGCCGCAGCCGGGCGAGCTCGCGGCGGGGCAGGCCCGCCGTGGTGACGCCGTCCACGGTGACGGTGCCCGAGTCCGGGGTGACGAGCGTCGCCGCGACGGCCAGCAGGCTCGACTTCCCGGAGCCGGACGGCCCGACGACGGCGGTGAGGCCGCCACCGGGCACGTCGAGCGAGACCCGGTCGAGCGCGGTCAGCCGGGCGTCACCGTCCGGGTAGCTGAGGGTGACGTCGGTCAGGCGCAGGCTCATCGGGCGCTCCCCAGGGCGATCAGCGGGTCGACGGAGGTGATGCGGCGGACGGAGACGGCCGCCCCGAGCAGGCCGAGCGCGACCAGCACGGCCGCGGGCGGCAGCACGGTGGCCGGAGTGAGGACGAACGGCACCGCGCCGTTCCCGGCGAGAAGGGCGCCGACAGCGACCGCGCCCCCGGTGCCCAGCAGCGTGCCGCCGACCAGCAGCACGAGGGCCTGCCCGAGCGCGTCGCGCAGCAGCCCGGCCGTGGAGGCGCCCAGGGCCTTCAGCACCGCTACGTCGCCCGCCCGCTGGACGGTCCACACCGCGAAGAACGCGCCCACGACGAGGGCGGAGATGACGAACAGGAAGCCCCGCATCAGCTGCAGGGAGCCGTTCTCGGCCGCGTACGAGCCGATCGCGGACAGCGAGTCGTCCGGGGTGACGGTCCGCGTCCCGGCCGCCGCGTCGACGGCCCGGAGGTCGGCGCCGGGGCCGGTGTCCAGGGCGATGACGGTGGCCGTCGGGCTCCCCGCCGAACCGTCGGGCGCCACCCCCTGCCACGCGTCGAGGGTGAGCCACACGACCGGGGCGTGGCTGAAGGAGGCGTCACCGCGCACGGCGGCGACGGTCAGCCGCCGCCCGGCGAGGGTGACGGCGGCGCCGGGGCCGGCCCCCAGCTCCTCGGCGGCGGCGGTCGACAGCACCGCCGTACCGGCGTCGAGCCGGTCGCCGCCCGGGGCGAGCCCGGAGCCGGGACGCACCCCGAACGCGGCCACCCCCACCGTGCGGGCCCCCACCGTCGCCGAGGTCATGGCGATGCCCAACGGCTCGGCGCTCTCTATGCCCTCGGCCTCCGCCCAGCGCCGCCACTGCCCGGCCGTCACGACCGACTCCGCGTACGAGAGCCCCTGCCCCTCCCCGGGCGCCGCGAAGGCGAGCCGGTCGGCGGGCAGCCCGGTGACCGCGGAGACGTTCTCCCGGCCCAGCCCCGCCGTCAGCCCCGACAACAGCCCGACGAGCAGGGTGATCAGGACGATGACGGTTCCCATCAAGGCGAAGCGTCCCCTGGCGAACCTCAGGTCTCTGACGGCGACGAACACGGCGGCGGTGCCTGCCTCTCACGACGGCGGAAGGGGGTGCCACCACCGTCGCTCCTCCACCCGGGGCCCGGCATCGCGCGCAGGACCGCACTTCCCGGATCGGAAGACCGCTGGCCGCTTCCCCCTATCGATAGAGGCCGCCCGCGGATCGGTTCCCTACGCTGGAGGCACTGTGAACGCCGCCGCCCCCGCCTCAGCGCCCGCCCCCGGTCCCGGTCCGACGCCCACCGCCGGCCCCGCCTCAGCGCCCGCCGCCGGTCCCGGTCCGACTCCTGGCCCGGCTACCGGCCCCGTGCCCGTCCTGGTGCCCGGGCCGACCGCGAGAACCCTGGGCTGGTGCCTGCACCTGCTCGTCCTCGGGCTGCTCGGCCTGGCCGCCGCCCGTGCCGTGGCGGAGGGCGGGCCCCGGGCCGGTGCGGTGGTCGCCGTCGCGCTCGCGGCCGGGCTCGGCTACGCGGCGGGCCCCCTGCTCGCCCGCCGCGTCCGGGCCCAGGCCGGGGCCCGCGGCTCCCGGCGGGCCGCCCGCTGGTGGCTCGCCGCCGTGTGCGCCTCGTGGCTGGCCCTGCTGACCCTGTCCCCCGAGGGCGTGTGGGTGGCCTTCCCGCTCTACTTCCTCCTGCTCCACCTGCTGCCGCGCCGGGCCGCGCTCGTCGCCGTACCGGCCACCGCGCTCGCGGCCGTCGCCGCCTTCGCCGCCCACCGCGGCGGCTTCACCGTGGCCATGGCCCTCGGCCCCGTCCTCGGCGCCGCGGTGGCCGTCGCCGTCGTCTGGGGCTACCAGGCCCTGTACCGGGAGAGCGAGCAGCGCCGCCGGCTGATCGAGGAGCTCACCGCCACGCGGGCGGACCTCGCCGCCGCCCAGCACACCGCCGGGGTGCTGGCCGAACGCGAGCGGCTGGCCCGGGAGATCCACGACACCCTCGCCCAGGGATTCTCCAGCATCCAGCTGCTGCTCACCGCGGCCGAGCGCGCCCTCCCCGGGCGGCCTACGAGCGCCGCCGGCTACCTGGGGCAGGCCCGCCAGGCCGCCGTGGACAACCTCGCCGAGGCCCGCCGGTTCATCGCCGCCCTCACCTCGCCCACCCTCGACGGGACCACCCTCGCCGGGGCCCTGGAACGCCTCTGCGCCACCACCTCGGCCCGGCACCCCGTCACCGCGGGCCTGCTCGTGACCGGCACTCCGGAGCGGCTCCCCACCGCGCACGAGGTCGCGCTGCTCCGCGTCGTCCAGTCGGCCCTGGCCAACACCGTCCAGCACGCCGACGCCGGGACGGTCGACGTCACCCTCGGCTACCGGGGTGACGAGGTCACGGTGGACGTCGTCGACGACGGCACCGGCTTCGACCCCGACGCCCCGCCCGCCCCCGACCCGGTCGGCGGCGGTTACGGCCTGTCCGCCATGCGGGCCCGGATGACGGCCCTGGGCGGCACCCTCACCGTCCGGTCCGCCCCCGGCGAGGGCACCGCCCTGACCGCCCGCCTCCCGCGTACCGCGCCGGAGGCCCGCCCGTGACCGGCGGTCCGCCGACGGGCGGTCCCCCGACCGGCGGTCCCCCGACGGGCGGTCCCCCGACCGGTGGCCCGGCCCCCGTCCGCCTGCTCCTGGCCGACGACCACCCCGTCGTCCGCGCCGGGCTGCGTGCGGTGCTGGAGACGGAACCCGGCCTCGTCGTCGTGGCCGAGGCGGCCACCGCCGAGGAGGCCGTCGAGCGGGCGGCCCTGGGCGACATCGACGTCGTCGTGATGGACCTCCAGTTCAAGGGCGGCATGAACGGCGCCCAGGCCACCGCCGCCATCACCGCCCGGCGGGACGCCCCGCGGGTGCTGATCGTCACGACCTACGCGACCGACGCCGACACCCTGCCCGCGATCGAGGCCGGTGCCACCGGCTACCTGCTCAAGGACGCGCCGCCGGAGGAGCTGGCCGCGGCCGTGCGCACCGCCGCGGCCGGCCGTACGACGCTGGCCTCCTCCGTCGCCGACCGGCTCATGCACCGCCTGCGCACCCCCGGCGCGACGCTCACCCGGCGGGAGACCGAGGTGCTCGCCCTCGTCGCCGAGGGCCTGTCCAACCAGGCCGTCAGCGCCCGGCTCCACCTCACCGAGGGCACCGTGAAGTCCCACCTCGCCCGCGTCTACGCCAAGCTCGGCGTCACCTCCCGCACGGCCGCCGTCGCCGCCGCCACCGACCTCGGCCTCATCCGTCGGTAAGGGGTGCAGGACGCGGTGGTCAGAGGGCCAGGCGGCGGATCAGCCTGTCGCGGGTGAAGTCCCGGGACCCCACCGTCAGTACGCCGTCCTCGCCCAGCAGCACGCGCAGCCCCTGCGGCCCCGTGCGGCTGACGCCCTTCCCGCCGCCGGGGCCGTCCGGCCCGTACACGGCGTGGACGAAGCCGGTGTTGGCCACGTCGGCCCTCGCCTAGGGTGCCATCGCGAGGGTGTCCACGTGGTTCGTCACACCACGGTCCTGGACGCCGTCGTTCTCGTCTCCGCAGGCACCCCTTGGACCACACCACCAGGAGGAACCGGTGTCGTACCCGCGACTGCTCACCCCCGAGGAGAGGCTCGCCGACGCGAAGAAGCTGTTGAGCCTCCCGCGTATCGTCGCGATCTGCGGCTCCACCCGCTTCATGGCCGAGATGAGCGAGGCCGATCTGCGGGAGACCAAAGCCGGGGGGATCGTCGTCAAACCGGGCTGTGACCTGAAGTCGCCGCACGAACTGTGGTCCGATCCCGTCGAGGCCGAGGAGCTGAAGGTCCGACTCGACGCTCTGCACCGGGCGAAGATCCGGCTCGCTGACGAGGTGCTCGTCGTCGGCGACTACATCGGAGACAGCACCCGGGCCGAAATCGCCTACGCCCGGTCGCTGGGCAAGCCCGTGCGGTTCACGCACCCCGAAGTCGACCCCGAAGTCGACGCCGACGCCGACGCCTGACCGACCGTCCGCCGCCACCTCGACAACCAGGGCCGCCCGCCGCCTGACCGTCCCGCGGTAGCCCCGCCCGCCGCCCGCCGCGCCGCGGTGGCCCTTCACGGCACTTTAGCGACACGTCCCCGGGGGTTCCCGCGGTGCCGGAACCACTCAGGGGCGAGGATCGACATCAGCGTCGCGTCCACGCGCGCGCCCTCCCACAGCAGCGCGTCGCGCAGCACGCCCTCGGCGACGAACCCGACCTTCTCGTAGACGCGCCGGGCCCGCGGGTTGAACGCGTAGACCTCCAGCGAGACACGGTGCAGCCCGAGTTGCTCGAAAGCGTGGCCGACGATCAGCCGGGTCGCTTCCGTGCCCAGGCCGCGCCCGTGGCCGTGGGGGACGAGGGCGATGCGGAAGTTGCAGCTCTCGTTGCCCCGGTCGTACTCGTTGAGCACCGCCTCGCCGACGACGTTCCCCGTCGCCCGCTCGACGACGGCCAGGTCGACGCGGCCGTCCTGCTCGTCACGGGAGGCGTACCAGCGGCGCAGCCACGGCTCGTCGAAGGTGTCCCCGGCGTGGCTGCCGGTCAGCCGGGCCAGCTCGGCGTCCCGGAACATCGGCGTCAGCGCCGGTACGTCGTCTTCGGTGACGGGGCGGAGGAGGACCGTTTCCCCGGTGAGGGTGGGCTTGGTGAGGAAGTCCGGGGCGCCCGGGGTCTGATCGCTCATGCCGGGCATTGTGCCGGAGCCCGGCCGTGCGGGCTCGCCGATTTCCGCGACCGCCCGCGGTCGCGGTGCCGCGACGCCCCGTGGCCCGAACGCCCCGTGGCTCCCGGGCCCGTACGGACCCGGGAGCCACGGAGGGTGCCGTCCCGCCCCGGCCCATGGCGACCGGGACGGGACGGGGCGGGATCAGGCCAGGTCGAACCGGTCGAGGTTCATGACCTTGTCCCAGGCCGCGACGAAGTCCTTGACGAACTTCTCCTTCGCGTCGTCGCTCGCGTACACCTCGGCGAGGGCCCGCAGCTCGGAGTTGGAGCCGAAGACGAGGTCGGCGCGGGTGCCGGTCCACTTGACCTCGCCGGTGGCGTCGTCCGTGCCCTCGAAGGTGTTGGCGTCCTCGGACGTCGCCTTCCACGTCGTGCCCAGGTCGAGCAGGTTGACGAAGAAGTCGTTGGTCAGCACGCCCGGCTTGTCCGTGAGGACACCGTGCGAGGACTGCTGGTGGTTGGCGCCCAGGACGCGCAGGCCGCCGACCAGGGTCGTCATCTCGGGGGCGCTCAGGGTGAGCAGGTTCGCCCGGTCGATGAGCAGGTACTCGGCCGGCAGGCGGTTGCCCTTGCCGAGGTAGTTGCGGAACCCGTCGGCGACCGGCTCCAGCGCGGCGAAGGACTCCACGTCGGTCTGGTCCTGCGTGGCGTCCACCCGGCCCGGGGTGAAGGGCACCTCGACGTCGTACCCGGCGTCCTTGGCGGCCTTCTCCACGGCCGCGCAGCCCGCGAGGACGATCAGGTCGGCCAGCGAGATCCGCTTGCCGCCGCTCTGCTCGGCGTTGAAGGACTCCTGGATGCCCTCCAGGACGCGCAGCACCGTCGCGAGCTGGTCCGGGTCGTTGACCTCCCAGCCGCGCTGCGGCTCCAGGCGGATGCGCGCACCGTTGGCGCCGCCGCGCTTGTCGCTGCCGCGGAAGGACGAGGCGGAGGCCCAGGCGGCGGACACGAGCTGGGACACGGTCAGGTCCGAGGCGAGGACGCGGCCCTTGAGGTCGGCGATGTCGGCGGCCTCGACGAGCTCGCCCTCGCGCTCCGGCAGCGGGTCCTGCCACAGCAGCGTCTCGTCCGGGACCTCCGGACCGAGGTAGCGCACGATCGGGCCCATGTCGCGGTGCGTCAGCTTGTACCAGGCTCGGGCGAAGGCGTCCGCGAACTCCTGCGGGTTCTCGTGGAAACGCCGTGAGATCTGCTCGTAGGCCGGGTCGAACCGCAGCGAGAGGTCGGTCGTGAGCATCGTCGGGGCGTGGCTCTTGGACGCGTCGTGGGCGTCGGGCACGGTGCCCGCGCCGGCGCCCTCCTTCGGCCGCCACTGGTTTGCCCCGGCGGGGCTCTGGAACAGCTCCCATTCGTAGCCGAAGAGGACGTCGAAGAAGGTGTTGTCCCACTGGACCGGAGTGGGCGTCCAGACGCCCTCCAGCCCGCTGGTGATCGTGTCCCCGCCCTTGCCGGTGCCGTGGCTGTTCTTCCAGCCGAAGCCCTGCTGCTCGATCGGGGCGGCCTCCGGGTCCGGGCCGACGGCCTCGGCCGGGCCCGCGCCGTGCGTCTTGCCGAAGGTGTGGCCGCCCGCGATGAGGGCGACCGTCTCCTCGTCGTTCATCGCCATCCGGCGGAAGGTCTCCCGGATGTCGCGCGCGGCGGCGATCGGGTCCGGGTTGCCGTTCGGGCCCTCCGGGTTGACGTAGATCAGGCCCATCTGGACGGCGCCGAGCGGGTTCTCCAGCTCGCGGTCGCCGGTGTAGCGCTCGTCACCGAGCCAGGTCGACTCCGGGCCCCAGTACACGTCCTCCTCGGGCTCCCAGACGTCCTCGCGGCCGCCGGCGAAGCCGAAGGTCTCGAAGCCCATCGACTCCAGCGCCACGTTGCCGGCCAGGATCATCAGGTCGGCCCAGGACAGGGACTGGCCGTACTTCTTCTTCACCGGCCACAGCAGACGGCGGGCCTTGTCGAGGTTGCCGTTGTCCGGCCAGCTGTTGAGCGGGGCGAAGCGCTGCTGGCCGGCCCCGGCGCCGCCGCGGCCGTCGCTGATGCGGTACGTGCCCGCGCTGTGCCAGGCCATCCGGATGATGAAGGGGCCGTAGTGGCCGAAGTCGGCGGGCCACCAGTCCTGCGAGGTCGTCAGGACCTCGGCGATGTCCCGCTTCACGGCCGGGAGGTCGAGCGACGTGAAGGCCTCGGCGTAGTCGAAGTCCTCGCCGAGCGGGTTCGCCACGGCGGGGTTCTTGGCGAGGATCTTCAGGTTCAGCTGCTCCGGCCACCACTGGCGGTTGCCGCCGCCCTGCGTCGGGTGCGGCGCCCGCCCGTGCGCGACCGGGCAGCCACCCCCGCCCTCGGTCTTCGCGTCGGTGACGATTGCGTCGGGATTCTCAGCCATGGGAAATCCTTCCGGACTTAGCGGATCACGGTGCTCAGGCAAATGCGGGCGGCCGCCGACCGGGGCGCGGGGCTCCGGTGGCCGACCGTGGTCAAGCAGGGTGCCGGGGCCGACCGCGCGGTGGATGACGGTGGAAACACCGCGCGACCGTCACACGACGTGGTGGGGGTCGCCTCGACGTCGAGATGATCACCGCCCGGGCTGCGGCGTCGCGGGGGGACGACGCACGACCGGGCCTTGGCCCTGACCTGCGCCTCTCCGGTACCGGCACCGGCTCGCAGGCGGGCACGCGCCCGGCCGCCGCGCCGGGTGCGACCGCGGTGGCCGGCTCCGGCGCCGGGCGGCGCATCCGTCCGCTGAACCGTCATGTGCTCGTCTCCGCTGTTGTCCCGTCCCTTGGCCGTCGCCGGAACCGATCCTACGATGGACAAAATCCAAGTCAATACATCAGTCCAACGACGCCCCTATAGGCTGGTGACTATGAGTGACCTGCTGGGAAGACTTCGCGGACGCGGCTGGCGCATGACGGCGCAGCGCCGGGTCGTCGCCGAGGTTCTCGACGGCGAGCACGTCCACCTCACCGCGGACGAGGTGCTGGCCCGGGCCGCGGCCCGGCTCCCGGAGATCTCCCGGGCGACGGTGTACAACACCCTCGGTGAACTCGTCGCGCTCGGCGAGGTGTTCGAGGTGTCGACCGACGGCCGTGCCAAGCGCTACGACCCCAACGCCCTCCGCCACCACCACCTGGTCTGCTCGTCCTGCGGCGCCATCCGCGACGTCCACCCCGCCGGGGACCCGCTCGCCGACCTGCCCGCCACGGAACGCTTCGGCTTCACCGTCTCCGACGTCGAGGTCACCTACCGCGGCCTGTGCCCGGGCTGTGCCTCCCTCTGAGCGCGACGGCCCCGTCGCGGTCAGAGGGGGACGCAGCCGGTGTCGGCTCCGGCGGCCCCGGGCAACCGGCGCTGACCCGGCCGGGTGAGATTCCTGGACATCCCTGATGTGCCGGAACGTCCCGGTGTCAACACTGATCCCATGACACCGACCACGCCCGGCGCGTCCCGGCGCCGCTTCCTGCTCGCCTCCGCCGCCTGGGGGCTCGCCACCCCGGCGGTCCTCGCCGCCGCCCCCGCCCACGCGGCCCCCGCCCGTACCGCCGACGGGGCCCCGACCGGTGCGCCGCCGCCCGCGGCTCCGCCTCGCGTCGTGCGGGAGACCCGCGTCACCGAGCGCATCACCGACCTGACCCTCGCCTCACCAGCCCTCGGCGAGCACGCCGCCGTCCGGCTGCTCACCCCCCGCGGCTGGCACCCCCGGCCCGCCCGCAGCCGGTGCTGGCCCACGCTCTACCTCCTGCCCGGGGGTGACGGTGACCACCTCTCCTGGACCGACCACCACCGCATCCAGGACCTCGCCTCCCTCCGCGACACCCTCGTCGTCATGCCGATGATGCCCCTGTACGGCTTCTGCACCGACTGGTGGAACCACGGCGCGGGCGGACCGCCGCGCGTGGAGTCCTTCCACCTGAGCGAGCTGATCCCGCTCATGGAGCGGGACTACGGCGCCGGGCCCCGGCGGGCTGCGGCCGGCGAGTCCCAGGGCGGCTTCGGAGCCCTCTCCTACACCGCCCGCCACCCCGGCCTCTTCCGCGCCGCGGCCAGCTACAGCGGCTTCGTCCACCCGCTCCGCCACCCGCACGCCGTCCGGGCCGGGATGACCTACCTCGGCATGGACTGGCTCGCCCTGTGGGGCCACCCCGACCGGCAGCGCCACATCTGGGCCGCACACGACCCCGCCTGCCTCACACACCGGCTCGCCGGCGTCCCCGTGTACCTGTCCTGCGGCGACGGCCGCCTCGGGCCGCTCGACCCGCCCGACACCGAGCCCGACGACCACATCCCCGGGCTGGAGGACCCCGACAACCCCTTCCCCGACGACGTCCTCTCCCCGACCGAGGCCATCATGCGGGAGGAGAACGAGGCGCTCGCCCTGCTGCTCCGTGCCTCCGGAGCCCGGCTCACGACCCACTTCTACGCCGGCACCCACGACCCGCCCTACTGGGCCCGCGAGCTGCGCGCCTCCCTGCCGATGCTCCTCGACGCGCTGCACGGCTGACGCGCTACACGGCTGACGCGATCAGCGGCGGCGTCGGTACCGCAGCATGAACATGCCGCCGAGGATGCCGAGCGCCCAGGCGATCAGCAGGGCGCCCCACAGCGGCATGGTCACCTCGGGGATCAGCAGCCGGATCTCCACGCTCGTCGTGTTCTCGAAGATGAAGACCAGGGCGATCGCGGTGATCACGGCGAAACCGATCAGCCGACGGACCGCCGGACGCGAACGGAGCGGCGTGCGTGGCTGCTGTCCACTGGGCCCGGCCATGGCAACCCCTTCTCCATTACTCGTGCGGTACCGACGTCAGCCGAGGATCTTCTCCTTCGCCCGCCGGAACTCGTCGTCGGTGATCTCGCCCCGCGTCCGGAGGTCCGAGAGCTTGGCCAGCTCGTCCGCCCGGCTCGGGCCACCGCCCCCGGCGGTCTCGCGGATGTACGCCTCGACGTCCGCCTGGGCGCTCCGCTGCCGCGCGGCCTCGCGATGCGCCATGCCCTTCCCGCGGCTCACCAGGTACACGAAGACGCCGAGGAACGGCAGCACGAGCACGAGGAGCAGCCAGCCGGCCTTGGCGCCGCCGCTCAGATCGTGATCGCGGATGACGTCGGCGATCACCCAGAACAACAGCATCACCCAGATGACCCAGAGGAAGATCCAGGCCGTCGTCAGCAGCGCGCTGAGCAGGGGAAAGTCGTATGCCATCTGCACGGTGTCCATCTCGCCTCCCGCTGGGCGTGCCGGTGTGCCGCACTTTCATCCTGCGCCACCACCCGCACGACGGCGACCCGGCCGCCATCCCCCGGGGCACAGGCCCGTCGGCCGGGCGCGACGGGATATCCACAGCCTGTGCGGGACGGTGCCGGACGTGGCGCGCCCCGGACGACCTGCCGGGCGCGCCCGTCCCGGTGAGCCGCCGCCACGGGGCCGGCCCCGGCTGCGGCCCGGTGAGTGGACGCCCCGCCAGCGCCGTGACCTGCGCGCGTGCGGCGGGATCGTGACGGCGCCCGGGTCGCGGCCCGTACGCCTGCCTCACCCGTCGGCCGGGGCGAGGTCGGCGAGCGTGGCGCCCAGCCGGTGAGCGCCCTCGGCCAGCTCCGCGTGGTCGGCGGTCGCGGCGAACCCGATGCGCAGGTGAGCCGCCGGCGGCTCGGTGGCGAAGTAGCGGCTCCCCGCGCTCACGGCCACGCCGCGTTGGCGGGCGGCGCCGGCGAGGACGGCGTCGTCCACGCCCGGCGGCAGCCGGACCCACAGGTGCAGCCCGCCCGTGGGAATCCCGGTCAGCGTCGCGCCCGGGAGCTCCCGCGTGACGGCGGCGGCCAGCACGGCGCACCGCTCCCTCAGCGCCGTGCCGAGCGAGCGCACGTGCCGGTCCCAGGACGGGGAGCTGAGCACCTCGAGCGCGGCTTCCTGGAGCGGGCGGGTGATGAAGAAGTCGTCGACGAGGCGCACCGCACGCATCCGCTCCATGACCGGTCCGCGGGCCACGAGCGCCCCGATCCGCAGGCTCGGCGCGGCCGGTTTGGTCAGGGAGGTGACGTGGACGACGGTGCCGTCGCGATCGTCGGCGACCAGTGGCTGCGGCACGGTACCGCCGTGCCCGAGGTGCCGCGCGAAGTCGTCCTCGATCACGAACGCGCCCGAGGCGCGGGCCACGTCGAGCACCTGGCGGCGCCGCTCGGACGACAGCACGGTGCCGGTGGGGTTCTGGAACGTCGGCTGGCAGTACAGCAGCCGCGCGCCGGTCATCGCGAACGCGTCGGCCAGCAGCTCCGGCCGCAGGCCGTCGGCGTCCAGGGGTACGGGGACGGGCCGTAGCCCCGCCGCGCGGGCCGCGGCCAGGGCCCGGGGGTAGGTCGGGGACTCGACCAGGACCGGGCTGCCGGCCCCCGCGATGGCCCGGAAGGCGATCGACAGCGCGCTCTGCCCGCCCGCGGTGACGAGCACGTCCTCCGGCGCCACGCTTCCCCCGGCGACCCTGGCGAAGACGGCCCGCAGCGCCGCCAGGCCATCGGCGGGGGCGCGGTCCCAGGCGTCCGGACGGCGTGCCGCCCGCGCGAGCGCCGCGCTCAGTGCCCGGGTCGGCTGAAGCGAGCGGTGCACGTAACCGCCGTCCATCGTGATCGTCCCGGCCGGTGGCGGACCGAGCGGGTCGACGATCAGCTGGGTGTCGACGGCGCGGTCGGTGAGCGCGACCGTCTGCCAGTCGGTATCCGACGCGCCGCCGTCGACCGCGTCTCGGGCGCGGTCGCGCTGCGCCGCGAACGTCCCGCTGCCCGGGCGGGTCACCACCACACCCTCGGCGGCCAGCGCGGCGATGGCCCGGGCCACCGTCGCCGGCCCCACCCGGTACTCCTTGACCAGCTCCCGGCTGCTCGGCAGCCGATCGCCGGGAGACAGCCGGGACACCAGTGTGCGGAGGCTGTCCGCCAGTTCGGCAGAAGTGCTACCGTTGTTCATGGTAGACAACAGTAGCGCTTCCGGTTCTGCTCGGGAAGCACTTCAGCTCGACATCGCCGCCCTGCGGGCTGACACCCCGGGCTGCGGCCAGGTGATCCACTTCAACAACGCGGGCTGCGGACTCCTGGCGGCCCCCGTGGCGAACGCGATGATCGGCCATCTGAACCTCGAAGCCCGGATGGGCGGTTACGAGGCCGCGGCCGCCCGGGCCGCCGAAGTGCGGGCCTTCTACACGGAGATCGCCGCACTCATCAACACCACACCCGACAACATCGCCTTCGCGGGCAGCGCCACCCACGCCTACGCCAACGCCCTGTCCTCGATCCCGTTCCAGACCGACGACGTCATCCTCACCACCCGCGACGACTTCGTCTCCAACCAGATCGCCTTCCTCTCCCTGCGCAAGCGGTTCGGCATACGCGTCGTCCACGCGCCCAACACCCCGGAGGGCGGGGTCGACGTGGAGGCGATGGCCGCCCTGATGCGGGCCCACCGCCCCCGGCTGGTGTCCGCCACCCACGTCCCCACGAACTCGGGCCTGGTCTCGCCCGTCGCCGAAATCGGCCGCCACTGCCGGGAAATGGACCTGCTCTACCTGGTCGACGCCTGCCAGTCGGTGGGCCAGTTCGTCATCGACGTCGACGAGATCGGCTGCGACCTCCTCACCGCCACCTGCCGCAAGTTCCTCCGCGGCCCGCGCGGATCCGGGTTCCTGTACGTGTCCGACCGCGTCCTGCACGCGGGCTACGAACCGCTGTTCATCGACATGCGCGGCGCCCGATGGACCGAGCCGGACCGCTACGAGCCCCTCGGGACGGCCACGCGGTTCGAGGAGTGGGAGTTCCCGTACGCCACGGTGCTCGGCAGCGCCGCCGCGACGCGGTACGCCCGAGAGGTCGGCGTCGAGGCCATCGAGCGGCGCACCCCGGCGCTCGCGGACCGGCTGCGCGACCGGCTCGCCCCGGTCCCGGGGGTGCGCGTGCTCGACCGCGGACCGCGTCTCGCCGCTCTCGTCACCTTCGACGTGGCGGGCTGGCGGCCGCAGCCGTTCAAGGCGGCCATGGACGCGCGCGGCATCAACTCGGCCCTCAGCTTCCGTGAGTTCGCACAGTTCGACTTCACGGACAAGGATGTCGACTGGTGCCTGCGCCTGTCGCCGCACTACTACAACACCGAGGAGGAGGTGGACCACGTCGCGGACGCGGTCGCGGACCTCGCCGGCCGGGGACGGCGATGACCGCCACGCGGACACGCACCGAGGAGCCTCCCGCGGCGAGCCTCTGGCGCAACGGGGACTTCCTCAAGTTCTGGCTCGGCGAGACCCTCTCGCTCCTGGGCACCCAGGTCACGAACCTCGCCCTCCCGCTGACCGCCATCCTCGCCTTCGACGCCACCGACGAACTGGTCGGCGTCCTGCGGTTCCTGCAACTCGTCCCGTACCTCGGGCTCGCCCTCGTCTTCGGGGTCTGGGTGGACCGGGTCCGACGGCAGCGGATCATGCTCGGCGCCAACCTCGTCCGGATGATCCTGCTCGCCCTCGTCCCCGTCCTGTACTGGACGGACGCGCTCAGCATGGTGTCGCTGCTGGCGATCGCCTGCGCCGTCGGCGTCGCGTCCGTGCTGTTCGACGTGAGCTGGATGTCGTACGTGCCCACACTCGTGCGCGACCCCAAGCACTACCCGGAGGCCGCCGCCAAGCTCGGCATGAGCTCCTCGGCGGCCGACGTGGCGGGCCCGGGTCTCGCGGGCGTACTGGTCGGCGCCCTCACCGCGCCCGTGGCGCTGATCGTCGACGCCTTCTCCTACCTGGTGTCCCTCGTCTCACTCCTGCTCATCCGCACGCCCGAACCCAGACCCCGGCCCCCGGCCACGCGACGGCACCTGCCGACGGAGCTGCGGGACGGTCTGCGCTGGGTGCTGAGGAACCCGGTCCTGCGGTCACTGGCCGTCATCGGGTTCTGCTGCAACTTCTCCATGATCAGCGTGTGGACGATGTTCCTGCTGTACGGAACCCGCGACCTGCACCTGGACTCCACGACCCTCGGCGGCATCTTCGCCACCGCCTCGGTGGGCGGTCTGATCGGCGCGGCGATCTCCCGCAGGGTCATCCGGCGCTTCCGGCTCGGCCTCGTCTACCTCGTCGCGCAGGCCGCGCTCCTCACCGGTCCGGCGCTGATCGTCCTGGCCACCGGCCCACGGCCGGTGATGGTGGCGATGTTCGTCCTCTCCTTCTTCACCAGCTACCTCGGACTCGGCGTCGCCGGCGTCGTCATCGTCAGCCTGCGCCAGGCCAGCACCCCGCAGTCGATGATGGGCCGGATGACGGCGGTCTTCCGCACCCTGCTGTTCGGGGGCGGCGCGCTCGGCGGCCTGTTCGCGGGCCTGCTCTCCGGCCGGATCGGCGCCCGGGACGCGTTGACCGTGGCGGCGATCGGCTCCGCCGCGGTGCTCGTCCTGCTCGTGCTGTCGCCGGTGAGCCGACTCCGCGGCCTGCCACCGGCACCGCGAGAACCCACCACGGCGGCAGCGGACGCCCGGACCGCCGGCTGACGAGAGGGGAACGCCGAAGGGCTCCACCGAGAACGGTGGAGCCCTTCGACGTATTGCCCGGTGAAGGCAATGGCGGAGGATACGAGATTCGAACTCGTGAGGGGTTGCCCCCAACACGCTTTCCAAATGTTGGTACGGGTGTCCGGTGGGGGTCGTGGGCGTCCTGACCTGCGGTGGAGCGTTCGGGGTGGACTCGCCCGGACAGGCCCGGACGGGGGCGAATGAGACCAGAACTGAGACCGCCCTGCTCCTGTCCCCTGTCCACTGTGGGGGCCGAGCCAGTCAGGGAGCCGGGGACCCCGTCAGACGAAGCGCTCGCGCGACGGTGGTCGCGACGCGTTCGACGTGCTCGCGGAGGCGAACCAGTTCGAGCAGTGGAATGACAAGGAGCGACTCTGTCGGGGATCTTGGAGTTCTCGGGACGAGGGCTGTTGGCGCTTGGAACACTTCGGACGGTCCTGCATAGTTCCGTCCCCCTGAGGTGATCAGTGTCCGTTCGTCCCCGGTCCGGTGCGGTGGTTCCCGAACTCACAGCCCAGATGGCGCGAGCCAGTAACCCCAGCGGCACCGCGGCGATGTGGGTACGTGATCACCTCGATGGTCTCTGGGACGACAGGGACTTCGCTTCCTGGTACCCGCGCGATGGCCGCCCCGGACTCTCACCGGCCCAGCTGGCCACGGTCTGTGTCCTGCAGTTTCTGCTCAATCTCTCCGACCGGCAGACGGCCGAGGCCGTGCGGTGCCGCATCGACTTCAAGTACGCACTCGCCCTAGAGCTGGACGACCCGGGATTCCACCACAGCGTACTGACGGACTTCCGTGATCGCCTGTGCGAGGACGACCGCGCGGACCAGCTGCTCTCCCTGTCGCTGACACGGATGCGGGAAGCCGGCATGGTCGCCGAACGCGGGAGGCAGCGCACCGACTCCACCCAAGTTCTGGCCGCCGCACGGGACCTCACCCGCCTGGAGCTGGTACTCGAAGCGGTGCGCGCGGCCTTGGAAGAAGCCGCCCAGCGGTCACCGGACATCCTCGACGGCCTGGTGGATGCCGAGTGGGCCACCCGCTACGGGCGTCCAGTCCGACTCCCCAGTCAGCCGAGTCACCCTGTCACCCGGCTCAAGCAGGCGGGAGCGGACGCCCGCCGGCTCCTCGAGCGCCTTCCGCACCACCGGCGTGGGCCTCGCGCGGAAGCGTTGCGACAGATCGTCGTGCAGAACTTCCTCCTCGACGCCCGTGGCGGGTTACGTCCTCGTGCCGAGAAGGACGGACAGCCCAAAGGAGCCGTGCGGATCGTCTCGCCCTACGACCGCGAAGCCCGCCGGGCCATCCGCGGCAATACCCGCTGGAGCGGCTATCTGGTCCATGTCACCGAGACATGCGAGACCGGCCCTCAGGCCAACCTGATCACGGACATCGCCACCACCGGGCCGACCCGGGACACCGAGGCCCTCCCCGGCATCCACATCCGGCTCCGTGACCGCGGGCTGCTGCCCCGGCAACACCTTCTCGACGGCGGCTACCTCTCGGTCTCGCTGCTGCACCGCTCCCTCCGCGACCACCAGGTCGAACTCGTCGGCCCGGTCAAGGCCAGCGGTGCATGGCAGAGCAAGGAACAGACCGGCTTTACCCGGGACGACTTCACCATCGACTTCGACCAGCGCCAGGTCACCTGCCCCAATGGCGAGACCAGCCACATCTGGCTCGAGCCACCGGCCATGGCCCCCTACACCGTGGCCCGGTTTCGCCCGTATCAGTGCAACCCGTGCCCCGACCGGCCCGCCTGCGCCCGCGGCACTGCCGCCCGCACCGTGAACTTCCTCCCACAGCACCTTCATGAACTCCAGGCCCAGAACCGCGCGAACCAGCAAGACTCGCAATGGAGACGGCTCTACGCCACCCGGTCCGGAGTCGAAGGCACCATCTGCGAGTTCATCAACGGACACCGGGCCCGCCGCAGCCGCTACCACGGCCACCGCAAGACACACGTGCAGCACGTCCTGACCGGCATCGCCATCAACATCGAACGCCTCGCCTCACGCACAACTCGCCACCCCCACCGCCCCCGGCGCCCCACGACCCTCCAGCAGTACCTCGATGCCCGCGGCCTGACCTGGGAATGCTGGTGGCGGCAAGGCAAATGAGCCGCGCGCGCAAGATCCCCGACAGAGTCGCTCAAGGTGTCGCTAACGCTGCCGGGTCCGCAGCAGTCCCGTATGACCAGCCGCGACACCCGGGCCACTCGACCAATCCCGCAGATCACGGGGGCTTCGCTTGGGCCGACGCGACCCAGTGGGCGCGGCAGGTGAGGGCGTCGGGACTTGCCTGGGTGAGGCGAGAAGGGCTGGGAGTGTCAGAGCGATCATCTACTGTCATACCCTGATTGGCCGTCAACTAGTGTTTGAGGCCGCGAACTTGCCCGAGAGGTGCGACGCATGGGTGTTCAGTACGAGGCTCGGTTGCGCGATATGCTGGCCGACCGCTTGTCACTCATAGAACCGAGCCTTCGTCTGATCGACACGGAATACCCGCTACCCAATGCTCACGGAACGCGCGGGCGGATAGACATCTTGGCCCGAGATGGCCACGGGTCTTGGGTGGTGATCGAGCTGAAGCGATCCGATTCGACCTCGGGCCGAGCCCTTCATGAGGTCACGAAGTACGCTGAGCTGTTGCAGCGAGAGCTGGGGCTCCGCAAGGACCGCATTCGCGCGATGATTGTCTCCACCACGTGGCGCGAACTTCGCGTACCGGTCAGCAACATGGCGCGTGACTGGGCGCACGATCTGCGTGGATTCCAACTCACATTGGACGACGACGGTGCTCCAGTGCGTGCAGACCGGGTGGAGTTCCTCGAAGCGGCGATCCCCCCACAAGTGACCCCGCATCACTTCATCTATTTGTACGACTCTCCGGAAGATAGAGAGCGGGGCTGGCACGAGGTTTTGGCCAGAGCCGCAGAGGCAGGAGCCCACGATCTTCTGGCAGCGGACTTCCAGCGCATCTCGCAGAGGGGCAGCGTGGTGGCACCGTACGGCCTGTACTTCGCGATCGGGCGTCTGGATCCGGACCGAGCGCCAGCATGGCTCGATGACGGTGAGGAGGATTCGCCCGAGGAAACCGGGGGGTACCCCCTGGAGTATGCGGCTCTTTGCTACATCACCAGCAACGTCTTCGCAGCGGGCCATGACCCAGCCCGGCCGGGCTTGCTCCGGGAGCTGGCAGAGGACCCGCGGTGGGAGATCGAGGGCTATCGGACGGCAGGTGAGTTTGCCAAGCGCACCTCGCTGGACGAGAGGGACCTTCTCCGGGACCTGAACGGAGACGAAGAAGGGATCGGTCAGGTCCTCTACACAGGATCCGCGCGAACCACGGACCGTGGAAGATGGCCTGCTTTCCGGGAGGAGAGTAGGACGTGCACGGCGGGGAACCCCGATTGGGCGAGGCTCGTGGGACGGTGGCTGGACGACATCTCGGCTGATGGCGTGGAGCGCGATGTCATGCTTCATGTGTACAACCCGTGCGATCTGATCCGATCGTTGGTGTACGGGTGGCCCAACAAGCTCTCAGCACTCGTTCCGATGACCTTTGGGACGGCATTGGCTACCCAGGACGGCGACCACCGCGCAATCCGTGGCTCCCTCTACTGGGATGGCGTTTCCTACCCTGACATGGTCGACCGGGTGCGCCTGGTCTATCGCGATGCCATGCACTGGCAGGCTCACCTCGTCATGGATGAGACCTGGAGCACTGATCTTGATCTCCTGAGTCTGCTCGGACTTCGCTACGTACTCATCGAGCAGATCGGAGGGAATCCGCTCCTTGCGTCAGAGGCGCGCGAACTTCGACTGCACTTTGTGCAGGACGAGGTCGTCCGTACTCTGCCGATTCCCTGCGAGGGGTCACAGCTCCGCGACGCGGGTTGGAACGGTGCCTACACGCTCGACACCTTCCTCGAGACGTACGAAGATCAGATCGATGCATTGGTTGAGACCTATAGGGCCGAGTTTCACCGCGTGCCCTGAGGCTCCTCGGCGATCGGGCAGTCTGGCAGCCGACGTGATCACGGAGATTCGCAGGTAAGGGCGAGTCTCCTGGGTGCTTCAAGCGGGGGGAGCGGGAACGACCCGCCTGAGGTTGAAGACTCCCAGCAGCCCGGGGCGTTCGGCGATCTCTGCCAGTTCCCGCGTTCGTCGGGCGCAGGGCTCAGCAGACCTGGCTCAATGGACACATGGAGATGGGTGAGCACTGGGCCTACCGAACAAGGCCGAAAGAGTTAGGCAGTCCGGTCCGCCAGGTCGAGATCGTACGGGTAGGCGGGCAGGTCAGGACCGGTTCCCTCCACGTGCGGTTTCTTGACGGCGATGACGCAGGGCTGCAGGAGTGGGTCAACGCTCCGTCTCTCGTCGCGCGTTGGGAGGATGTTGAGGCGTTCAGGTCGGACGATGCGAGGGTGCTTGCATTGGCCGATGCGTCGCGGCACATGCGAGGGAGCCCTGAGTTGGAGGCCGCGCGCATGATCTTCGATTTCGTGCGCTCGAAGCTGGCCCTGACGTTGTTCAGCGGCCCAGGCATGTTGGCTTCCAGTGGCCCCAGTCGGCGGGTCGCACAGGCGCATTGAGGGGTGGTGACGGGGCGAAGTGGCCCCACTCCCGCTCTTGCGGTGAGACGGTTCCCGTGATCTCCGGCAGGGGCGGTGCTGTAGATGTCTTTGTCCAACCAGGAGCTGTTCGACCGCATCCGGCGGGACAGCTGGCAGCAGCAGTTGTCGATCCGCGCCCTGTCGAAGAAATACGGCGTTCACCGCCGCCTCGTACGGGAGGCGCTCTCCTCGCTGGTGCCCACCCCGCGCCGCCGGCCGGTGAGGACGTCACCTCGGATGGAGCCGTACAAGAAGACGGTCGACGCCTGGCTGCGATCTGATCTGGAGGCTCCGCGCAAGCAGCGGCACACCGTGCGGCGGATCGTCGCGCGGATCGAGGAGGAGTTCGGCGAGGCGATCCCGTATCCGACGGTCCGGGACTTCGTCGCGGCCCGCCGCAAGGAGATCGCAGCCCAGGCGGGGGCACCTGTCGAGGCGTTCCTGACCCGGCACAACGCACTTGGTGCGGACGCCGAGGTCGACTTCGGAGACGTCTACGTGGACCTGGCCGGCCAGCGACCCGCTGCTATCTGTTCGCCTTCCGCCTGGCCTATTCCGGCAAGGCTGTGCACCGCATCTCGCGCTCCTGCGGTCAGCAGGCGTTCTTCGAAGGACACGTCCACGCGCTGACCACGCTGGGCGGAGTGCCGGCCGGTCAGGTCCGCTACGACAACCTCACCCCGGCCGTGAAGAAGGTGGTCTTCCGCAGCCGCTCGCGGGAGGAGAACCCGCGCTGGACCAACTTCCATGAGTACTACGGATTCACCCCCTTCTACTGCGAACCGGGCCTGCGCGGCGCCCACGAGAAGGGCGGCGTCGAAGGCCAGGTCGGCTACTTCCGCCGCAACTACCTCACCCCGGTGCCGCAAGCGGACAGCCTGGACGAACTCAACGCCCGATTAGCCGAATTCGAGGCGAAGGAGGACGAGCGGCGGATCGGGGCGAGGATGCAGACCATCGCGCAGGACTTCGCCCGCGAGGTGGGCCATCTGCTGCCGCTGCCGGATGATCCGTTCGCCACCGGCATCACACTCACGCCCCGCGTCGACCGCTACGGCATGATCACCGTGAAGATGTGCCGGTACTCGGTCCCGGTCCGCTTCATCGACCGCAAGGTCACCGTCACGCGCACCTGCGACGACCTGACCGTCTATGACAGCCGACGGGAGATCGCCCGCCACCGGCGACTGACCGGCCGCGGTGCCGAATACTTCGTACTGGACCACTACCTGGAAGCTCTGCTGACCAAGCCGGGTGCCCTGGAACGCTCCGAGGCCCTCCACCAGGCCCGCGCCGAGGGCACCTTCACGGCCGTCCACGAAGCGTTCTGGGCCGCGGCCGAGAAGGCCCTCGGCGACGGGTCTTGACCCCGGTTCCTGGACACGGATTATGCGGCTTGCGTCAGCGTAGGT
>NZ_JABLSI010000064.1 GCF_019303475.1 Streptomyces sp. JJ38
GGGCCCCCCGCGCCCCGCCCCACGCCCGAGCATCACGCTGCTCCCGCGCCCCGCGCGGCGGCCGTGCCGTCCGCACCGGGCCGCGGGCCGGAGCCGGGAAACGGTCAGGGGCCGGGGCCCGCGGCGTCCGAGGAGCGGCCCCGACTGCCGCGCCGCCGACGCCAGGAGCACCTCGTCCCCGAGCTGCGCGATCCGCCGCCGCCCCGGCCGCGGCCCGAAGGCGAGCCGGAGCACGACCCGGGGCTGATGGCGGCGTTCCGCCGGGGCACGAGCCTGGCCGAGGACCAGCCCGTCGCCCGCCCCCTGGGCGGCACCGGAGAGCCCGGCGGCGCGCGCTAGCCAGCCCGGCGGGCCGTGAACCGCGGCCCGCGTCACCCACCTCATCCGCAAGGAGCGAACGCGACCATGGTGAGCGAAGCGCCCGTCGGCCCCAACGGCGATCTGTCCTGGCTGCTGACCGGCCTCGTCCAGCGCGTCCCCCATACCCGCAGCGCTCTGCTGCTGTCCGCCGACGGCCTGGTGAAGGCCGTCCACGGACTGGAGACCGACGTGGCCGACCACCTGGCCGCCCTCGCTTCGGGGCTGTACTCGCTCGCGCGCAGCGCGGGCACCCGCTTCGGCGAGGGCGGTGAGGTGCGGCAGGTGCTCGTCGAGCTCGACACCTCGCTGCTGTTCGTCTCCACCGCCGGCCAGGGGGCCTGCCTGGCCGTGCTGGCGGGCCGGGACGCGGACGCCGCCGTGCTCGGCTACGAGATGGCGATGCTGGTGAAGAGCGTGCGCCCCTACCTCGCGACCCCCGCCCGACTGCCGGCGGGGCACTGAGGCCATGGCAGCCCCGGAGAGAGAGCCGTGGCTGGACGCCGCGGCGGGGCGCCTGGTGCGCCCGTACACGGTCTGCGAGGGCCGGACCCGGCCCTCGGCCGCCTTCGACCTGCTCACACTGGTGATGGCGACGGGGCGAGGCCCGCGCGCCCAGCTGGGCCCGGAGCACGCCCGGGTGCTGCGGCTGTGCGGGGGTCCGGTCTCCGTCGCCGAGATCGCCGCCCACGTCCGGCTGCCTGCGGTGATCACCAAGGTGGTGCTCTCCGACCTCGTGGACTGCGGTGCCGTGACCGCGCGGGACCCCACGCCACGGGTGCAGGGCCCGGGCCGCTCCGACCGCGATCTGCTGGAGGCAGTGCTGCATGGACTCCGTACCCGGCTCTGACGCGTTCCCGGAGGCGGTGAAGATCCTCGTCGCGGGCGGCTTCGGCGTCGGCAAGACGACGTTCGTGGCCGCGGCCAGCGAGATCGCCCCGCTGAGCACCGAGGAGCTGCTCACCCAGGCCGGTGCCGGCACCGACAGCCTCGACGGCGTCGAGGCCAAGCGCACCACGACCGTGGCCATGGACTTCGGCCGCATCACGCTGAGCGGCCGGCATGTCCTGTACCTCTTCGGGACGCCCGGGCAGGAGCGGTTCTGGTTCCTGTGGGACGAGCTGAGCGCCGGGGCGCTCGGCGCCGTCGTCCTCGCCGACACCCGTCGGCTCACCGACTCCTTCTCGGCCGTGGACTTCTTCGAGGAGCGCGGCCTGGCCTTCGTCGTCGCGGTCAACGAGTTCGACGGCGCACACCGCTACACCACGGACGAGGTGCGCGCCGCACTCGATCTCGACCCCGGCGTCCCGGTCGTGCTCTGCGACGCGCGCGGCACCGAATCCGCCACCCAGGTCCTCGTCTTCCTCGTTTCGCATCTGCTCGACACCAGGAGTGCGCATGCCCCCGACGTCGTATGACCCGACCACCCACCTGCTCCTCACCCCCGAGGACACCGAGGCCCCGGCCCGGGTCGTGCGCCTGCGCGAGCTGGGCCTGGGCGACGCGCCGGTGCCGGAGTTCGACGCCTTCGCGCGCAAGCTCGCCGACGTGACCAGAGCGCCCTACGCGATGGTGAACCTCATCGACGAGCACCGGCAGTACTTCGCGGGCCTGTACGCCCCCGCCGTCGACCAGGCGGTGGAGCTGGGACCCGCGCCGCCCAGCGCCCGGGTCGGCCGCACCATGGCGCGCGACCACGGCTACTGCCCGCACGTGATCGTGCGGCGCAAGGCGCTGGTGCTGGAGGACGTCTGCGACTACCCGCGGTTCGCCGGCAACCCGGTGGTGGACGAGATCGGCGTGCGCTCCTACCTCGGGGCGCCGCTGATCGACCGCACCGGAATGGCCCTGGGCACCGTCTGCGTCGTGGACCAGGAGCCCCGGCCCTGGGGGAGGCCGGGCCTGGAGACCATCAAGGGCATGGCCGCCGAGCTGGTGGAGCAGATCGAACGGCGCGAGAGCGGCGGCTGAGGCGGGCCGGGGGCCGCCGGCGTCAGCGGCGCCCGGCCCCCACCGGGTCGGGTGCCCCCGGTGCGTCCGCCGCGTCGGCGGGGCCCGCGTCCGCCGCATCGGTCCGGCCCCCGTGCGCCGCCGCGGGCGGCCCTCCGTCCGGCGCCGGTGCCGTGGCGGCGGACTCCTCCGCGGCCGCCGTGTCTTTGCGGACGAGCTCGGAGAGGCGGGCGGACCAGTCTCCCCGGGCCGTGCCGAGGGCCACGTCCCCCAGCCTCAGCCGCTGCACGTCGGAGGTGCCCGCGGGGGCGAACAGGTGGTGAACGTCCCGCAGGTAGCGTTCGACCGGGCAGTCGGTGAACAGCCCCGACGCCGCGTGGATCTCCATCGCGTCCCGCGCGGAGTCCAGCGCGTACTCCACGTTCACGAGCTTGGCGTTTATCAACTCGGCGTCGCAGGGCTGGCCCTGGTCGAGCAGATGCACGGCCTGGTAGGCGGCGAGCCGCGCCGTCATCAGCCGGGACTGCATGCGGCCCAGCTTCGCCCGTACCGCCCCGACGCGGCCAAGCGGCGCACCGTACCGCGTGCGGGTCGAGCACAGCCGCGATGTCTCCTCCAGCAGCGCGGTGTGGATGCCCAGGGCGACGGCGGTCAGGTTGGCCCGCCCGTAGAGCACGCTGGAGGAGTAGGCGACGGCCAGCCCGTCGCCCTCGCGCCCCAGCAGGCTGCTCGCCGGAACCCGGCAGTCGGCGAGGCGCACCTCGCCGAAGCTGAACCCGTGCAACCCCATCGCGGGCTGCTGGGGAGCGAGCGTGCAGCCCGGCGTCCCCGCCTCGACCAGAAACGCCGACAGCCCCCGGGAACCGGGCCCGGTGCGCAGTACGACGCCGTGGAGGTCCCCGATGTGGCTGTTGCCGACGAAGACCTTGCTGCCGTTGAGCACGTAGTCCTCGCCGTCGCGGACGGCCGAACCGGTCATGCCGAGCACATGGCCGCCGGAGCCGGGCTCGGTGACGGCGATGGTGGGCAGGCACTCCCCGGCGGTCACGGCGGGCAGCCAGGTGCGCTTCTGCCGCTCGTTGCCGAAGTGGAGTATCTTCGCGACACCGAGCTGGGAGGCCTGGACCATGGCGCCCATGGCGCCGCTCACCCGGGACAGCTCCTCGATGACGACCGTCTTCGCCACATGGCCGTCGCCCATCCCGCCGTAGCCGCGCGGCACCGTCACACCGATCCAGCCCTGCCGTGCGATGAGCCGCGACAGCTCGGGGCAGACCCGCCGCCCGGCCTCCATCGCCGCGACCCTGGGCCTCACCTCCGATTCGGCGAAGTCCCGCACCTGACGGCGCAGTTCCTGGTGTCGTCGGTCCGTGAAGTGGCGATCCATGACGAGCCCTTCCGCGTAGCGCTGCCCGCGGGCCTGTCCTGCGGGATGGTGCGCCGGCAGCCGCCCCGGCCGGGCGGCCGACCCCGCGACCGTGTCCGGCACACGGCCCAGGCCCGGGGATACGGGTACGGTGACCGAAGGGCCGCGCTCTGTCACGGGGGAGCGGAAGCCAGGTACGCCGCGGTCGGCGGTACTCGGGCGGGGAGTCGGGTGTCGTCCGTTCCGGTGGCTGTCGGGTTTACCGCAGCATGCCCCGGCGGCATACCCGGACCACGTGGAATTCCGGCTCACCGCGGGGCGCTCGGCGCAGAGGCGGGGCGCGCGGGAACGGCGCGCGCCGCGGAGGTGGTGCGCAGCCGGCCCTCGGCCGACTCCCCGCTCAGGCCGCCGCGGTCACTGCGCCGCGACCAACGGCATCGGTGCGGCCACCTGCTCCGGCGGGCCGGGGCGTGCGTAGAACCAGCCCTGGGCCGAGTCGCAGCCCAGGTCCCGCAGTTGCTCCGCCTGGGCCGCCGTCTCGACGCCCTCGACCGTCACCGAGAGGTCCAGGACGTGGGCCAGGGAAACGATCCCTTCGACCACCTTGAGATCCACGGGGTCGGCCGGCTGCTGCTGGAGTCCCCGGGTGAAGGAACGGTCCAGCTTCAGGGTGCTCGCCGGCAGCCTGCGCAGGCTGGCCAGGTTGGAGTACCCGGTGCCGAAGTCGTCCAGCGCGATGCCCACGCCCAGCTCGGCGAGTTGGCGCAGCGGCTTGAGCTCCGCGTCGTCCGCCCGGATCATCGCCGACTCGGTGACCTCCAGGCACAGCGAGCCGGGTGGCAGCCCGGCGTTCTCCAGCACGGCCACGGTGTCGGACACCAGCTCCGGATGGCTGAGCTGCCGTGGCGAGAGGTTCACGTTGACGCGCAGGGGCCGGGTGCCGCCGATGCCGCGGACCTGCCACTCGCAGGCCTGACGCACCGCCTCCTCCAGCACCCAGCGGCCCAGCGGGACGATCAGCCCGGTGTGCTCGGCCAGCGGGATGAACCGGTCCGGACCGAGGACACCGTGCCGCGGGTGGTCCCAGCGCACCAGCGCCTCGGCGCCCTCCACGCTCCCGTCGGACATCCGCACCAGCGGCTGGTACTCGATGAAGAACTCGCGGGCCTCCAGCGCGACGGGCAGCCGGTTGGTCAGCGCGTGCCTGCCGATGATCCGCGCGTCGGAGTCCGGGTCGGCCAGCTCGTAGCGGTTGCCGCCCTGGGCCTTCGCCCGGTACATCGTGATGTCCGCGCTGCGCAGCACCTCGGCCGCCGTCCGCTCGCCCGCCGGGCCCTCGACGATCCCGATGCTGGCCCGGACCGTCAGCTCCCGCCCGTCCACCAGCACGGGGGTGGACAGCGCCTCCAGGGCGCGCTCGGCGAGTTCGGTGATGTCGCCCGAGTTCTCCGGGTCGGTGTTGAGGGCCACGAACTCGTCGCCGCCGATGCGGGCGACGAGCTGGCCGGGCCCCTTCACACAGCTCTGCAGCCGCTCGGCGACGGCGACCAGGAGCTGGTCCCCGACGGAGTGCCCCAGACTGTCGTTGACGGTCTTGAAGCCGTCCAGATCGAGGTAGCACAGGCCGAAGCGGGCGGCGTCGCCCTTCCTGGCCAGGGCCTGTTCCAGCCGTTCGAAGAACAGGGTGCGGTTGGGCAGGTCCGTCAGCGCGTCGTGGGTGGCCTCGTAGCGCAGGCGCAGGTGCAGCAGCCGACGCTCGGTGATGTCCTCAATCAACGCCAGCATGTACCGAGGGGCGCCGTCGGGGTCACGCAGGAGGGAGACCGTCAGATGTGTCCACAGGACGGTGCCGTCGGGACGGTGGTAGGGCTTCTCGGTGCGGAAGTGGTCCCGCTCGCCGCGTGCGAGCTCGTCGTACATGCGCCATACGTTCGGCCCGTCGTCGGGGTGCACCCAGCTCTTGATGGGACGGTCGCGCACGAGCCGCTCGTTGCCGCCGAACATGCGGGTGAGGGCGCTGTTCACCTCCAGGACGCGGCCGTCCAGCGTGCCGATGCCGATCCCGATGCTGGCGCCCTCGAAGACGGCGCGGAAGCGGGTCTCGCTCTCGTGCAGGGCCTGCTCGATCTGCGACTGAGCCGTCAGCGCGGCGCGCGAGAGGGCCTCCTGTTCGAGGCGGGTGCGCTCCTGCAGCGCCCGGGCGAAACCGGCGGCTATCGCGTGCTGCAGCCGGGCGCAGCGGGCCCGCGCCTCCTCGGGGGGAAGGCGGGAGGGATCGGAGCAGTACAGCAGCAGATAGGCGTCCACGACGCCGAGGATCTGCGGCAGCGCCTCCGGCGTGGTGCAGTGCGCGTCCACGAGCTCCTGGCCGACCGCCCGGGCCGGCACCGGGTCGAACGGATGGGCGTGCAGGGAGGTGCACAGCAGTTCGGCCAGCGGCACGAGGTGCTGCTCGAACTCCGCCAGGGTCATGCAGGTGGCCGTCGTCGGGTAGACGGCGCGGCTCCAGACCGTCGCGAAGCGCCGCAGTCCGTCGTCGCCGCGCGGGCCGGGGCCGGCCGGGGAGCGAAGGCCCGGCTCGGCTGTGTCTTCCGGGGATCTGTTCACGCCTTACGTCCCACCCCGCCGAACCCGGTGAACACGACCGGGTCCTCGTGCTCCGTGGATCCTTCCGGACGCCAGTTCGGCATCGGGACGAGACCCGGGTCGACGAGCTCGAAACCGGCGAAGAAACGCTCCACCTCGGCTCTCGAGCGCATGATCAGCCGGGAGCCCACGTTCTTGTAGACGTTGGAGATTTCCCGCCCCTGTTCCACGGTGCGCGGGCCCCCGTCGGTGGAGGCGTGCGTGAGGATCAGCAGCGATCCCGGGGCCAGCGCGTCGCGCAGCTGCGCGACCGCCGCCCAGGGGTCCTCCGAGTCCTCGACGAAGTGCAGCAGCGCGACCAGCAGCAGCGCCACCGGCCGGTCCAGGTCCAGCAGCCGCTTCACCGGTTCCCCGCCCAGCAGTGACTGCGGCTCCCGGAAGTCGGCCGCCAGCACGTCGGCCCGCTCGTCGCCGTCCAGCACCGCCTCGCTGTGCGCGACCGCCACCGGGTCGTTGTCCACGTAGACCACGCGGGCCTCCGGCGAGGCGCCCTGGGCCACCTCGTGCACGTTGCCGAACGTGGGTATGCCGGAGCCGATGTCCAGGAACTGCGTGACCCCCTGGCCGACCGCGTAGCGCACGGCGCGGCGCATGAAGGCTCGGTTGGCCTGCATGATCTTCGGCAGTCCGGGGAACACCTCGATGGCCCTCCTGGCCGCTTCCCGGTCCACCTCGAAGTTGTGCGATCCGCCGAGGTAGTAGTCATAGATCCGGGACACACTCGGCTTGGACAGGTCGATGCCCTGCGGTGCCCAGGAGGGACGTTCCATCAATGACTCCTCATCGCGATCGCCGGCGTATTGACGTTCGAGGGATGAGGCTACTGACCTGAGGTGGGTGGGAGTAAGGAAAAGGAGACTCAACCTCCCGATACTGTCCTGATGTTGAGGTATATGCCCGGTTCGTGAAGGCGAAATCCTCCTGTTCCGCGCCCCATTCTCCACCCGTGCGGCCCCGGGACGCGCCGTTTCCCGCCGGAGGCGCCGGTACCGCCCTCCGGCCCGGGGACGCCCGCACCGCCAGGTGGGCGAAACCGCGGTGGCGCGCGCGTCGGCGAGAACGGGACCGAGGAGCGCCCGTACGGAGTGGCCGGGCGGCTGGAGGTCCCGCCGCCCGGAGTCGCCCCGGGGCCGTCCGGGGCCGCACGGGCCCGCCCAGCGGTCGTCGGGCGGTCACCGTGCCGGCGGGCGGGCGATGTGTAGATTCCGCGCCGGGGTGCACTCGTCGGGTGTGAACGACACGAACGCATCGACTCCCGAACCGGACGGCGGCCGATCCCCCGGGCAGAAGGGGGGCGGCGGGGTGCCCCCGAACGAGACGCCGCCCGCGGAGGGCACGCTCTCCGGCGCCGGGCCGGAGGAGACACCGCACAACCCGACCAGGGGATGGTCCACCGGCCCGCTGATCGCCATCGGGCTGCTGGTGCTGGTCTTCATCGTCTACTTCCTCGCCCGGATCATCCTGACCTGAGCGGGCCGTTCCGCGCGGGTCCGGCGCGGAACCCGCGCCGGGGCCGCCCCCAGGTCCGCTACGGGCGGCCCCGGAGGCTTGTCACGAGCTCGCGCAGTCGCCCGCCGGGCAGCCTCGGCCGCAGCGGTGCGGTGTCCATGCCCTCACCTCTGCGGAAGGCCGCCAGGAACTCCGTCAGCGTCTCCGTGGAGGAGGCCGCGGGGGACCACTCGAGCTCCTTCCGGGCCCGGTGCGTGCTCATCAGCGGCAGCCGCAGGAACGCGTCGAACAGCGAGGGCGAGGAGGGCACCAGCCGCAGCCGCCACGCGGCCGCCAGGGCGGCCCGGACGGCCGGGGCGGGCACCCGGACCGGCCGTGCCGCCAGCAGGCCCGCCAGCACCCCGGCGTCCACCGGTGCCTCGCAGGCGAGGTTGAAGGCGCCGCTCACCGGCCGCAGCACGGCACGGACGAAGGCGTCGGCCGCGTCGTCGGTGTGGAGTACCTGGAAGCGCAGGCCCGGCAGGTTCGGGACGACGGGCACCAGCTCCGGGCGCACCAGGGCGTTCGGGACGGCCGGGCCGCCGAACAGCCGTCGCTGGCCCATCGCCGACTCCCGTTTGAACATGAACGCCGGGCGCATGCGGACCACCCGGATGCCGGGATGGTCGCGCTCGAAGGTGTCCAGCAGCCGCTCGACGTAGGCCTTCTCGCGCGGGTAGGCGGCCTCCGGCCAGCCGTGCGTGGGCCAGGACTCGTCCACCATCCGCTCCTGCCCGTCCGCCGGTCCGGGCGAGTAGACGCCGACCGAGGAGGAGTACACGAGCGCCGGAACCCCGGCCGCCGCCATCGCCCGCAGCAGCCGCTCGGTCCCCTCCACGTTCGTCCGCCAGGTCAGCCGCGGGGCGTGGGTGGGCTGGATCAGCCAGGCCAGGTGGACGACGGCGTCCGCGCCCTGGAGCAGGCCCGTCAGCTCCGCTTCCGCCTCGGGGGCGCCGAGGTCCGTGCTCGCCCACTCCGTCCTGGCCGGCGTCCACGCCGGGACCCGGCGGCACAGCCCGAGCACCGAGGCGACGCCCGGCTCCCGGGCGAGGCGCTGCAGCACGCTCGTGCCCACGTTGCCCGTCGCGCCCGTCACGACGATCCGGAGCCCCTCCGTCTCGGTCACGCCCGCTCCTTCCGTCCCCGTCCGTGAACCTCCGGAGGTACCCCGGGCCCGGCCGCGGAAACGCGGCCGGACGGGCCGTGTTTCCCTCCGTTCCGGTACGGGTACCGCGCACGGCTGAGAAAGGGGGAGCCATGCAGGAACCCGACCCGCGCGACGAGGAACGCGACCCGCGCGAGGACCCCGAGCGCGAGGGCCTGCTCAGCCACGTCTCCCCGCGCAGCGGCACGGAGCCCGTGCGAGCCCGCAGCGCCGTGCGACTGCGGCTGCTGCTCGGTCTGCTGTTCACGCCGCTGTTCATCGCGGGCGCGGTGCTGTTCTGGGCCTGGGCGGCCGCGTCAGGGCCCCACGACGTGCCCACCGACGGCTCGCTGCGCGTCATCGCCGTCCTGTTCACCGCTCTCGCGGTCTTCTCGCTCCTCGACCTGCTGGTCGTCCAGCGGCGCCTGCTGCGGGCCCGGCACCGGCGGGGGCGGCGCGCCGGGCACTGAGTGCGCGCCGTGCCGCGCGCGGGCGGCGCACAATGCGGGCCATGCGCGTGATCGGACTGCTCAGCGGTACCTCCTGCGACGCCGTGGACGCGGCCGTGGCCGAGCTGACCGTCCGGCCCGACGGGGACCTGGACCTGCGCTGCGGCGAGCTGCTCAGCGTGCCCTTCCCCGCCGGGCTGCGCGCCGAGCTGGCCGCCTGCCTGCCGCCGGCCGAGCCCACCTGGCGAGGGATCTGCCACCTCGACGCCGCGCTCGGCCGGCTCTTCGGCGCGGTGGCCGCCCGCGCGAACGCCGAGCTCGCCGACGGGGACGCCGCCCTCGTCGCCTCCCACGGCCAGACGTGCTTCCACTGGACGGACGGGCCCCGGGCCCTGGGCACCCTGCAGCTCGGCGCGCCCGCCTGGATCGCCGAGGCCACCGGGCTGCCTGTCGTCTCCGACCTGCGCAGCCGCGATCTGGCCGTCGGCGGGCAGGGCGCCCCGCTGACGGCCACGCTGGACGCCCTGCTGCTCGGGGACGAGGGCCGTCCCGGCGCCCTCAACCTCGGCGGCATCGCGAACCTGAGCCTGCGCGAGGGCTCCGGCACCGTCGTCGCCTACGATCTCGGCCCGGCGAACGCCCTGATCGACGCCGCCGCCGTCCGGGCCAGCCGCGGCACCGCCGCCATGGACCGCGACGGAGCCCGTGCCGCCCGCGGCCGGGTCCTGCCGGAACTGCTCGGCGCCCTGCTGCGCGATCCGTACTACCGGCTGCCCCCGCCCAAGTCGACGGGGCGCGAGCACTTCCACGCCGCCTACCTCCACCGCCACCTGCCGACCCCCGAGCCTCCGCCCGACGACGTCCTGGCCACGGTCACGGAGCTCACCGCACGCCTGGTGGCCGACGCCTGCCGCGCCCACCGGCTCACCGCGCTGACCGTCTCCGGCGGCGGGGTGCGCAACCCCACGCTCATGGCTCGCGTCCGCGCCCTGGCCGCCCCGGTGCCGGTCACCGACAGCGCCGTCCTCGGCCTGCCGCCACAGGCGAAGGAGGCTCACCTCTTCGCGCTGCTGGGCTTTCTGACCGTCCACGGCCTGCCGGGCAACACCCCGTCCGCCACCGGGGCCGAGCGCCCCGCGCTCCTCGGTTCCCTCACTCCGGGCCACGGCCCACTGCGTCTTCCGGACCCGCTGCCGCGTCCGCCCCGCCGTCTGCACGTGGCCGGGCCGCCCGGGCCGTGAGCCCGGCCTCGCCCCGGCGCTGCCCACGGCGGACCGGAGCCGGGCTCGGCCACGGCCTGCCCGGCTCCGGCCCCGTGGGCCGTACCCCTCATTCCCGCACGGCATGGCCCGCCCGTCAAAGGGGCGTACGCCCCTTTGACGGGCGGGCCGTGGGCGGAGTCGCGCGAAGCGGGCCCGAGGCGGGGCCGCCAGGGCCGGAAGGCCACCTTGACGGCGCCGTCGGCCTTCTGCTGGAAGTCGCTCGCCTCCGTCCGCCGACGTCGTCCGCCCCGCGGACGGGCACCCGGTCGGGCGGGACCCACGCCGGGTCCGACGTGGCGGAGACCGGGCCCGGAGGTCACACGCTGACGCCGTGCGCGCGCAGGTAGGCCAGGGGATCGATGTCCGAGCCGTATCCGGAGCCGGTGCGGATCTCGAAGTGCAGGTGGGGCCCGGTGGAGTTGCCGGTGTTCCCCGCCCGTCCGACCCGCTGGCCCGGCTCGACGCGCTGGCCCGCGCTCACCGATATGGCGGAGAGGTGCGCGTACTGGCTGTACCGCCCGTCGTGGTGCTTGAGGACGACCTGGTACCCGTAGGCCCCGCCCCAGCCCGCCGAGACAACGGTCGCCCGTGTTACGGCCTTGACCGACGTGCCGGTGGGCACGGGGAAGTCGACGCCCGTGTGGTAGCCCGCGCTCCAGGACGAGCCCGTCTGCCGGTAGGCGGTGCCGGGCCGGACGCCGGGTATCGGCGCCGTGTAGGCGGGCGCCGCCGACCGCTCCTGCCGCCTCTCGGCGGGACGCTGCTCGCGGTCCTGGGCGGGCTGTGGAGCCGGTGCCTTCGCCCGCCGCTGGTCCTGCCGCGTGTCGGCCCGCTGCTCGGCCGGCCGGGCGCGGTCCTGCTGTCCCTCGGCCTTCCCCTCGGCCTTCCCCTCGGCCTTCCCCTCGGCCTTCCCCTCGCCCTTCGGTCCGGCCTCGCCGTCCTGCGTGCTGTCGGCCGCGGCCGCCTCGCGTGCTCCCCGCTCGGGCTGCGGGGACGTGGTCGCCGGGCGCGGCGGGGCCGGACGCAGAGCCAGGCGCTGGCCCGGAAGAATGAGGTCGGGATTGTCCCCGACGGTGCTCCGGTTGCGCTCGTAGAGCGCGGGCCAGCCGCCGCGCACGGCATGGTCCTGCGCGATGGAGGACAGCGTGTCGCCCGGGAGGACCTCGTGCGTCTCGTTGCCGCGCCGGTGCTCCTGCCCCTCGGGGGCGTCCGTGCGGCGCTGCCCGGGCACCTGCCGCGCCTGCTCGCCGGCCGCCTGCCGCGCTATGGCCTCACGCTGACTCGCGGGACGGGAGGCGGTCCGCGCGGCCCGGTCCTCCGCGTCCCCGCGCGTGAGGCCCGCCTCGGGGCCGCACGCCGGCCAGGCCCCCGGGCCCTGCCCGGCCAGTACCTTTTCGGCCACCGCGATCTGCTCCGCCTTGGAGGCCCGGTCCGCGCGGACGGCATACCGGGTGCCCCCGTACTGCTCCCAGGTGGACTGCTTGAACTGCAGACCGCCGAAGTACCCGTTGCCCGTGTTGACGTGCCAGCGTCCGCTGCTCTCGCAGGCGGCCACCTTCTCCCAGGTGTCCACCGGGGCCGCCTGCACGTGGCTCACCCCGATGAGGGGGAGGGCGATCCCGGCGCCACCGGCGGTGACGGTGAGCGAGGCACGGGATACGGAACTCGTCCGGGGACGGCGGTGACGACCACGGGGTGCCATGGGTTCCTCCCACTACCTGCGCTGCCGTGCGCTCCAACGGGCTCCCGAGGAAACGGGAGTTGACAAGCGCGTCAAACGTAGAGCGCGCTCGGTGCGCACGGCAACCGATTCCGGCTCATTCGCCGGTTCCACCACCCGTGCCGTGCACCGTCACATGGTGTCGGGCGGCCCGGCCGGCGGTCGCCGCGTCCGCGTAGACCTCGCAGACCAGGCGACCGTCGCTGGTGAAGTCGTGTTCCAGCTCGTAGAGGGTGACCTCGCGGCCGTCCGCCAGTAGGAACGCGTGTTCGTAGACAGAGCAGAAGGCGTTGGGCCCGGCGGGCCCGAACGGCTGTGCCACACGGGAGATGTGGTGTCCGACGGCCGTATCGAGCAGCGCGCGCGTCCGGACGCCGGGTCGATCGGGGTTGACGGCGCGGCGCAGCAGCCGTCTCGCGTGGTCGGCCGAGTTCTCCTCGGTGTATCCGGGGGACGCCGGGGCGGCGAGGTGGACCGGCGCCGCGGGACAGCCCGCGCCGTCGCCCCCGGCCGCCCCCGGCCCCGCACCCGGATCCCCCGCCTCCGGCACGGCGCCGCCCATGCGCTGGTGCACCCGGCTCTCCGCCTCCTGGAGCGCGGCGAAGTCCGGATACACCTCGCAGGTCACCTCGCCGTCCGTATCCATGACATGGCGCAGTTCCCACAGCACCAGGACGCTGTGGTCGGCGAAGGTGAAGGTGTACTGATAGGTCGAACACCGCAGCGCGGGAGGCGGGTTGCGGTGTTGCCTGAAGGACCGGAGCTGGACGTCGCAGCGTACGGCCGCCGCCAGCCGGGCGGTCAGCCGTTCGCTGAGGTCGAAGGGGTTGCGGGCACGGGCGATGAGCAGCGCCAGGTGGTCGCCCGGCGCCGGCCCGCTCGTGCGCCGCGCCGTGTCGTTCATCGGGCGCCTCCACGTGTGCTGAACCGGAATCCCCCGTCACCCGTTGAATACCCAAAGTAGCGACGTCGCTTCACCATGTGTGCAAAATGGCTGACATGTGCGGTTCCCGTGGCTCATGGGGGAAGGCCATCGTCACGCAACTCGCGCTTTGGAGAGCGCAGTTACGTTCCGTGTCCTCATCCGTCCGGTGGAGGACACCTCGACGCGCGCCACGAGCCCGCTCGCTCTGGCCACTTCCGCCGTCTCACGCGCCAGCCCCGCCTCGGCGGTGCCCGCCGACCGGCCGGGCTCTACCGTCGCGCCGAGGACGCGGCCCCGCGCACGGTCAGCGCGTCGAGCAGGTTCTCGGTGGCCGCCGTGACCTCCTCGACGGCGCGGTCGAACGCTTCCGCGTTGTGCGCGGCGGGGCGCCGGAACCCGGAGATCTTGCGCACGTACTGCAGGGCCGCCGCGCGCATGTCCTCCTCGGTGACCGCCTCGGTGTACGGGGGACGCAGCGTCTTGATGCTTCGGCACATACCTCGACGGTACGCCGCCGCCCTGACAACCGGAGCCGGACGCCGTGGCGCCCGGCTCCGGTTGTCAGGGCCGGGCGGGCCCGCCGGCGCCCGTGGAGGCTCTGGCGTCCCGCCCGGCGTCACTCAGTGCGTCAGGTGCGCGGGCTGATGCGTGACCGACTCGATCTCGTGGCCCGCCTTGGCCAGGAGCTGGTGGGAGAGGTCGCGCAGCGCCCTGGCGGCCGCGATCTCCTCGCCGACCCGCTGCTGAGCCGGGTCCGACGGGTAGCGGTCGGCCCGGCCGTGGGCCTTCAGCTCCGTGCCGTCCTGCAGGCGCATCATGCAGGAGGCCCGCGTCTTGTCGCCGTCCTCCCAGAACTCCATCTCGACGTTCATACCGACGATCGTTTCCATCAGGACCTTCTTTCGAGGGAACCATCGGCTGCGGCCGGTGGGGGAAGCGCATTCCCTGCTTGAGATTCTTCTCGTCCCGCGAAGTTCGGTCCGGGCCGGGCCGTCGCCCGGGGGCCCCTGCGGACAGGGAGCGCGGGCGCGGCGCCCACCCGCACCGACCGGTGGGCTTCTTCCAGGGTGCCTCCACGGCGCGCTGCGGGCGACTCAGGCCGGGGGCCGGGCCCCCGGCCGCCCGGCCGAGGCTCAGCCGAGGTCGATGCCCGGGTACAACGGGTGCTTGCCGAGCAGCTCCGCCCCACGCCCCCTGACCTGGTCCGCGACCCCGTCCTCAAGGGTGTAGCGGGCCTTGGACGGGGTGCCCGAGGCGGTGGAGCCCGGCGAGGTGCGGCTGAGCACGGTGTGCATCAGGTCCGCCACCTCGTCCATCTCCGCGGTGCCGAACCCGCGCGTGGTCAGCGCCGGGGTGCCGATGCGGACGCCGGAGGTGTACCAGGCGCCGTTGGGGTCCTGCGGGATCGCGTTGCGGTTGGTGACGATGCCGGCGTCCAGCAGCGCGGCCTCGGCCTGCCGGCCGCTGAGCCCGTACCCGGAGACGTCCAGCAGCACGAGGTGGTTGTCCGTGCCGCCGGTGACCAGCCGCACGCCCCGGCGCAGGAGGCCCTCGGCGAGGGCACGGGCGTTGTCCACGACGCGCTGGGCGTAGCCGCGGAACTCGGGCCCGCGGGCCTCCGCCAAGGCGACGGCCTTGGCCGCCATGACGTGCGGCAGCGGCCCGCCGAGGACCATCGGGCAGCCCCGGTCGACCTGTTCGGCCAGCGACGAGTCGGAGAGCACCATGCCGCCGCGCGGGCCGCGCAGCGACTTGTGCGTGGTGGTGGTGACGATGTTCGCGTGCGGGACGGGGTCGAAGTCGCCGGTGAGTACCTTGCCGGCCACCAGGCCCGCGAAGTGGGCCATGTCCACCATGAGGGTGGCCCCCACCTCGTCCGCGATCTCCCGCATGACGCGGAAGTTCACCAGCCGGGGATAGGCCGAGTACCCGGCGATGAGGATCAGCGGCCGGAACTCGCGGGCCGCGGCGGCCACGGCGTCGTAGTCCAGCAGGCCCGTCGCCGGATCGGTGCCGTAGCTGCGCTGCTCGAACATCTTGCCCGAGATGTTGGGGCGGAAGCCGTGGGTCAGATGGCCGCCGGCGTCCAGCGACATGCCGAGCATGCGCTGGTTGCCGAGGGCGCGCCGCAGCCGCTCCCAGTCGGCCTCGCCGAGGTCGTTGACGTGGCGTGCCCCGGCCTCGGCCAGGGCCGGTTCCTCCACCCGCTGGGCGAGCACCGACCAGAAGGCCACGAGGTTGGCGTCGATCCCGGAGTGCGGCTGGACGTAGGCGTGCTGGGCGCCGAACAGCTCCCTGGCGTGCTCGGCGGCCAGCGCCTCGACGGTGTCCACGTTGCGGCAGCCCGCGTAGAAACGGCGCCCCACCGTGCCCTCGGCGTACTTGTCGCTGAGCCAGTTCCCCATGGTGAGGAGGACGGCGGGGGAGGCGTAGTTCTCGCTGGCGATGAGCTTCAGCGAGCCGCGCTGGTCGGTGATCTCGGCCCCGATGGCGTCGGCGATCCGCGGCTCCACGCCGCGGATCACCTCCAGCGCGCTGCGGTAGGCGACGGTCTCGGGCGTCGGCCCGGCGGCGGGGGAGGGGACGGGCGGAGTGGTCTGCGGTTCGGCCACGGGAACCTCCAGGAGGCGGCGGGGTGTGCTCCGGTGGCCCAGGCGCGCGGCAGCACATCACCGTTGACGGAGCCGCTCCCCAATGGTCAGTCCCATTTCCTCGCGCCAGTCACGGCTCGCTGCGAGCGTATCAAGCCCGGTCAGCGGATGTTCCTGCCGGAGAGCGCGCGGGCGATCACGAGCCGCTGGATCTCGCTCGTGCCCTCGAAGATCGTGTAGATCTTCGCGTCGCGGTACATGCGTTCCACCGGGTGCTCGCGGCTGTAGCCGGCCCCGCCGAGGACCTGGACGGCCTTCTCGGTCGCGGTCACGGCCAGTTCCCCGGCGCGCAGCTTGGCCATCGAGCCCTGGCCCGCGGTGAACTGCTTGTCGTTGCGGGCCATCCAGGCGCCCTGCCAGATCAGCAGCCGGACGGCCTCGATCTCGGTGCGCAGGTCGGCCAGGGTGAAGGCGATGGACTGGTTGTCGATGATCGGGCGGCCGAAAGCCTCCCGCTCGCCCGCGTACTCCAGGGCGTACTCGTAGGCGGCCCGGGCGATGCCGAGGGCCTGGGCGCCCACCGTGGGGCGGCTGACCTCGAAGGTCGCCATGGCGGCCTGGCCCTTGGCCGCCCGGCCCTCCCGGGCCCTGGCCAGCCGCCGGTCGAGCCGTTCCCTGCCGCCCAGCAGACAGGCGCCGGGCACCCGGACGTCGTCGAGGAAGACGTCGGCGGTGTGCGAGGCCCGCAGTCCCAGTTTTCGGATCTTGCGGTTGCCCACCAGACCCTCCGTGCCCGGGGGGACGATGAACGCGGCCTGGCCGCGGGAGCCCAGCTCCGGGTCCACGGAGGCGACGACGACGTGTACGTCGGCGATGCCGCCGTTGGTGATCCAGGCCTTCTGGCCGTTCAGCACCCACGTGTCGGCGGCCTCGTCGTAGCGGGCCCGGGTGCGCATCGCGGAGACGTCGGAGCCCGCTTGCGGCTCGGAGACGCAGAAGGCGGCGAGCCGGGGGTCCTGGGCGTCGCCGTAGCACTGCGGCAGCCACTCGGCCATCTGGTCGGGGGTGCCGGAGGCGAAGATGCCGGCCGCGGCGAGGGAGGTGCCGAAGAGGGCCATGCCGATGCCCGCGTCGCCCCAGAAGAGCTCCTCGTTGGCGATCTGGAGGGAGAGGCCCGAGGGGTCGCCGTACATCTCGGCCAGCGACTCGAAGCCGTACAGGCCGACCTTCGCGGCCTCCCGGATGACGGGCCAGGGCGTCTCCTCGCGGTCGTCCCACTCCGGTGCCGCGGGGCGGACGACCTCTGTGGCGAAGCCGTGGACCCAGTCGCGCAGGTCGCGCTGTTCTTCGGTGAGTTCGAGGGAGAACCCGCTCATGTCAGTCTCCTGGTGGTCTCTCGCGCGCCGGTCAGGCCCTGGGGATGTCGAAGAGCCGGGTGAGGCCGGAGGCCATGCCGACGTCGCCGGCGACCTTGAGCTTGCGGGTCATGAACATCGTCACGGGCGAGCCGTTGCCGGAGACGAGCTTCAGGAACTCCGCGTCGCCCATGATCAGGCTCACCCGCGGTTCGGCGTCGCTGCGGCCCTCACGGACGGTGCAGGTGCCCGCGTCGATGACCGTCTCGTAGACGGCGTCGCTCTCGCCGGTGACCTTCCAGCGGATCAGCGCGCTCAGTGAGCCCGCGGCCTCGGGGCGGAACTGCCGTTCCATGCGGGAGAAGACCGCGCCGAGGACCCGCTCGCGGAACTCGCCCGTCATGAACTGGCCGATCTCCTTGGCGGACAGGCCCTTCACGATCGTGGCGAACTCCTGCGGGGAGATGGTCGCGAAGTCCAGAGCGGCCAGGTCGTCGCGCGATGTACCCATGGTCGGTTCCTCACTGAAGCGGGTCCGGGTGTACTTACTTCTTAGTAAGTTTACTCTTGAGTAAGATTAGCCACGGGGTGGGTAGGCTGGCAAGGGTGACGGAGAAACGCAGGCGACGGGTCCCCCGGCAGGTCCGGGAGCAGCAGATGATCGACGTGGCGGTCCAGGTGTTCGCCAAGCGCGGCTACCACGCCGCGTCGGTGGATGAGATCGCCGAGCTGGCCGGGGTCTCGAAGCCGATGGTCTACCTGTATCTGGACTCCAAGGAGAACCTGTTCATCGCCTGCGTGCGCCGGGAGGCGCGGCGGCTGGCCGAGGCCTTCGAGAACGCGGCGCGCGAGGAGGCCACGGCGGACCAGCGGCTGTGGGCGGGGCTCTCCGCCTTCTTCGGTTTCGTGCACGCGCATCGCGACAGCTGGGTCGTCCTGCACCGTCAGGCATCCGAACTCTCCGAGCGCATCGCCCACGAGGTGGCCGAGGCCCGGCGCACGGTCATGGCCCAGGTGGCCGGACTGGTCAGCGACGGCATCGCCGACAGCCCCAACCCGGCCCGCCTGGGCGAGGAGGACGCCGACTTCGTCGCCCACGCTCTGGTGGGAGCCGCCGACACGCTCACCGACTGGCTGGAGAGCCATCCCGACGAGTCCCCCGAGCGCGTCACGCTGCGGCTCATGAACATGTCCTGGGTCGGCATGCGCAACGTGCTCGGGGGCGAGGTGTGGTCACCCCCCGGTTCGGCCGAGGGGTGAGACGCGCCCGCGCAGGTGCTCGCGGGTGCCGTCCGCGGAGCGCAGGGCGAAGGCGTGCCCGCCGTCCCGGGCCGCGTGGCCGAACTCCGCCCCGGCCGGCAGCAGGACGGGGGAGTGGAAGCGCACCTCCGCCCGGCAGGCCTCCGGCAGGACGTCGGCCAGCGCCGCCAGCGAGCGGGCCTTGGTCCACATGCCGTGCGCGATCGCCCGGGGGAACCCCAGCAGTCGCGCGGTGAGCGGGTACAGATGGATCGGGTTGCGGTCGCCGGACACCGCCGCGTAGGACCGCCCCGTCGAACCCGGCAGCCGCCAGTGCTCGGTGTGGTCGGGGCGGGGGAGTGCCTCGTTTGGCCCCGGTCCGGCGGCCGGTCCGGTCGGGCGGCCGCGGCGCAGGTAGGTGCTCGTCGAACGCCAGACGAGGGTGTCGCCGTCCCGGGCCTCGGCGTGGATCTCGAACGCCGTGCCCTTCGGGTGCGGAACCTCGGCGCCCGTGCGCACGCGGTAGGACAGCTCCTCGCCGGGGCCGATCGGACGCGTCCGCTCCACGACGTTGGCGACGTGGACGAGGCCGAGGAGCGGGTGGGGGAAGTCACGACGGGCCATCAGCGCCATCGCCAGCGGAAACGCGACGAGGTGTGGGTAGGTCAGGGGCAGTGGCGTGGCGGCCGGGAAACCGCACACCTCCGCGTAGCGGCGGACCCTGGCGGGGTCGGCCCGCGCCGTGACGGTCAGCTCCCGCTCGGGGACGGTCCCGCGGGGCCCGCCCCCGGGCCCGTCCTTGGGGCCGCCCTTGGGGCCGCCCTTGGGCAGGACGGCGCGGGCGTAGAGGGGCAACAGGGACGGGACGGCGCGCAGTTCCCGCACCGTGCGGGTACGGGCGGGCGTCCCGCCGGTCTTCTCGCGGTCCATGACGTCACGCCCCCAGCAGGGCCTGGCCGCACACGCGCAGCACCTGGCCGCTGACCCCGGCGCTCCCCGGCGCGGCGAAGAAGGCCACGGCCTCGGCGACGTCCACCGGCTGCCCGCCCTGGTTCAGGCTGTTCATGCGCCGTCCCGCCTCCCGGATGAACAGCGGTACCGCCGCGGTCATCCGGGTCTCGATGAAGCCCGGGGCCACCGCGTTGACGGTGATGCCGCGGCCGGACACCCGCGGGGCGAGCGCCTCCACCAGCCCGATGAGCCCGGCCTTGCCGGTCGCGTAGTTCGTCTGCCCGACGTTGCCGGCGATGCCGGAGATGGACGACGTGCACACGAGCCGGCCGCCGTCGCGCAGGACCGGGTCGTCACCGGCCAGCAGGACCTCGGTCATGCGCTCGACGGAGGTCAGGTTGACCGCGATGACGGCCTTCCAGTGGTCGGCGTCCATGCGTCCGAGGGTCCGGTCCCGCGTGATGCCCGCGTTGTGGACCACGACGTCCACGCCGCCGTGCTCGGTGCGCAGGTGCTCGGCGAGCGTCTGGGGCGCCTCGGGCGCCGTGACGTCCAGCTCCAGCGCGCTGCCGCCGCAGCGGGTGGCGACGGCGCGCAGCTCCGCGCCCTGGGCGGGGACGTCCAGGCACACGACGTGGGCCCCGTCCCGGGCGAGCGTTGCGGCCACGACCTCGCCGATACCCCGGGAGGCGCCGGTGACGAGGGCGACTCCGCCGGACAGCGGCCTGTCCCAGTCCTCGGTGGCGGGTACGGCCCCGGTGCCGTCCACCCGCAGCACCTGCCCGGAGACGTAGGCCGAGCGGGCGGACAGGGTGAACCGCAAAGTGGACTCCACGGCCCCCTCCGCCCCGGGAGCGACGTGCAGCAGATGGGCGGTCGCCCCACGCCTGAGCTCCTTGCCGGCCGACCGGACGAAGCCCTCCAGCGCGCGCTGGGCGACGGCCGCCGCCGTCGAGCCCGCCTGCTCCGGGGGTGTGCCGAGGACGACGAGGCGGCCGCACGGGGTGAGCGAGCGGATGCGCTGGTGGAAGAAGGCGTGCAGGTCCGTGAGGCCGTCGCTGCCGGAGATGCCGGTCGCGTCGAACACGAGGGCGGCGGGCCGTCCGCCGTCGGCCGCGTCCGGGTCGAGGACGGTGGCGTCCATCGCCTTCAGCAGTTCCCGGAGCGGCTGGCGGAGACGTCCGCCCTCGGCGCCGCCCAGGACCACCGGGCCCGCCACCACGGGATCGCCGGCCTCGTGCCGTCGCAGGGGCTCGGGGCGTGGCAGTCCGAGCCTGCGGACGAGGAAGCCGCCCGGTCCGCTGTTGGCGAGCCTCTGGTAGCGATCGGCCATGGATTTTCTCCTTACGCACAAGTAAGTTTACCCAAGAGTAAGAACCGAGTCCCCGGACCACAAGGAGAACCGTCCATGACTTCCCCCGGGAGCTCCCCCGGCCGTCGCGTCGCCATCGTCGGAGGCAACCGCATCCCCTTCGCCCGGGCGGACGGTCCCTACGCCACCGCGAGCAACCAGGACATGCTGGGCGCCGCCCTCTCCGGTCTCGTCGACCGCTACGGGCTGCACGGCAAGACGCTCGGCGAGTTCGTCGCCGGCGCCGTACTCAAGCACGCCCGGGACTTCAACCTCGCCCGCGAAGTCGTCCTCGGCAGCCCGCTGGACCCCCGCACCCCCGCCTACGACGTCCAGCAGGCCTGCGGCACCGGGCTGGAGGCCGTGATCCTGGTCGCCAACAAGATCGCCCTCGGGCAGATCGAGTGCGGCGTCGCCGGCGGCGTGGACACCGCCAGCGACGCGCCCCTCGGCGTCAACGACGACCTGCGCAAGGCGCTGCTCGCGGCCCGCCGGGGCCGCACCCTCGGACAGCGGCTCAGGGCCCTCGGCGCCGTCCGCCCCCGCCACCTCGTCCCGGACATCCCGCGCAACGCCGAGCCGCGCACCGGCCTGTCCATGGGCGAGCACGCCGCGCGCACCGCCCTGCGCTGGAACGTCTCCCGCGCCGACCAGGACGCGCTGGCCGCCACCAGCCACCGCCGGCTGGCCGCCGCCTACGAGCGCGGCTTCTTCGACGACCTCCTCACCCCCTTCCGCGGTCTGGACCGGGACCAGAACCTGCGCCCCGACAGCAGCGAGGAGAGGCTCTCCACGCTGATGCCCGTCTTCGGCGACGGGCCGCGGGCCACCATGACGGCGGGCAACTCCACCCCGCTCACCGACGGGGCCGCGACCGTGCTGCTCGCCAGCGAGGACTGGGCCGCCGCCCACGGGCTGCCGGTGCTCGCCTACTTCAGCCACTCCCGCACGGCGGGCGTGGACTTCGTCGACGGCCCCGACGGCCTCCTCATGGCCCCCGCCTTCGCCGTGCCCCGGCTGCTGCAGACCGCCGGCCTCCGCCTCGCCGACCTGGACCTCGTCGAGATCCACGAGGCCTTCGCCTCCCAGGTGCTCGCCACCCTCGCCGCCTGGGAGGACCCGCGCTTCTGCGCCGAGCGCCTCGGCCTGGACGCGCCACTCGGCGCCGTCGACCGGGACCGGCTGAACGTCGTCGGCTCCTCGCTCGCCGTCGGCCACCCCTTCGCCGCCACCGGCGGCCGCATCGTCGCCACCCTGGCGAAACTGCTCCACGAACGCGCGGGCGAACGCGGCGGCGGGCCCGGCGAGGGCCGGGAGCCCGTCCGCGGCCTCATCTCCGTCTGCGCGGCCGGCGGACTCGGCGTGACCGCCGTGCTCGAACGCTGACCGCGCCCCGGCCCCGCTGCCGCCCCCGCCCCCGCCAGGGCCCCCGGCCCGCG
>NZ_JABLSI010000065.1 GCF_019303475.1 Streptomyces sp. JJ38
GCTTGAACCAGATGTTCGGGAAGGCCAGGAACCGGTGCCAGGCCACGCCCATGTTGGTGTTGAGCGAGACCGTGATCATCCAGATCATCGACACGCTGATCTTGATCGTGGCGAAGACGTAGACCAGCGTCTCCAGCGTGCCGACCTCAAGGCCGCTGAAGGCGGCGACCAGCGGGTAGGAGAGGAAGTACGCGGCCTCGTAGCTCTCCACGTGGTGCAGGGCGCCCTCCAGGCCGCGCAGCACCAGGATCGCGAGCCCGATGGTGAAGATGACGTACTCGACGAAGTACGCCTGCCACGCCTTCGAGCCGGTGAACCGCGACTTCCGGCCCGCCCGCGAGGGGAGGTTCAGCAGCCGGATCACCATCAGGGTGGCGATACCCAGCGTCGTCGTGGCACCGATGAACTCGATGTACATCTCGTACGGCAGGAACCCGCCGATCACCGGCAGCAGCCAGTCCGGCTCGAACAGCTGCCCGTAGGCGTTGGCGAGCGTGGGCGGCAGGGTGAGGAAGCCGATCGCCACGAACCAGTGCGCGACACCGACGATGCCCCACCGGTTCATGCGCGTGTGGCCCAGGAACTCCCTGACCAACGTGACGGAGCGCTGCCACGGGTCGTTCAGGCGGGTACCGGCCGGGACGGGCTGCCCGAGCCTGAAGAACCGCACGAACTGGGCGACGGCTCGCGCGAGCAGAGCAACGCCGATCACGCTGAGTGTCAGCGAGATGACGATCGCGGCGAGTTGCATGGGGGCTCCTCGGGCCTGCGGAGGCGATAGCGGCGTCGACCGGGCTGGGCCCGGCCTCAACGGATGCGTACTAGGTAGTAACTTAGTCAGTCCGTACGAGACTACCCACTATCCGTCCGGCGCTGTAGCTGCCCCAGCGGTGATCTGCGTCGCTGAGGGTGGGCTAACCACGGCCCGCCCGCGGCCTGGGAACACGGCCTCGACCCGTGCCTCGCACCGCCGCCTGCCGCCGCCTCGGGCCGCCGCCTCGGGCTGCGTGCTCGGGTCGCGTGCTCAGAGCACGACGCCGTGGGCGCGGAGCCAGCGGACGGGCTCGACGTGGGAGCCGTCCCGCGGTGAGCGACGGACCTCGAAGTGCAGGTGCGGGCCGCTGGAGTTCCCCGTGGAGCCGGAGAGGGCGATCTGCTGGCCCGCGCAGAGTCGCTGGCCGACGCCGACCTGGATGACGGACAGGTGGGCGTAGTGCGTGTAGGAGCGGTCGTCGTGGCGGACGACGATCTCGTTGCCGTAGGCGCCCGCGTACCCGGCGCGCACGACCGTGCCGGGGCCGACGGTGCGGACCGGGGTGCCGGTGGGCACGGCGAAGTCCTGGCCGGTGTGGCCGCGGGACCAGCGGGCGCCCCGGGCCGCGTAGCCCGCCGTCAGCGCGTAGGACGCCACGGGCCTCACCCAGCGGCCGGAGCCTGCGCGGACGTTCCGGGGGGCCGGTGCGGCGGAGGCGCGCTCGCGGAGCCGGGCCGCCCGGGCCCGGGCGCGCTGGAGCTGGGCGTCCACCTGGCGTTTGAGCCGGTGGCGGCGTGTCTCCTCGGCCCGCAGGCGGCTCAGGGCGCGGTCGGCCTTCGCTTTCTGGTCGGCCAGTTCCGCGCGGGCCTGCCGCGCCGTCTCCGCCAGCCGGGCCGCGGCCCGGTGGCTGCGGTTCACATAGGCGGAGGCGGCGAGGAACTCCTCGGGGGAGTCGGCCACCACGACCCGGGCCTCCGAGAGGCTGGTGCCGGTGCGGTACTCGCTGGCCGCGGCGGCGCCGACGGCCTGGCGCAGCCGTTCGTACTCGGCACGCTTGTGCTCCAGCCGTCCGGTGAGCGCGCCGACGGTTCGACGCTGCCGCTCGGCGGCGGCCCGGGCCTGCCGGTACCGCTCGGTGACGCGGCCGGCCTGGTGGGAGATCCGGTCCGCGTCGGCCGTGGCGTGTTTCGCGGAGCGCAGCGGCTGGATGCCGGCCGGGTCGTTGCCGGGGGGCCGGGGCGGGGTGGCCGTCGCGGTGCCGCCGGTGAGGGCGGCGGCCAGTGCGGTGCCGGCCAGGAGCAGGGGCAGGGAGCGCGCACGCCGGTGCGGGTGAGCCTGCACGGACACCATCTCCCGTCGGGGGAAGGGGGTTCACGAGGGGGCACGGAGTTCACGGAGTTCACGCGGGGTCATGCGTGTTCACGGTCACTCGCTGCCCTGTCCTGGGCGCGTGATCCTTAAATCCCGAACCGGGATAATGGCGACATATTTCCATCAACGGCAGGAATAGGATGATGAGTCGACATCCTTCTTGTCGGGGAGCGTGAACCCCGGAAGGGGTGACCGGCGTCTCGGCGGGCGAGGGCGAGTGTGTCCGCGGTCTCCCCCTCGTCGCGGTCCGGGGCGGTGAACGGTGCGATGGGCTCCGAAGCCACGGCCTCAAACCTTGTGACCTGCGGTGATACATCTGCTGCGCGTGCACGCGTCAAGTGACTTGAGCCTGTTCGACTCAACTGCGTTGACATCGGTTCGCCCGTCATGCACGCTTGAGTCAGTTCCACTCAAGGCTTAACTGGAGGAGATCCCGAAATGGCACGTGCGGTCGGCATCGACCTGGGTACGACGAACTCCGTCGTCAGTGTCCTCGAAGGCGGTGAGCCCACCGTCATCACCAACGCGGAGGGTGCCCGGACCACGCCGTCCGTCGTCGCCTTCGCGAAGAACGGCGAAGTCCTGGTCGGTGAGGTCGCCAAGCGCCAGGCCGTCACCAACGTGGACCGGACGATCCGGTCGGTGAAGCGCCACATGGGCACCGACTGGAACATCAACCTGGACGGCAAGGACTTCAACCCGCAGCAGATCAGCGCCTTCGTGCTGCAGAAGCTGAAGCGGGACGCCGAGGCCTACCTGGGCGAGAAGGTCACCGACGCCGTCATCACCGTTCCGGCGTACTTCAACGACCACGAGCGCCAGGCCACCAAGGAGGCCGGCGAGATCGCGGGCCTGAACGTCCTGCGCATCGTGAACGAGCCGACGGCCGCGGCCCTCGCCTACGGCATGGAGAAGGAAGACCAGACGATCCTGGTCTTCGACCTCGGCGGCGGCACCTTCGACGTCTCGCTGCTGGAGATCGGTGACGGCGTCGTCGAGGTGAAGGCCACCAACGGTGACAACCACCTCGGTGGTGACGACTGGGACCAGCGCATCGTCGACTACCTGGTCAAGCAGTTCCAGTCCGGTCACGGCGTGGACCTGGCCAAGGACAAGATGGCCCTCCAGCGGCTGCGTGAGGCCGCCGAGAAGGCCAAGATCGAGCTGTCCTCGTCCACCGAGACGACGATCAACCTGCCCTACATCACCGCCTCCGCCGAAGGCCCGCTGCACCTCGACGAGAAGCTGACCCGGGCGCAGTTCCAGCAGCTCACGCAGGACCTGCTGGACCGCTGCAAGACCCCGTTCCACAACGTGATCAAGGACGCGGGCATCCAGCTCAGCCAGATCGACCACGTCGTTCTGGTCGGTGGCTCGACCCGTATGCCGGCCGTCGCCGAGCTGGTCAAGGACCTGACCGGCGGCAAGGAGGCCAACAAGGGCGTCAACCCGGACGAGGTCGTCGCCATCGGTGCCTCGCTCCAGGCCGGTGTCCTCAAGGGCGAGGTCAAGGACGTCCTGCTGCTCGACGTCACCCCGCTGTCCCTCGGCATCGAGACCAAGGGCGGCATCATGACCAAGCTCATCGAGCGCAACACCACGATCCCGACGAAGCGTTCGGAGATCTTCACCACGGCCGAGGACAACCAGCCGTCGGTGCAGATCCAGGTCTACCAGGGCGAGCGCGAGATCGCGGCGTACAACAAGAAGCTCGGGATGTTCGAGCTGACCGGCCTGCCGCCCGCCCCGCGCGGCGTCCCGCAGGTCGAGGTCACCTTCGACATCGACGCCAACGGCATCATGCACGTCTCCGCCAAGGACCTCGGTACCGGCAAGGAGCAGCGCATGACCGTCACCGGCGGCTCGGCCCTGCCCAAGGACGACATCGAGCGCATGATGCGGGACGCCGAGCAGTACGCCGAGGAGGACTCCAAGCGCCGCGAGGCCGCGGAGACCCGCAACCAGGCGGAGCAGCTCGTCTACACGACCGAGAAGTTCCTCCAGGAGAACGAGGACAAGGTCCCGGCCGACACCAAGTCGGAGGTCGAGGAGGCCGTCGGCGACCTCAAGGAGAAGCTGAAGGGCGAGGACACCGCGGCCATCCGCGAGGCCACCGAGAAGGTCGCCGCGACCAGCCAGAAGCTCGGCCAGGCTCTCTACGCCGACGCCCAGGCAGCCCAGCAGGCCGCGGGCGGTGCCCAGGGTGACGGCGCCCAGGCGCAGGGCGGCGAGGACGACGTCGTCGACGCCGAGATCGTGGACGACGAGAAGCCGAAGGGTGGTGCGGCGTGACGGAGGAGACCCCGGGTTTCGACAAGGACGAGAAGCCCGACGTCCCCGCCGACGCCTCCGCATCGCCTGATGAGGGTGCCGCCCAGGGCGCCGGGTCCGCCGAGGAGGCGGGCCCGGCGGCCGGGGCCGGGGACTCGAAGGAGCTTCAGGAAGTGGCGCTCACCGCGCAGCTCGACCAGGCCCGGACCGCGCTCAACGAGCGCACCCAGGACCTGCAGCGGCTGCAGGCGGAGTTCGCCAACTACCGCCGCCGCGTGGAGCGGGACCGCGTCGCCGTCAAGGAGATCGCGGTCGCCAACCTGCTCACGGAACTCCTGCCCGTGCTCGACGACATCGGGCGCGCGCGGGACCACGGCGAGCTGGTCGGCGGCTTCAAGTCGGTGGCCGAGTCGCTGGAGACGGTGGCGGCCAAGATGGGGCTGCAGCAGTTCGGCAAGGAGGGCGAGCCCTTCGACCCGACGGTGCACGAGGCCCTGATGCACTCCTACTCGCCCGACGTCAACGAGACGACGTGCGTGCAGATCCTGCAGCCGGGTTACCGCATCGGCGAGCGCACCATCCGCCCCGCGCGGGTCGGTGTCGCCGAGCCGCAGCCGGGAAGCACGTCCGGCGCCTCCGGCGAGGAGCCGGCGCAGGGCGGCGACGAGCCGCAGGCCGCGGACAAGGAGAACGGTGGCCCGGACGAGGGCTGACGGGGACGGGCGCCTCCGGGCGGGCCGTGGTGAGTGGCCCGCCCGGGACGTCGCAGGACGAGGGAAGGAGGGACGCCGCGGATGAACCTCAGCAGGGAAGTGCTGGAGAAGGACCTGTACAAGGTTCTCGGTGTCCCCAAGGACGCCACCGAGGCGGAGATCAAGAAGGCGTACCGCAAGCTCGCCCGCGAGTACCACCCGGACGCCAACAAGGGCGACGCCCGCGCCGAGGAGCGGTTCAAGGAGGTCGGCGAGGCCAACGAGGTCCTGTCCGACGCCAAGTCCCGCAAGGAGTACGACGAGGCGCGCGCGCTGCTCGGCTCCGGCGGGTTCCGTCCCGGGCCCGGCGCCGGGGGCGGCTCCTTCAACTTCGATCTGGGTGACCTCTTCGGCGGTACCCAGGGCGGCGGCAGTCCCGGCGGCGGCTTCGGCGGCGGCCTGGGCGACGTCTTCGGCGGCCTGTTCAACCGCGGCGGCGCCGGTACCCGGACGCAGCCGCGGCGCGGCCAGGACGTCGAGTCCGAGGTGACACTCAGCTTCACCGAGGCCGTGGACGGCGCCACGGTGCCGTTGCGGATGTCCAGCAGCGCCGCCTGCAAGGCCTGTTCGGGCACCGGGGACAAGAACGGCACGCCGCGCGTGTGCCCGACGTGTGTCGGGACGGGGCAGGTCAGCCGGGGCGGCGGTGGCGGCTTCTCGCTGACCGACCCGTGCCTGGACTGCAAGGGCCGCGGCCTGATCGCCGAGGACCCGTGCGAGGTCTGCCGGGGCAGCGGCCGGGCCACCAGCTCCCGCACCATGCAGGTGCGCATTCCGGCGGGCGTCTCGGACGGGCAGCGCATCCGGCTGCGCGGCAAGGGCGCCCCCGGGGAGCGGGGCGGTCCCAACGGCGACCTCTACGTCGTCGTCCACGTGGACGCGCACCCCGTCTTCGGGCGGCGCGGCGACAACCTGACGGTCACCGTGCCCGTGACCTTCGCGGAGGCGGCGCTGGGCGCGGAGATCAGCGTGCCCACGCTCGGCGGCCCGCCGGTGACGCTCAAGCTCCCGGCCGGTACGCCCGGCGGGCGCACGATGCGGGCCCGGGGCAAGGGGGCCGTGCGCAAGGACGGCACCCGCGGGGACCTCCTCGTCACGGTGGAGGTGACGGTACCGAGGGAGCTGGGAAAGAAGGCCAAGGAGGCCCTGGAGTCCTACCGCGCCGCGACGGAGGGCGAGGATCCGCGGGCCGCGCTGTTCGAGGCCGCGAAGGGAGAATGAGGTGGACGGCCGAGGTGCACGCAGGGACAACCCTGCTTCCCGCTTCCGCGGGGGTGGTCCCCCCTATGAGTTGACCGACGAGTCGCCGGTCTACGTCATCTCGGTCGCCGCCCAGCTCTCGGGGCTGCACCCGCAGACCCTGCGCCAGTACGACCGGCTGGGGCTGGTCTCGCCGGACCGCACGGCCGGGCGCGGCCGGCGCTACTCGGCGCGGGACATCGAGCTGCTGCGCGAGGTACAGCGGCTCAGCCAGGTGGAGGGCATCAACCTCGCCGGCATCAAGCGGATCATCGAACTGGAGAACCAGGTCTCGGCGCTGAAGGCACGCGTCGCGGAGCTCCAGCAGGCCGTCGAGGGCGCGGCGGTGGCGATGCGTCAGCGCGAGGCGCAGGTGCACGCCTCCTACCGGCGGGACCTGGTGCGCTACGAGGACGTGCAGCAGTCCAGCGCGCTCGTCGTCTGGCGCCCCGGCCGCACGGAGTAGACCACGCGGGCCCCTCAGCCGTTCCGCCGGTCCGCCCGCGGGCCGAGCACGTGGGCGACGAGGACGGCGGCGTCGTCGTGGTCGTCCTGGAGGCCGGTGCTGCGCAGGTTGCGCAGCAGCCGGTCGCAGGTCTGCTCCAGGTCGCGCTGCGGGCCGTCGAGGAGCCCCAACAGCCGCCCCAGCCCCACGTCGATGTCCTCGTCCCGCCGCTCCACGAGGCCGTCCGTGTAGAGGACGAGCCGGTCGCCGGGGCTGAGGGGCACCGTCATGCTGTGGAAGCCCACGCCGCCCACACCACCGACGCCCAGGGGGGCGCCGGTGGGTACGTCCAGCAGCTCGGGCGTCTTCCCCTGCCGGACCAGGACGGGTGGCAGGTGTCCGGCGTTGGCGAGGCAGACGGCCCCGAGGTGCGGGTCGTAGAGGGCGTAGGCGCAGGTGGCGATGTAGTTGTCGATCCCCGCGGTGATCTTGTCCAGGTGCCGGAGCAGGTCCGCGGGGTCGAGGTCCAGCTCGGCGAGGGTCTGCGTGGCGGTGCGCAGCCGCCCCATCGTCGTCGCGGCGTTGATGCCGCTGCCCATGACGTCGCCCACGATGAGCGCCGTCTTGCCCCCGGTGAGGGGGAGGGTGTCGAACCAGTCGCCCCCGACCTCGCTCGCGGAGCCCGCGGGCTGGTAGCGGGAGGCGACGTCGAGGCCCACCAGGTGCGGCGGGTGCTGCGGGAGCAGGCTGCGCTGCAGGGTGAGGGCGGTGTTGCGCTGGCGTTCGTACCAGCGGGCGTTGTCGATGCACACGGCCGCGCGGTTGGCGAGCTCGACGGCCAGGGCCACGTCGTCGTGGTCGAAGGGCACCGGGTTGCGGCCGCGCTTGAGGTCGAGGACGCCGAGGACCGTGCCGCGGGCGATCAGCGGCACGGCCAGGTAGGAGTGGATGCCGGACCGGGCGAGCAGCGCGGCGGACTCGGCGTCGCGGGCGATGTTGCGCAGGTTCGACTCCGCCACATGGGGGACGAGGATGGGCCGGGCCGTGCGGACGCAGCGCGTGACGAGCCGGTCGGGGCCGTAGCGGGCGAGCTCTCCGGGGCTGTCGGCGGCCCGGATGGCCTCGGTGGGGTAGCCGGCGAAGACGGCGAGAGCCCGGAAGACGACCGCCTCCTCCGGGGCCGTCGGGCGGCGCCCCTGGAGCGCGGAGTCCAGCACGTCGACGGCCGCGATGTCGGCCAGCTCGGGGACGGCGACGTCGGCGAGCTCACGGGCGGTGGTCTCCAGGTCGAGGGTGGTGCCGATGCGGATGGAGGCGTCGGCGACCACGGCCAGCCGGTGCCGCGCGCGTTCGGCCTCGATCGCGGCCCGGTGCCGGTCGGTGACGTCGACGACCGAGCCGGCCAGGCCCAGCACGCGGCCCGTGGCGTCCTCCAGACGGTGGAAGGAGACGGACCAGGCGTGGTCGTGCTGGGGGTCGGCCATGGTCCGGCCGACCGTGTACTGGTCGAGCAACGGGACGCCGCTGTCGAGGACCTGGCGCATGGCCCCCTCCAGCGCTGTTGTGTCCACCCCGGGCAGGACGTCCGCGACCCGTCGCCCCAGGTGCCGCTCGACGGACAGCCCGTTGATCTCCGCCAGCGCCGGGTTGACGCTGACGTAGCGCAGGTCGGTGTCGAAGACCCCCAGCCCGATCGGCGACTGCTCGACCAGCCGCACCGACAGCGCCACGTCGCGCTCCACCCGGCGCAGGACGGACTGGTCGGTGGCCAGGGAGAGCGCGTAGACGTCCCCGAGGTCGTCCAGGAGCCGCATGTTGCGGAACTCCAGAACCCGGGTGCCGCCGTCCTTGTGCCGCACCGGGAAGCTGCCCGCCCAGCTGCCCTCCTCGCGGGCCATGACATCGGCGAAGAGCTGGAGCACCATCTCGACCTGTTCCTCGTGCACCAGCAGCCGGGCGGCGTACCGCCCGAGCGCCTCCTCGGGCGTGTAGCCCAGGAGGGCCTGGGCCTGGGGGCTCCAGAAGACGATGCGGCCCCGGTCGTCCATGACGATGGCGGCCACGCCGAGGACGTCGAGCAGCTCGCCGCGCTCGGAGGGGTGGGGCTCGGCCCGGCGCCCGGGGCCCGGCTTCCTGAGGTGACCGGCCGCGTCGGCGTGCGGGTGCCCCTCAGCGCTCATCCCAGCCCTCCTTCCGCCCGCTGGGCGCGGACGCGGCGCCTGCTCGCCCCGGCCCCGCTCTCGTGCTCCCATCATCCTCCGCGGCCGCTGGGGCGGCACGTTCCTTGCCGTCCGGGATTCCCGGAGCGGGCGGTGCCTCCGGGCGTGCGGTTCCCCTTTGGGCGGTGCGGACGCGCACCGGCGCACCGCCCGGGTCGTGGGGCCCGGGCGGTGCGCCGTGTCGAGCGGTGCCGTCAGCAGGTGGAGCGTGGCCGTTCGCCCGCGAAGCGTTCGCCCAGCCAGGTGAACACCTTCGGGTAGGCGGCGACGGCCCCGCCCACGTGCGTCGGCCCGAGGTTCCAGGAGAACTCGACGGTGGCGCCCTGGGCGCACCAGTCGGAGGCCAGGTTCTTGCCGAGGCGGTAGGGGATGACGTCGTCCAGCAGGCTGTGGGTGACCAGCGTCGGCACGGCCGGCCTGCGGTCCCCGATCCGCTGCTCGTCGACGACGGCCTTCCACAGCGGCTGCTTCAGGTACTCGGACAGCGGCTCGCCGCTCGCGGTCAGGCGCGAGGAGCGGGTGAACGCGTGCCGGGCCACGGCCTCGATGGTGCAGTAGCGCCTCGCCTCCTCGACGAACCTCTCCCCCCTGTCGTTGAGGTACGGGGCGGGGTCGATGCCGGCGCCCGCGGCGAGCCCGGAGACGGCGTAGCCGAGGAAGCCCGCGTACAGCGAACCGTCCAGCGTCTCGGCGACGGCGTTGAGGTCGGTGGGCACGGCACCGGCCGCGACGCCCCGGAGGTCCAGCTCGGGCGCGTAGGCGGGGGCCAGCTCGGCGGCCGCGGCGGCGGCCCCGCCGCCCTGCGAGTAGCCGGTGATCGCCACCGGGCCGTCGTCCGCGATTCCGGCCTCCGGGAGCCGCTGGGCGGCGCGGACGGAGTCCAGCACGGCCTGTCCGGAGACGGCGCGGTTCACGTAGGTGTGGTCGCCGGGCGTGCCCAGGCCCTCGTAGTCGGTGAGGACGACGGCGTAGCCGCGCAGGAGCAGCCCCTTGACGAAGAGGCCCTCGTACTCGGTGCCGGCGGCGAGCTGCCGTGAGGGGGCGCAGTGGTCGCCGAGGCCCTGGGTGCCGACCGCGTAGCCGACGAGCGGCCGGTCGCCCCCGCCGGTCCACGCGGCGCGCGGCGTGATGACGGTGCCGGTGACGGCGATGGGCTCGCCCGCGCCGTCGGTCGAGCGGTACATGATCCGGTGGACGTCCGCGTCCGCCTCGATCAGCTGGAACGGGTCGAGGTGGAAGACGGACGGCTCCGCGCGGATGACATCGCCGTTGCCGGCGGGCAGCGTGGCGGGCGGCTCGTAGAACTCCGGACGGTCGGAGGTCGCCTGGGCGGGGGAGGAGACGAGCCCGAACGACGCCGTGGTCGCCAGGAGCACGAGCGCGGCGGCGGCCCGTCGCCGCAGGCGTGACGTCCGTGAGGCTCGTGACGTCCCCGGCGGGATTCTCCGGCTCGGTCGGTCAGGGTGGGGCGAGTGCATGGACACTCCCGGGGTGTATGCGGCCTGAAAACGACCTTACGGTTCAGTAAGGTCGTTCGGAGGATCCGCCGCGCGGGCACCTTTCGTCTACGCACGGAAGTGAGCGTCCCGGTTTGGGACGCGTCACGAAGCACGTCGCGTTCGCGGGCCGCCGGCGCACCCCCGGCGCCGGGGCCCGGCGCCCGCCCCCGTACCCTCACGGGTCACGTGCCCCCGCCGACGAGGCCCCGTGTGAGACCCGGGATACCGGTGAGAAGACGATGCGCCTGAGACGTCCGCCGCGCTCCAAGGCGGCCGAGACCCTGGTCGGGCCCTCGGCGTCACCGGGTGCGGTGTGGCGGCGTCACGGCACCCGAGGCCCGCTGAGGCCGCCCGCCGCGTCACCCGGTCGGCCGGGCAGCGGTGGCCGTACCACCCGGCGGCTCGCACGGTGTGGTGATGGAGCACATACGGACGGCGGCGGCAGCGCTCGCCACCGTCTTCGCCGCCATCGCCGTGGCCGGGACGACGGGCCCCGCGCACCTGACCGGCGTCGTCGGCGCCGGGCGCGCGGCCGAGGGCGCCGACGTGCGGGGCGCGCCGTGGACGAGGCCGGGCGTCGCCACCGTGGGCAAGCTGGTGACCGAGCTGGGGGACGGGCGGTTCGGGGTCTGCTCGGGCGCGATAGTGGACTCGCCCAGCGGCAGCGTCGTCGCGACGGCCGCGCACTGCCTGACCTCGCCCGCGCACCCGCGAGGCCCCCGGCACGCCTGGTTCGCGCCCGGCTACGGCGGCCCGGAGCACAGCCCGCCGGCCGGTGACATCGGCCCCGGTGACGTCGCGGAGCACGGGTGGAAGGTCGTCTCGTACCACACGCCGCCCGGCTGGGACGTCAACCGCAGCCTGGAGGACATACTCCCGCACGACTACGCGTTCGTGACCGTGGAACGGCGCGACGGCCACAGCATCCAGGAGGCCTTCGGGGCGAACGCGCTCGACTTCGCGCCGGTCGACGCCGCCGTTCCGGTGCAGCCGATGGGGTACCCGGCCGCCGCGCCCTACGACGGCGCGACCCTCGCCCACTGCGCGGGCCGCGCGGAGCTCCTGACGGAGGGGACGGCGCACGCGGCGAACGTCGGCGGCCTGCTGCTCCAGCCCTGCCGGCTCACGCGGGGGGCCAGCGGAGGGCCCTGGCTCCAGCACTACGACGCCGGGGCCGGGGCGGGCACCGTGGTCGGCGTGATGTCCGTGGGCAGCGGGGACGGACGCGTCCTCGGCCGGCCGTTCCCGGCGAAGGCGGGCCGCGCCCTGTTCGCGCAGGCCGACGCCGCCTGAGCCCTGCCTCAGGCGCGACCCATCGCCCGGTCGACGGTGATCTCGATGACGACGCGGTTCGGGTTCGGCCGCGGGGTGCGCTCGTACCGCTCGGCGTACCGCCGCACGGCGTCGGCGACGGCGTCCGGATCGGTACGGACGACGGCCGTCCCCTCCAGGGTGGCCCAGCGGCGCGGCGCGAACTGGCAGACGGCGACCCTCGCCCCGCCCGGCCCCGCGGCCCGTACATGGGCCACCTTCCGGCTGTTCCCGTCGGAGATGACGCGGGCGATCCCCTCCTCCGGGGCCCAGGTGACCCCGACGGGGACGACGTGCGGCGTGCCGTCGGGCCGGATCGAGGTGAACGCGCACACGTGCCGCTCACGCCAGAACGCCAGGTACTCGGGGCTCAGCGCCTTCGGGTCGACTCCCATCCGAGCAGGGTATGCGCCGCCCGGCTCCGAGCAGGTCCGAGGTGTCCAGCTCGAAGCCGAACGGGTCGGGCAGCGGCAGCGGCTTCCCGAAGCTCACGGACTCGGTGCGCGTGTAGTCGTCCTCGACGGGCTCACTCAGCAAGTGTTGTCGCGACATGACCCCAGGGAAGCTCTGACCAGGTGTTTCGCCCGATCGAATGATCGCGGCGCCGGGCGCCCCGAGGGGTTGAGTCGTCAGCGCTCAACTTTGTGTACGCTAGAGGCATCAGGGTCAGCATCTGCTGTGTGGAGTACGAGGAGGAACGTCGACCGTGGACGCCGAGCTGACGAACAGGAGCCGGGACGCGATCAGCGCGGCCGGCAGCCGTGCCCTGACCGGCGGGCACGCCGACATCACCCCGGCCCACCTGCTCCTCGCCCTGCTGGAGGGGCAGGACAACGAGAACATCCAGGACCTGCTGGCATCCGTCGAGGCGGACCAGGCGGCCCTGCGGTCGGGCGCGGAGCGGCTGCTCGGCGCGCTCCCCGTGGTGCAGGGCGCCTCGGTGGCCAAGCCGCAGGCCAGCCGGGAACTGCTGGCCGCCGTGGCGGACGCCTCGCAGCGGGCGAAGGAGCTGGGAGACCAGTACGTGTCCACCGAGCATCTGCTCATCGGCATCGCCGCCAAGGGCGGGCAGGCCGGGGAGCTGCTGCGCGGCCAGGGCGCGACGGACCGCAAGCTGCTGGAGGCCTTCGCCGCGGCCCGCGGGGGCCGCCGGGTGACGACGGCGGACCCGGAGGGCACGTACAAGGCGCTGGAGAAGTTCGGCACCGACCTGACGGCCGCGGCCCGGGACGGCAAGCTCGATCCCGTCATCGGGCGTGACCAGGAGATCCGCCGCGTCGTGCAGGTGCTGTCCCGGCGGACCAAGAACAACCCGGTCCTGATCGGCGAGCCCGGTGTGGGCAAGACGGCCGTGGTCGAGGGGCTGGCCCAGCGGATCGTGAAGGGGGACGTGCCGGAGTCGCTGCGCGACAAGCGGCTGGTCGCCCTGGACCTGGGCGCGATGGTGGCCGGGGCCAAGTACCGCGGTGAGTTCGAGGAGCGGCTGAAGACGGTTCTCGCGGAGATCAAGGAGAGCGAGGGGCGGATCGTCACGTTCATCGACGAGCTGCACACCGTCGTCGGCGCGGGTGCCGGCGGGGACTCGGCGATGGACGCGGGCAACATGCTCAAGCCCATGCTGGCGCGCGGCGAGCTGCGCATGGTCGGCGCGACGACGCTGGACGAGTACCGCGAGCGCATCGAGAAGGACCCGGCGCTGGAGCGGCGCTTCCAGCAGGTGCTGGTGGCCGAGCCGAGCGTCGAGGACTCGATCGCGATCCTGCGCGGCCTGAAGGGCCGGTACGAGGCGCACCACAAGGTGCAGATCGCCGACAGCGCGCTGGTCGCCGCCGCCGCGCTCTCCGACCGCTACATCACCTCCCGCTTCCTGCCGGACAAGGCGATCGACCTGGTGGACGAGGCCGCCTCGCGGCTGCGCATGGAGATCGACTCCTCGCCCGTCGAGATCGACGAGCTCCAGCGCTCGGTGGACCGGATGCGGATGGAGGAGCTGGCGCTCTCCGGCGAGTCGGACCCGGCCTCCGTCGAGCGGCTGGAGAAGCTGCGCCGCGATCTGGCGGACCGCGAGGAGGAGCTGCGCCGCCTCACCGCCCGGTGGGAGAAGGAGAAGCAGGCGCTCAACGCGCTCGGTGAGCTGAAGGAGCGGCTGGACGAGCTGCGCGGTCAGGCCGAGCGGGCCGAGCGCGACGGCGACTTCGACACCGCCTCCAAGCTGCTGTACGGCGAGATCCCCTCCGTCGAGCGGCAGCTGGAGGAGGCCGCGCGGGCGGAGGCCGAGCAGGAGGCCGCCCCCGACACGATGGTGAAGGAGGAGGTCGGCCCGGACGACATCGCCGACGTGGTCGCCTCCTGGACGGGCATCCCGGCCGGACGGCTGCTGGAGGGCGAGACGCAGAAGCTGCTGCGGATGGAGGAGGAGCTCGGCCGTCGGCTGATCGGGCAGGCGGAGGCCGTGCGGGCCGTCTCGGACGCCGTGCGCCGCACCCGCGCCGGCATCGCCGACCCCGACCGGCCCACCGGTTCGTTCCTCTTCCTCGGCCCCACCGGCGTCGGCAAGACGGAGCTCGCCAAGGCGCTGGCCGACTTCCTCTTCGACGACGAGCGGGCCATGGTCCGCATCGACATGAGCGAGTACGGCGAGAAGCACTCGGTGGCCCGGCTCGTGGGTGCCCCGCCCGGCTACGTCGGCTACGAGGAGGGCGGCCAGCTCACGGAGGCGGTGCGGCGGCGCCCGTACACCGTCGTGCTGCTGGACGAGGTGGAGAAGGCCCACCACGAGGTCTTCGACATCCTGCTCCAGGTGCTCGACGACGGCCGGCTCACCGACGGCCAGGGCCGCACCGTGGACTTCCGCAACACCATCCTCGTCCTCACCTCCAACCTCGGCAGCCAGCACCTCATGGACCCCCTGGCCAAGCCCGAGGACCAGCGGGAGAAGGTGCTGGCGGCGGTCCGCCAGGCCTTCCGCCCCGAGTTCCTCAACCGGCTGGACGACCTCGTCGTCTTCTCGTCGCTGACCGGTGACGAGCTGGAGCGGATCGCGCAGCTGCAGATCGACGCGCTCCAGCGGCGGCTGGCCGACCGGCGGCTTAGGCTGGAGGTCACCGAGGCCGCCCGGCACTGGCTGGCGGTCGAGGGCAACGACCCGGCGTACGGCGCGCGTCCGCTGCGCCGACTGGTGCAGACCGCGATCGGTGACCAGTTGGCCCGGGAGATCCTGAGCGGTGAGGTGCGCGACGGCGACACCGTCCGGGTCGACGTCGCCGGGGGCGGTCTGCTCGTCGGACCGGCCACCGGCTGAATCCCGCGGTACCCCGGTCCGGCGGGCGGCCTCCCGGCGTCCTGCCGACGTTTTCCGCCGGACGGCCCACCTGGCCGGGGTTGCGGGGACCGGGCCGTCGTGGGGGAGGATGGCCGCAGCCGTACGAAGGGAACACCTACGTGAGCATCGACCCGTCCTCGATTCCCAATTTCGGGGGCCAGGAGCCGCAGCAGCCGCAGGGGGGTCCGCCGCAGGGGCCGATCGTCCCCGACCAGGACCTGGTCAAGCAGCTGCTCGACCAGATGGAGCTGAAGTACGTCGTCGACGACGAGGGCGACCTCGCGGCGCCGTGGGAGCAATTCCGCACCTACTTCATGTTCCGCGGCGAGAAGGAGCAACGGGTCTTCTCGGTCCGTACGTTCTACGACCGGCCGCACTCGATCGACGACAAGATCAAGATCCTCGAGTCGATCGACGACTGGAACCGCCGCACCCTGTGGCCCAAGATCTACACGCACACCCACGACGACGGCACGGTCCGCCTCATCGGCGAGGCCCAGATGCTGATCGGCACGGGTGTGTCGCTGGAGCACTTCGTCTCCAGCACCGTGAGCTGGGTGCGGGCGTCCATCGAGTTCGACAAGTGGCTCGTGGAGTCGCTCGGGCTGGAGAAGGACGCCGAGTCCGGCCCCGAGGGTCCGGAGAGCACCGAGGGCTGACCGGCCCCCACTCGACAGGGGCGCGGCCCCGGACGCCAGGCGTCCGGGGCCGCACTCACGCCCGGGCTCAGTCGCCCGGGCCCGGGCCTCGTACCCTCTCGCCGGCCGCCGGCGGCTCCGCCGCCGCTTCGGGCACGGCGGCGTCCGACGCGGCGGTGTGACGGCTACCGCTTGCCGCCGGTCTGCGCGAAGACGTCGTTGACGATCTTCTGCGCCAGCTGCCTCTCCTCTTCGGGGGTATCCACGCTGACCCACAGCAAGGACTCAGCCCGCTCCCCGTCGTCACCCTCGTGGGTGAAGTGCCGCCACAACAGCATCTCGTATCGGTTCTCCGCTCCCCCCGCCTCCCGTACGGCGTACGACGTCCCGAAGCCGAGCCTCGTCCAGTCGGCTTCCTCCGAGCGGGACTTACGAGCGCCCCGCAGCAGGGCGTCCCTGTCCTCGTCAGCGCAGCCGTGGCCGCAGTAGCGCAGGGCGAGCTCGACGCGTACGTCGTGCGGGGGCGGGCCGCCGCCCTGCGCTGGTTCCCGCGACTCGCAGTCGCGCGCGGTCAGCCCGGCCTCCCAGTCGTCCACAGAGGGTCCGAAGCCGCAGCTGAGCTGCTTCGGCGCCCGGAAGGCGAAGGGGAAGCCCGACAGCCGCCACAGGTATGAGCGCTCCTGGTCCTTCCATGTCGCGCCGTGCACGGCCCCCCGCGCCTCGCGCCGGTAGAAGGAGAACCGGTGCTGGCCCTCCTCGGGTATCCGGGACTTCGGCGGGTCGGCCAGGGTCCCGTCCCCGCCCGCGCCGTCCTCGGCCCACTGCGGTCCCGCGGCACGCAGCGCCTTGCGGAACAGGATCTCGGCCACGGCCGCGGTGCGTTCCCTGGTGGCGAACTCCTCGGCGTACTGGACACTGATCACCGCGTTGCCGTAGCGCGCAACCAGTGCCGCTCGCCACGGCGACACGTCCATGAAGTCCCACACGGAAGGCTGCTGCCAGAAGACGGCGTACGCCTCGTCTCCGAACCCGTGCAGCGTGACGTCCTCACCCACCCCCATCCTGCCCAGGTCGAACCAGGCCTCGGCCTCGCGGACGCCGTGCTGCCGCATGCTCGTCCGGTACCACTGGGCCCGGACGTCGATCCGCACCTCCGGGTCGAACGGTGACTGCTCGGTGACCGAGCATCGAGTCCCTTCCGCGAGCGGCTGCACGACGCCGTCGGCCATGAGCCGTCCCAGGTCCCGCTCGTCGAGCAGCGAGCACGCGCCGGGCAGCGCCTGGACAGGCAGAGCGGTGGTCATGACCAGCACGCCGCTGCCGAGCAGCAGGACCGCCATGCTGCAGACCGTCGCCGCGAGACCCATCCCGAGCCGCCCGCCCACCGGCCTCCGGCCCCGGCCGCCCGGCCCACGGTCACGGTGGCCTACCCCACCGTCGTCGCGGGAGCCGTCACCGGGGCCGTCACGGGAGCCGTCACCGGGGCCGTCACGGGAGCCGTCACCGGGGTCGTCTCCGGAGTGCGCGCCACGACGGTCGTGCGCGGAGACGTCCTCGGCAAGCCGGTCCCGCAGCTCGATGTGCCGGAACTGGTAGAAACCGCCGGTCTGGCGCAGCACGCCGCGCCGGTGCGCGTCCCGCAGAAACGCCATGAGCCGACGGGGCAGCCTTCCGCCCGCCGCGAGCCAGAGCCGGGCCACGGTGTACCGACCCCAGGCGGAGACGGCGACGCCGTACATCAGCCAGCTCACCAGCGATCCGCCGCCGACGACGACCCAGTCGAGGACGGAGACGTGGTGCCGCCCGTGCCCGAACGACTGCCACCAGAGGAGCATCGGCACGGGAAGGAGTAACAGCGCACGCGGATAGTCGGGCGACCGCGACCGCACCATGTCGAGGAACCCGAAGGCGAGCACGGCTCGCCGGTCGGCACGGAGCAGCCCGTCCGGCGAGTCGGCGAGCGCCGTGTCCGCGGGCCGCCACACGGCCTCATGCAGATGTGCGCCGACCGCCAGCAGCGAAACCGCGCCGACCACCGCTCCGAATACCGAGCCCTGCACCAGGGCGGTCGCCCAGCCCGCCACCAGACCGGTGCCCGTCAGGCCCACGCCCCAGCGCACGGGACGCCGCCGCAGCGCCGCCAGCATCCGACGGGCCGACAGCCCGGTGAGCCGGTGCGGAGGCAGCCGCCACTGGTCCCGGCCCCTGACGGTGGCGAGACCGGTGAAGGCTCCCGCGAGCGCCGCGGCGACGGCGAAGCCGCCCCACAGCGGCACGTCCACCACCTCCGGCTGCCACCACGGCTTCCCGAACGCCGCCAGACGCAGGCAGACACCGGCGACCGCCAACGCGGGCACGAACCCGAGTACACGCACCCACCAGGGCACCTCACGGTCGAGTTCCCACCAGGCGAACTCCGTCCGCCCCGCCGCCCGCATCCGCGCCGCCAGGAACCCGGCCCACATGCGGGCCTCGTCGGGGGAGCTGCCGCCGTGCAGCTCCCGCCACGACCGCGAGGAGCTGTAGACCGCGTCCAGGTAGGCGGCGTACAGATGACGCCGCAGCTCCTCGACGCTGCCGAAGCGCCCTGGTGCGACCAGCTCGTCCGGGTGCCGGTCCTCGTCGTCCGGCCCGTAGGCGGCCCGCGCGAGCCCGACCATCAGCGGCACGTCCAGCGCCTGGAGCAGCAGCCGCGCCTCGGGTGAGCGGTCCGGCGCGGCCTCGGTCAGCCGGCCGACCACGTTCCGCCAACGCGCCCTGCGCCCGCCCGCGCTCAGATACGCGCCGACCGCCTGCGGGGTCAGCGGTTCCAGCCGGATCTCCGTACGCAGGAAGTCGGAGTCGGCGGGCACCTGTTCCCCGTACTCCTCGGGGCGGCTCGTCAGGACGAAGGGCCGGGACTCGGGCATGGCGCGCAACTCGGCGAAGGCCACCGTCCGCGCCGCCTCGGGCAGTTCGTCGAAACCGTCGAGCACGAGCAGCACTCGTCCGGTGTCCACGAGATACGCGGCCGTCCGTTCCGGCGGCGCCCCCGGCACCGGCGCGCACGCCTGCGGGTGCTCGGCCGCGAGCTGCCCGGCCGCCCACGCCTCGAGCCCCCGCCCGGTGTCCCAGGAGGCCAGCGACACCACGACGGGCACGGGCGAGGCCGCGCCGTTCCCCGTCGCCCGGCCCGCCCGCCGCCGCAGCAGGTCCCGGGCGAGCCGCAGTACGAGCACGGACTTCCCGGCACCGGCGGGCCCGAGCACGACGAGCCTCCGGTCGGGCACCGCGGCGGCGTCCTCGAAGTAGTCGGCGATGGACCGCTCGTGTGCGTCCGGCCCGTCTCCCCGCCCCCGCCAGAGCACGTCGAGGGTCTGCGGGTCATCGGCCTGCCGCAGCCGTTCGTCGTCCTCGTAGCGTTGTAACAGCGCCTCGGCGACATCGTCGGCGGCCTTGTCGAGTACGCGCGCGGAACTCCAGACCGCTTCACTGCGCCGCCGGACGCGCACCAGCCGCGCCGCCACCCACAGCCCCAGAGCGCTCCCCAGGCACAGCCACCCCACCCACACCGGGCTGAGCCCCCAGCCGTCCGGCACCGGTAGCCGGGGCCGGTACAGCAGCAGTACGGACCCGAGCACCGTGAGCAGCCCCGGAGCGCCGAACTGTACGTAGAGGTTCAGCCGCTCGACGGTTCCGACCTGGACGACCGTCTGCTGCCGACCGCCGAACACCTCCTGGCGCACCTCACCGGGCGGCCTGCGACGGAGCACCCCGCTCCCCTGCCGTCAGCCCTCCGCCCCCGGTCGCCCGGGACTGCCGAGGTTCAACGTGCCTATGTGCCGCGCCTGCACCACCGTTCCCTGGGTGCCGCCGTAGATCCCCATGGTCACGCTGTCTCCCCCGTGTCGGTCCCGCCAGGCGTCCAGCTCCCGGCCGAACTCGGCGTCCCGCTGCGCCCGCTCCGTGAGCGCCCGGGCGAGCGCACGCGCCCTCCCGGCGTCCTCGGGCGTGGCCCGCAGCTCCTCCAGCTCCCCCTGCCCGGGAACTGCATGGGCGTCCCCGTCTCCGTCGCTGCTCGCCGCCGGCCGCCGCCGCACCAGCTCGCACAGCGACTGCCACGCTCCCTGCCCGGCGGCCCCGGCGGTACCGCCCGCGAGGGCCATCAGAAGCTCGACCGCTATCGCGTCCACGCTACGAGAGTAGGGCGTTTCCGGCGTGTCGTCAGGCGGGTCAGCTCGACAGCGCTCTGGCCGGCGCGATTCCTCCGGCCTCGCCACCCGCCTCGCCCGGCCCCCGGGCGGCCCCTGAACGGGCTCGCCGAGGTCCGGTGGGCTGGGCGAGCTCGCGGTATGACCGGCAGGCCGGACGAAGCGGCCCTGGGTTCAGCTCGTCAGGTCCCGCAGGCGCTTTGCCGCTTCCCGAAGGACGTCGTCCTGCTTGCAGAAGGTGAAGCGGACCAGGCTGCGGCCGGCGTCGGGGTCGTCATAGAACACGGAGTTCGGGACGGCGACGACGCCGCACCGTTCCGGGAGGGCGCGGCAGAAGGCGTAGGCGTCGCTCTCGCCGAACGGCGTGATGTCGGTGGTGATGAAGTACGTGCCCTGGGGCTGGTAGATCTCGAACCCGGCCGCTCGCAGCCCGTCGGCGAGCAGGTCGCGCTTGCGTTGCAGGTCGGTGCGGAAGCCGTCGAAGTAGGTGTCCGGCAGACGGAGCGCCTCGGCGACCGCGTACTGGAACGGGCCCGCGCTGACGTAGGTGAGGTACTGCTTGGCGGTTCGGACGGCGGCGAGGAGCGGCGCGTCCGCCATGGCCCAGCCGACCTTCCATCCGGTGAAGGAGAACGTCTTGCCGGCGGAGGAGATGGAGACCGTGCGCTCGCGCATGCCGGGGAGCGTGGCGACCGGGAGGTGGGCGGCACCGTCGAAGGTCAGGTGCTCGTACACCTCGTCGGTGACGACGAGCAGATCGTGTTCGACGGCGATCGCGGCGATGGACCTCTGCTCTTCGGGGGTGAGGACCGTCCCGGTCGGGTTGTGCGGGGTGTTGAGGAGCAGGAGGCGGGTGTGCGGGGTGATCTTGGAACGCAGCTCGTCCAGGTCCGGGCGGAAGGACGGGGCGCGCAGGGTGAGGGGCACGCGCTGGGCTCCGGCCATCGCGATACAGGCCGCGTAGGAGTCGTAGTAGGGCTCGAAGGCGATGACCTCGTCGCCGGGTTCCAGCAACGCGAGCATGGTCGCCGCGATGGCCTCCGTCGCGCCTGCGGTGACCAGGACCTCCGTGTCCGGGTCGAGGCCCAGGCCGTAGAAGCGGTCCTGGTGTTCGGCGATGGCCCGGCGCAGCTCCGGGACGCCGAGGCCGGGCGGGTACTGGTTGCCGCGGCCGTCGCGCAGCGCGCGGACGGCGGCCTCCCGGACCTCGTCGGGCCCGTCGGTGTCGGGGAAGCCCTGGCCGAGGTTGATGGCCCCGGTGCGTTGGGCGAGTGCGGACATCTCGGCGAAGATCGTCGTTCCGAACTCGGCGAGGCGTGGGTTCAGCAGAGGTCGTCCCATGTCCGGCATCCTCACCGATCGCCCCCGGCGCGGCGCAAGCTCTGAGCTTGCTCAAGTCTGCTTTGGACGGCACGGGGTGCGGGCATCCGCCAGGCAACGGCCTGCTCCGTCGGGGGGCGGGGCAGTTCGGAGGGGGTTGATCAGGATGGGTGGGCTCGTCGTCGTCGTGCTGGTGTGCGTGGTGGTGGCCGCGGTCGTCGCGGTGCTCGTGGCCAGGGTCGGATCGGGTTCGGGCCCGGCCAGGGGCGTGCGCCGCTCCGCGGGGGGCGCCACGCTCTACGGAGCTCCCGGCGGTTCCGACGGAGGCTCGTCCTTCGGCGGCGGCGGTGGCGGCGGCTTTGACGGCGGTGGCGGCGGTGGCGGCGGTGGCTTTGACGGTGGTGGCGGTGGTGGCGGCGGCTTTGACGGCGGTGGCGGTGGTGGCGGTGGTGGTGACTGCGGCTGACCTGCGGGGAGGTCGCTGAACGGGGTCCGGGCCGGCCCCGCCCGACGGGGGTGCGGGCGGGACCGGCCCCGGTGTGAGAAGCGCATATGCGGGGTGAAAACCGCACGAACGTTGAACAGATGACCACTACCGCCCCCTCCGGTATGGAAACGTCCAGAAGTTGGGTAAAACCGCTGTGGACTCGGTGTCGAGCGTGATTCGGTGAGGGCGTATCAGGAGCCCATGCGGGCACGAGCCGGCGATCTCAGGAACTCGAGGTGCATCCCCGCCCAGTGGCCGGCCCACCCCTCAACCGGCCCATCACTCCACACGTGCTTGCGGAGCCGATCCATGCTCACCACGCTCAAGACCGCCTACACCGACACCCGCGCCGGCGACCTCGCCTGGGCCCTGGGGCGGGAGCCGCTCCCGGCCCTGGCCACACTCGATCTGGAACTTGACGGAACCCGGGCGCAGTTGAGGCTGCTGGGCGCCTCCCACCAAGTGCTGCTCGATGACGAGAGCGGCAGCTGCTCGGAGACGGTGGCCTGTATGCCGGGGAGCAGCAGCCCCCTGCCGCTCGGTGTGTCCAAACGGCTGGGACGCTGGGAGTACGAGTTCGCGACCCGGGTCGAGACCCTCTCCCGCGGCTCGTTCGCGGGGCGGGCGCAGGATCTGCTGGCCCTGGTGTCCGAGCATCCGAACGGACTGGCCGGGACGTTCCCCGGCGATCCCTACGCTTTCACCGCGCTGCTCGTCCAGCGTCACGGCGGGCAGGTCTCCTGGCGCACCTGGCACGCGTACCCGCAGGAGGGGCGGCTCGTGGCCACGCGGACCCGGGTCGCCGTGGGCGCTGGGGAGGCGGCGGCGGGAGCCGCGGCGCCGGGCTGACCGGGTCGGATTGCACTCGTGTGGGTGACGTTGTGCAGGTTTGGCGTCACGTAGCGTTCCCGGCATGATCGATCAGCCCGTGTCCGGGCGGGCGGCACAGCCCGACGTGTCGCGGCGGGCTCCGGAGGACACACCCGTCCGGCTGCCCGTGCGGCCGGGGCTCGGCCGCTTCCTCGTCCTGTGCTCGGTGTTCGTCTGCGCCGCCTGCGGTCTCGTGTACGAACTCGCCCTCGTCGCCCTGGCGTCGTACCTCACGGGGGACTCGGTCACCCAGGCGTCCATCGTGCTGTCGGTGATGGTCTTCGCGATGGGTGTGGGGTCGTTGGTGGCCAAGCGGCTCCGATGCCAGGCCGTCTGCTGCTTCGGGCTGATCGAGTGCCTGCTCGCGCTGGTCGGCGGCGGTTCGGTCATGGCGCTGTTCGCCGCGTTCGCCTGGTTCGGTGCGTCCCGGGGCGTGGTGGTCGCGTTCTCCCTGGCCATCGGGGTGCTCATCGGGGCCGAGATGCCGCTGCTGATGACGCTCATCCAGCGCATCCGGGCCCAGGACGCGGGCAACGCCGTCGCGGACCTGTTCGCCGCCGACTACGTGGGCGCCCTCGTCGGCGGGCTCGCCTTCCCCTTTCTGCTGCTGCCGTTGTTCGGACAGCTCGTCGGGGCCCTGCTCGCCGGGGTCGTCAACGTGGCCGCGGGCGGGCTGCTCGTCCTGTGGCTCTTCCGGCACGACCTCTCGCCCAGGAAGCGGGTGGCGCTGACCTCGGTCTTCGCCGTCGTGCCCGCCCTGCTCGGCGGGGCGGCCGTCTTCTCGGAGCCGTTCGAGGAGGCCGCCCGGCGTGCGGTCTACGGCGGCGAGGTTCGCGTCGCCGTGCGTGGCGACGTACAGGAGATCGTGCTCATGGAGGGCGGCGGTGGGCACGGGAGGCGACCCGATGCCGCCGCACACGGCCCGTGCGGGCTGGAGCTGTACCTGGACGGGCGGCTGCGGGTCTGCGGAGCGGACGAGGCCCGCTATCACCAGGCCCTCGTCCGCCCGGCCATGGCGGCCGGGCCGGCTGAGCGGGTGCTCGTCCTCGGCGGTGGCGACGGGCTGGCGCTGCGGGAGGTACTGCGCCACCCGGACGTCGAGGAGGTCACCCTCGTCGAGCTCGACCCGCGCGTCGTCTCCCTGGCCCGCACCGACGCGCGGCTCAGCGCGCTCAACGACGGCTCCCTCGACGACCCCCGGGTGCGGGTGGTGACCGCGGACGCGTTCCGCTGGCTGCGCGGCTGGCCACACGAGGGGGAGCCGCCGTACGACGTCGTGGTCTCCTCCCTGCCCGACCCCCGGCTGGCGGAGAGCGTGCGGCTGTACTCCCAGGAGTTCTACGGGCTGCTCGCCCGGGCCCTCGCGGACGACGGCCGCTTCGCGGTGCACGCCGGCTCGGTCGGCGGGGCCGGGCCGGCCTTCTGGACGGTGGAGTCCACGCTGCGGGCGGCCGGGCTCCATCCCGTGCCGTACGCCGTCGACGGCCGGGCCTCGGGCTTCCCGGCCGACACCGACCGCGGCCAGCAGGAGGCCGCCGTCGGGCCGCACGCCGCCGACTGGGGCTTCCTGCTGGCCTCCCCCGGCTCCGCACCCCCGCTCGGCCTGGGTGAGGGCGCCGGCGGCGGTGCGGGCCCCGACGCCCTCACCCAGGCCGACCTCGACCATGCGGCGGCCAGCGCCGAACGCCGGCGGATTCCCGGGCTGCCCCCCTCCACGCTGCTGCATCCGCGCTATGGCTGACGGCCGCCGACGCCGGGTGCCGAAACGTTCCGAGCAGCGAGACGCCCGGGCGGGCGTTCCCGGGCGAAACGACGCGAGCGCGACATGGAGTCGCCACGCAACGGCCTTGGTGACGGTCCGCGCGGGTAGGCTCGCGTGCATGGAGCACGAGGTGTACGTCCCGTTTCCCGTCGGGCCGGTACGGGCGGCGCTCGCCGAGGCCGAGCGCGTCGCCCGCTGTGTGCCCGGGCTGCAACTCGACGCCGAGGAGGGGCCGGACGCCGACGCCGACGGTACCGTCACCGGCCGGCTCCGGGTACGGATCGGCGGCTCCACGATCACCTACCGCGGCTCCCTCGAGGTCACGGCGCAGGACGACGGGTTCCGCGTCGTCGGCAAGGGGGACGAGGCCCGCGGCCCCGGCTCGGCCCGCCTCACGCTGACGCTCGCACCCCGCCCCGCCGAGGGCCGCGGCGAGGCCGGCGCCGAGGACGCGGGCACGGTGCTGGTCTGCTCCGGCACGGTCCGCGGCAAGGGACGGCTCACCGAGGCCGAGCCCGCCCAGCGCGCCGCTCTCGGCCGCCGCTTGCTGGAACGGTTCGGCCAGGCGCTGGCCGAGAGCCTGGCCGCGGACCCGCCCGCCGACGACAACGAGCGCGTCATCCCCGGCATCCCCGCCCCGGACCAGCCGGGCGGTGCCAGGGAGGAGCCCCAGGCCGCGGCCCCGGCCGAGCCAGAGGAAGGCGAGCGGCCCGCGCAGCCCGAACAGCCCGAACAGCCCGGCCCCGAGGCTCCGGAGCCCGAGCGGCCCTCCGTCTTCGACACCGAGGTGCCGCCGCCCTCGCTGGACCCGCTGAGCGACGAGGGCTACGGCGAAGGGCACGAGGACCGCGAGGGAGCCGAGTCGGTTCCGGCCGAGGCCGCCCACGCCCGGCGGACGATGATCGGGCGCAGCGCGGAGGAGGTGGATCACGCCCCACCGCGCGGCCGGTACGCACCCGTCCCGGCCCCGGAGCCCCTCAGCACCCAGGTCGCCCTGCGCTGGGCCGCCCCGGCCGCCGCCCTGGCCGTGGCCTCCGCCGTCCTCGTCGGACGCGCCCTCCGCCGTCGCCGCTGAGGCCCGTCCGGCGGATCTGGCCGGACGGGGCCTAGTCTCGGAGGGTGACGACTGAGACCTCGATGGTTCGGCTGGCGGCTGGCGATGCCGAGGTGGCCGTCGAGCCCGAACACGGCTGCCGGATCGCCTCCTTGCGCGTCTGCGGCACCGAGCTGCTGGTGAGCGGCGAAGGCTACGGCTCCTTCGTGATGGTGCCCTTCTGCGGGCGCACGGACCGGGGACGCGTCCGCAACGGTGGGCGGGTGTACCAACTGCCGGTCGACGCGCCGCCGCACGCCCTGCACGGCTTCGCCCGGAACGGGCGCTGGCGCACGGTCGCCTCGGACGGCCGGTCCGCCGCGTTCACCTGGGAGCTGGGCGAGCCCTGGCCGTGGTCGGGCACGGTGACGCAGCTGGTGGAGCTGGCCGAGGACGGCGGCTCGTTGACCCTGACGCTCGGGGTGGAGACGGCGGCTGAGTCCTTCCCGGCCCAGGCGGGCTGGCACCCGTGGTGGCGCCGCAACCTCGGGCGGGGCGGCTCCGACGTCCGGGTGGACTTCACCCCCGCCTGGCAGGAGGAGCGGGGCCCGGACCACCTGCCCACGGGCCGTCGCGTCGAGCCGCGCCCCGGCCCGTGGGACGACTGCTTCGGCATGCCGGACGGCGTCGACGTCACCCTGACCTGGCCGGAGGAGCTGGAGCTGTCCGTGACGAGCCGGGCGGAGTGGGTCGTCGTCTACGACGAGCAGGAGGCCGCCGTCTGCGTGGAGCCGCAGTCGGGTCCGCCGAACGGACTCAACACCGCGCCGCGCCTGGTCACCCCGATCGAGCCGCTGGAGGTCAGTACGACCTGGGCCTGGCGGCGGGTCGAGGCGGAGGGCCGACGTCCGGCGGGCGCTGGATAGGCTCGGGGGCATGACCGATGCGCGTGCTGCGCTGTTGCAGCAGATCAAGGACAAGGCCGTGGTGCACGGCAAGGTGATCCTCTCCTCCGGGAAGGAGGCCGACTACTACGTCGACCTGCGCCGGATCACCCTCGACGGCGAGACGGCGCCGCTGGTCGGTCAGGTCATGCTCGATCTCACCGCCGACCTCGACTACGAGGCCGTGGGCGGGCTCACCCTGGGCGCCGACCCGGTGGCGACGGCCATGCTGCACGCCGCGGCGGCGCGCGGGCGGAAGCTGGACGCCTTCGTCGTGCGCAAGACCGGAAAGGCGCACGGTCTGCAGCGTCGGGTGGAGGGACCGGACGTGGCCGGACGGCGGGTCCTGGCCGTGGAGGACACCTCCACCACCGGTGGCTCGGTGCTCACGGCGGTCGAGGCGCTCCGGGAGGCCGGGGCCGAGGTCGTCGGCGTGGCGGTGATCGTCGAGCGGGGCGCCGCTCCGGCCGTCGAGAAGACCGGGCTGCCCTACTACCAGGCCTACCGCAGCGAGGACTTGGGTCTGAGCTGAGCCCGGCNCCCGGCCGCCCTCGCCGTCTCGGGTCCGTTCGGACGGTCCCTCTGGAGGTTCTGCTCGGGTCTGGGAAGATGGGTCCGACGACGATGTCGCCCACGGTCAGGGAACCCGACACCCGCACATCTCCCAAGGAGCGGACAGCATGCCCATCGCAACCCCCGAGATCTACACCGAGATGCTCGACCGGGCGAAGGCCGGCAAGTTCGCCTACCCGGCCATCAACGTCACCTCCAGCCAGACCCTGCACGCGGCCCTGCGCGGCTTCGCCGAGGCCGAGAGCGACGGCATCGTCCAGATCTCGACCGGCGGCGCGGAGTTCCTGGGCGGCCAGTACAGCAAGGACATGGTCACCGGTGCGGTCGCCCTCGCCGAGTACGCGCACATCGTCGCCGAGAAGTACCCGGTGAACATCGCCCTGCACACGGACCACTGCCCGAAGGACAAGCTGGACGGCTACGTCCGTCCGCTGCTGGAGCTCTCCCGCGAGCGCGTCGCCGCCGGGCGCAACCCGCTCTTCCAGTCCCACATGTGGGACGGCTCGGCCGAGACGCTCGCCGACAACCTGACGATCGGGCAGGAGCTGCTCGCCCAGGCCGCCGCCGCCAAGATCATCCTTGAGGTCGAGATCACCCCGACCGGTGGCGAGGAGGACGGCGTCACCCACGAGATCAACGACGAGCTGTACACCACCGTCGACGACGCCATCCGCACCGCCGAGGCCCTGGGCCTGGGCGAGAAGGGCCGCTACCTGCTGGCCGCCTCCTTCGGCAACGTGCACGGCGTCTACAAGCCGGGCAACGTCGTCCTCCGTCCCGAGCTGCTGAAGGAGCTCCAGGAGGGTGTCGCCGCCCGGTTCGGCAAGGCGAGCCCGTTCGACTTCGTCTTCCACGGTGGCTCCGGCTCCACCGAGGACGAGATCACCACGGCGCTGGAGAACGGCGTCGTGAAGATGAACCTCGACACCGACACCCAGTACGCCTTCACCCGGCCCGTCGTGGACCACATGTTCCGCAACTACGACGGTGTGCTGAAGGTGGACGGCGAGGTCGGCAACAAGAAGCTGTACGACCCGCGGAGCTGGGGCAAGGCCGCGGAGAAGTCCATGGCCGAGCGGGTGCAGGTGGCCTGCGCGAACCTGCGCTCGACCGGCACCAAGCTGAAGTGACTCGACCGGCACCAAGCTGAAGTGAGCGGCGGGGCTGCGCCCCGCCTGCCCCTCCCCGGGCCTTGCCCCGGGGGCCTGTGCCCGGGCTTCGCCCTGCCCGGGCTTCGCCCTGGCGACCGGTGACGGGACCCGGCCACAGACCGGGTCCCGTTGAGGTTGGCCTCTCCCCACCCCTCCCGAAACCGGGGCATCCGGGGCCCCGGATGCCCCGGTTTCGGGGTGCGCGTTCCCGGGTGCGGGTGCGTTGGGGCTGGTCGCGCAGTTCCCCGCGCCCTGGCGGGGCGGGTCGTGCGGCCCCCGCGCCCCTGGCGGGGCGGGGTGGGGGTTACCTGAGGGTTTCGGCTGCTGTGGGGCTGCTCTCCTTGAGGAAGGTCGAGCAGCGCTCGTGCTCCTCCTGCTCGCCGATGGCGCCGGCGGCGCGGGCCAGGGCGTGCAGGGCGCGCAGGAAGCCGCGGTTCGGCTCGTGCTCGAACGGCACCGGCCCGTGGCCCTTCCAGCCGTTGCGGCGCAGCGCGTCGAGGCCGCGGTGGTAGCCCGTGCGGGCGTAGGCGTAGGACTCGACGACCCGGCCGCCCTCGAAGGCCTCGTCGGCGAGCTGGGCCCAGGCGAGGGAGGAGGCGGGGTACCGCGCGGCGACCTCGGTCGGTGCCGTACCGGCGGCCAGCGCCTCGCGCGGGCCCGGGTCGTCGGGCAGGTGGGTCGGGGGCGGACCCCCGAGCAGGTTCTCGTGAATGGCCATGCTCACCAGTGTGCCCTGAGCCCCGCCCTTGCCGTCGCCCCCTCGGCCGGAGATGATCGCGGCAGGCCCGGTGACCCCGGGTGGAATGGCGAGGAGACCTTCGATGCAGGACAGTGACGAGACGCCCAACCTGGACTTCGCAGGGACGACCCCGTACGAGGACTATGTGAAGGCCGATGTCCTCACCCACCTCCAGCACCCGCTGTCGGACGATCCCGGCGAGATGGTGTTCCTGGTCACGACCCAGGTCATGGAGCTGTGGTTCACTGTGATCGTCCACGAGTGGCAGACCGCGGCGCAGGCGCTGCGGGAAGACGACCTGCGGACGGCGCTGGACGCGCTCAGGCGCTCGACCTACGAGCTCCAGTCGCTGAACGCCTCCTGGGAACCGCTCGCGCATCTGACCCCCGGGCAGTTCAACTCCTACCGGGCCGCCCTGGGCGAGGGCTCCGGGTTCCAGTCGGCGATGTACCGGCGCATGGAGTTCCTGCTGGGCGAGAAGTCGGCGTCCATGCTCGTTCCGCACCGCGGCGCGCCCCGGGTGCACGACGAGCTGGAGAAGGCCCTGCACGAGCCGAGCCTGTACGACGAGGTGCTGCGGTTCCTGGCCCGGCAGGGCGAGGACATCCCGGACGCGGTGCTGAACCGGGACGTGCAGGAGCGGTACGAGCCGTCGCCGGAGGTGGAGGCGGCCTGGGCGCGGGTGTACTCGGGCGACCCGGAGGCGCCGGCGGCCCGGCTGGGCGAGGCGCTGACGGAGGTCGCGGAGCTGGTGTGGCGCTGGCGCAACGATCACCTGGTCGCCACCCGGCGGTCCATGGGCTCGAAGGTGGGCACCGGTGGGTCGGCCGGGGTGGCCTGGCTGGAGAAGAGGGCGACGAAGAACGTGTTCCCCGAGCTGTGGACGGCGCGGAGCCATGTCTGAGAAGGAGCTGCGGGCCAAGGCCGCCCGCCTGGACGAGGCCGACGAGCTGGCCGCCTCGCGCAAGCTGTTCGCGCTGGAGGACCCCGAGCACCCGGAGGGCGTCGTCTATCTGGACGGCAACTCGCTGGGCGCCCTGCCGCACGCCGTGCCGGGCCGGCTGGCCGAGGTGGTGGGCCGGGAGTGGGGCGAGCTGCGCATCCGGTCGTGGACGGAGTCGGGCTGGTGGGAGGCGCCCGAGCGCGTCGGCGACCGCATAGCCCCGCTCGTCGGCGCGGCTCCCGGGCAGATCGTCGTGGGCGATTCCACCTCGGTGAACGTTTTCAAGGCGGTCGTGGGGGCCGTGCGGCTGGCGCCGGAGGGCCGGGACGAGGTCCTGGTGGACGCGGTCACCTTCCCCACGGACGGCTACATCGCCGAGTCGGCGGCCCGGATGACGGGCTGCGCCGTGCGCGCCGTGCGGCCGGACGAGATGGCCGCGGAGGTGGGGCCGCGGACGGCCGCTGTGCTGGTCAACCACGTGGACTACCGCACGGGTGAGCTGCACGACCTGCCCGGCGTCACCGCGGCGGCGCACGCGGCGGGGGCGCTGGTCGTGGCGGACCTGTGCCACAGCGCCGGGGCCCTGCCCGTCGGGCTCGACGAGCACCGGGTCGATCTCGCCGTCGGCTGTACCTACAAGTACCTGAACGGCGGGCCGGGCTCCCCGGCCTATCTCTACATCGCCCGGCGCCACCAGGAGCGCTTCGACTCCCCGCTGCCGGGCTGGCACGGGCACCGGGAGCCGTTCGCCATGACGCCGGAGTTCGTCCCGGCCGAGGGCGTCCTGCGGGGCCGGGTCGGCACCCCGGACCTGCTGTCGATGCTGGCGCTCGAGGCGGCGCTGACGGTGTGGGACGGGGTGGACATCGCGGCGGTGCGGGCCAAGTCGCTGGCCCTGACCGACTTCTTCCTCCAGGCGCTCGACACCTGTCTGCCGCCCGGGAGGGTGCGCCTGATCACGCCGACGGAGCACGAGCGCCGGGGCAGCCAGATCGCACTGGAGTGCCCGGACGCCGAGCAGGTCATGGAGCGTCTCATCGCCCGCGGGATCGTCGGCGACTTCCGGCGGCCCGGGGTGCTGCGGTTCGGTTTCACGCCGCTCTACACATCCTTCACCGACGTCGAGCGGGCGGCCCGGGTGCTCGGCGAGGTGGCGGAGGCGACGGGGTGACGAACGCGGAGGAGCGCGACCTCCTCGGCCTGGCCCCGGTGGCGCCCGACGCCTCGGAGCGCTACGGGGACCACCCCTCCCAGGTGGTGGACTTCTACGGGCCGCGCACCGGGCCCCGGGTCACCGTGCTGCACGGGGGCTTCTGGCGGGAGCGGTACGACCGCGGCCATCTCACGCCGTTCGCCGCGGCGTTGGCCCGGCACGGCTTCGCCGTCGAGCTGGTGGAGTACCGGCGGGTGGGCGGTGACGGCGGCTGGCCGGCGTCGGCCGAGGACGTGGAGGCGGCCCTGGAGCACCTGGGCGGCCCGCCCGCGGCGCTGGTGGGCCACTCGGCCGGGGGTCATCTCGCGCTGTGCGCGGCGGCCCGGCGGGAGCGCGCGGCCGACCGGGTGCTCGCGGTCGCTCCGGTCGCTGACCTCGCCCGCGCCCACGACCTGGGCCTCAGCGGTGGTGCGGTCGCCGAGCTGCTCGGCGGCCAGCCGAACGTGCGGCGGCTGCTGGCCGAGGCCGACCCGATGAGGCTGCTGCCCCGGGTGCCGGTGGAGCTGCTGCACGGCACCGAGGACGCCGACGTGCCCGTCGAGCTGTCCCGCCGGTACGCGGGGAACTGGGGCGCCCGGCTGCATCTGCTGCCGGGGGTCGGCCACTACGCGCCGTTCCATCCGGACAAGCCCGCGTTCGGCGTGCTGCTGGACATGATCCGCCGCGGCTGACGGCGGCGGGGGCGGAATCCGCCGGTCGGGGTGACCAGCGGACCCCGCCCCCCGCGGGGCCGGTCCGGGCGGCCGGGTCAGTCCAGGAAGGAGCGGATCTGGATGGTCTCGTCGCGGCCGGGGCCGACGCCGATCGCGGAGATCGGCGCCCCGGACATCTCCTCCAGCGCCTTCACGTAGCCCTGCGCGTTCTTCGGCAGGTCGGCGAAGGTCTTCGCCTTGGTGATGTCCTCCGTCCAGCCGGGGAGGTACTCGTAGACCGGCTTGGCGTGGTGGAAGTCACTCTGGCTGTAGGGCAGCTCGGTGACCCGCTTCCCGTCGATCTCGTAGGCCACGCACACCGGGATCCGCTCCCAGCCGGTGAGCACGTCGAGCTTGGTGAGGAAGAAGTCGGTCAGCCCGTTGACGCGGGTGGCGTACCGGGCGATGACCGCGTCGAACCAGCCGCAGCGGCGGTCGCGTCCGGTGGTGACGCCGCGCTCGCCGCCGATGGTGCGCAGCTTCTCCCCGTCCTCGTCGAGCAGCTCTGTGGGGAACGGTCCGGCGCCCACACGCGTCGTATAGGCCTTGAGGATGCCGATGACGCGGCTGATGCGGGTCGGCCCCACCCCGGCCCCGGTGCAGGCACCGCCCGCCGTCGGGTTGGAGGACGTGACGAAGGGGTACGTGCCGTGGTCGACGTCGAGCAGCGTTCCCTGACCGCCCTCGAAGAGAACGACCTTGCCCTCGTCGATGGCGTTGTTCAGCACCAGGGTGGTGTCGCAGACGTAGCCGGAGAGCCGGTCGGCGTAGCCCAGCAGCTCCTCGACGACCTGCTCGGTGCTGACCGAGCGGCGGTTGTAGAGCTTGGCGAGCACCTGGTTCTTGAAGTCCAGGGCGGCCTCGACCTTCTGCCGCAGGATCGACTCGTCGAACAGGTCCTGCACCCGGATGCCGACGCGGTTGATCTTGTCCGCGTAGGTGGGGCCGATGCCCCGGCCGGTCGTGCCGATCTTGCGCTTGCCGAGGAAGCGCTCGGTGACCTTGTCGATCTCCGTGTGGTACGGCGTGATCAGGTGCGCGTTGCCGCTGAGCAGCAGCTTGGACGTGTCGACGCCGCGCTCGTCCAGCCCGCGCAGCTCCTCCAGCAGCACGGCCGGGTCGACGACGACGCCGTTGCCGATGACCGGGGTGCAGCCCGGGGAGAGGATGCCGGAGGGCAGCAGGTGGAGGGCGTATTTCTGGTCTCCGACGACGACCGTGTGGCCGGCGTTGTTGCCGCCCTGGAACCGGACGACGTAGTCCACCGAACCGCCGAGCAGGTCGGTGGCCTTCCCCTTCCCCTCGTCACCCCACTGAGCGCCGAGCAGCACGAGTGCGGGCACAGGCGTACACCCCTTCCGGGCGGGGCATGTCCATCGTGCGGATCGGTGGGAGAACCGCGTCCTTGCCGCGGTGTCGCGCGCCTTTGCGCGACGTGCGGCGCACGCGCCGCCACCAAGAGCCGTGAATCGGTGCCCCGGATAGTCGAAGCCCCTGACGCAACAGCGGCAGGGGCTCTTGCACCGAGAGATTACCTGAGGAAGGACGAACGTGTCGGCTCCAGACCTGCTCGTGGTCGTCGATCCGGTGGCCCGGAACGTCGACGGGGAGTCCGTCCGCATCGCCCGGGATGTGCTGAGCGCCGCCGGGGACGTGAAGGTGTGCCTGCCGGAGTCGCGGGAGGAGGTCGGCCGGGCGGTGGCGCGGCGGGGACGCCGCCGCCCGGTCGTTGTCGGCGACGACGCGGCGCTCCTGCGCGCGGTGGAGCAGCTTCACCGGGAGGCCGTGGGCGTGCCGGACGAGGAGGGCGTGGGCGCGGCGGGGGACGTCCGGCCGCATGCCGCGCTCGGTGTGGTGCCGGTCGGCCTGCCGTCGGCGGTGCGACTGGCGGCGGGCCTCGGGCTGCCGTTGGACGCGGTGGCCGCGGCCCGGGCCGTGCTGGCCGGCGCGGACCGGGCGCTGGACCTGCTGGTCGACGAGTCGGGCGCGGTGCTGCTGGGCGGTGTGCGCATCCCCGCGGCGCCGGGGGAGCCGGCCGGGGAGGCGGCGGTCGCGGCCGGGG
>NZ_JABLSI010000066.1 GCF_019303475.1 Streptomyces sp. JJ38
GGCCGCACCGGCGCCCGCCGCCCGCCCGACGCTGCGCTGCACCGGCTCGGCCCGCCGCCCCGGCCGAACCCGGCCGCCCCCGGCCGCGCCCCCGGGCCCGCCCGCCGGCAGCCCCGCTGACCGGCGGCCCACCGAGGACGCCCCCGATCCGCACCAGGACGACCCACAGGAACCCGGAATGGCCACCACACGAGAACTCGCCGAAGCCCACGCCTACGAGAACCGGCGCCAGGCCACCGGCCTCTTCCGGGGCGCCGACGAGGCGCTGCGCGACCCCCGCCGCCGCGTCAACCGCGCCCTGGCCGGCGGCGTCGCCATGGGCGTCCTGATCATGGCCGGATTCGGCATCGCCGGCTGGCTGGGCGGCGGACGCGGCCCCAAGCTGCCGCAGAACGGCGCCGTGGTCGTCGGCGGCAGCGGCGACCGCTACGTCGTCAGCGAGGGCACCGTGCACCCCGCCCTCAACCTGGCCTCCGCGCTCCTCGTCGGCGGCGGCCGGGTCACCGAGGTCCGGCAGGCCGCGCTGGACGAGGCCCCACGCGGGCTGCCCGTCGGCATCCCCTCCGCCCCCGACGCCCTCCCGGGCGAGGGTGACCTCAGCACCGACCCGTGGACCGTGTGCACCGTCCCCGCCACGGACACCGAACGCCGCGCGCGGACCTACGTCTACGTCGCCCTCCCCGAGGCCGCCCCGGCGAGCGGCTCCGCCGCCTCGGCGACCGTGCTCGCCGAGGCGCCCGGCGGCACGCTGTGGCTGCTCGACTCCGGCCGCCGCTACCGGGTCTCCGAGGGCGTCGCCGCGACCCTCGGCCTCCAGCGGGCCCAGCGGGTGCCGCTGCCCGACGCGCTCCTGGCCACCGTCCCCGAGGCCCCGGCCATCGACACCCCCGAGGTCGACGAGGGCGGCGAACCCGCCGCCGAGGTGGGCGTCGAGGCCGCCGTCGGCGACGTCGTCCACAGTGACCTGAACGGGGTGAACCCCCAGTACTACACGGTACGCCCGGACGGGCTCGTCGCCGTCTCCGAGCTCGTGTACACGCTGCTGCGCGCCACCGACGTCGCCGAGCACGAGCTGACGCCGGTGCAGGCCGCCGAAGCGCCCCGCTCGGGCGCCCGGGCCCCCGGCGACCCCGCCTGGCCCGAGCGGCTGCCGGACGCCGACCGGCTCGACCGCAACCGTCCGCTCTGCGTCACCACGCCCACCGGCTCCGCCCCCGGCGACGCGCCCTGGGAGGCCGTCGTCCACCTGCCCGGCCGGCTCCCTGAGCCCGCCGGACTCAGCCCCGTCGCCCCCGCGGACGGCACCACCCTCGGCATCGTCACCGGTGTCTACGTCCGGCCCGGCAGCGGCGCCCTCGTCCGGGCCACCGCCTCCGCCGGGGCGGGCGGCACCTACACCCTCGTCACCGACGGCGGCACGGCCTACCCCCTCGCCACCGCCGAGGCCGTCGAGCGGCTCCGGTACACCCCCGCCGACGCGCCGACGCTGCCCGCCGCCTACGTCGGCCTGCTGCCGCGCGGCCCCGTCCTCGACCCCCGCGCCGCGGCCGTCGAGCACCAGGGCGACGGCCGGACCGGGGCGGGCCCCGAGCCGGACGAGGAGGCCGACGCCTCCCCGGACGCCGGGCAGGACGAGGGGAGCGGGGAGAGCGAGAGCTCCGGGGACGAAGAGCAGGACGAGAGCGCCGAGGGCGCGGAGGAGGGCGACGCATGAGGCTCCCGAAGACCACCGCGTTCGGCCGGGCCCGGGCCGTGACGCTCCAGGGCGCGCTCGGTGCCGGACTCGCCGGAGCCGCGCTCGGCGGCCCGGAGGGCTGGGCGCTGCTCGCCGCGGGCGCCGGCACCGGCGTCCTCGCCGTCCTGCGGCGCGACGGGCAGTGGCTCGACGCCCGGCTCCTGGCCCGGCTGTGCCGGGGTGCCCTCGCCCCCGGCCCCGGCGGCCCCCGGGACCCGGGGCTCGGCCTCGCCGCGACGCTCCTGCCCGCCTTGGAGACCACCGAGACCGCCGACCGCAACGGCGGGCCGGTCGGCGTCCTGTCCGACGGCCGCGGCCACGCCGCCGTCCTCGCCCTGCCGTCCGGCGTCCTGCCCGCGCCGGCCGCCGACACGCTCGGCGAGTGGCTCGCCCACGACCCCGCCCGCCCGGTGACCGTCCAACTCCTCGTCGAACAGTTCGGGCTGCCGTCCTGGGACTTCCACCGCCGTTTCGAACCCACCCTCGCCTACCGCCAACTCCCGGCCGGATCACGGCCCGTGGCCGTCCGCTCCCACCTGGTGGTGCGCTACGAGCCCTGGGACGCCCCCGAGGTGGCCGACGCCCGGGGCGGCGGAGCGGCGGGGGCGCGCGCCGCGCTCGCCGCCGCCACCGCCCGGCTCCGCGCCCGCCTGGCCGCGCTGGACGTGCCCGCCGAACCGCTGGACGGGGACGGGCTGCGGGAGCTGCTGCGCGACGCGGGCGACCCGGACGGCTCCGGCCGGGCCCTGGCCGACAGCTGGGCGGGCCCCCACACCACCCACTGCGCGCTCGCCGCCCGGCTCGCCGGAACCGATGCCTGGCTGCGGCTGCTGACCGAGCTGTCGGCGACCGGGCTGGAGCGCACCGTCGCCGCCGTGACGTTCAGCCGCACCGCGACGGGCACCGAGGCGCGGGCGGCCGTGCGGCTCGTGAGCGGCGCCGCCCAGCGGGCGGCGGAGTGCCGCGAGCGGCTCGTCGGAGCCGGCACGGCGCTGCCGCTCACCGGGGCCCAGCCCGCCGGGCTGGTGGCGACGCTGCCCGTCGCCCACCCCGCCCGGCCGCTGGAGGCCGCCACCGGCTTCGCCCCGGACCAGGCCCGCCGCACCTCCCAGGCCCGCCGGACCTCGTCCGCCGCGCCCGCGACCTCGTCCGCCGCCCACCCCCTGCCGACGGGAACCCCATGAGCCGCCACCGCTCCACCGCCCCGGCCCGCGCCGCGTCCCCGGCGTCCCCCGCGTACCCGGATCTGACGGCCCTTCCGGTCAGCCCGCCGTCGGCCGCCGGGGGCGAGGGCTTCCCGTTGTTCCCCGCGCCCAGCGGCATCCACCTGGGCACCGACCGCACCGGACAGGCCGTCACCCTGCCCGCGTTCGGCCCCCGGAGCATCCGCGTCGGTGTGCTCGGCGAGTCCCTGTTCGGCCGCCTGCTGGCCTGTCGGCTCGTCGCCACCGGCGCCGCCGTGACGGCCGCCACCCGCGGCCCGGCCCTGTGGACGCCCCTCCAGGCCGCCTGCGGTGAGCGCCTGACCGTCTCCGAGGCCGCCACCGCCTGGCCGCCGGGACCCGCCACGGCCCCGGGAGCGGGGCCCGGCCCGCAGGCCCTCGTCACCGATCTGCGGCGGCCTCCCGGCGCGCCCGCGCACCCGCGCGCCTGGACCACCGTCGTCCACGTCACCCGCCGCGCCCCCGCCCGCTCGGCGCACTGGCGGCAACCCGACGCCGTCCTCGTCCTGGACGCGGGCTACGCCGACGCCGTCACACCCGTGCTCGGTGAGGCCGCCGGGCGGCTGACGGCCTCTCTGGCGCAGGGCGAGATCGCCATGTTCCGCCCCACGGGAGCCGACATCCTGCGGCTGGACATCGCCCCCGCCGAGACGGCCCTGCTCCGGCCCGCCTGAGCACACCGGGCGGGCCGCCGCCGCGGTCCGGGCCGGTGCGCCCGGTCGGGCCGGACCGGTGTCCGCCGCGCGTGATCCGGGCGCAGTGGGTTGTCAGTGCAATGTCACACTACTACGTTACACGTCACATGGCGCTCGCCTGAGCCAAGTACGGCTGGTTCAGGCGAGGTTGCTCGCGTGCCGCCGCACGGGAGCCTCAGGCCGACCACCCACCCCCCAACAGGAGCCACAGGTGTCCATCCTCAGATCCCTGCGCGGCCAGGCGGTCGCGGCCTTGGCCGCAGCTCTGCTGTGCGGCCCGGCAGTCCAGGCCGGCCACGCGGCCGCGCCCGCCTCCTCACCGACGTCTCCGGCGCCCGGCCAGCACCCGGCCGGGCCCTCCCCGTCGGAGCGGAGCCGCTTCGACCGGGTCGACCGGCTCGCCGAGGCGCCCCGCCCCGGCAGCCGAACCCCCGACGCCCCGGGCGGCCTGAGCCAGGGCCGTGTCCCCGGCCCGCGGCAGGACGAGAACCCGAAGAGCGCACCGCCCGCGGGTGCGAGCGCCGAGGGGGCGAGCGTCCCCTGCACGCTCGACTCCGTCACCGGCCTGAGCCCCGAGCGGTTCACCGACTTCCTCGCCGACCCGGCCGTCACCGCCGACGGCTGCCTGCGCTCCATCCTGTGGACGTGGGACGGGCGCCTGACCCCGGTCATGTCGGACGCGCACGTCCAGGCCGTCTCACGCCGCGCCACCGCGCTGTCCGCCGGCCACGACGGCACCAACGGCGGCCATCTGCTGGAGATGTTCACCTACCTCCACGCCGTCGCCTACCACGACTTCTCGCGCGAGGAGATCGACGTCACCGACCCGCCGACCGTGGGCGCGATGCGCGGCGCCGTGGACGCCTTCGGGTCCGCCGACCGCACCTTCGACGTGACCCGCACGAACGCCGAGACCCTCCGCGAGGCGCTGTACGCCGCCAGCGCGCCCGGCCTGCGCCAGCACCAGCTCCCGCTCGTCACGCGGGTGCTGGAGACCATGGACGCCGGCCATCCCGACACGGCCGGGGATCCGGCCTGGGGCGGGAGCGCGCTGGCCGCCCTCAGCCTCAACTACCTCGGCGTCTACCCGGGCAACCAGGACACCGCGTTCCGTGCCGCCGTCGCCGCGGACCCGGGGTACCGCTCGGCCTTCGCGTCCTTCGCCGGGCACACCCACCTCAAGGACACGGCCAACGCCTGGGTGGTGCGCGACGCCCTCGGCGAGTACGGCCGGTTCGGCCAGATCGACTCCCTGCGCGGCGAGATCGTGACCGGACTCGGCGGCATGCTGGAGACCACGGTCCGCAACTTCGGCGAGGGCAGCCAGCCCTGGGCCAAGGTCGTCACCTGGCTCATCGAGTTCGACGCCTGCGCGCCGTACGGAGTGTGCCGGGAGGACATCGAGCGGCGCATCTTCCCGCACACCTACACCTACGACGACGGCGCGCTCGTCGTCCGCACCGGCCTCGACCGGCCCACCGTCGACCAGCTCTACTACGCGAGCAAGCAGGTCACGGGCCAGTTCGAACGGGTCCTGGGCACCCGCGAGCCGCTGGCGGGAGACCCCAACACCACGCTGCGCGCCGTGCTGTACGCATCCCGCGCGGACTACGAGACGTACCATCCCCTGCTCACCGGGATGGGCACGAACAACGGCGGGATCTACATCGAGCGTGGCGCGACCTTCTACACCTACCAGCGCCGCGTCCCCCAGGATTCCTCGCTCACCCTCGAGGAGCTCTTCCGGCACGAGTACACCCACTACCTCAACGGCCGGTGGGCGGTGCCCGGCTTCTTCGGCGAGGCTCCCTGGTACGAGGGCGACCGGACGACGGCCATGGACGAGGGCACGGCCGAGTTCTTCGCCGGCGGCACCCGCGATGACGGCGTCCGGGTCCGCGAGGCCCTGGTGCGCAGCATCATGAGCGACACGGCGGGCGGCGGGCCGCGGATGACCGTGGACGAGATCCTGCACGCCACCTACGCGGACGACGGCTTCCGCTTCTACGGCTACGCGGGCACGCTGTACGGCTTCCTGTGGACCGAACGTCCCTCGCTGATCCGGGAGATGTACGGCTACCTGCGGGCCGACGACCCCGCCGGCTTCGACGCCTGGCGGGAGCGGCTGAGCGGGGACGCCGCGCTGCAGCGCGGGTACGACGCGTTCCTCGACACCCAGATCGCCCACGTCGACGAGCTGTTCGTGCCCGACACGCAGTACACCCCGGTGGCGGAGCTGGACCACGCCTCGGCCGGCGCGGTCCGCGACGCCTTCGCCGCCGCGACCTACCTGACGCCCGCCTGCCGGTCCGCCGGCGCGCCGGAGCGCCCCCGGTTCGTCTGCACGGGCCGCGTCACGGCCAACCTGAGCCGCGCGGACGACGCCGACCAGGTCTTCCGGGACATGAGCGAGACCGTCGACTACTTCATCCTCGAACGGTCGGTGTCGGGCGGCGACAACCTGGCCGACATGAACTGCTCGTTCGGGGAGGTGGACATCTGGTCCGACCGGCGGGCCGGAACGGCGGACTACCGCTGCGAAGGACCCCTGCGCGCCTGATCCGCCACGGGCCGGGGCTCCCGCGACCGCGGGAGCCCCGGCCCGTGGGCCCGCGCCCTCGCGCCGGGCGCGCGGCGGGCGGGCTCAGCGGCCGGCGCGGCCCTTCCGCTTCGGGGCGGGCCGGCCGTCTGCCTCCGTCCGCCGCTCCTCCCGGCCCTTCGCCCACAGCGAGCGCACATGGCCGAGGTGGCGTGCGATGCACTCCTCGGCCGCTTCGGCGTCGCCCGCCAGCATCAGGTCGAGGAGTTCGAGGTGCTCCTCCGCGGACGGGATGAGCTGGTCACGCTCGTCCAGGGTGGTCAGCCCGTACAGGCGCGAGCGCTTGCGCAGCTCGCCGACCGTCTCGACGAGCCGTTCGTTGCCGGAGAGGGCGAGCAGGGCGAGGTGGAACCGGCGGTCGGCCTCCAGATAGCCGATGAGGTCGTGCCCGCGCGCGGCCCGCACGATCTCCTCGGCCAGCGGGCGGAGGGCGTCGAGCTCCTCGCGGGAGGCGCTCCGGGTGATGCGGCCGATCGTCGGAACCTCGATCAGGGTGCGGATCTCCGTGTACTGGTCGAGGTCGCGCTCGTTGACCTCGGTGATCCGGAAGCCCTTGTTGCGGACGGGCTCGACCAGGCCCTCGCGGGCCAGGTCGAGCATGGCCTCGCGCACCGGGGTGGCGGAGATGCCGAAGTCCTCGGCGAGCCCCGGCGCGGAGTAGACCTCGCCGGGGCGGAGTTCACCGGAGATCAGGGCCGCACGCAGCGCGTGGGCGACCTGGTCGCGCAGCCGCTCCCTGGTGGTGATGAGGTTGCGGTGCTTCAGGTGCCCCATGGTGTTCCCTTCGTGCGAGCGGGGCCACCAGGGTACAATGTCACGTTGTTTTGGCGGGTGTCAGGGTGTCAGGGGGTCAGGGTGTACGTCCGGGACGAGGTGTAGAAGTCCACGGCCGCGTGGCCCTGCTCCCGCGCACCGTGGCCGGACGCCTTGGCGCCGCCGAACGGCAGGTGGAAGTCGACGCCGGTGGACGGTGCGTTGACGCGGATCATGCCGGTGTCCAGCAGGTCCAGCCCGTGCAACACCGCGTCCAGGCCGGCCGTGTGCACCGAGGTGACCAGGCCGTACCGGACGGAGTTGGTGAGGCTGACGGCGTGGTCCAGATCCGCCGCGGGCAGGAGCGCGGCGACGGGCCCGAACACCTCGTCCCGCAGTAGCGGATGGTCCGACGGTACGTCTTCCGCCACGGTGGGGGACGCGTACCAGCCGGGGCGGCGGTCCCGGCCGGTGCCGCCGGTGAGCACCCGCAGCCCCTTCCAGGCGTTCTCCACGCGGGAGCGCGCCGGCTCGGAGATCAGCGGTCCGCACACCGTGGCCTCGTCGGCTGGGTCTCCCACGGGGACGGCACGGAGCGCCTCGGCGAGGGCCTCGCGCAGCGGGTCGAGCGCGGCGCCGACCGCGATCACCCGGCTGGTGGCCGTGCACTTCTGCCCCGCGTACCCGGCGATCGCGGCGGCGATGTGCGCGGCGGCCCGTTCGATGTCGGCGTCCGGCAGCACGATCGCCGCGTTGAGTCCGCCCATCTCGGCCTGGACGGGAACCCCTCGCGCGGTGGCCGTGTGGACGACCGTGGCGCCGGTGGCGGTTGAGCCGGTGAAAGAGACGACGTCGGCGGCGGAGACGAGCGCGTGGCCCTCGGCCGCGTGCCCGGCGACCGTGGTGAACACGTCGTCCGGAAGTGCCCGCCGCACGATCTCGGTCAGCCGCTGGGCACAGGCGGTCGCCTCGGGGGCGGGCTTGAGGACGACGGCGTTCCCGGCCGCGAGCGCGGGGGCGGCCTTCCAGCTCGGGATGGCGAAGGGGAAGTTCCAGGGCGTGACGAGTCCGGCGACGCCGTGCGGACGGCGCCGGGTCAGCAGCAGCCCCGCCCCGGCCGCCGCCTCGTGCACGGCGCCCGTGGGCTCGTAGGGGGCCTGGGCGTAGTAGCGCCAGATCGCCACCGTCCGGGCCACCTCGGCCCGGGCCTCGGTCAGGGGCTTGCCCACCTCCCGGACGGCGAGTCCGGCGAGCTCCCCGGCCGCGGCCTCGACGGCGGCGGCGACCGCGGAGAGCGCCGCGGCCCGGGCGGCCGCGCCGCCCCGGAACCAGCCGGGCTGGGCCGCGTGGGCCCGCTCGACGGCGGCGACGGTGGCGAAGGCCCCCGCCGCGGGCGCCTCCGCGAGGACCTCGGAGGGATCGGCGGGGTTGCGGGAGACGACGACGGGCGGGTGCGCGGTGGACGTGGTGGTCACAGGAGGAAGCCTCCGGGGAAGGGGTCGTTCGGGTCGAGGAAGTACTGCGCGGTGCCGGTGAGCCAGGCCCGGCCAGTGATCGTCGGAATCACGGCCGGCACCCCGCCGACCTCCGTCTTGGCGACGAGGCGGCCGGTGAACCGCGAACCGATGAAGGACTCGTTGACGAAGTCCCGGCCCAGCGGAAGCTCACCGCGGGCGTAGAGCTGGGCCATCCGGGCGGAGGTCCCCGTGCCGCACGGTGAGCGGTCGAACCAGCCCGGGTGCACGGCCATGGCGTGACGCGAGTGACGACCGTTCGAGCCCGGGGCCGCGAGGTAGACGTGCTTGAGCCCGCTGATGCCCGGCTGCTCCGGGTGGACGGGCCGCTCGGGCGAGGCGTTGACGGCGTCCATGAGGGCGAGCCCGGCCGCGAGCAGATCCTGTTTGCGCTCCCGGTCGAACGGCAGCCCCAGCGCGTCCACGTCGACGAAGGCGATGAAGTTCCCGCCGAAGGCGAGGTCGTAGGTGACCGTCCCGTAGCCCGGTACGGGCACCTTGCGGTCCAGGCCGACGGCGAACGCGGGCACGTTGGTGAGCGTGGCCGCCCTGGCCGCGCCCTCCTGGACGTGGACGTCGACGGAGACCAGCCCGGCCGGGGTGTCGAGGCGGACAGTGGTGACGGGCTCGACGGCCGGCACCATGCCCGTCTCGACGAGGACCGTGGCCACGCCGATGGTGCCGTGCCCGCACATCGGCAGCAGGCCGGAGACCTCGATGTAGAGGACCCCGTAGTCGGCGTCGGGGCGGGTCGGAGGTTGCAGGATCGCCCCGCTCATGGCGGCGTGGCCGCGGGGCTCGTACATCAGCAGCGTGCGGAGGTGGTCCAGGTGCTCGGTGAAGTGCTCTCTGCGGTCGGCCATCGTGTCGCCGGGGATGGTCCCGACCCCGCCGGTGACGACACGGGTGGGCATGCCCTCGGTGTGCGAGTCGACGGCGTGGAAGACATGACGTGTGCGCACGGGCGTCTCCTCTCCCGGCTCAGCGGTGTCCGTCGGCGACGGTCTTCTCGGTGGCGGCCCGCACCCCGGCCAGCGCCTCCCCGGCCAGCGGGAGGCGCGGCGGCCGGGTGGGGCCGCCGTGGCGGCCGACGATGTCCATGGAGACCTTGATGGCCTGCACGAACTCCGTTCTGGAGTCCCAGCGCAGCAGCGGGTGCAGGGAGCGGTAGAGCGGCAGGGCGGTGTCGAGGTCCCCGGCGACGGCGGCCCGGTAGAGGGCGGCGCAGGCGGCCGGGAAGGCGTTGGGGTATCCGGCGACCCAGCCGACGGCACCGGCGACGGCGAGTTCCAGCAGGACGTCGTCCGCCCCGATCAGCAGGTCCAGCTCCGGGGCGCGTTCGGCCAGCTCGTACGCCCGGCGCACGTCGCCGCTGAACTCCTTGACCGCCACCACCAGGCCCTCGGCGTGGAGTTCGGCGAGCAGCGCGGGCGTGAGGTCGACCTTGGTGTCGAAGGGGTTGTTGTACGCGACGACGGGCAGGCCGGCCCGGGCCACCTCGGCGTAGTGGGCGCGGACGGCGGCCGGTTCGGCGCGGAAGGCGTTGGGCGGCAGCAGCAGCACGGAGCCGCAGCCGGCTTCGGCGGCCTGCTCGGCCCAGCGCCGGGCCTCCGCGCTGCCGTAGGCGGCGACACCGGGCATGACGCGCGCTCCGTCGCCCGCCGCCTCGACGGCCGTGCGCACGACCCGCTCGCGTTCCGCGTCGGTGAGCGTCTGGTACTCGCCCAGGGAACCGTTCGGCACGACCCCGTCGCAGCCGTGTTCCAGCAGCCAGCGGACATGCTCGGCGTAGGCGTCGTGGTCGACCGAGAGATCCTCGCGCAGGGGGAGCGTGGTGGCGACCATGATGCCGCGCCAGGGGCGCTCGCTGTTCCACGTGGTGGCGGTCATGCCGTCGACCCTTCTGTAGTGTGTGACATTTCATTTAGCGGTGTGCGGAGGCCACCGGGGCCGCGCCCGTCCGGCGCCGGCAGGGCGGGAGCGCGTCACGCGTCCGCGCGGCCGCTCCCGTCGGGCGCCGACGCGGCCGGTTCGTCCGGTGCGACGGCTTCGTCGGGCGTACCGGGCTGATCGGGCACGCCCGGCGCGTCGAGCGAGCCCAGCACCCCGAGCGGCACCGGCACGGCGAACGGCCGGCGCTCGGGGGACGGCGGGACGGTCCCGCCGCTTCCGGCCGCCGCGAGACGGGCCACGGCCGATCCGCACATCCGCCCCTGGCACCAGCCCATCCCCGCGCGGGTGAGCAGCTTGACGGTGCGGGCGTCGCGGGCGCCGTCGTCGGCGACCGCCTCGCGGACCCGGCCCGCGGTGACCTCCTCGCAGCGGCAGACCTCGGTGGCGTCGTCGAGCCAGTCCGGCCAGCCCGGGCCGGGCGCGTGCGCGGCGGCCATCGCCTCGGCGAAGGCGCGCAGCCGGTCCCGGCGGCGGCGCAGCCGCCGGGCCCGCGCGCCACCGGCGAGCTCGGGGCGGCCGTGCAACGCGGCGGCCACCGCGAGGCCCGCCAGCTCGCCTTCGAGCAGGGCGAGTTGTGCGCCGCCGGCCCCGCCCGTCTCGCCCGCCGCCCACAGGCCGGGCACCGAGGTCTCCTGGGAGTCCCCCTGGGCGAGGGCGCGGGTCCCGTCGGGCGCCGACCGGGTGGCGCAGCCGAGCCCCGTCGCCAGCTCGATCTGCGGCACGAGCCCGTGCCCCACGGCCAGCGCGTCGCAGACGATCCGGCGGCCCGTCCCCGGAACGGGGCGCCAGCCGCGGTCGAGCCGGGAGACGGTGACCGCCTCCACCCGCCCGGTGCCGTGCACCTCGGTCACCGCGCTGCGCGGCCTCACGGCCACCCGGTGGCGCAGGAGGGACGCGCCGAACCCCAGCGCCTCGACGAGCTTGCCCGGGTTGGCGGCGAGCGCGCGCGGACGGCGGGCGTACCCGCCGTAGCCGGACGCCTCGACCACGGCGGGCACCCGGGCCCCGGCCGCCGCGAGGGAGGCGGCGACCGCGAGGAGCAGCGGCCCGCTGCCCGCGACGACGACGCGCCGACCGGGCAGCACCAGAGAGGACTTGAGCATCGCCTGGGCGCCCCCGGCTCCCACCACGCCCGGCACCGTCCACCCGGAGAAGGGCAGCTGCCGTTCGTACGCGCCCGTCGCGAGCAGGACCGCCCGCGCCCTCACCCGTACCGGACGGTCCCCCTCGCCGTCGGCGCCGCTGACGGCGTGCACCGCCCACAGGCCGTCGCCCTCCCGGGCCAGGGTCCAGACGTGGTGCCCGGGGAGGTGGTCGACGCCGCTCGCCTCCCCGCGACGGCGCAGCTCGGCGAAGACGGACCAGTCGTGGTGCAGGGCCTCGGGCCGCGCGGCACCCAGCTCCGGGCTCGGGTGCCGGTAGAACTGGCCGCCGAGCTGTCCGGAGGCGTCCAGCAGGGCGACCGACAGGCCGCGTTCGCGGGCCGTGACCGCCCCCGCGAGGCCGGCGCAGCCCGCGCCGATCACCGCGAGGTCGTACGGGTCAGACGCCGAGGCCGGCATGGCCGTCTCCCTCCTGGGTGCCGACCACGTCACCGGGCCGGGCGGGGACCAGGCACGTGCGGCGGTTGGGCTCGCCGTTGACGGTGGCGAGGCAGTCGTAGCACTGTCCGATGCCGCAGAACGCGCCGCGCGGGCGGCCGCCGCCGCGGGTGGTGCGCCAGGCCCGGACGCCCGCACCCCACAGCGCGGCGGCGATCGACTGCCCCGGCAGGGCGGTCACCGCCCGGCCGTCGAAGGTGATCTCGAACGCCGGGGCGGGCTGTGCCCCGACGAGTTCGGCGGGAGAGCGGGCCACTGCGGGTCTCCTCTCGTGCGGCGATGCGCGTGCGGTGGTTCTCGTGGGGCTGTTCGCGTGGGGCTGTTCGCGTGCGGTGGTTCTCGTCGGCGGTTCCTGTCGGGCGGTCAGCCGGCGGCGGCGAAGCGGCCGGGGGCGAACGGAGCGGGGTCGAGGGGAGGTCCGTCGCCCGTCAGCAGGGCGGAGACGAGCAGCCCGGTGGCCGGGGCGAGCCCGATGCCCGCGCCCTCGTGGCCGCACGCGTGGAGCAGGCCGGGGACCCGGGGATCGGTGCCGATCGCGGGCAGGTGGTCGGGCAGGTAGGGCCGGAACCCCGCGTACGTCCGGATCGCCCGGACCCGGGCCAGCACCGGGAACAACGCCGTGGCCTGGGCGGCGAGGCGCCGGAGGGCCTCCGTCGACAGGGTGCGGTCGAAGCCGACCCGTTCGCGGCTGGCCCCGATGAGGACGGGCCCCGCGGGGGTGCCCTCGACGACGGCCGAGGTCTGCAGGGCCGCCGCGTCACTCGCGACGTCGGCCACGTAGTCCGCCGCGTACACCTTGCGCCGCACCAGGCGGGGCAGCGGCTCGGTGACCAGGACGAAGCCCCGGCGGGGGAGGACGGGCAGGTTCACCCCCGCGAGCCGGGCCAGCGCGCCGCCCCAGGCCCCGGCCGCGTTCACCACGGCGGGGGCGTGCAGCTCCCCGGCCGCGGTCCGGACGCCGCGCACCGCGCCGTCCGCGGCGGTGAGGACGCCGGTCACCGCCTCGCCCAGCCGGAGGCGGGCGCCCGAGGCGCGCAGCAGCCGGGCCGCGGCGAGGGCGGGCTGGACCTGGGCGTCCTGGGGATAGAGGAAGCCGCCCGCGAGGTCCGGGGCGAGGTGCGGCTCCAGCTCGGTCAGCCGGTCGCCCGCGATCTCCCGGGCGGTGACGCCCGCCGCCCCCTGCGCTTCGGCGAAGAGCCGCAGCGCCCGCATCCGCGCCGCGTCGGCCGCGACGACGAGCCCGCCCTTGGCCTCGTACTCGATCCGCGCCGAAAGACGCTCGGCCAGCTCCCGCCACAAGTGCGTGGAGAGCAGGGCCAGTTCCAGCTCCGGGCCGGGCTCCTTGTCGGAGACCAGCAGGTTCCCCTCGCCGCTCCCGGTGGTGCCGCCCGCGACCGGCCCGCGGTCGATCACCGTGACGGACAGGCCGCGGCGGGCGGCGTAGTAGGCGCAGGCGGCACCGACCACCCCGGCGCCGATGACGATGAGGTCGCTCGGAGCTCTCGTGGGCACGGCTGTAATATTTCACATGGCACTGATGCTGCCAAGGCCCCGGCACGGGCCTGGGCACGACGCCTGCGGATCCGCGAGGAAGAACGCCGTCGAAGAGGGCCCTGCGGAAGGTGCCGTGGGGTGGAATGTGCCGTTCGGAACGCCCCCGTCGGCGGGAGCGCGGAGGGACGTCAGCCCGGCTGCCGCTCCGGGGCCGGGGCGCAGCCGAGGACGTGCTCCTTCACCAGCTGCGCCACCCGCGGGTCCGACCGGCGGAACGCCTCCACGACCGCGTCGTGCTCCTCCGCGTAGGACTGCTGCACGGTCCCGAGCCAACGGATGGACAGCGCCGTCCACACCTCGATGCCCAGCGACTCCCAGGTGTGCAGCAGCACGCTGTTCCCCGAGGCCCGCACCAGCTCGCGGTGGAAGGCCACGGTGTGCCGCACCTGGGCCTCGCCGTCGCCGACCCGGTCCGCCTCGTACAGCGCCGCCACATGCGGCTCCAGGGCGGACACGTCCTGGGCGAGCCGCGGCGCGGCCAGCTCCGCGGCCATCTGCTCCAGGCCCGCGCGCACCGGGTAGATCTCCTCCAGGTCGGCCGCCGACAGCGCCCGCACCCGCACGCCCTTGTTGGGCGCCGACTCGATCAGCCGCAGGGCCTCCAGCTCGCGCAGCGCCTCGCGCACCGGCGTCTGGCTGACGTGCAGCTCCACGGCGATCCGGCGTTCGACGATCCGCTCACCCGGGCTCCACCGGCCACTGACGATGCCCTCCACGATGTGCTCGCGGATCTGCTCACGTAGCGACTGGACGACGGGCGGTGCCATGGGCGCTCCTAACTGTCACCCTCGACAATACGGCGCCGTCCGTTCCGGCTACTCACCGGTCACCTCTTCGCGCCGTCGGGTCGGGGTAGTGTCCGTGACCATGCCCACGATCACGCAGCCCCCGCCGGGAGCCGGGCCAAAACCACCACCCGGACCGCCGCCCGGATCGGCGCCGGGACCGAGGCCGTGAACGCCCTCGAACTGGTGGCCATCGCGGCCTCGGGCGTCGCCGCCGGCGGGATCAACGCCGTCGTGGGCTCCGGGACGTTGATCACGTTCCCGACGCTGCTCGCCTTCGGCTATCCACCGGTGCTGGCCAACGTCTCCAACAACATCGGCCTCGTCCCCGGCGTCCTGAGCGCCGCCTACGGCTACCGCAGAGAGCTGAGGGGCCAGCGCCGCCGCGTCCTGCGGTTCGCCGCCGCGTCCTTCCTCGGCGGCCTCACCGGCGCGATCCTGCTGCTCACCCTGCCCGCCGAGACCTTCGCCGCCGTCGTCCCGGTGCTCATCCTCACCGCCTGCGTCCTCGTGCTGCTCCAGCCCCGGCTGAACCGCTGGCTCACCAGCCGCCGGCCGGCCGACGCCCACCCCGACGGCGGTGTCCCGCTGTGGCTCGGCGTCCTCGGCACCGGGGTCTACGGCGGCTACTTCGGCGCGGCCCAGGGCGTCCTCATGATGGGCCTCTTCGGCAGTTGCCTGCCCGACGACCTCCAGCGGCTCAACGCCGTCAAGAACGTGCTGTCCTCCGTGGTCAACGGCGTCGCGGCCGTCGTCTTCATCGCCGTCGCCCGCGTCGACTGGGCCGCCGCCGGAGCCATCGCCCTCGGGGCCACCCTCGGCGGCCTCCTCGGGGCCCGCATCGGGCGCAGGCTGCCCCCGGCTGCCCTCCGCGCCGTCATCGTCACGGTGGGCCTCACCGCCTCCGTCGCCCTGCTGGCCACGTGACTCCCGTACCGGGACGGCCGGTTCGGACACGCGCGGTGACGGGCGTGGCGGCCGGGCCCGCCACCGGGGCTGGCTAGGATCGCCGGTCATGCTCACCAACGCACAGATCATCGAACGGGCCCTGGACCGGATAGGCGCCGGCTACGTCTTCCCCGAGCAGGTCCCCGTGATCGACGGCGCGATCCGCCGCCGGCTCGCGGCCGGGGAGTACGACGGCCTGACCGGGTCCGCCCTCTGCAAGGCCGTCACCGCCCACCTCCAGGAGGCCTGCCCCGACGAGCATCTGCGGCTGCTGTGGAGCGACACGCCCCGCACCGCGGACGAGGGCGACGGTCAGGCCGCCTTCCAGGCCCTCCTCGCCGCCGAGAACCAGGGCGTACGCCGCTTCGAGCACCTCGACGGCAACATCGGGCTCCTGGACGTCCGCCGGATCGCCGAACCCGGCTCGGGTGCCCCCGCCATCGGGGCCGCGATGCAGCTCGTCGCCGGGAGCGACGCCCTTCTGCTCGACCTCCGTGCGTGCAGGGGCGGTTCGCCCGAGGGCGCCGCCCTGTGGTGCAGCTACTTCTTCCCGGACGGTGACGTCCACCTCAACGACATCCACGACCGGCCCGCCGGCACCACCCGCCAGCACTGGACGGCCGCCCACCTGCCGGCTCCGCGCTACCTCGACCGGCCGGTGTTCGTCCTCACCGGGCCCACGACGTTCTCCGGCGGGGAGGACGTCGCCTACACCCTCCAGGCCCACGGGCGTGCCGTCGTCGTGGGGGAGAGGACGCGCGGCGGGGCCCACCCGACGGAGCGGTACCCGGTGACCGGGCACGTCACGGTCACCGTGCCCACCGCCCGGACGGTGAGCACGGTGACCGGCACGAACTGGGAGGGCACCGGCGTCACCCCGGACATCCCCGCGACGGTCGACGAGGCGCCGGGGGCGGCCCACCGGGAGGCGCTCAGCCGGCTGCGGGACGGACGTTCCGGTTGAACCGGAAGAGGTTCTTCGGGTCGTAGGCGGCCTTCAGCGCCGCGAGCCTGGCGTAGGTCGCGGGCTCGAAGGCCTGGGCCGTCTGCGTCTCGTCGGCCGCGTCGCCGTCCCCGTACAGGAAGTTGACGCAGTGCCCGATGCGCCACGGGCCGAAGGCCTTCCGCAGCAGGGCGTGCTGCTCGCGGATCGCCGCCGGGTCGTCACCCCCGGGACCGGGCACGGAGATGACCCGCACGACGTACCGCGCCCGGCGGTGGTCGACGGCGATCCGGCCGGGACCGCGCCGGTCCAGGGCACCGCCGAGGTGCCGGAAGTCCACGACGCACGAGACGGGCGCGTCCGGCCCGGCCAGCTCCAGCACCGCCGCGGTGGCCTCCGGCGTCAGCTCGGTGAGCAGGGTGTTGGTGCCGGTGTAGGGGTGCGGCTCGTCGGAGTCCCGGTGAATGGTGCCGCACTCGGTGTACGGCATCTCCCGCAGCTCGTCCTCCAGCGGCTCCCCGACCGCACGCAGCGGCCGGACCAGCCGCTCGCCCTCGGCCGCCGGCCCGTCGAAGGCGATCCGCAGGGAGGTCACGTACCGGCCGCGCAGATGACCGGGCACCTCGGGCGCGTCCGGGTACGTGAGAAGGGTGAGGGTGGACGTCAGCTCCTCGGGCACCTCGGCGGTCCACCGCCGCCAGGCCTCCAGCACCGCCTCGACGTGCGGCTCCCCGAACACCAACTGCCCGCCGTAGACGGTCGACAGGGGGAAGAGGCCGATCTCCATCGAGGTGACGACGCCCAGGTTGCCGCCGCTGCCCAGCACCGCTCCGAACAGCTCCTCTCCCGGCACCGTCCGCCGCCGCTCGCCGTCGGCCGTGACGATCTCCAGCTCGCGGACGTGCTCGGCCGCGTACCCGTACCGCCGCGCCAGCAGGCCGATGCCGCCGCCCAGGAGGTAGCCGACCGCGCCCACGGTGTTGGACGAGCCGTTGAGCGGCGCCAGCCCGTGCGGTGCCGCCGCCGCGATCACGTCCTCCCACCGGGCCCCGGCCTCGATCCGCGCGGTGCGCGCCTCCGCGTCCACCGTCACGCCCCGCATCCGCCGGGTGCTGACCAGGACCCCGCCCTCGGCGGCCACGGACAGCCCGTGGCCCGTCGCCTGCACGGCCACCGGCAGCCCGTGGGCGTCCGCGTACCGCACCGCCCGCCGGATGTCCTCCGCGTGCGCCGCGCCGACGACGAGCGACGGCCGGTGCGCGTACGCCGTCTGGTAGCCCCCGACCTCCTCCTCGAACCCCGGGTCACCCGGCCGGAAGACCGGGCCGCTGAGTGTCTCAACTCCTGCCGTTCCCATGCCCCTTGTGATCTCCATGCCTCAAGGACGGTGCGCGCCCGGACAAGTCGGACAGTTGTGCAGTCTCCGCACTGGGGTTGGTCATCCAACAAGTGCGAAGACTGTATTACTTCGTGGCGGTCGCGCCCTGGTCGAGCCCCACTCGCGTCCCGGACGGCGGCCTTGTCCCGCCGCCGCTTCTCCTCAGCGGGGCGGGGGAGGTGCGAGCAGGGTGGCCGTGCAGTGCTCGGCGAGGGATTCGGCGTGTGGCGGGAGGGTGTCCCCGGAGCGCAGATGGCGGCGGACGAGGGTGAGTGGCAGGTCGACGAGGGCCAGGACCAGCCGCTCCGCGGTCTCCGGGTCCGCGTCGCCCAGCGGTGCGGTGGCGGCGCGGAGAGCCGCGAACACCCGGTCGTTGCCGCGATCCGCCCGCTCCTGGTGCTCGGCCGGCCACCGTTCCCGGCCGAAGGCCTCCGGGCCGTGCAGGAGGACGGCCGCCTGCTCGGGATGCCGTCGGCTCCAGGCGACGACGTGGCGGGAGGCGGCCGGCCCGGCCCGGAGTACGTCGTCGTCCGCCGTGAGCGCGGCGAGGTAGCCCTCCTGGAAGCGTTCCACGGTGCGCAGCCACACCTCGGCGAGCAGGACGTCTCGGCCGGGGAAGCGGTGGTAGACCGATCCGCTCGGGGCGTCGGCGGCCTGGGCGACGGCGGCCATCGTCACGGCCGGGGGGCCGGACGCGGCGGCGAGCCGCACCGCGGCGTCGAGGAGTTGGTCGGTGCTGAAGCGGGGTGGCCTGGCCATGTAGTGGAGGCTACTCTCTATATTAATTAGAGATGCGTCTCTAATACGTGAGGCAGGTTGGCATGGGCGTCTACAACGTGCACGAACGGCGGTTGGCGGGGAGCCGGGGCGAGGTGGGAACGCTGATCGACCGACTGGCGGGCGGTCAGGACGCGCTCTGGCCGCACGACGCGTGGCCGCGAATGCGGTTCGACGGGGCTCTGGGCGTCGGCGCGTCCGGCGGACACGGGCCCGTCCGCTACCACGTCGCCGCGTACGTGCCCGGCACCTGGGTGCGGTTCACGTTCGACGGGCCCAGGGGCTTCGACGGGTTCCACGAGTACGCGGTGCTGCCCGCCGACGCGGGCCGGACGATGCTGCGGCACACCCTGGCCATGAGGGCGCGGGGGCCGGCCCGGCTCACCTGGCCGTTGCTGTGGCGGCCCCTGCACGACGCCCTCCTGGAGGACAGCCTGGACCGCGCCGAGCGCGCCCTGACGGGAACGGTGCGCACCCCGGCCCGCTGGACCCCGTACGTACGCCTCCTGCGCGGCCTGGCCGGCCGTCCCGGGGCCCGGTGACGGGAGCGGTCCGGTAGCGGCGGCGCCCCGTAACGGCGTTGGCCCGCTCCGGCCGTCGGGGAGACGGCCGGAGCGGGCCAACGGGTGGAACGGGGTGGCTCAGAGGCCGAGTTCGCCCTCGAACTCGCCTGCCTCCAGGCGCTCCTTGACCTCGTTCAGGTAGCGGGCCGCGTCCGCACCGTCGACCAGCTGGTGGTCGTAGGAGAGGGTCAGGTAGGCCATGTCGCGGATCGCGATGGTCTCGCCCAGCTCCGGGTGGTTCACGACGACCGGGCGGCGCACGGTGGCGCCGATGCCCAGCTCGGCGACCTGCGGGTAGTTCACGATGATCGTGTCGAACAGCGCACCGCGCGAACCGGTGTTGCTGATCGTGAACGTGCCGCCGGACATGTCGTCCGGGCTCAGGCCGCCGCCGCGGACCTTGCCGGCCAGCTCGGCGGTGCGCTTGGCGATGCCCGCCAGGCTCAGGTCGCCCGCGCCCTTGATGACGGGGACCATGAGGCCCTTCTCCGAGTCCACCGCGATGCCCACGTTCTCGACGTCGTGGTAGGTGATGGTGCCGTCGTCGTTGATGCGGGCGTTGATGGACGGGTGGACCTTCAGCGCCTCGGCCGCGGCCTTCACGAAGAACGGCATCGGGGAGAGCTTCACGCCCTCACGGGCGAGGAAGGACTCCTTGGCCCGGGCCCGGAGCCGCATGATCCGGGTGACGTCGACCTCGACCACGGTGGAGAGCTGCGCCTGGTTGTGCAGCGCCTTCATCATGTTCTCGGCGATGACCTTGCGGATGCGGGACATCTTGACCGTCTGGCCGCGCAGCTCGGACGGCTGGGCCGCCGCCTTCGCCGCGCCCGCGGCGGGAGCCGCGGCGGCCGGGGCCTGGGCCTTGGCGGCCTCGGCCGCGGCCAGGACGTCCTGCTTGCGGATCCGGCCGCCCACGCCGCTGCCCCTGACCGTGGAGAGGTCCACGTTGTTCTCGGTCGCGAGCTTGCGCACGAGCGGGGTGACGTAGGCGCCACCGCCGGCCGCCGGGGCGGGGGCGGCGGGAACCGCCGGAGCCGGAGCGGGCGCCGGAGCCGGGGCCGGAGCGGCCGGCTGCGGG
>NZ_JABLSI010000067.1 GCF_019303475.1 Streptomyces sp. JJ38
GCCGCCCGGCCGCCCCGCTCGCCGCCCGGCCGCCGCCCCGCGCCGCTCGCCGCCAGGCCGACGCTCGGCCCGCCGCCACTCGGGCCACGTGGGCGGCCGTCGCGGTGCCGGATGTCGGCGGCGGATGGCAGGCTAGGGGACGTGACCGAGATTGACGCGAAGATTGATGCTCTCGTCCCCGCCTGGCTCAACCTTCCCGACGTGGCGGAGAAGCTGCACGTCGAGGTGACGCGGGTTCGACAGCTGGTCAAGGAAGGACAGCTCCTCGCGGTGCGCCGCGGCGAGAACCGGGTCCTGATGGTCCCCGCCGACTTCATCGGCGAGGGGCGTATCGTCAAGGGCCTGGCCGGCACGCTGACCCTGCTGAGGGACGACGGCTTCAGCGACGAGGAGATGCTGGAGTGGCTCTTCACCCCGGACGACAGCCTGCCCGGCACGCCGACGCAGGCGCTGCGCGAGAACCGCGGCACCGAGGTGAAGCGCCGCGCGCAGGCGCTCGCCGTCTAGGGCCACCCACGCCCTGAGGCCGGTGGCCGGGCCGACCGCGGCCTCGCCGCGACCGGCCGCCGCAACGAACCGAAGACCGTCCGACGGTCGGGCCCGGGCCCACGCCCACGGGCGACGGCACCGGGCCCGCCGTCCCACCAGGGGGGAACTCCTCATGCCCGCGTCGTCCGCACCGTCCGCCACCGCGTCCGGTGGTACCGCAACGGAGGCCGCCGTGGCCGGCTCCGCCGCCCGGCGGCTCGCCGACGCCCGGCTGTACCTGTGCACCGACGCCCGCACCCGGCAGAGGGACCTGCCGGAGTTCCTCGACGCCGTGCTCTCGGGCGGCGTGGACATCGTCCAGCTGCGCGACAAGGGCATGGAGGCGGGGGAGGAGCTGCGGCACCTGCCCGTCTTCGCGGAGGCCTGCCGCCGCCACGGCAAGCTCCTCGCCGTCAACGACCGGGCCGACGTCGCGCACGCCATCGGCGCCGACGTGCTGCACCTGGGCCAGGGGGACCTGCCCGTCCCCGCGGCCCGCGCCATCCTCGGCCCGAGCCCCGAGGACGTGCTCGTCGGCCGTTCCACCCACGCCGAGGCCGAGGTCGACGCCGCCCTCACCGACGAGGGCGTGGACTACTTCTGCACCGGCCCCTGCTGGCCCACCCCCACCAAGCCCGGGCGGCACGCCCCCGGGCTGTCGCTCGTGCGCTACACCGCCGAACGCGTCGAAGCGCTCGGCAGTGAGCGTCCCTGGTTCGCCATCGGCGGCATCGACGCGACGAACCTGGACGCCGTGCTGGACGCCGGCGCCCGGCGCGTGGTCGTCGTCCGCGCCCTGACGGAGGCCGCCGACCCGCGGGCCGCCGCCGCGGCTCTCGCCGAGCGGCTGCGAGCCCGCTGACGGGGGCCACCTCGGCGGGGGCCACCTGCGGATTCCGAAGGTTTCCAGCCAGGTGAGGCGTCCAGTTGCCGGACATGCCTCCGGCATGCCACTACCGACGGTTAACCTTCGTCCTATGGCCCACGGCACCCCCTCCACCAGGACAGACCGCGCACTGACGATCCGCGAGCTGCTCGCCTCCGGCGAGTGCTCCTACTCGTTCGAGTTCATGGCCCCCAAGACGGCCAAGGGCGAACGGACCCTGTGGAACGCCATCCGCCGCATCGAGGCCGTCGGCCCCACCTTCGTCTCGGTGACCTACGGGGCGGGCGGCTCCTCCCGCGAGGGCACGGTGCGTGCCACCGAGCGCATCGCGACCGACACGACGCTGACGCCCGTCGCCCACCTCACCGCCGTCAACCACTCCGTGACCGAGCTGCGCAACGTCATCGGCCAGTACGCGGACGCGGGCATCCGCAACATGCTCGCCCTCCGGGGCGACCCGCCGGGCGACCCGATGGGGGAGTGGCTCGCCCACCCCGAGGGCGTCTCCTACGCGTACGAGCTGGTCGAGCTCATCAAGGAGTCCGGGGACTTCTGCGTCGGCGTCGCCGCGTACCCCGAGATGCACCCGCGCTCCACGGACTGGGACACCGACGTCCGGCACTTCGTGAACAAGTGCCGGGCCGGGGCGGACTACGCGATCACCCAGATGTTCTTCTATCCGGAGGACTACCTGCGGCTGCGGGACCGGGTCGCCGCGGCCGGCTGCGACACCCCGATCATCCCGGAGATCATGCCCGTCACCAACGCCCGCCAGATCGAACGTTTCGCAAAGCTGAGCAACGCCACCTTCCCGCCGGAGTTGGCCGATAGGATCCTTGCCGTCGGGGACGATCCGGTGGCTGTACGCTCGGTCGGGATCGAGTACGCCACGGAGCTGAGCGCGACCCTGATGGCCGAGGGCATCCCCGGCCTTCACTTCATCACGCTCAACCACTCCACGGCGACGCTGGAAATCTACGAGAACCTGGGGCTGCACCGGCGCTCATAGGGTTCTGCGAGAGGGGCGTACATGGGCTGGACGGTCCTCTACATCCTGTTCGGGCTGGTCGCCCTGTGGCTGCTCGGTGAGGTGCTGCTCCAGTACAAGGCCCGGCTGCGCTGGCGCCTCGTCGCCTTCTTCGGGTTCCTCGCCGTCGTCGTCGGCGTGCTGATGCGCTCGGTGCCCGTCATCGCCCTGGGCACCGTCGGGTTCGGCATCGGGCAGCTGCTGGTCACGCTCTCCTTCCGTCGCGGCTTCGAGAAGGGCTGGGCCCTGGAGAACGTCCCCGGCAGCCGGCTGCGCCGCTCCGGCGAGCCGGGCGAGGAGGAGGGCGCCGAGGGCGAGCCCGTGGACGCCCCGCCGGTCCTGGAGGTCTCCGGGCTGGAGCAGACGGCCGCCTACCAGATGGAGCCGCTGCCCGAGGACACCGGCGAGTACGGCGTGTACGAGCGGGACGCCGAGAGCCGGCCGGGCCGGGACGGCGGGCCGGAGCAGGGGGCACCGTACCCGGCTGGGGGCGCGGGCCCCGAGCAGGGTGGTCACGCACCCCGGAACATCGACCCGTACGCCGACCCCTACGCCGGCCAGTACGCCGACGCGGGCTACGGCACGCCCTACGCGTCTCCTCCGGGCCCGGCGGGCGAGCCGGACCAGCACGGCTACGCCGCGGCCGGATACGACGGCGGCGCGGCGGGCGGATACCCGGGGCCGGAACCGGCGCCGCAGTACGGCGGTTACGAGACACCCGCCGCGGACACCGGCGCCTACGCCTCCTACGCGACGTACGGCTCCCCCGGCGACTATCAGCCGCCGTCCGCCGACTACCCGGCGGACGGCGGCGGGCTGTACGGCTACGGGACGCCTCCGGGCGCGGCCCCCGCCGCGGACCCGCTCGGCGGCTACGCGACCGACTCCGGCTACGGCGGCGGCCAGGGCGGGGCCCCCGCCTACGGCGGCCAGGGCAGCGACCCCGGCTCCTACGGGGGCTACGGGCACGACGCGGGGTACGGCGGCGCCGGGGGCTACGGGGAGGCCGGCTACGCCGCCTACCCGGGCTACCCGGGCCCGGGCGAGCAGAGCGGCTACCCACCGGCCACCGGCACACCCGGCTACGACTCCTACGGCTATCCGACGGCCGGGCAGGCGCCCGACCACGGCGGTGGCTACCCCCAGACCCCGCCGGACGGCGTCTGGGTGCCCCAACAGCGCGAGGACCCCCCGCGGCAGGAGACCTACCCCGCGTACCAGGACGAGTTCGGCTACCCCGCCCCCGGGCAGCCGCGCAACTGAGCGGCCCGGGGCCGTGGTTCAGCTCGAACCGCGCCAGTCGCGGCCCTCGGTCACGAGGCCGGCCACCAGAGCGCCGGACATGCCCGCGTGCGCCAGTCCGCCCCCGGGGTGGGCCCAGCCGCCGAGCGCGTAACGCCCTGGAACGGGCCCCAGGTTCGGCGCGGGACGGCCGGCGCCGGGCGCCCCGGCCAGGGCCGGCACCGGCACCGCTCCGCCCGGGGCCCCCGTCTCCCGCTCGGCGTCCTCGGGCGTGTGGACGGCCCGCCACAGCAGCCGGTCCCGCAGTCCCGGCACCACGGTCTCGGCGGCGCTGATCAACTGCTCGGCGGCGGCCGCGGTGTACTCGGCGTCCGACCAGTCCACGCGGGCCCCCGCCCGGCCGCGCGCGGGGCCGCGGCCGGACCCGCCCGGCGCCGCGACGTGCGGCGGCACCGTGGCCGTCAGCGTCACCGCCTCGTGGTCCGCGTCCGGCACCGCGCCCGGGTCGTCCGGGCGCAGCACGGTGACCGTGGGGGCGGCCAGCGGGTCGGCCGCGTCGAAGAGCGCGGCCAGGGCGGCGTCCCGGTCGGCGGTGTGCACCACGCTGCGGTGCACCACTCCGGCCGGGCGCGACCCGCGCAGGGCCAGCAGCACGGTCAGCCGCGCCCGTCCCGGGGCCGTCCCGGTGCGCGGGCAGCGGCCGTCGACGACGGAGTCGGCCGCCACCTCGGTGCCGTCGCCCAGCAACACGCCGGTCGCGCGCCCGTCCCGCTCGACGACGCCGGTCACCTCGGTGCCGAGCACCACCTCCACGCCGCGTTCGCCACAGCGCCGGTACACGGCGTCGGCCAGCGCCCGCAGACCGCCCGTCACGTACCAGGAGCCGAAGGTGTGCTCGACGTACGGCAGCACGGTGGCACTCGCCGGGGCGGTGCGCGGGTCCAGTCCGTAGCCCACCGCACAGGACTCCAGGAGGGCGACGGCCCGCGGGTCGCCCAGCTCGTGCGCCGCGACCTCGGCCAGCGTGGGCGGACGGCGCCGCAGCAGCCCGCGCCGACGCAGCGCCGGATAGGGGTCGGGCGGAGTCGGCGCGTCCACGAGGGGCTCCTCCAGGAGCGGGCGCCTCGTGGCGTCCCAGGCCGTGCGGGCCCGTACCAGCAGATCCGTCCAGCGGCGGCCGGCGCCCGCGCCGAGGGCCGAGTCCAGCGCGCCGATCAGGCCGGAGCGGGAGATCGGCAGCGTCACCTCGGTGCCGTCGGCGAACCGGTGCAGGGCGGCCGGGTCGAGCTGCCGCGTCGCCACCGCGGACTCCAGGGACTCGCGGCCCGTCTTGAGGAACAGGTCCCGCCAGACGGCCGGCAGGTGCAGCAGCGCGGGACCGGTGTCGAAGGCGAACCCCTCGCGCTCGAACCGCCGCACCCCGCCGCCGTGGGTCTCCGAGCGCTCGTACACCGTGACCCGGTGCCCCGCCGTCGCCAGCCGCGCCGCCCCGGCCAGTGCGCCGAGTCCGGCCCCGATCACCACAATCCGTGCCATGGCCAGCGACTCTACGCCGTGCCAGGCGCCCCCGAGCGCTGGGCACCGGACACCGGAACGCGGTGGGCCGAGCTCCTCAGTCGTGAGTACCGGTACCTAGGCCGTCGGTTGAGTAGCCGCGCGGATGGGCGATGACCTGCGAGGACGGCAGAGTGGTGGGCAACGGAGGACGCCGCGCCGCACCGCCGGCACGGGGCGGCGGAACGGCGCGGCGCCTCCGGCAGGGGGGAAGCCCGGACGTGGGGGAACACGGGGGACGAGTCCGGGGCCCCGGGGGAACACGGGGGCGAACGGGCGGCTTCGGTCTTCGCGCGGCCGGGGCCGCCCGTGGTCCGCCGAACCCGGCCCGGCCCCACCGGGCCCGGGCCGGACGGTCGGGTCAGGGACGTCCGGCGACGCGGCCCTGGAGCAGCAGGGACAGCGAGGCGTGCACCTCGTCCAGCGAGCGGTCCGGCTGGAACGCCTTCCAGTCCAGCGCGGCGACCAGCACCATGCCGAAGAGCGCGGCCGCGGTGAGCGGCACGTCGATCTCGTCGCTGAGCTCGCCCTCCGCGACACCGAGCCGCAGCTGCTCCTCCACCACGGCGACCGCCTCGGCCCGTACGACCATCAGCGTCGACTGCCAGGTGCGGTTCTGCCGCCAGAGCTCGGCCACGAACAGCTGGGTGAGGGCCGGGTAGCGGTCGATGAACACCAGCCCCGCGCGCACCATCGCGTCCAGGGCGTCCACGCGCGTCCCCGAACGCTCCCGGGCCCCGGCCGCCGCCTCCCGCAGGCGCTGCGCGAGCAGTTCGACGCCGTGCCGCAGCAACTCCTCGAACAGCTCGTTCTTGCTGGCGAAGTTGTAGTAGACGGTGCCCTTGGCCACGCCCGCGGCCTCGGCGATCTCGTCCACCGTCGTGGCCGAGAACCCCTGCTCGGCGATGAGGTGGACCGCCGCCTCGTACAACTTCTGCCGGGTGGCGGTACGGCGCGCGCTCGCGCCTGCCGGGCTCCCGGGCCCCTTGGTGCCGCTCTTCATGCCCACGATTGTCCTCCGGGCCCGTGGCCGGCCGTCCGACCGGCCTCCCCGGCGTGTGCCCGTCTCACAGGGTGAGCTCCGGGTGCAGCCGCTTGAGCGTCCACACCGAGCCGCGCCGCGCCGTCCAGGCCGTGGCGGCCAGCGCCGCGGCGGTGAAGCCGAGCAGCACCGCGACACCCTGCCAGACGGGCCCGAGCCCGCCCCCGGTGACCAGGTGGCGCAGCCCCTCGACGACGTACGTCATCGGCAGGAAGGGGTGGACCGCGTTGAAGAAGCCCGGGCTCGTCTGCACCGGATAGGTGCCCCCGGCCGAGGTGAGCTGGAGCATCAGCAGGACGAGCACCATGATCCGTCCCGACGGGCCGAACTGCGCGTTGAGCCACTGGACGATGGCGGTGAAGCAGGCCGACACGAGCAGCAGGAAGCCCAGCGTCCCGGCCGGACGGGCCATCTCCAGCCCCAGCCCCGGCGCCCAGTGCAGGACGGCCAGCAGCACCGACGCCTGCACGGCGCCCACCGCGGCCACCGGCAGCCAGGCCGCCAGGGCCGTGCGCACCGCCGGGGCCCCCGCGGCCAGCGCCCGCCGGTTGAGGGCCGGCAGCAGCATGTAGGCCACCATCGCGCCCACCCACAGGGCGAGGGGTATGAAGTACGGGGCGAACCCCGTGCCGTAGTTGGGCGCGGCGTGGAGGTTGCGGGAGGCGAGCTCCACCGGGTCGGCCATGACCGCGCTGCGGTCCGCCCGCTCCTCGTCCCCGTAGTCCGGGATCTGCTTCACGCCGTCGCGCAGACCGTCGGCCAGCCGCAGCGAGCCGTCGGCGAGCTTGATCATGCCGCCGTCCAGCAGGTCCGCGCCGTCGCTCAGCTCGACCAGACCGCTCTCCAGCCGACCCGCTCCGCCGGCGGCCTTCGTCAGCCCGTCGTGCAGCTCCTCGGAGCCGTCGTGGACCTTCTTCGCCCCGTCGTTGAGGGCGTTGACCTGCTTGACGGCGAGCCGCAGGTCGTCGTCGAGGTGCGGCGCACGCTTCTGCACCTTCAGCGCGATGTCGCGGAGCTCGTCGAGGTCGTCGCCGAGGTCGTCGAGGCTCTCGTAGCCGTCGATGTGCTCCTTCACGTCGTCGGCCGCGTCGGCGGCGCCGCGGCTGTACTCGGCGTACCGGCCCAGGTCGGCGCAGTGCTCCTCGCTCAGCGCGGGCGTGTTCGCGGCATCCGGCGACGGACCCCCGGTGCCGCCGACCGTGCCGCCGTCGGCGTCACCGGACGTGCCGGGGCGCGGCAGGCCCGGCCACTGCGGCGGGGACGGGTCTCCGGGCAGCAGTCCGCCGTCCGGGCTCTCGGGCGTACCCGGCACGCACAGCAGCCGGTGCAGCCCCTCCGTACCGTCGGCCGCCGCGTCGGCGAGCCGGGCGGCCCGGGCCGCGTCCTTGGGCAGGCTGTCGAGGTGCTTCTTGGCCGCCTCGGCGCCCTCGGCCACCTTCCCCGCCGCCTTCGCGATGTCCTCGCCGCGCTCCTCGGTGAAGGGCACGACGGCGTCGGCGATCCCGTTGACCTTGTCCGCGAGCTTCTGGGTGCCGTCGGCGACCTTCTTCGCGCCGTCCTCCAGCCGTCCCGCGCCCCGGTCCAGCCGGTCCACGCCGTCGGCCAGCTCCTCACCGCCGTCCTCGGCCCGGGAGGCGCCGTCCTTGAGATCGCCCGAGCCGTCCTTGGCCTCGTCGATCCCGTCCTTGAGGTCGCCCGCTCCGTCGGCCGCGTCCTGGGTGGCGTCGTGGATGGCGGAGAAGGCGATGAAGATGTTGTCGTAGAAGCCGCGGGACGTCTTGCTGGACGCGGCGGCGCGCACCTCGGAGAACACGGTGCGGGCGATCTGGCCCACGATGTAGTTGTTGGCGTCGTTCGTGCGTACCCGCAGCGCACCCGTCTCCGGATGGTCGCCGGAGCTGGAGGTCACCTCGGCGCTGAACTCCTCGGGAATCGTCAGGGACAGGAAGTACCGGCCCTCTTCCACCCCCTCGGCGGCGTCCTCGGCCGTCGTCTCGCGCCAGTCGAAGGTCTCGCTGTCGTGCAGGGCCCGGCTGAGGTCGTCGCCGGCGGTGATCTCGCGCGGCTCGCCGCCCGCCGGGCTCTCGACGGTGGTCCCCGCGTCCTCGTTGACCAGGGCCACCGGTATGCGGTCCAGCCGCTCGTAGGGGTCCCAGAAGGACCACAGGTACAGGGCGCCGTAGAGCAGCGGCAGCAGCATGATCGTGACGAGCGCCGCCCGGGGCAGCCGCCCCCGCCCGAAGCGCTTCAACTCAAGCGCGGCCAGTCGCGGTGAGCGCATCCTGCGCCTCTCCCTCCCCGTTGCCTTCTTCGTTCGTGTCGGTCCCGCCGCGCGCGGTGCTGAGCACCAGCGCGTCGGCGGGCGGCTCGCTGCACACCGCGAGCACCGTCGTGCCCGCGCCGCTCACCGACCGCAGCAGCTCCCACAGCAGCTCCCGCTCCTCGTCGGCGAGCTTGAGGTCGGCGTCGTCCACGGCGAGCAGCCGCGGCTCGTCGAGCAGGGCCAGGGCTGTGCCGAGCCGCAGCGCCTCGAGCCGTTCCAGATCCCGGACGGCGGTGCGCGGGCCCTTCGGCAGCGTGTCCAGGTCCAGCCCGGCCCGCTCCAGGGCCCGGTCCACCCGGGCCCGGCGCTCGGCGGCGCGTTCCCGGCGGCCGATGCGGAAGCGGCGGCGCAGCAGGGCCCGTTCGCGCAGTTGCTCGGTCACGGTCCACGAGGGCTCCAGGTCCGTGACGCCGGGCACCGGGCCGAGAGCCGCGATGCGCCGGACCGAGCCCATCCGGGACGGGATCCGGTGGCCGCCGACGCTGGCGTGTCCGGTGGTGGGGCGCATTCGGCCGGTGAGGGTGAGCAGCAGACACGTCCGGCCCGAGCCCGAGGGGCCGGTGATCGCGATGAGGGCGCCCGGCGGGGCGTCCACGTCCACCGCCTCGAACACCGTCCCCTTGGAACCCGTCAGCCCCAGACCCTCGGCGCTGACCTCCGCCCCTTCCATGCCGTCCTCCCCGAAGACAGTTTTGAACTGACTGGTCAGTTCAAAAGTGTAGAGCAGTGGCGGACGTGCACCGCGCGGGGGCGGACGAGCAGCGGACACGGCTCTCGCGCGGGAGAGAACGCGCAGGTCAGGGCCGATTGTCAGTGGGGCACCGCACGATGTGGGTGTACGGACTCCGGAACGGGCCGGCACACGGCCCGTGTACGGCTGACCGGTCGACCGGCCTCCCGGCCGAACCGCCGGGAGGCCAAGGAAGCGAAGGAGGCACCAGTCATGACGAAGCTGAACGTCCCTCCGAGCGACATCCACCCCGTGCCGCGCCCGGCCGCGGTGCCGCCCGCTGTGCTGGACCTGCTGTCGCAGGCCCAGCACGGGCTGGACGAGGCGGCGGCACACGAGCAGCCCAACGAGCGCTACGCGACCGCCCATCTCGCCGCCCTGCGCACTGCGGCGGCCGTCCTGGCCGTGCGCGGCCGTCCCGAGAAGCACACTCGGGCCCGCCGGCGCATCCGCAGCGCCTGGGAGGTGCTGCCGGAGGTGGCGCCCGAGCTCGCCGAATGGAGCGCCTTCTTCGCCGCCGGCGCCGAGCGCCGCGCCCGTGCCGAGGCGGGCATACGCGGCGCGGTGACGGCCCGTGAGGCCGACGACCTCCTGCGCGACGTCGGCATGTTCCTGCACCTCGTGGAGCGCATGCTGGTCTCCCAGCCCGCGTTTCCCCGCGCCCGCGCGCAGGCGGAACCGGCGGTGGTGGCGAGGCAATAGGGTGGGGGCTGCCAGCCCACGTACGTTCCGCCGCCGAGGAGCCACACGCCATGTCCCGCCCGCGCGCCGCCCTCCGTACCGCCGTGGTCTGGGAGGTGCTGAGCGAAGCCCTGCACCGCCGGAGCGAGGCGGTCGGCCGGCCCGCGCTCGACGTGCTCGACGCCGGGGGCGGCTCGGGGCACTTCGCCGTGCCGCTCGCCCGGCTGGGCCACCGCGTCACCGTGGTGGACCCGAGCCCCAACGCGCTCTTCGCCCTGGAGCGCCGCGCCGCCGAGGAGGGCGTGGCCGACCGGGTGCGCGGTGTGCAGGGGGACGCGCACGACCTGCTCGACGTGGCCGAGCGCGCCGGGTACGACGCCGTGCTCTGCCACGGCGTCCTGGAGTACGTGGACGACGCGGGGGAGGGCCTGCGGAACGCCGTGGCGGCCCTGCGTCCCGGCGGCGGGGTCCTCAGCGTGCTGGCGGCGGGGCTCGGCGGCGCCGTGCTGGCCCGAGCCCTCGCCGGGCACTTCACGGAGGCCCGCCACGCCCTGGGGGACCCGCAGGGCCGCTACGGGGAGTCCGACCCGATGCCGCGCCGCTTCACCGCCGAGCAGCTCTCCGCCCTGGTGGCCGAGACGGGGCTGACGGTCGCCGCCGTGCACGGCGTGCGCGTCTTCAGCGACCTCGTTCCCGGCTCCCTGGTCGACGCTGAGCCGGGCGCCTTGGAGGCGCTGGCCCAGCTGGAGGCGGCGGCGGCCGAACTGCCCGCCTTCCACGCCGTGGCCTCCCAGCTGCACGTCCTCGCCGAGGTGGGCTGAGGCGGTGGATGTCCCCTGTGGCGCGCGGGGCCGCCGGGATCCGTCCGAGCGTCCGTCGAGCCTTTCGTGGTGGGCTGAGGGCGTGCCCTCGGTTACAGAACCCCGCAGACCGCCCGATCAGCGCAATGTCGCCGTATGATTCGGAGAGAACCACCGGGGCATGACGTGCGGCATGCAGGGGAATGAACAGGCCACCGCAGCGGCCCGTCATACCTGACCCGATGGGAGGAACAAGGCGCAGAGGGGCGGGTTTCACGGGGGCGATTCCCTGCCTATCCTTGAAGGGTCGCATCCGGTCGCCCCCGCGACCGACGAGTAGGAGGACTCCGTGCCGCTCTCTGAGCACGAGCAGCGCATGCTCGAGCAGATGGAGCGAGCGCTGTACGCAGAAGATCCCAAGTTCGCGACAGCGCTCGAGGGTAGTGACCTGCGGGCGCCGACCCGCCGCCGGATCTACCAGGCGGTAGCGGGCTTTCTGGTCGGTATCGCGCTTCTCATGGCCGGCATGGTCTACCAGGTGGTCTGGCTGGGCGTGGTCGGTTTCCTCGTGATGCTCGGATGCGCCGTGCTGGCCGTGACGGGCTGGCGCAAGGGGCCGCAGCCCGGCTCCGAGGGTGAGGGCGAAGGCCAGGGCGGGTCCGGTGAGGGCCGCCGCGGCCGGGAGCACGGCCGCGGCCGTCGCCAGAAGCCGCCCAAGCGGTCGATGATGAACCGCATCGAGGATCGCTGGCAGCGCCGCCGGGACGAACAGCAGTAAACAGCGCGGTACACCGCCTGACCGAGGCCACCCGAAGGGTGGCCTCTTCTTTTGCGTTCCTTGACGCCCGTTTCAGGGCCTCCGCCCGTCCGCTCCCGGCCCCGGGAGCGGACGGGCGGGCGCCGGCCGGTGGCCGGGCCCCTGCGGGCGCCGGCCACCGGCCGTGGCTCAGCCGCGGCTGAGCCGGGCCCGCAGGGAGACCGCCGCCCGGGACCAGAACGCGCGGTGGGCGTCCATGAGGGCGCGCCCCCGCTCGGAGACGGCCCACAGCGCCCGGACGGAGGAGCGGGGCAGGACGACGGCCCGCATCCGGGTCCACCGGGACGCCGAGGCCCGCAGCCCGGCCCGCACCGCCGTCACGTCGGCCGCGTAGGGGCCGGGAGGGGCGGGCCGCGGAGCGTACAGGGCGCGTTCCACCGCGTCGGCGAGCCGGTGGAGTGCCGCGGCGGCCGGTCCGTCGAGCCGCCCGGCCTCGGCCATGCGGGCCGCCGCCTGCCGGGGTGTGGCCGACTCGTCCGGCGGGATGCCGAAGTCCCAGCCCGCGTCGAGGGCCTCCTGCCAGCAGGTGAGGGGACCGCCGTCGGTCCGCCGGCGCCGTACCGTCAGCCGCCACAGCAGCGGGGACAGGACGAGCGCCGCCACGAGCAGGACGCCGCCCAGGCCGAGGCCGACGAAGAGGACGACGGTCCCCACCGTCTTCCACAAGGAGTCGTCGCCGGAAGAGCCCGCGGCGCCCGCGTCGTTCTCGCAGCCCCCGACGCCGGGCGGGCACGCGTCCTCCGGCGCCTCCGGCGCGCTGGAGGGCTCGTCCGTCGTCCCCGGCCGCGGCAGGTCGGGCTCGTCCGAGCCGCCGGGGTCGGGCAGGACGGGCATCGCGTACTCCGGCGTGGTGCCCCGGGAGGGAGTGGGCTCGAAGCGGGTCCAGCCGACGCCCTGGAAGTACAGCTCGGGCCAGGCGTGCGCGTCCTGGAGCCCGACCTCGCGCGTGCCGCCTGAGGAGCCGGTGCCCGGGGTGAAGCCGATCGCCACCCGCGCCGGGATGTCCAGCGTCCGGGCCATCGCGGCCATGGAGAAGGCGAAGTGGACGCAGAAACCCTCCTTCTGCTCCAGGAAGCGCGCTATGGCCTCGCTGCCGCTGCCCGCGGCGACCTCCGTGTCGTAGGTGAAGCCGCCCTGGACGGCGAACCAGTCCTGGAGGGCGATGGCGCGCTCGTAGTCGTTGCGCGCCGTGCTGGTCACGGTGCGGGCCGTCTCCTCCACCACGGCGGGCAGGTTCTCCGGCACCGAGGTCTGCTCCCGGCGGATGTCCATGGGCGCCCGTGGCGCGTTCGCCAGCTGCTCGGCGGTGGGCTTGACCAGCAGGCTCCGCACCTCGTACTGCGCGCCGGCCGTGGTCTGCCCCTTGTCGCCGACGACGGTGCGGCCGATGGGCTCGAAGCGCCAGCGTCCGTCGATGTTCACCTGGTCGGCGGGGTAGGGCATGGGCAGCCAGGTCTGCTCGTACCAGTCGGCCGCGGCGATGCGGGTGGTCACGGCCTCCCGATCCACTCCGGGGGACAGGCCCGGCGGCGTGGGGAACTGATGCGACGGCACGTCCGTGATGCGCCGCTGGGAGGGGCGCCACGACGTGCCGTCGAACTCGTCGAGCGCCACGATCCGCAGGTACAGCCCGCTGACGTCCTCGGCGTCGGTCTCGTACGTGAGGACGGTCCGGTTCTCCGGCTGGTTGAGACTGTTCTGCAGCTCGACCAGCGGGTTGACGGCGGTGACCGTGTTGCCGTCGCCCGGGCCGCCCCGGCCGCCCTCGCCGTCGTTGGTCAGCAGGCCGGTGCCGAGCGCGGGCAGCGCCAGCGGCACGAGCAGCGCGAACCCGAGCGCGGCGAATCCGATCCGCCGTCCCGTGCGCACCGGTGAGGCCGAGCGCACCCGGGAGCTCGGGCCGCCGCCCGGCAGCGCGGTGCCGAACACCTGGCCCCACTGCACGAGTCGGTGGCGGCTCTCGGCGAGGAGCAGGAGCAGATAGCCGGCCGCCGCACACAGGAACCACAGCCAGCGCCCGCCGTCCTCACCGGCGAGTCCGGAGGCCACGGAGTAGAGCGCGAGCAGCGGCAGCCCGGCCGGGGCCGCCGTGCGGTAGGTGGCGGCGAGGACGTCCACCATCAGGCCGATCAGCAGCACGCCGGCGACGAGCATGAGCCGGATGCCGTCCGTCAGCGGCGCCGGTATCACGTACTGGCTCACGTCCTCGCCGCCCTGGGTGAACAGGTCGCCGAAGTGCGTGAAGGCGTCCGGCCCCGGAATGAACCCGGCGACGGCCGACTCCCGCACGAACAGGAAGGTGAGCGCGAGCAGCGCCAGCACCAGCTGGGCCGTGATCGTCAGCCCGCGCGGCAGCGGGACGCGCCGCAGCCCGGTACCCAGGGCGCTGACCAGGCCGAGCACCAGGGCCGCCTGGAACAGCCAGGAGGCGTCGCGCACCAGGGGCAGCAGTGCGGTGGCCGCCGCGACGGTGGCCAGCCACCCGCACACCGCGAGCCGTGCCTGTCCGCTCATCGGACGCCCCCCGTCGTCGTCATCGGGCCGCCGCCGGCCGCGTTCGTCCGGTCGGCCAGCTGCCACACCCGCGGCAGCGCGTCCCACGGGGTGAACGGCACGACCGTCCAGCCCGCCTCGCGCAGGGCGCGCATCTGTTCCTCCTCAAACTGCGGCGCCTGCTGACCCCGGGGGACGAGCGCGACCGCGCCGCCCGCCCGTTGCCGGATGCGGGCCGTCAGTGTGGCCTGGGACGGGTCGAGGTGGCCGAGGAAGGCGACCAGCAGGCCGCAGCCGCCCTCCCGCAGCCGGTCGTGGGCCCGTTGCAGGCCGGTCTCGTGGGAGTGGCCGACGACGGCGAGGGCGTCCAGCAGCAGGCCGGCCGTGTCCGAGCCGTCCCCGCCGGTCAGCAGGCCCTCCGGGCCCGGGGCCAGGGTTCCGGTGTCGGTGAGCAGCCGCACCTGGTAGTCGCGTTCCAGCAGGTGTATCGCGACGGAGGCGGCGCCGGTGACCGCCCACTCGAACGGCGAGTCCGGACCCGAACCGGCCCAGGCGAGCCGTCGCGTGTCGAGCAGCACGGTGGCCCGGGCCCGCTCCGGCTGCTCCTCACGGCGCACCATCAGCTCGCCGCGGCGGGCCGTGGAACGCCAGTGGACGCGCCGGACGTCGTCGCCGTGCCGGTAGGCGCGCGGAATCACGTCGTCCTCACCGGTGACGGCGATCGCGCGCCGCCGGCTCTCGCCGTACCCGGAGGCCTCGCCGAGCAGCTTGACCGGCGGGAGGGCCTGCACGGCCGGGATCACGGTCAGGGTGTCGCGGGTGCTGAACGAGCGCGTCAGCTCGACCATCCCGAACGGGTCGGTCACCCGGAGCTGGAGCGGGCCCAGCGGATAGTGTCCCCGGAGGTCGGAACGGACGCGGTAGGACACCTCGCGGCGCCCGCCTCCCTCGATCCGGTCCAGGACGAAGCGGGGCCGCGGCCCCAGCACGTAGGGCACCTGGTCCTGGAGCATGAGCATGCCGGTGGGGACCCGGGACACGTTGTCGACGCGCAGGTGCACCCGGGCCTCGCTGCGCACGGGGACGCGGGCCGGGCTCAGCCGCCGGGCGCCGGTCACCCGGTGCCGGGTGCGGTGCAGGACGGCGACGCACACCAGGGGCAGGACGGCGAGCAGCACCCCGATGCGGAGCAGCTCCGGCTGGCCCAGGATGTAGGCGCTCACGGCCGCCGCGACACCCGCGGCCAGGAAGGACCGGCCGCGGGTGGTGAGCCCGCCGAACGAGACGCGCAGCGAACCCGGTGCGGAGCCGTGCTCGCGGGCGGGGGCCATCAGAACCCCCGGGCCTGCACCGGAGCCGGGGCCTGGGCCCCGCCCGGGGCGGGCGCGGGGCTGGGCAGCGGGGTGCGCTGCACGATGTCGTAGACGATGTGCTCCGCCGTCCGCCGGTTGAGCTGGGCCTGCGCGGTGGGCAGCAGCCGGTGCGCCAGGACGGGCATGGCGAGGAACTGGACGTCGTCCGGCAGGGTGAAGTCGCGTCCGTTCAGGGCCGCGGCGGCCCGGGCGGCCCGCAGCAGTTGCAGGGTGGCCCGCGGTGAGGCGCCCAGTCGCAGTTCGGGGTGGTTGCGGGTGGCCGTGACGAGGTCGACGGCGTACCGCTTGACCGGCTCGGCGACGTGCACACCGCGCACCGCCGCGATCAGCTTGGAGATGTCGTCGGCGTGCGCGACCGGGCGCAGGCCCGCCAACGGGGAGACGCCGCCGTGGACGTCGAGCATCTCCAGCTCGGCCGCCGTGCTCGGGTAGCCGATGGACAGCCGTGCCATGAAGCGGTCCCGCTGGGCCTCGGGCAGCGTGTAGGTGCCCTCCATCTCCACCGGGTTCTGGGTGGCGACCACCATGAACGGGTTCGGCAGCGGGTAGGTCTGGCCGTCGATGGTGACCTGCCGCTCCTCCATGGACTCCAGCAGCGCGGACTGCGTCTTGGGCGAGGCGCGGTTGATCTCGTCTCCGATGACGATCTGGGCGAAGATCGCCCCCGGCTTGAACTCGAACTCGCGGCGCTCCTGGTCGTACACGCTGACGCCGGTGATGTCGGAGGGCAGCAGATCCGGCGTGAACTGGATCCGGCGCACCGAGCAGTCGATCGACCTGGCCAGTGCCTTCGCGAGCATGGTCTTGCCCACGCCCGGCACATCCTCGACGAGCAGGTGCCCCTCGGCGAGCAGCACGGTCAGGGCCAGCCGGACGGCCTCCGGTTTGCCCTCGATCACGCTCTCCACCGAACGGCGCACCTCGTCCGCCGTGGCCGTCAGATCGCTGAGGTTCTCTCGTGCGTCATACGTCGTCACCCGGCCCTCCTAGGCCCATTCCCAAGGCCGGACCTCACGGGTCACAAGGCCGGCCCTCCCCTGAAGCGTCCACGGGGCCGGCCGGTCCAGGAAGAGGAAGAGACCCGGTGGCACGGTGCCGTGGACAGCACATTGTTCACGTACACCGTGCCAAACGTCACTTCGTGGGGGAGCCCCCGGGCTCGATCTCGCGCAGCAGACCCGTGGTCACGTCGAAGACGAACCCGCGCACGTCGTCGGTGTGCAGCAGGAACGGGGACGTACGGACCCGCTCGATCGACTGGCGCACGTCCTGGTCGACGTCCCGGAAGGCCTCGACGGCCCACGACGGCCGCTGGCCCACCTCCAGTTCCAGATCGTGCCGGAAGTCCTCGGTGAGCTTCATCAGTCCGCAGTCGGTGTGGTGGATGAGCACCACGGACCTGGTGCCCAGCGCACGCTGGCTGATCGTCAGCGAGCGGATCACGTCGTCGGTGACGACGCCGCCCGCGTTGCGGATGGTGTGGCAGTCGCCGAGCCGCAGGCCGAGTGAGGCGTGCAGGTCGATGCGGGCGTCCATGCACGCCACCACGGCGACGTTCAGCACGGGGGCGGCCCCCATGCCCGGGTCGGTGAAGGCTTCGGCGTACTCGGCGTTGGCTTCGACGAGACGGTCCGTGACCGTGCGCGAGTTCGGGGAGGTCGACATGGTTCCGACCGTAGCGGCGACGCCGGGAATCGGCTCGCCGTGAGATCGGACGTAGGGGAGATATCGGGGTGAGCGCGCGGCCTTGTGAGGCACTCCACAGGCGGCCGTCGCCGCGGGGGACCGGTCACGGAGGCGCGGGACGCGCCCGACCGGTTGATTGACCGAGCGGGCGACTGGACTAGAGTTGACGCGGACGGGAGCAGAGCGGGCGGTCGACCGGCCACTCCCGCACCTTCCCGGCCCTCACCGGCACGCCCCGCGCCTGCCCGCACCCAGTGGCGGAACGGCCGGGTCGCGGAGCCGGGTCGGCGTCCGCCGCCCGCCTCGCCGGGTCCGGGCCGGAGCAGAGCCGGGACTGAGAGGGCACATGACCGACAGCGAAGAACGGCACGTTCCGGTCATGCTCCAGCGGTGTCTGGAGCTTCTGGCCCCCGCGCTAGAGCGGCCCGGAGCCGTCGTCGTCGACTGCACCCTCGGCCTCGGCGGCCACAGCGAGGCGCTGCTCGACGCCTTCCCCGAGGCCCGCCTCATCGCCCTGGACCGCGACCCCGACGCGCTGAAGCTCGCGGGGGAGCGCCTGGCCCGCCACGCCGACCGCGCCACCCTGGTGCACGCCGTCTACGACGAGCTGCCCCGCGTCCTCGCCGAGACGGGCACCCCGCGCGTGCAGGGCGTCCTGTTCGACCTCGGCGTCTCCTCGATGCAGCTCGACGAGGCGGACCGTGGCTTCGCCTACGCCCAGGACGCGCCGCTGGACATGCGCATGGACCAGACCCGCGGCATGTCCGCCGCCGAGGTGCTGAACACCTACCCGCCGGGCGAACTCGTCCGCATCCTGCGCGCCTACGGCGAGGAGAAGCAGGCCCGGCGCATCGTGGAGGCCGTCGTCCGGGAACGCGAGCGGGAGCCCTTCGGCAACAGCGCCCGGCTGGTCGAACTGATCCGCGCCGCGCTGCCGCAGGCCGCCAAACGCACCGGGGGCAACCCGGCCAAGCGCACGTTCCAGGCCCTGCGCATCGAGGTCAACGGCGAACTCGCCGTCCTGGAGCGCGCCCTGCCGGCGGCCGTGGACGCCCTCGCCGTGGGCGGACGGATCGCCGTGCTGTCCTACCACTCGCTGGAGGACCGCCTGGTCAAGCAGGTGTTCGCCGCCGGTGCCGCCAACACCGCGCCACCCGGCCTGCCCGTCGTCCCCGAGCGGTACCAGCCCCGGCTGGAGCTGCTGACGCGGGGAGCCGAACTGCCCACCGAGGAAGAGGTCGCCCGCAACCGCCGCGCCGCTCCGGCCCGGCTGCGCGGGGCGCGACGCATCCGGGAGGTAGCCCCAGCATGACCGGTTCGACCGGACGTTCCGCACGTCCCTGGGGGCCCGCGCTCGCCCGGCTGGTCCCCTCGGGCGGCTCCACCGCCGCCCGCACCCCCTTCGTCCTGCTCGTCGTCGTCCTGCTGGGTGGCGGGCTGCTCGCCCTGCTGCTGCTCAACGCCGCCGTCAACGAGGGCTCGTTCGAACTGGGCAAGCTCCGGCAGGAGACCAAGGAGCTGACCGACGAGGAGCAGGGGCTCCAGCAGGACGTCGACTCCTTCTCCGCCCCGGGCGCGCTGGACCGCAGGGCGCGGGAGCTGGGCATGGTCCCCGGTGACGTCCCGGTGTTCCTGAAACCGGACGGTACGGTCCTGGGCGAACCCTCACCCGCGCCGGACGCGCGATGAGCCCGCAGGAACCGCCGCGCCGACGCGTCCCCCGCCCGGCCCGGCCCACGGGCGGCGACCGACGCGGCGACGGCCGACGCGGCGGCGAGCGGCGGGGCGACGGCGGACGCGGTGGCAACGCACGTGGTGGGAACCCCGACGGCGCTGGCCGGCGCGGTGGTGACGCGCGCGGCGGTGACCGTCGCGGTGACGGACGGCGCGGTGACGGGCGGCGCGGTGACGGGCGGCGCACCGCCCCTCGGCGGCCGCCCCGCCCCCGGT
>NZ_JABLSI010000068.1 GCF_019303475.1 Streptomyces sp. JJ38
AGACAGGTGTCGAGGCCGGGCAGTTCGCCGACCGCCTTGCGCAGGGCGGCCCGGTCGGGGGCGTGGTCGATGGCCCGGTGGAACGTCCAGCGGCAGGTGTGCAGGACGTCGAGGAGGGAGCGGATGGCGGCCAGGTCGGGTCCGCCGGTCGGATCGAGGAAGCCGAGGACGAACTCGTCGGCCCCGGCCGCGCGCAGGGCGGCGGCCCGGTCGCGCAGGGCGGCCCGGGCGGCGGCGTCACCGGCCGTGAAGCCGTCGGTGGCCCGCAGCATCACCCGCACGGGGAGCCGGACGGCCTCGCGGACGGCGGTGAAGGTCTCCAGCGACGGCGTCAGCCCGCCCGACGCCATGTCGGCGACCAGTTCGAGACGGTCGGCCCCACCCGCTTCCGCGGCCACCGCGTCGTCCACGCAGAGCGCGATCACCTCAAGGATTGGTCTAGACATATCCCCAGGGTGCCACATGACATGCGCGCGGCGTAACTCACCTCACGCCGTCGGTGGCGCGATCCGCAACGACACGTCGCCGTCCGCCCCGGCGACGCAGCGGGTGCCGAACGCGCGGCCGGTCCGGTCCAGCAGCGCCCGTACCCAGGCGCGGTCCGCGGACGAGGCGCGCCACAGCCGGAGCCGCCGGGCCCGCAGCGGGACGATCCGCAGCTCCGTCAGCCGTCCCGTGGCCCGCGCCACGGAGGCCAGGTACAGCAGACGCAGGTCGTCCCGGTACTCCTCGTAGCCGGTGATGCCCTCGTAGTCGTTGACGAAGTCGCCGCAGCCGTAGAGGACGAGCCGGCCGTCGTACACCTCGACGGGGCGTGGATGGTGCGAGGAGTGCCCGTGCACGACGTCGACGCCGCCGTCGACCAGCGCGTGGGCGAAGCCCCGTTGGTCGCGGGAGACGCGGTAGCCCCAGTTGGAACCCCAGTGGACGGAGGCCACCACGATGTCGCCCGGTCGCCGGACCCGCCGGACCCGCTCGGTGACGGCACGCGCCTCGGCGTACGCCCCGTCCGGGACGAGGTGGACCCCGGGGCGGTCCGCGGTCGCGGCCCAGCCCGGCGGGATGCCGCTGGTGGGCATCCCGAAGGAGACCACCAGGACCCGGCCGCCCGGCTCCCGCCCCGGCCGGGTGGGCCGGTCCCCGTCGGCGAGCGGGACGACGGCGGGCCGCCGCGCCTCGTCCACGTCCAGCCCCGCCCCCACCCCACACAGGCCCGCCGCCGCCAGGGAGTCCAGCGTCTCCCGCAGGCCGGATCGGCCGAAGTCCAGCACGTGGTTGTTGGCGAGGGCGCAGACGTCGGGCCGGACCGCCGCCAGACACGGCAGGTTGGCCGGATTCATGCGGTAGTTCACGCCCTTGGCAAGGTCGAAATCGTCGCTGCGGGTGACGCTCGTCTCCAGGTTCAGCACGCGCACGTCCGGGGCGGCCTCGTCGAGCACCTCCAGCGCGTCCCCCCACGGCCACGCGAAGTCCACGGGACGCGGCACGGCACCGTTCGCCGTCTCCGCCAGCTCGACGTACACCCCGGCGTCGCGCACGTACCGCTCGCGCAACCCGGGGTCACCGGGGTGCGGGAGGACGGCGTCGACGCCACGGCCGAGCATCACGTCGCCGCAGAGGAAGAGGGTCGCCACCTCGCCGCCCCGCATACCTCCAACGCTAGACCGTCACCGGCGGTGGGCGGGCCCGCCCACCGCCGGGCGCCGGGCCGCCCGGCGACAATGGGGCCATGCCCGAGCCACACCCCGCCCACGCCGACCTCCTCGCCCGCTGGAACACCCTGCTCACCAGCGCCCGCGACGACGCCCCGGGCCCCGACCCGGAGCCCTACGGCCGCGACCTGCTCACCCGCTGGGCCGAGCCCCACCGCCGCTACCACACCACCGACCACCTCCTCGCCGTCCTCGGCCACCTCGACGCCCTGGCCGCCCACGCCGCCGACCCCGACGCCGTCCGCCTCGCCGCCTGGTTCCACGACGCCGTCTACCGGCCCGACCGCAGCGAGAACGAGGAACGCAGCGCCTCCCTCGCCGCCCGCGCCCTCCCCGAGGCGGGCGTGGGCCAGGCCCGCACCGACGAGGTCGTGCGCCTCGTCCGGCTCACCGTCGGCCACGACCCCGCCCCCGGCGACACCAACGGCGAGGCCCTGTGCGACGCCGACCTCGCCGTCCTCGCCGGCTCCCCCGACGCCTACGCCGCCTACGCCGCCGCCGTCCGCGCCGAGTACGGTTTCGTCCCCGACGACGCCTTCACCGCGGGCCGCGCCGCCGTCCTGCGCCAACTCCTCGGCCTGCCCCGGCTCTTCCGCACCCCGCACGGCGCCGCCCACTGGGAGGCCCCCGCCCGCCGCAACCTCACCACCGAACTCACCCTCCTCGACGCCGCCGCCTGACCCCGCCCGGTACCACCCGTCCCGCGCGAACCATTCAGCGGCCATGGGCGTCAACTCCTGTGATACGAGACGGAATCGGCGCATCGGGGATCGGTGACACATGCGGTTGCACGTCGACGTACGCGAGGGCGACCACGCCACGGTCCGCTACGGTCCCTACGGCGCGTGGGTCTCGCACGCCCTGGACGAACGGATCAAGGCGGCCGACTTCAGCCCCGACGACGGAACCGAGCGCTGGCTCGACCTCCATCAGCGCTGGCAGCAGGACATGTTCACGGTGGACGTCCCCGACACCGAGGCCGGCGCCCTGACCGTCGCCGACCTCGTCCGACGCTGCCGCGAGACAGCGCACCGCACGCATCCGACACCGCAGTGGGACCGCGACGCCCCGGTCATCGGGGTCTGGCTCTCCGATCCCGAGACGGACGAGGCCCTGCCCGACAGCGTGAACCTGACGGAGGCCGGACTCTCGGACGGCGACGTGCTCGTGCTCAACATCGAGCACGAGCCCCGGGCCGACTATGCGATGGGACCACCGCCCAACCCGGCCGAACTGCTGCGATGGCTCCAGCTCGCCGAGAACGCCGCAGCACCCGCGGGCGGCCCACGCCTGTGGGGCGTCCTCCTCTACACCGACGCCGACGTCGAACTCGCCACCTACGTCCGCACCCACTTCGACGACCTCAACGTCCTGTCCGGCCCTGCGACCCGCGTCTTCGTCATCGAACGGCGGGCGAACCGGTCAACGGCCAAGACGTACTGGCGCCGGCACCTGGAACCGGAGCTCTACCGGGTCATGTCCTGCATGCACTGGCTGCGGTGGACCCCCTACGAGCCGCAGGGTGCCTACGAGATCGCCGAGCTCCTCGGGCTACGCCCCGAACACCTTCCCTGTCTGGTCTTCTTCCACTCCGCCCGGGGGCCGAACCACACCGGCGAGAAGATCGTCTTCCCCGTCGAGCACGCGTCGACGGCCTACTTCCGCACGCTCTTCGGCGGCATCGCGGAGGCCCTGAGCCCGTTCACCGGCCCCGGTGCCCGGCAGGGGCCCCGGAACCAGGCCCCCACCTCCGACTACTACGAGTACTACGGAGCCCCCTGGGAAACCCGGACGTACGCCCCGGCCGCCGAGGCCGTCCACACCCTCCTCACCCCCGACGCGTCCCCGACCCCCGCCTCCCGTGCCGACGCCGCCGCCTTCGCGGCCCTGCGCGCGGCGGAGGCCCGGCTCAAGGCACGGCTCAGCGCCCTCGTCCCGGCGGCTCCGGCCCCCGGACCCTCCTTCCACAACAGCAACGTCACCGTCCTCCCGGGAAACGCAGGAGCAGAAGTGTCCGAGAACTTCCACTTCCACGGCGAGAACACCACCTTCGTCAACCGCCCGCAGGACACGGTCATCAGCGACTTCCAGAACAACCACCACGCCGTCGGCGCCGAGGATTTCGCGCAACTGATCCGGCTCGTCCTCGCCAGCCGGGAGCTGTCCGGCGCGGAGCGGGCGGCCACCGTCGGCGACATCCAGGAGGTCTCCCGGCTCAGCAGGGACGCCGATCCGGACCTCCCGGCCGTGCGGACCCGACTCGAACGCCTGCGCGACCGACTCGCCCTGACCTCCGACATCGCCCAGCCCGCGCTCGCCCTCATCGCCTCGCTCAGCGCGCTCTTCGCCGCCTGAACCGCACCCCCGACAGCACGACACGAGCCGCCGCTCGCCGCTCCGCGCCCGGGCCGGTGGCACGCTCGGGGCATGGAACTCCTCACCGCGTTCGACCGCGCCCTCCACACCTTCGACCAGCACGTCCACCAGGTGCGGGACGAGCAGTGGGCGGCCGGGACACCCTGCGCCGAATGGTCCGTGCGGGACCTGCTCAACCACGTCACCAGTGAGCACCTCTGGGCACCCTGGCTGCTGCGCGGCGCCACCCTGGCCGAGGTCGGCGACCGGTTCGACGGCGACGTCCTGGGCGCCGACCCCGTCGCCGCGTGGGCCCGGGCCGCCGCCGCCTCGGGCACCGCCTTCCACCGCCCGGGCGCCCTCTCCGGGAACGTGCACACCTCGTCCGGGCCCACGCCCGCCGAGGAGTACGCCTGGCAGATGATCCTCGACCTGGCCGTCCACGGCTGGGACCTCGCGCGCGGCATCGGCGCCGACGACCGCATCGACCCCGAACTGGCCACCACCCTGCACGAGCGCCTGGCCGGCAGCATCGCCGCCTGGCAGGGCGTCGGCATCTTCGAACCGCCCGTCGACGTACCCGCCGACGTCCCCGTGCAGGACCGCCTCGTCGCCCTCACCGGCCGCCGACCCTAGGGCGGGCCTGACGCAGCCCCCGGGCCAGGGCCGCGGGTCACTCGTCGTAGTGGATGGTGCCGTCCTCGTCCATGGCCGGGTGCATCCGCATGGGGCCGTAGTCGTCCACGTCCGAGGGGCGGGCCGGTTCGGGCCCGTCGGGGCCCATGCGGACCATCCGTTCGATGCGGCAGATGCGGAACAGGCGGTCGTCCACGCGGGCTTCGTCGGCGCGGCCGGCCGCCCTGAAGGCCGCGGCAGCCTCCGCGTACCGCGCCCTCTTCTCGTCGTCGAACCGGTAGAGCAGCGGCCAGCTCTCGGTCATGGCGTCGTGGAGCAGCCGCCGAGCCTCGTGCGGGCTGGGCCGCAGGACACCGCACGGCCGCCAGCCCTTCCCACCGCGCTCGACCACGCCGAACCCGACCGGTAGCAGCGCGACCTGCGGATGGGTTTCCACCGCCCGCCGGGACTCGGCACACACCTCTTCCGGGAACCGGGTTCCGGCATAGACGAAGCCCCGCAGAGCCAGCTTCATGGCCCCGGCCATCATCCCGTCGTCCCGGTCGGGGTCGAGGACGAAGCCCTCGTCCGGCGAAATGCCCCTCTCCCGCCCCTCCCAGGAGCGCTCGGCCGGTTCCCGGTCCGTGGGCCGGGGCGGTTCCAGGGCTCCTTCCTCGTCACTGCGCGCGAACTCCTCCCCGCGCACGACGCGGTACCGCACGCCGAGTGCCTCCACCTCGTTGACCGGCTCTTGTTCGAGCACGGCCACGGCCGCCAGCAGCTCGCGCCGCACCCCGGGGTCGTCGGTGCCGTCCTTCGCCGTGAACCACAGATGGGAGTTCAGCCCGTCGCGGGCCTGCTGCGGCATCCCGTCCACCAGCGGTTTCAGCAGCCGCCACCGCGCCCCGACGGCCGGCTCCTGTACGGCGATCCCGAAGACGGGACCCCGGACCGCGATATGCGGATAGCGCCGGGAGGCCTCCACCGCGTCGGCTTCGGTCACCCAGGCTGCGGGATCGTCACGATGCACGAGCTCCGAGTGGAGCGCGTCGAGTTGTCGCTTCCAGTCATCGGCCATGTGCACATTGTGGTCGTCGGCCGCGTGCCGCGCTGCCGCTTTCCCCGATCAGGGCCCCTCGTCCGGGTGCAGGGCGTCAAGGATGAGGGTGAGGCCGAAGGTGAACTCCTCGGCGTAGTCGTAACCGGGCTTGAGCGCGTGCTCGGTGACGAGTTCCGCGAGGTGAGGGTAGGCGTCGGCCGGCATCTCGCGCAGGATGGCGTCCCCGACCTCCTCCAGCTCCGCCGCACCGCTGAACGGCAGGCTCGACTCCTGGATGACGAAGCCGTACAGGTAGCTGTCGATCAGCGAGACGGCGTGTGCGGCCATCGGGACGGAGAAGCCCCCGGCCCGCAACGCCCCGAGGACGGCGTCGTGGTGGCGCAGGGTCGCCGGGCCGGGCTGGGCACGGGAGTCCAGCAGCGCGACCGCCCACGGGTGGCGCCGGAGCACGGCACGGGCCGAGGCCGCGCGGTGGCGCATGGCGCCCTTCCAGTCCGCATCGCGCGGCGGCAGGTCGATCTCCCCGAACACCGCGTCCACCATGCCGTCGAGCAGGTCCTCCCGCCCCGCGACGTGGTGGTACAGCGACATCGCCTCCACGCCGAGCTGCTTGGCGACGGCCCGCATGCTGAGCGCGGCCGTCCCCTTCTCGTCCGCCACGGCCATCGCCGTCCGGATCACGCGCTCGCGGCTGAGCGGGGCGCGCTGCGACGCTCCGCGCCGGGCCTTGCCACTCTCGCGCATCGGCTCTCCTTCTTCCTCGCCTTGACCGTCTTACGGCGTAAGGCTACCGTTCCTTACAGCGTAAGGTAGACAAACGGGCGGAGGGCTGCGCCATGGGGACAGGTCAGATGAAGAAGGTCTGCGTCATCGGAGCGTCGGGGAAACTCGGGCAGTACATGGTCCGGCACGCGCTGGAGCGCGGCTACGAGGTCGTCGGCGTGTGCCGGGAGAGCAGCGTGCCGAAGCTGGCCGCGTTCGAGGGCCGCATGACGATCGTCCCCGGCCCGACGAACGACCCCGAGGTGATCCGGCGCGCGGTCGAGGGCTGCGACGGCGTCCTGACCGTCCTCGTGCCCTGGGGCGTACAGCAGTACGCCTCGGGCACCGCGCAGGCCGTGCTCGACCACGCCAGGCCGGACGCGCGCCTGGTGTTCTCCTGCGGCTGGCACATCACCCGCGACGGCCAGGACGCCTACCCCTGGACCTTCCGGGCGGGCCTCCGGCTCGCCACCCGGCTGGGCAAGCTCCTCCGGTACGTCGAGATCGACGACCAGGTGGAAGCGTGCCGCCGCGTCTTCGCCAGCGACTCCCGGTGGACCGTGGTACGCGGCAGCACGCTGGAGGAGGGCGGGAGCCAGGGCCTGCCCGTGTGGAGCCGGCACGTCGGCGACCCGGTCCTGGCCAGCGACCTCACGCGCCGCGTGGACTTCGCCCTGTTCATGGTCGAGGCCCTCACCGACGACAGCCTCGTCCGCGAGGCCCCCGCGATCGTCGGCCGCCTCACCCCCAGCGCCCTCACCCACGCGGGCTCCCGCCCGGCGTGAACCCCGGGCTGCGCGACCGGGCGAGGGCTCATGGTTTGTGCCCCTGCGGTGGAACACCGCAGGGGCACAACGCTGACCCGCTGACGTCAGCGGTCGCCGTGTGGGGGGGAAGCCCACGAACGCGGCCCAGGCCGCGGGCGTCATGGAGAGCATGGGACCGGACACCCGCTTGGAGTCACGGACACGCACCGCCCCCGGGCACTCCGCCACCTCCACGCACTCGCCGCCAGCGCTCCCGCTGTAGCTGCTCGTGAAGGGTGTGCCGGTCCGGCGTTCGCCGGACCGGCACACCCGGTGAGGTGGTGTTGCCCGCTTACCTCACTGGCTGAAGCAGAAGGCGCTGGTGCCGAAGCCCCAGCACTGGATCTGCCGGGTGGCGGTGTCGCTGTGGCCCGCCGCGTCCGTCACCGTCAGCCGCGCGGTGTAGTTCTGCTGCGCGATCGGGTACGCGTGCGAGACCGTCACCCCACCGGCCGTGCCACCGTCACCGAACTCCCAGGCGTAGGAGGCGATGTCACCGTCGGCGTCCGTGGAATTCGAGGCGTCGAAGTCGCACACGTTCTGCATGCAGAAGGCGGTGAACGCAGCCTGCGGCGCCTCACCGGCCGGCGGCGCGCCCGCCCGCACCGAACGCGTCACGCTGTCGGTGTTGCCCGCGTCGTCCGTCACCGTCAGCGTCACCTCGTAGGAACCCGCCGCCGCATAGGTGTGGCTCGGGCTCACGCCGGAACCACTCTCGCCGTCACCGAAGTCCCACGCGTAGGAGACGATCCGCCCGTCCGGGTCCGAGGAGCCCGAGGCGTCGAACGCGCACACCGGCTCCGTCTGCGAGCAGTCCGCCGCGAACTCGGCCGACGGCTCGCCCGGCTCCGGAGCGTCCCCCAGACCGGTGACGTTCAGCAGCAGGTTCGGCGAACCGCTCCCCGGGTTGCCGACCACACCCCGCTCGGCCGCACCCACGACCGCGTCCCGCACCGCGGCCGGAGACGCGGACGGGTTGCCCTCCAGATACAGGGCCGCCGCGCCCGCCGTGTGCGGGGTGGCCATGGAGGTGCCGCTCATGGTCTGGGAGCCGCCGCCGTTGCGGGTGGAGACGATGCTGCCGCCGGGGGCGAACAGGTCGAGACAGCGGCCGTAGTTGGAGAAGCTGGAGCGGCCGTCGCCGGAGTCGGTGGAGCCGAGGGTGATGGCCTCGGCGACCCGGGCCGGGCTGGTGTTGCAGGCGTCCCTGCTGTCGTTGCCCGCGGCGACGGCGGTGGTGACGCCCGCGTTGATGAGCCCGCGGATGGCGTCGTCGACCGAGGAGTTGGCACCGCCGCCGAGCGAGAAGTTGGCCACGGACGGGCCGCTGGCGTGCTCCGCGACCCAGTCGATGCCGGAGATGATCTGCGACCACTGGCCGGAGCCCTGGCAGTTCAGCACGCGCACGGCGACCATGTCGACGTCCTTGGCCACACCGTAGTCACGGCTGCCGACCGTGCCCGCGACGTGGGTGCCGTGGCCCTGGCAGTCGGAGGCGTCGCCGTCGTTGTCGATGAAGTCGTAGCCGCTGCTGACGCGGCCCTCGAAGTTGGGGTGGTTCATGTCGACGCCGGTGTCGACGATGTAGGCGGTGACGCCGGAGCCCGTGGCGGGGTAGGTGTAGACGTCGTCCAGGGCGCCGTCGACGCGGTCGATGCCCCAGGACGGCGGGTTGGGCTGCTCGCCGACGGGGCTGGCGACGCCGTCCGCCTCCACGTACCGCACGCCGGGTGCGGCGGCCAGGGCCTTGGCCTCGGCCTCCGTCGCGGTGATCGAGAAGCCCCGGAACGCCGCGGAGTACACCCGCTGCACCTCGGCGCCGTGCCTCCCCGCGAGGTCCTCGGCCTGGGACCGGACCTCCGCCCTCGCGCCCGCCTGCACGGACGCTCCGCCGTTCAGGGCCACGATGTACTGGCCCTTGACGACGCCGGGCGCGTCCGCGTTGCGTATCGGGGCCTCGGCGGGAGCCTGACCCGCCGGTGCCGCCGCGGCCGGTCCGGCGAGGGCCAGAACCGTGGCCGTGGCCGTCGCCGCTCCGACGCACAGCGCGCCGAGCCGCCTTCTGCTTGTGCGCATACCTCTGCTCCTCCAGTGGGGGTGAACTGCCGGTGCCGGGGCCGGAGCCCCGGACCGGGCGGGGCTCACCCTCCGCCGGAGCGGTGGCGCAAACAATCCGTGGACCGGTAGGTAGGACCTACGTATTCCTCACGGAGCCGTCCCGCGCAGGGCTCCCGGGCCGGGGGTCACGCGCCGTCGGCGGGGACCTCGCTGCGGGAGGCGACGCCGAGCTTGCGCAGCACCTTGGCGACGTGTTGCTCGATGGTGCGCGGCGACAGGAACAGCACCTCCGCGATCTCCCGGTTGGTGTGCCCGAGGGCCACCAGTCGGGCCACCTCGCGCTCGCGGGGCGAGAGCGCGTCCCCGTAGCCGCGCCGGCCGCGACGGGACGGCGTCACGACGCCGGTGCCGCGCAGTGCCTGGCGGCAGCGGGCGGCGTCACGGGTGGCGCCGAGGGCGGCGAACTCCTCGGCGACCTCGCCCATGCGGGACGCGCCGTCCGGCGTACCGAGAGCCAGCGCGGCGCGGGCCGCGGCCTCGGCGGCGAGGGCCGCCGGGTAGGGCCGGGGCAGCTTCGCGTAGGCCGCGCGGGCCTCCTCGAAGGCGGTGAGGGCGAGGGCGTGACGTCGTCCTGCCGCCGCGAGGACGCCCCGGCAGACGGCGAGGGCGGCGGGGCCCAGGGGCACGTCACCGCGTCCGAGGCCCGCCGCGAACTCCTCCGTCAGCGCCTCGGCCTCGACTCGGAGGTCCGCCCGGGTGAGGGCGACGACGGCCAGCGGCACCAGCTCGGCGCCCCAGGCCCAGATGCCCTTGCGCCGGACGCGGCCCACCGCGCGCTCCGCCATGACGCGGGCGGTGCCCGGCTCGCCGCGGGCCAGCCGCAGCCTGACCATCGCCCCGCACGCCGAAGCCAGCACCGGGGCCGGGGAGTTGTCCGGGTCGGCGACCCCGGCCGCCTCCAGCCGGGCCGTCGCCTCCTCCCACTCCCCGCGCGCCAGCGCCAACTGGCCCAGCACGAGCTGGGCGTCGGCGGCGACGGCGGCCACGCCGAGAGGGCCTTCCAGGAGCTGAGCGGACCGCTCGGCCAGACCCTCCCAGCGGCCGCCGTGCCAGTCCAGCCGCAGCGCGGTGCCCGCGGCGATGCCCTCGACGAAGGTGGCCCCGTACTCGGTGGCCAGCCGTTCGGCCTCGCGGCGGTAGCGGTGGGCCAGAGCGTCCTGGCCGAGATAGGTCGCGTAGTCGGCGAGGTTCCCGCAGCTGCGGGCCACGTGTACGCGCTCCTGCACGTCGCCCCGCTCGGCCCCGCGCACCAGGTCCTCGGCCTGCTCCCACACGGCCGGGTCGCCCCGGCTGAGCCGCAGGGCCAGGTGGTTGCCGCGCACCGCGGTGCGCAGCCAGGCGTCGGCCCGGTCGTCCCCGACGAGCTCCTCGGCCCGCTCGATCCACTGCTCGTAGACCCGGTACGGCTGATCGCTCCAGCTCGGCAGGGCCAGGGCCGCCATACCGCGCGCCGCCAGCGCCGGGCGGTCCCGCAGCTCCTCCACGGCCAGCTCGGTGTCGACCCGGCCCTGCTCGTAGTCACCCGCCTGGTTGTGCAGCAACAGCCCGAGGTTGAGCCGGATCTCGCCGCGCAGCCCGTCGGGCAGCCGGTCGTCCTGCACGATGCGGCGCAGCAGTGCGGCGGCCCGCCGGTGCGAGACGGTGTTGACGGCCGCTCGGCTGAGCCGGGTCGCCAGGCTCGCCCGCTTCAGCGGGGGCAGTGCCGGGTCCGAGAGCAGCTCCTCCAGCAGCTCGACGGCGAGTGCCAGGTCGCCCATGCGCTGGGCCGTCTCCGCCGCGCTCTCGCCGTAGTGGCGCCAGCGTTCGCGCTCCCCGGCCTCCCTGGCGTGGTAGGCGAGCTGCACCAGTGGCCGCGGCTCGGCCCCGCCCAGCGCACGAACGGCCTCCCGGTGCAGGGCGCGGCGGGCCGGGCCCACGATGCTGCGGTAAACGGCCTGCTGGGCGAGGGTGTGCCGGAAGCCGTAGCGGTCCGGGCCCAGTTCGTGCAGGACGCCCGCCCCGAGGGCCTCGCGGAGCGCGACGCCGGCCTCCGGCACGCCGGTCCCGGCCACGGCGGCGATCAGCTCCTCCCCCGCCGGTACCCTCAGCACGGCGGAGGCCCGCACGCAGGCTGCCGCGTTGGCGGACAGCAGCGCCATCCGGTCGGCCATCGCCTCGTGCAGGCGCGTCGGGACGCCGACCGCGTCCAGCGTGTCCGTGCCGCTCACCCCCTCGGGCAGCGCTCGCACGACCTCCTCCAGCACGAACGGGATGCCCGCTGTGCGGTCGTGCAGCGCCTCCGCCAGGGCTGCCGGGACGTCGGCAGTACCGGTGAGGGCCGCCGTCATGCTGCGCACCGCCGTCACGTCCAGCGGCCCGAGCGGCACCAGCACGGCCGTCGTCCCCGGCGGCTGCCGATAGGCCCGGCCCAGCGGCAGCCCCGGCCCCGGCAGCTCCTCGCGGCGGTAACTCAGCACCGTGCTCAGACCCTCGGGCGGGTCGTCCACGAGGAACCGGACCAGGTCGCGCGTCCCGTCGTCCGCCCAGTGCAGATCCTCGACGACGATGACGGCCGCTCCGACGCCGTCCAGCAGCGCCCGCACGGCGCGGAACAGCCGGTGCTGGTCGGCACGGCGGTCCGCCAGGGGCTCGGGGGCGGGCGGGAGCCGGCCGGCGAGCTCCGGGAGGTAGGGCCGCAGGGCCCCGCACACCGGGTTCAGTTCCATCGGCACCCGGCCTTCCAGCCGGCGCAGCAGCTCGAACACGGGCCCGTAGGGGAAGGGTTCGCGCAGCGGGTGGCAGCCGCCGACCAGCACCGTGCCGCCGCGGACCGAGGAGTGCCCCACGGCCTCCCGGATGAGGCGCGTCTTGCCGATTCCCGCCTCGCCCTCGACCAGCGCGACGGCCGGGGGATGGGTCACCGCGTCCAGCAGCGCGTGCAGCTCGCCCGTGCGTCCCACCAGCACCGGGGCCTCGGTGCGACGCAGCACCGCATCCGTCATGCCCAACTCCGCGCTGTGGTGGGGTGGTCGCGTGTGCCGCGAACCTAGCCCCGGGCGGCGCGCGGCGGCAATACCGGTGCGCCGGTCGCGTCCGCCGCCCGCCCCCGCCACCAGGGCAGGAGCTGGGCGACGCAGGCCGAGGCCTCGACGACGAGGAAGAACCACAGCACCCCGGTGGCGCCCTGCGTCAGCGCGTAGGCCTGCCACAGGGCGAACAGCGCGCGGGCCGCCCCGTCGAACAGCCCGTGCACCGGCAGCGGTCTGACGATCCGCAGCAGGGCCCAGACCACCACGACCGAGCCCAGCAGGTTCGCGTACAGCACCTGCATCGGGTCGGCCTGGGGCAGGCCGCCCACCCCGAGCGCCTCCCCCAGCGAGGTGAGGACGCCGTGCACCAGCGCGTAGGTCCACGGCGTGGCGAACCCCGCGGTGACGACGAGGTCGTACCAGGCGCTGGCACGGACGAGCCGCAGGTAGAAGTCGCGGCGGGAGGGCTCGGAGGGACGGCGGACACGGCTCACGGGAAGGCTCCTGCTGGTCGGTGGCAGCGGCGGGCCTCACGCTAAACAGTGGAGTAGGCTCCAAGGTCAAGTCCACGGACGGCGTGGGCACGTCCACGAGCGGCGGGCGAGCGGCGGGGGGGGAAGCGTGCGTATCGGGGAGCTGGCCGCGCGGACGGGCCTGAGCAAGGACACCATCCGCTTCTACGAGAAGCTCGGCCTCGTCACGGGCGAGCGCCTGGCCAACGGCTACCGGGACTTCTCCCCGGAGACGGCGACCTGGCTCCACTACGTGCGTACCGCGCGGACGCTGGGCTTCTCCCTGGCCGAGATCGCCCAGCTCGGGGAGGAGCTGCGGGACGCGCCGGACACGGCGGAGGCCCTGTCCGCGCTGTTCGCGGAGAAGATCCAGCTCATCGACGCCCGCATGGCCGAACTCGCCGAGCTGCGGGAGGACCTCCGCGCCCGCGTCGGCACCGGCTGCCCCCTGCGCGCCGCCCCCCGACCCGCCTGAGCCGCGCCCGGCCTCCGGAGCCTTGGCCAGAGATCACTTTCGCAACAACCCAGGTCGGGGCGCCGCCAGGAGTTCGGCGCCGCTATACGGTCGGCCCTGTCGAGGGACTGCGCACGCTGCGGGGGAATCTGATGGAGTTGGTTGACGACGTCCTGGCTCTCATGCGGGTGGCCGGACGTCCCGGTGCCGTCGGAGCCGTCCTCGCGCAACTCGCCCAGCGCGGCCCGGGGCCCGTCGCGATACTGGCCGCGGACGGCGACGTCCTGGCGCGGCCGCCGGGCCGCGCACGCACCGGCATCCCGGAGTCGGCCGTGCGCACGGTACCCGAACTGCACCGGCGCGCCGTCGCCTCCGCCGTCCTGCGCGGAGAGCGGGACCAACGCGTACGCCTGCTGTCACTCGACGACGGCGGCGGTGCGCCGTACCTCGCCGCCGTCGGTCCGGAGGACTCGCCGGAGCCCGACCTGCTGGCGCACGCCGCCGGGGTGCTGACCCTCAGCCGACGCCTGGAACAGGCGGAACGTGACTGCCGGCGGCTCCGGGAGGCCGAGGCACACAGCCGGGAGGCCGTGCTCCACCTGCTCATGGTGGGCGAGGTGGCGGCGGCCCACCGGATCGCCGCCACACTGCGGCCCCGGCTGGCCCCGCGCGTCCGGGTCCTCATCGTGGAGTGCCCGAACGGACGGCGGGACGAGGTGGCCGAGCACGTCGCCGAACTGACGCTCGGCTGGGCCTGGCTCGTCCCCTGCCCGGTCCAGCGTCGCCACCTCATCGCCCTGATACCGAGCGCCGCACGGCAGCCCGCGGACTCCTGGGCCGAGGCGCTGACGTCGGACCGCCGCGTCCCGTGCCGGGTGGGCGTGAGCGGCGACGTGCCGCTGGAGCGGGTCCCGGCCGCCTACGAGGACGCCTTCCACGCCCTGGCGGTGGCCCGCGGGATGGCCTCCGGACACGCGGCCCGCAGCGGCGGCGGGGTCGACGTCGAGCCGTTCCTGACCCCGCAGGGCCGTGCCTGGGCACGCCACCTCCTGGCCCCGTGCCGCCACTACACACCGCACCGCAGCGTGGCCCCCGGCCCCTCGGAGCTGCTGGGCACCCTGTCCTCCTGGCTGACCTTCGGCGGCGCGGCCCACCGGCACCTCAAGGTCCACCGCAACACGCTCGCCGCCCGCCTCCGGCTGCTGGACTCGCTCCTCGGCCTCGACCTCCACCGCGTCGCCGACCAGTCCGCGGCCTGGCTCGCCCTGCGGATCCAGGCGGCGGAGCCACACCCCGACGGCACCGTGGACACCCCGGCGCCCGGCGCACTGGCCGACCTTCTGGCCACGCCCGCCGCGCGGGACTGGGCGCGCTCCCTCCTCGCCCCCCTGGAGCTCAGAAGAGGACCGGCGGCCGGCAGCACGACGGTCCGGGCCTGGCTGCGGGCCGACGCCCGCCTCACCGGTACCGCCGAGAGCCTGGGCCTCTCCGTGGGCGCGGTGCGCAAACGGCTGGTCAACGCGGAACAGGCCCTCGGGCTCTCCCTCCTGCACAGCCCCAGCGCCCGGCACGCCCTGTGGCTGGCGACGACGGCACGCGGTCAGCGCTGACGTCCACCGTGCGCAGTGCCACCGGCCGCGCGGGGCAGTGTGCGAGCGCAGTTGGGGAACCCCGCGCCCTTCTCCCACACCGGGACCCCGAGGGGGCGCGTGCGTGTCACCCCCTCGCCTCCTACCGATGAGTAGGGAAGGATGGCGGGCGACATCCCCGGCCGTGTGGAGGTAGCGAGAGATGAGCGGAACCCTGCCGACAACCGTGCACACCTTCACGGACGACGCGCTGGGCGAGCACGACGCCGTCGGGCTGGCGGAGGCGATCCGGCGCGGGGAGGTGAGCACCGCCGAGGTGGCGCGGGACGCCGCGGCCCGGGTGCGGGCGGCGGCGGGGCTGAACGCCGTCCAGGTGCACGTCGAGGTGCCGCAGGACGGCACGGTGACGGGCGGCGCGTTCGCCGGGGTGCCGAGCTTCGTCAAGGACAACGTCGATTACCTGGGCCTGCCCACCGGCCACGGCAGCGCCGCGTTCACCCCCCGTCCCGCGCTCCGGCACGCGCCGTTCGCCCGACAGTTCCTCAGCACCGGTGTCACGGTGCTGGGCAAGACCCGGCTGCCGGAGTTCGGCTTCAACGCGACGACCGAGTTCGAGGACGCCGAGCCGGTGCGGAACCCGTGGAACACCGCGTACTCGGCGGGCGGTTCCTCGGGCGGAAGCGCGGCGCTGGTCGCCGCCGGGGCCGTCCCCATCGCCCACGCCAACGACGGCGGTGGCTCGATCCGCATCCCCGCCGCCTGCTGCGGGCTGTTCGGCCTCAAGCCGACGCGGGGCCGGACGGTCGCGAACGACATGAGCCGCAAGCTCCCGATCGACCTCGTCACGGACGGCGTCGTCAGCCGGACCGTGCGGGACTCGGCGGCCTTCCTCGCCGCCGCCGAGACGCACTGGCGCAACCCGAAGCTCCCCCCGCTGGGCCTGGTGGAAGGGCCCTCGGAGCGGCGGTTGCGCATCGGGCTGCTGCTGGACTCGCCCACGGGCGTGCGGACGGACGAGGCCACCAAGGCCGCTGTGACGGAGACGGCAGCGGCGCTGGAGAAGCTGGGCCACCGGGTGGAGCCGGTGCGGATTCCCGTCGACCCCCGGTTCACCGAGGACTTCCTGGACTACTGGGGCCTGCTCGCCTTCCTCCTCGGCCTCACCGGCCGCGGCCTCGGCGCCGGCTTCGACCGGCGCCGCATGGACGGCTTCAGCCGGGGCCTGCGCGAGCGCTACATGCGGCACATGCACCGCACACCGGCCGTGCTCCGCAGGCTGAAGCGCTCGCGGCTGGCCTACGCGACGGCCCTGCGCGGACTGGACCTCGTCATGTCGCCGGTGCTCGCCCACACCACGCCCCGGCTCGGCCATCTGAGCCCGAACGTGCCGTTCGACCGGCTGCTGGAGCGGGTCGTCGACTACGTCGGCTTCACCCCGCTGGACAACGTGGTGGGGACGCCGTCGATGTCCGTGCCCGCCGCCCCCACAGCGGAGGGGCTGCCCGTCGGCGTGCTGTTCTCCGGCCGCCCGGGTGCCGAACGCAAGCTGCTGGAGCTGGCGTTCGAACTGGAGGCGGAGCGGCCGTGGCGCCGCGTCCAGGACTCGGCCACAGCGTAGGCACGCGCGAAGGGGGCGTCAGGCCGCCCCGGCGGACCGGTCGACGTACTCGAACACGGAGCCGTCGGGGTGCCGGGCCACGAGCGCCCGGCCGATCGGGGTGGACTGCGGCCCGGCGACAACCTCGGCGCCGACGGCCGCCAGCTCCGTCGCCGCCTCCTCCACGTCCTGCACGGCCAGGGTCGCGGTGATGCGGCGCAGCACGTCGATGTGCGCCTCGGGCCCGCTCATGAGGATGAACGGGCCGACGGCGGCGGCCTCCACCGGCCCGTTGGCGAACCGCATGCCCTCGGCTCCGGTCAGCCGCTCGTAGACCGGAACGGCGGCGTCCAGATCGTTCACGCAGACGCGCAGCGTCGTACCCAGAATCTCCATGCCACCGAGGCTAGGGCACACATACCGCCTACGTCGCACGGCGGTTGGCCATGGAACGGTTGTGCCGGTCCCGGGTCGGGCGACGTCTCCGGGCACCGCACGGTGTGCAAAGGGACACCCTCCCCGCCGAACACCGTGCACGTGATCACCTGCCGTCGCCGCGTTCGGTCACTACGTTGGACGGCACGTGCCACGTCCAGTGGCGCCCCCGGCCCCCAAGGGGGAGGCGGCCGGGGTAGGGGGGAATACAGGCCAGGGAGAGCGCGCCCTGCGGTTCAGGCGCCGCGTATGCGGCAACCGCGGGCCGCTCCCCTGGCCCGTGAAGCTGCCGACGAGGGTGCCCAGCCCCTGCGCGCAGCCCCGTGATCCCCGTCTCCGGAACCCCGACGCTCCGAGGCCGGTCACCCAGGCGCCCCGCGTTCGCTGAGCAGTTGTCACCATCCGGCACCTGACTGCGCGTACTCAGGACGCGAACTGCAGGACCTCGATCTGTCGGGAATCCGCGACGCGGCGGAGGGCTGGGCCGAGGCGCGCGACCGGGCGGGCAGCGCCCGCGACGATGTGGACAAGAAGATGGTCGCCTCGCGGGACTCCCAGGAGGGAGAGTCGGAGAAGGCCGCCGTCGGGCGGCTGAAGCGGCTCAGCGAGAACTTCCATTCCATCTATGTCGAGTGCGGCATGCTCAACACGGCGCTGCGGATCCGGTTCGGAGCCTACGGTCAGGCGCACTTCAAGGCGTCGACCCCCTGCGCCATCGAGTCCGAGGTGTCGGACGTGCAGTGGACGCGTTCCGAGGACGCGGTGCCGAGCGTGAAGTCCGAGTACTGGTCGGCGGGCGCTGGCTGACCCACCCGCTTGGCTCACCGGCCCCGCGGGGCGGGGTGGGGCGGGCGGTGCTTGGGGCGGCGGAGGCCGGAGGCGGTGAGGAGGCGGACGATCTCGCGGCTGCCGACCTCGACGGCCCCGGCCCGGACGGCGTCGTCGTAGCGGGAGGCGGGAACGTCGTAGTGGTCGCCGTCGAACGCGCGGGGCGGGCAGCCGACGGCGGCGGCGAAGGCGTGCAGCTCGGCGAAGGAGACGTCGCTGATCAGGTGGGACCACATCCGGCCGTGGCCCGGCCACATGGGCGGGTCGATGTAGAGCGTCACGAGCGGCACTCCCCCAGACCGCCGACGGGTGCGACCAGGGCGCCCGTCGTGCCGCACACCCAGTGCGGGTTCTCACCGAGCGGCGGTTCGACGTCGAGGGCATGCGGGTCGTCGTCCCCGCAGACGGGGCACAGGGGCCAGCGGCCGTACCGCTCCAGCAGGGCGTCCTGCACGTCCTGGGCGACGAGACCGGGAAGGTAGGCCGCGCCCTCCGGCCACTGCTCGACCCACCAGCGCCGGTGGACGACGGCGTCCTCGACCAGGGAGACGGTGTCGGCGCCGGTGACGTCGTGCGCCGCGAGGTCGGCGAGGATGAGCGCTCGTGCCGTGTGGAGGGCAGCCTCGCCCTCGCCTACGTCCTTGCTTGCCATGCCTCCATTGGACCCCATGGGAACACCTGCTTCCGGCGGGGTTGACGCGGCCGGGAGCCGAAAATATCTTCCGCCGCATGAGAGGTGCCATGAAGGAAAATTTCTCCACCGTCCGGTCGGCTCCCGCTCCCGGGCCCGGGAGCGGGAGCGGAGGTGGCGGGGCGCGGCGAGCGGCGGGCGCGCCGGTCGGCCGGACACCGAGAACCCCGGGCACGCCGGGGCCCCAGGGCACACCGGGGGCGCAGGGCACCCAGCGGGCGCAGGGCCCCCCGCGACCGGTACCGCGCGGAGGCGGTGCGCCCGGCGGAGGCGGTGCGCCCGG
>NZ_JABLSI010000069.1 GCF_019303475.1 Streptomyces sp. JJ38
CCTGCGGCCGCCCCGCCTGCGGCCGCGCGGGCGGGGCGCCTGGCGTCGGCGCGGCGGGCGGCTCCGCCGCCCCCCGCGGGCCGCCGCTCAGCTCGCCGAGCCCGTCGTGCTGCCAGTCACCCTGCGCCGACTGTGCCATGGGGACCCTCTCAGAACGTATCCAGCAGTCGGCCGTACACGCCGAATGCGCCGATCACGACGGGGATCAGCACCACCACGCTGATCGACTCCACCAGGTTCGCCATCCGCCGCAGCCGCACCCGCACGTGGTCCGGGGGACGGATGACGAGCGCGGCCAGCGGCAGCAGGGCCACGGCGGCCAGCGCCGCGAGCGGCCCGGCCGCCGACCGCTCGCCCCACAGCACGAGCAGCCGGACGGCGAGCACCGCCCCGGCCGTCAGCAGGGCCACCACCTCGACGGCCAGCGGGTAGGCGCGGGCGCGGGAGAGGAGGATCACGGCGAAGAGCGCGGCCGACGTGACCTCCCAGGCGGGGACACCGTCCGGGCCACCGCTCACCGTCAGCCAGTCGGCGGCCACCGCGGAGAGCCCGGCCACGACCGTCGCGAGGGCCAGCCCGCGGTGGGTGGCCGCGAGCGCGTTGTCCACCCGGTGGCGGCTGACCGGGGCTCCCCCGGAGCGCTGGTCGTCCAGCCGGGTCAAACCGGCCCCCATCAGCGCGAACCGGGGCAGATAGCCGAGTGCGAGCACGGAGGCGACGCCGAGCACCAGGCCCGCCCCGACCGCGTCCGTCAGAGCGAGGGCCAGCTCCCAGCCGCCCACCGCCACGGCCACGGCGCCCGCGCCGACCAGGGCACACCGGCCGAGCCCGGTACAGACGCCGAGCAGCGCCAGGGCCAGGGCGACGACCGCGCCGACGGCGGCCAGCCGCGCGGCCGCCCCGTCGGTCGTGACCCAGCAGCCGTACGCGCCCAGCACTCCGCCGAGCAGGATCAGCGACGCGCCCGACTCACGCCCGCCCGAGGCCGTCCGACCGCCGAGCGCGGCGGCCGCCGCGCCCAGGGCACCCGCGGCCCCCGCGGCGACGACGAGCCACACCCCGACGGTGTCGGCGCCCAGCCAGATCCGGGCGGAGACGGCGGCGGTCAGGCCGAGGAGGACGTGGGCGACACCGGCCGTCCACACCCGGGTGCCCTCGCCCCAGCGCCAGTTGCGCACGTCCAGGTCGTCGGCGGTCTCGTCGGTGACGTCGTGGACGACGGGGGCGGCGGGCGCCTCCTGCTGGCGCACGAGGCGCAGCACCGCGCCGTCGAGGATGCCGGCCGAGGCCAGCGTGTCCTCCTGCGCGAGGACCGCGCCGTCGGGTGTCACGAGGCGCCGCAGGCCGGGCCGGGCCGCCGCCTTGTCGCCGAGCAGCCGCAGCACGTCCGGCAGCAGGTCGCCGACCGGTTCCTGCGAGGGCAGCACCAGGTCCACGCGCCGCCGCTCCCCCACGAGCGTCACCCGGCTGAGCCCGGGGCGCTGGTCCGTCACGCCCGCCATGAGGCCGCCCGCCCCGCTCCGTCAGCCGCCCGCGCCTGCTCCCGCGCCGGCCCCGTCTCCCGCGGCGTCGTCTCCGGAGCCTCGACGCCGGGGCCGGACGCCTTGTCGTCGTGCTTCAACATCCGCTCGGAGACGAACGACCACGCCACGCATCCCGCGCACAGGACCGCGGCGAGGGCCACCCCACCGAAGATCTTGCCCAGATTCCCGTCCAGGGTGCGGCGCACGCGCCGCGAGCCGAACAGCAGCGCGTCGCGCAGCCGTCGGCGCCGAACCGCGACCGACTCCAGCAACTGGCTGTCGTAGTCCCGAGCCATCGGCTCCCTTCCGCCCGTGTTCGCGCGGGCGCCCCCGCGCCCCGCGCGGCAACACCTTACGACCCGCCGCAGCGCCGCTGTCCACGTCGGTGCGGCTCCACGGCCCGCGCCCGGCCGCCCGCGGCGGGAGTGCCCTGCCTCCCACCCACCTATTGACATTTTGTCAGCAAGCCTTACCTTGAAGTAACCCTCCGGTAACCCGGACACCTCGGGAGGACGCCATGCAGCAGCCAGCCCCCGGGACGGACGCCCGCCCCGCCCCCGCCGACACCTCCGAAGAGCACGACAACCTCGTCCTCCAGCCCCGCGACGTCGCGTTCGACTGGAACGGCCTGCCCCTGCGCTGGATACCCGGCGAGCCGATGGCCAGCCACGTGATCAACGTGCTGCACCTCCTCCTGCCCGAGGGGGAGCGCTGGTTCGTCCGCACCTTCCAGGAGGCGATCCCGCTCATCACCGACGACGAGCTGCGCGAGCAGGTCCTCGGCTTCACCGGCCAGGAGGCCCTGCACGCCGAGGCCCACCAGGGCGTCCTCGACCACATGCTCGCCCACGGCCTCGACCCGCGCCCCTACGTCGAACACCTGGAGTTCATCTTCCACCGGGTCCTCGGCGACCGCCCCGGGCTGTCGCCCGAGCGGGCCCGGGAGTACCTCGTCGAGCGGATCGCCATCATCGCCGGGGTCGAGCACTTCACCGCCTTCCTCGGCGACTGGGTCCTGGGCGCCGACGGGCTCGACCGGGCGGGCACCGACCCCACCATGCTCGACCTGCTGCGCTGGCACGGTGCCGAGGAGGTCGAACACCGCAGCGTCGCCTACGACCTGCTGTGCCACCTCGACCCGAGCTATGTACGCCGCGGCCGCGCCATGGTCATCTCGGCCACGGTGCTGCTCAAGCTGTGGGTCCGCGGGACGCGGTTCCTCATGGCCGCCGACCCCGGGCTGCACCCCGGCGCGCGGCCCACCTGGCGCGGCTACGCGCGGGCCGCGCGCCGCGGGCTGCTGCCGGACCTGCGCAAGGGCGCCCACTCCGTCGTCCGGTACTTCAAGCCGAGCTACCACCCCACCCAGGAGGGCTGCACCCGGCAGGCCGTCGCCTACCTCGGCTCCTCCCCCGCGGCCCGTGCCGCGGCCCACTGACCCGCCCCAGCCGCACCCCGCCGAGGACCCCCGCATGAGCCGCCATCCGATCCCGCCCACCCAGGCGCCGCCCAGCCTGTTCGGGCGGCGCCGCCCCGACCTCTTCCTCCGCCTCCTCGACGCCTTCGCCGACCGGTACATCGCCGTGGCCACCCACAAGGACCGGTACGGCCGCCGCCCCCGCACCCACCGCCCGCCGCTGCGGCTGACGGTCACCTCGCGGGAGGCCGCGGCGGACGACGTCGTCGCCCTGCGGCTCACCGCGGCCGACGGGGCGCCCCTGCCGCCCTGGCAGCCCGGCGCCCACCTCGACCTGCTGCTGCCGTCCGGACGCAAGCGGCAGTACAGCCTGTGCGGCGACCCGGCCGAGCGGTACGCCTACCGCATCGCCGTCCGCCGCATCCCCGACGGCGACGGCGGCTCCCGGGAAGTGCACGACGCCCTCACCGTCGGCACCCGCGTCACCGTCGCCGGCCCGCGCAACGCCTTCCCCTTCGCCGCCGACCCCGCCGTCCTGCTCCTCGCCGGTGGCATCGGCATCACGCCGATCCTCCCCATGGCCCACGAGGCCGCCCGGCGCGGCCTCGACTGGCGGCTCGTCCACTGCGGGCGCACCCGCGCCTCGCTCCCCTTCCGCGCGGAACTCGCCGCGCTCGCCGAGCGTCACCCCGGCCGGGTGGAGCTGCTCACCGACGAGGAGGACGGCGTCCCCGACGTGGCCGGCCTCCTCGGCCGCGCCCCCGCCGGTGCCGCCGTCTACTGCTGCGGCCCCGGGCCCATGCTCGACGCCGTCCGCGCCGCCTTCGAGGCCGCCCCGGCCACGGCCCTGCACCTCGAACGGTTCGCCGCCGCGCCCATCGTCGACGGGAAACCGTTCACTGTGAGGCTGCGGCGCAGCGGCACCGTCCTTTCCGTCCCCGCCGACCGCTCCGCCCTCGACGTCCTGCGCGAGAACGACCCCGGCACGCCCTACTCCTGCCGTCAGGGCTTCTGCGGCGTGTGCAGGCTCCGCGTCGTCTCCGGCACCGTCGACCACCGCGACCGCAAGCTCAGCCCCGCCGAACGGGCCGACGGGGACATGCTCGTGTGCGTCTCCCGCGCCCCCGAGGGCGAACGCCTCGAACTGGACCTCTGACCCACCCACCGATGACCCGCCCACCGGGCCCGGCCCGTCCCGAAGGGGAACGACGAAGACGATGAACCAGAGCCCCGCGCGGCGCGGCACCGCCCGCCCCGCCTTCCCGTTCACCGAACACGACCTCGACCGGTTCCGCGCGCTCCAGCAACTCGCCTACCGCTGCGCCGAGAAGACCGCCGACTGGCTCGAACCCGGCGTCACCGAACGGCAGGCGGCCGCCCGGCTGCGCCGCGAGCTCGTCGCCGAGGGCGTCGAGGACTACTTCCACATCCCCTTCGCCTGGTTCGGCGACCGGACCGCCTTCCGGCGCTTCCGCACCCCGCTCCAGTTCTTCGCCTCGAACCGCCGCCTCGAAGAGGGCATGCCCTTCGTCCTCGACTGCGCGCCCGTGGTCGACGGCTACACCGCCGACATCGGCTACGCGGGCAAGCTCGGCGACAACCCCATCTGGGACCGCATCGCCGTCGACCTGCTCGACTACCGCGAACTCATCGTCGACCTCGTGCGCGAGCGCACTCCGCTCAACGAGGTGTACGCCGCCGTCGACGCGCTCATCGCCCGGCACGGCTACGACAACCGGCACCGTGTCTACCCCGGCCGCGTCATCGGCCATCAGGTCACGCGCAACACCGCACGCGGCCCCGCCGGTGTCACCCTCTTCGGCTTCGGCGTCCGCACCCTCCAGACCCTCGGCCGTGAGCTCATCGGCGAGCGGCTCCACGGCCGCTCGCCCCTGTGGGCCGACGGCCGCGCCTCCCGGCACGCCCCCACCCCCGGCCTGTGGGCCGTCGAACCGCACGTCGGGTTCCGGGACGTGGGCCTGAAGTTCGAGGAGCTGCTCGTCGTCACCGAGGACGACGCCTACTGGCTCGACGACGACCTCCCCCACGTCCGCCGCGGAAAGGAACTCGCCGCCCGATGAGCACCACGCCTCCGAACAGCGCCCCGGCCGTCCGGCGCCGCACCGTCCACTCCACCGGCGTCGAACTCGCCGTCTACGAGCAGGGGGAGCCCGGGCGGCCCACCGTCCTGCTCGTCCACGGCTACCCCGACACCCACCAGGTCTGGGACGACGTCGCCGCCGACCTCGCCGCCGACCATCACGTCGTCCGCTACGACGTGCGCGGCGCCGGCGCCTCCTCCGCGCCCCGCGAGCGCGCCGCCTACCGGCTGGAGCACCTCGCCGACGACCTGAACGCCGTCGCCGACGCCGTCAGCCCCGACCGGCCCGTGCACGTCGTCGCCCACGACTGGGGCTCCATCCAGAGCTGGGAGGCCGTCACCCGGCCCGGCGCCGAGCACCGCATCGCGTCCTACACCACCCTCTCCGGGCCCTGCCTCGACCACGTCGGCCACTGGACGCGGCACCGGCTGCGCCGCCCCACCCCACGCCACCTGCGGCAACTCCTCGCCCAGGCCGCGCACTCCTGGTACATCTACGCCTTCCACCTGCCCCTGCTCGCCCCCGCCGTCTGGCGGCTCGGGCTCGCCGCCGGGTGGCCCGCCGTCCTGCACCGCCTGGAGGGCGTCACGCCCCGCCCCGGCCACCCGCAGTCCACCCTGCGCCGCGACGCGGTGCGCGGCATCGCCCTCTACCGGGCCAACATGCTCCCCCGCGTGCTGCACCCGCGGCTGCGGCCCACCCAGGTGCCCGTCCAGCTCGTCACCCTCACCAGGGACCACTACGTCTCCCCCGACCTCGCCGAGGGCCTGGAGCAGTGGGCGCCCCGGCTCGTGCGCCGCTCGCTCGTCGCCTCGCACTGGTCGGCGCTGCTGGAGAAGGGCAGCGCCGTCGCCGGGATGGTGCGCGAGTTCGCGGCCCAGGGCGCCACCGAGGCCACCGCCAAGCCCGCCACCGGGCCCTTCTCAGGGCAACTCGCCGTCGTCACCGGGGCGGGCAGCGGCATCGGGCGCGCCACCGCCCTCGCCTTCGCCGAGCGGGGTGCCGACGTCGTCCTCGCCGACGTCGACCGGCACGGCGCCGAACGCACCGCCGAACTCGCCCGCCTGCTGGGCGCCTCCGCCACCGTCCACCACGTCGACGTCTCCGACGGCGACACCGTGGACGCCTTCGCCGCCGAGGTCGCGGGGCGGCACGGGGTGCCCGACATCGTCGTCAACAACGCGGGCATCGGCCACTCCGGCACCTTCCTGGAGACCACCTCCGAGGAGTGGAAGCGCGTCCTCGACGTCAACCTGTGGGGCGTCATCCACGGCTGCCGCGCCTTCGGGCGGCTCATGGAGGAGGGCGGCAAGGGCGGCCACATCGTCAACGTCGCCTCGGCCGCCGCCTACCTGCCGTCCAAGATGCTCTCCGCGTACTCCACCAGCAAGGCCGGCGTCGCCATGCTCTCCGACTGCCTGCGCGCCGAACTCGCCCCCTCCGGCATCGGCGTCACCGCTGTCTGCCCCGGCATCGTCAACACCAACATCACCCGGACGGCGACCTTCTCCGGCCTCGACGCCGGACAGCAGGACGCCCGCCGCAAGCGGGTCAGCGGCATGTACGCGCGGCGCAACTTCCCGCCCGAGAAGGTCGCCGACGAGATCGTCCGGGCCGTCCGCGCCAACCGCGCTGTGGTCCCCGTAACCTTCGAGGCGAAGGCCACCCGCGTCCTCGGCCGCCTCTCTCCCGGCCTCCTGCGCCTGGCCGCCCGCCTCGACCTCAAGTAAGGGACGTTCACGTGGCGAAAAGCCCCGGCACCGGCACCCCCGCCCCCGACTTCGAGCTGCCCGGCGTCGTCCTGCGCGACGGCGCCGCGCACCGCGACACCCACCGCCTGAGCGCCGCCCGCGGGGCCCCGCTCGTCCTCGTCTTCTACCCGGGCGACAACACCCCCGTCTGCACCAAGCAGCTCTGCTCCTACACCTCCGAGCTGGCCGCCTTCACCGACCTCGGCGCCACCGTCTGGGGCATCAGCCCGCAGGGCCTCGACAGCCACGAGGCGTTCGCCCGCGCCCACGGGCTCGCCTTCCCGCTGCTGGCCGACACCGAGCGCACCGTCGCCCGCGCGTACGGCATCGCCGTCCCCGGGCTGGGCCTGCGCCGCTCCGTCTTCATCCTCGACGCCGAGGGCCGCGTCCACTGGAAGCACGTCGCCCTCGCCGGCCTCGGCTTCCAGTCCGCCGAAACCCTCCGCACCCACCTCACCGCGCTGGCCGCCGACCCGGCGTGAGGGCGCGCGGGCCCGCGACGTCGACCGCGACGAAGCAAGCCGGACATCACTGAAAAACGATCTCGGATAACCCTCTGCGACGAACCCTCGGCGCCTCGGGCTCAGGCGGCCCGGGGCCGCCGCGGAGGCGGAGAGCACGGCCGCAGGGCCGTCACCGTGCAGCCCCACGGTGACGGCCCTGCGGCCTTTTGGCGGACCCGGCACCCCGGTGGGGGGCTGCCCTGGACACCCCGCCTCCACGGCGACAGGCCGTCGGGTGCTCCAGCGAGGATGCAAGAACCGGATCACGAGCTAAACTCGAATACGAATCGGAATCGAGTATGGCGCTTCGGCTGCACCGCCAGCCGCGCCCGTACGGCCGCTGCGGCAGAACGGAGAGGCTCATGGCCACACCACGGGAAGCACGTGAGGAAACCTGCAAGATCGTCGTGATCGGCGCGGGCATGGCGGGGTTGATGGCGGCCACCACCCTGTCCGACCAGGACGGCGTCATCGTGCTCGAAGCGGCGGACCGGGCGGGCGGCCGCGTGGAGACGGTTCGCAGGGGCGACTACTGGATCAACGTCGGAACGCAGTTCACGGAGGGAACCGGCACCCTGATCGAGGCCCTCGACCGCCACCAGATCACCATGGGGACACTGGCCGGCAAGAAGGTGGCCGTCTCGCTCAACGGAAAGCAGATCGACACGGCCAACCCCGTCGCCCTGCTGTTCCGCTCCCGACTGACCCTGAGGGACCGGCTCGGGATGATGGCGGTCGGCGCTCGCATCCTCGCGGGAGCGGGATGCCTGGAGCTGAACCCCGAGAACGCCCTCGCGAAGAGGACGCGCGCCGCACTCGACGCGCGACCGGCCTCGTACGTTCTCCGGGGCGTGCGTTCCAAGGTCGTGGAGGCCATGGTCCGGTCGTGGTCCGGGCAGTGGATGGGCTGCGAGCCGCAGGAGACGGCCGCGACCCAGTTCGTCATCTCGATGGGACTCGCCCTGGCGGACCCGGCCAAGGTCCCGAACTTCTCCCTGCCGGAGGGCGGGAACCAGACCCTCACCGACATCCTCGCCTCCGACCTCGGCGACCGTCTGCGGCTGAACTCGGCCGTGCGGTCGGTCGAGTGGACGGACGACGAGGTCGTCGTCCACTACACCGGCGAGGACGGCCCGGTGCGGCTGCGCGCGGAGCGTGCCGTCGTGGCCGTACCCAGCGACGTGGCGACGCGCATCCTGCCCGGCCTCCCGCCACGACACCGCCAGGCCTTCGACGACATCCACTACGGCCGGTACGTGGTCGTGGGCTTCTTCACCGAGGAGGAGGGCCGCCCTCAGCGGTGGGACGACTACTACGGCGTGTCCACGCCACAGCTCTCGTTCCAGGCGATCTTCAACCACGCGGCCGCCCTCCGCGGCACCGGCCCGCGAAAGCCGGGCGGCGCACTGGCCTGCTTCGCGGGCGGCGCCGTGGCCGACGGCCTGTTCGAGCTCCCCGACGAGGAGATCGTCGCCCGCTTCACCCGGGACCTGATCTCCGTCTACCCGGAACTCGAGGGCCGGACCGGGAAGGGGATCGTACGCCGCCACCACCGCGTCGTGCCGTTCTGGGCACCCGGCAAGCGCGCCTCCCTGCCGACACTGCGCCAGCCCCTCGGCCCGGTCTACCTGGCCGGCGACTACCAGCTCGACATGCCGTCCCTCGCCGACGCGGCAGCATCGGGCGAAAGGGCCGCCACAGCAGTGCGGGCCAGCCTGTCCCGCCCGCACTGACCCCGTCGGCAGCCACGCCGCCGACGCCGCATCCACCCACACCCGTGACGCGACAGCCCGACATCACACAGGGACGGACCCCTCACGCCATGGAGTCGCCGCCGACATACGGACGCCCGTTCTCCGGGGCGGGCCGCGAGGATGACCACGTAGCACCTGAACCTCACCGATGCCCAGGACATGTCCGCCGTTCCCGGCGCCACCCCTGACACACCGCTCGCAGCCGTCTCCCGCGTCGGCATGGACGCCGACCCCCCGTTGGCGCGGCCCCGGGGGCGCGGACGGCCTGGTCCGCGCCCGGCGTCACCCGTGGCACATCGAGGCGCGGCGGCGAGCTGCGCCGCGCATTCCAACTGCCCTGCATTGAAAAGGAGTTACGTCTTACTCGGAGTAGCACGCGAAGGATTGACGCCTGTCATGCTCACGCTTACTTTCGAGTCAGTTACCGGCCGGTAGATCAACTCGACCATGCGCAACTCGCGGAAAGGCGGGCGCACATGTCTCGTATCTCACCGAAGGCCATCGGCGTGCTGGTGAGCGCGCTGGCCGTCACCGGGCTGGCGACCGGCCCGGCCCACGCGGCCCAGGGGGCCGTCGACGGAACCATCACCGCCGAGGGCCAGACCTGCAGCTGGACCGACGGCGTCACCAGCGACACGTCCCCCAACACACTGACGGTCGACAACGACACCATCAACCAGCCCGGCGGCAACCTGAGCTGCACGGGGAGCACCACCGCGGCGCTGAACAACGACCCGACCGTGACGTTCGACGACACGAACGGCACGGCGACCGTGGACCTGCTGGACGTCTCCGTCACGGTGTGGGGCGTGACGTGCCGGTACCAGGCGTCGGACGTCTCGGCGCAGCGCGACGGAGACACCCGCACGTACACGGCCAACGCCGACATCCCGCTGTACCAGGGCGGCTGGCTCTGCCCCGATCCGGCGTCGGTGAGTGCCACCTTCAGCTTCCGCTGAGCCTGACACGCGGAAGGCCCACGTCCGCCGTGCCCCCTCACCACCACGGCGAGGGGGCACGGCCGGGGAGTGTCCCGTGATGACGTCCCGCCGTCCCCACTTGTCCCGTCCCGTACGCCATGCTCGCAGGTCAGACCGGGTGCCATCCTCGGGATCAGGCAGAGCTCCGCACATCGCAGCGGGACGCAGGGTTCAGCCTGCCATCGTTGGTGATCAGTTGCAGTTACCAGCGAAAAGGGTCATTTCGGTGAGAAAGTTCATGCGTCGTACGGGCGGCTTGGGCAACATGTCGGTGAAGACGGTATTGGCAGCGGTGGCATCGGCCGTGGCCCTCCCCCTGGCTGTCGCCCCCTCAGCCAACGCCGCTCCGGTCTTGGTTTCGTGCTCAAGGGACACCACCAACAGCTCCTACACCGCAAGCTGCGCCCGGGACGTCAACGACGGTGACTCGGGAGGCGTCAGCGGCGCCCTGCGTGTTCAACATGACGCCACTGGCGTCTATGGCCGCATCGAGTTCATCGCCAAGGGCGAGTACGTCAAGATGCGCAACACTCACAAGAACACGGACATCAATTTCACGGTCTACGCTTGGAGTTACCCTCACAACTCGTGGGCCCACGTTGATACGTGGACCCTCAAGCCGGGAACCTCGTACACCGCCAACCTCTCCTTCGCCGAAGGGCGGAAGGTGAAGATCAGGGCCGGTGGCAAGTACTCCAACGGAGACCCCTCGACTGTGTTCGGTGGCGCTGAATACGCTGGGCTGGTCGCCTGAGGGTGTGCAGATAGCCGCAGATCCACAGGTCGGGGTACGTGCGGTAGTCGTTCCTTCCGCACGTCCGGCTCACTGACTCCGACGTGCGCCTGCTGCAGGCGATGGTCAAGCTCCTGGCCTGAAGCCCCGCCACCTCGCTGAGGCGGCCCCGCCCGGCTCAGCGAGGTGGCGGGCAGGTCATGTTCCGCACGGCCCCACGTGCCTCCACGCCGGGGTGTGGCGGACTGGGTACCCGCCCGGTCCGCGTGACTGGATACGACGTTCCGCCGGATCGGCGGACTCCCGGTCTACGTCCTCACGGACGACGAGAAGACGGTCACCACCCGACCACGTCGCCAGCAACCCGGAGAGCCCCGCGGTCGCCCGGCACCACGGCACGACCATACGCACCTGTCTGCCCGCCAGCCCGGAGACCAAGGGCGGCTCGGAGCCGACGGCCGGGCGTATCCCGCTCGGGAGTGCCACGGTTCGGCGCGGTGAGCTGTTGAACGAGTGGCCCACCGCGCCAGGGTTTACGAAGCACCCATGGAAACTTGCCACTTCCCGCGGGACAGATGTACGACGCCGTCGGGCGTGATGCGGACGTGTGCGCCGTACAGCGGTAGCGCACCTTCCGTGTTCAGTCGGGTACGGATGCGTTCAAGGGCGTCCCAGAGGCGTTGCGGGCCGCTCTGGTGCACCTCGGGCGGGTCGGTCCACTCGGCGGCCGCACGTGCCCATGAACCGTCCGGGTGGACCATGTACGCGGTGCGAGTTCGGCCGTGTGTGGCGAATCCGTGCTCCACACCGGGCGTGGTGACTTCCAGCATGGACCGCAGTTCCCATGCGTTGGCCACGTCCACCACGGGGTAGCGGCCGGTGCTGGTGTCGGCCCCGGTCCCCTCGCGGGCGAGCGTGAACAGCTCTGCGAGCGCGGGCGGGTAGTCGTCGCCGGAACGGGTGAGCATGAATCCCGCCCATTCCCGTTCCACCTGGCCCACCACGTCCCCGTTCCGGTCTTTCCACCCGGTAACGACCATGGACGTGCGGGCAAGGGTCGTGGCGATCCGCCCGCCCGGCTTCAACGCACTGAGCACCTCCCGCAGCCCCGCACCGCAAGGGAGCGCGACCGTGGACACGATGCGGTCGTATGAGCCGGGTACGTGCTTGGTGGCGTCCGCCGTGAGCATCTGCGGACGGTAGCCCATGTCCGCGAGTCGCTTCCGCGCTGCACTGACTAGGTACGGGTCCACGTCCAGGCTGGTCACGTTCCCGTCTCCGAGCCGATCACAGGCGTAAGCGGTGAGCCCGCCGGCTCCGGTCCCCAAGTCCAGCAGGGACAGCCCGTCCCCGAGCCGCCCGTGTCGCAGCATCCTGACGACCAAGCTCGGCAGCGTGGCGGATGACGTGGGGCGCCCCTCGGCCCGGTCGCCGGGCTCGGCGTGGTCGGCGTGGAGCGGGCCAACCTTGGTCACCAACGAACGGTTCGCGTAGGCGGCTTCGGCCCATGCGTCCCGGTTACTGGAACCGTCATGCGCCACCCATCGGCCCGAGCCGTCGGATTCCCACCACCGGGGGACCAACTCATGTCGGGCAACCTTGGCAACCGGGAGGCGCCACCGCGAATCGGGGTCGGTGACGTGCTCGGCCAGCCGCTCGGCGTGTTCTTCCCAGTCCATGGGCACGGTGCCCCCTTCCGTTCGTACGCGGGCACGCATGCTTCCTGCTCTGCGGGCGCGCAGTCTTCACCATCAAGGTTCGGATTGCAGTCCGCGCCCACAACGCGCGGCGGGATCTTCGCGGCGCGTTCTGCCCATGCCTTCCCGCCGAGCAGCTCAGCGAGCCGGGTTGCTCGCACGTTGCCCGCCGGGAAGTCTCGGGAGAGCACGCAGCCGGCGAGGTCACCGTTCGGGAGGACGGCGGCACGCCCGCGGGTGCACCGGCCGCACATCTCGTCCAGCGTGGGCGACTGTCCCGGAAGGGCGGCGCGTCCGACTGCCCGTGCTCGGTCGGTGGTGATGTGCTCGACACCCATGGACTCCAGCTCGGCGCGCGCCGCGCGCCGGTCGGCAGGCGTCATGGTGCCGTGGCTCGCTGCGAGCTCGAATCAGACAGGCAGTGCGTGCAAGCGAGTTGGCACTTGCCGGTGATCTCCAGCTCAAGCGATGCGATCGGCACGGGAGACGCTGCGGGCGGTTCGAGCAGAGTTGTTACCGGTCGGCCGCCGCACCGCGTGCTGAAGGCTGACCGGGGCTTGGCTTCCGCCCCGCCACAGAGCGAGTCACGGAACCATGCCGTCCACGGACGGGGCCTATGTGGCGGGGCGGAGTCTTACGGCAGTGGGCTCCGCGGGGACGCCCTGACTGCGGCCGTCATACGGACGACCGAGAAAGGGCGGGGCTGCTGGTGCGGCTCAGCACGGCCAGGGGCCGCGCCCTGAACGCGTACCAACCGGCGTCATCGTGGATGACGAACTCATAGGGCAGCCCCTCCGTGAGCCGCCGCAACGCAGCTTCCTGTACGCGGCCGTCCTCGGCCCAAGCCCGGAGTTCGGCGGGTGCGTCGTGTTCGGCGTGCGTGACGCGTTGCAGCGCGAGGGGCGGAATCCAGGGCGTGGACGGGTCGGGGTCGAGGGCATCCGCGAACCGTCGAGCCCGCCGCCTGAGCCAACGCAGCGCAAGCCGACGGGTGGGGGCGACGAACGCGCCGAGACAGACAGTCGTCCGGGCGTCACCCCCGTACGTCTCCGCGAGATAGTGCGCTCGGCTCATCGGGCACGCTCACTGTCGTCCGGACGGAACGCGTCAAGGAGCTGCCCGGCCGCCGCGTCCACGGCCTCCAACTCGGACGTACGCCCTTGCTCCCGCGCGACGATCGCCGCGTCCAGCTCGGCGAGGAAGGACGCGCGGAACACGTGCTCCGTCTCCAGCCGTTGCAACTCGGCGAAGGCCGCCCGAGGCCGCTCGGCCCGGGCCCAGCGGCGCCAAGCCAGTGCCGCTCCAGCAGTTGAGGCGAGGGCGAGCGCGATGCGCCAACGAGTCGGGGTCACGGCACCCACCGCACGGATCGACGTAGGTCGTTCTCCTCGTTCACCCGCGCCCGGAGCCGCCGCAACAACGGGGAGTCCTCGCCTCCGGCGTCCGGCTCCGCCTCGTCGTGGCCCTGGGGTTCGTCGTGGTCGTCCTCGGGGCTCGCGGGCCCCGGCTCCGCGTCAGCGGCAGGGATGAAGTGCCCCTGCCGGTCCGCGGGTTCGTTCACGTCTGACACCGGCCGCTCCTCTGCGTAGCGACTTCACTACCGGTGCGGCTCAGCGTGACCTAGAGTCAGAACTGTCTTCAACTTACGGAAATTGCTTGTTGAGTTAGGCGGTGACCGTTGAACCGGAAGGAGCTGGACCCAGAAGCGTCGCCTAGCGCGCGGTTTGGGCAGCTACTACGCACGTTGCGTGACGAACGGGGTTGGACTCAAGACGAGCTAGCTGCGCGCGCCGAATGCTCCGGAGCGCATATTTCCGCCGTGGAAACTGGCCGCCGCCCGCCAACTCGTCGATTTGCGGCAAGCCTTGACAGAGCCTTTGGGGCCGGAGACATGTTCGAGCGCCAGAGTCGGGCCGCTCGTCACACGGCGCTCATTGAAGGGTTTCCGGAGTACGTTGCCCTTGAAGCACGGGCAGCAGAGATCCGGCTGTATGAGGTGGGCGTCATCCCCGGTCTTCTTCAGACGCCCGAGTACGCGGCGGCGTTGGAAGCGGACGCGGTGCGACGGGAAGCGATCACCTCTGAACAAGCGGATGAACGGGTCGAGCTCGTAGTGAAGCGGCAAAAGAGCCTTGAGCGATCGCCGTCACCTCTGATCACCGCAGTGCTCGATGAAGGGTGCATCCGTCGCCCGATGGGAGCCCCCTCGACCATGGGCGCCCAGTTCGCACGCTTGCTTGAGTTCGCCGAGCAGCCGAACACCGTGTTGCAGGTTGCCCCGTTCTCCATGGGAGCACGCAGACCGTTCAGCCTGCCCGTCACTGTGCTCACGATGCCGGACCGCTCGTTGGTGTCCTACGCCGAGTCCGCTCATCGAGGCCATCTCGAACGAGAAGGCACGTTCGTGCTTCCACTGATGGCGGCCTACCATCAGCTACAGGGCGAAGCGCTGTCCCAGGCGGCGTCTGTAGACATGATCGAACAGCTTCGAAAGGGCACCCCGTGACGACCGAATCCCCCCGTTGGGTCACGTCCTCCTACAGCGGCAACGGCGGCCAGTGCATCGCGGTCGCCACAAACCTTGCTGCTCCGCGCGGTGTGGTCCCCGTCCGCGACTCCAAGAACCCCGCTGGCCCGGTGCTGGACTTCCCCGCCGACTCGTTCGCTTCCTTCGTGTCGAGCGTCAAGGGCGGAGAGTTCGGCAACGTCTGACGAGTCGGGCCAACCGCACACGTTCGCAGGATGCGCAGACGAAAGCCCCGCCACGTCCCCGAGTTGGGAAGCGTGGCGGGGCACTGTTCATCCTCCCTGCGTTACGGGAGCCAGGCGGGCAGAGATGATGAACCGCAGACTCGGGAGGCACCTGGTCGAGCGCTCGGTCTGACACGTAGACGCCCCATCCCTGGCCGGCCGGGGGGCGTGGGTTGCGTGCGGGTGGCGCTTGGGCGCGAGTTGGCGGATGGCTCGGGCGACAGGTGTACGTTGGGTCACGTGCTGCGTCGTCTGGGTGACGAGGCAGCCCCCGCGGGGTGCTGCGAACACCGCCGCGGGAGCCTACACCGACGAGTGGACGGACCCCACTGACGATGCCCAGCGATCGTAGCGCGCCCCCGCGCGCCCCCTTCCTGCAAACGCCCGATGCGCTCATCGACGATGTCAGGCTCACCGACGCCGCCGTGCGCCTGCTCCAGGCGATGGTCAAGCTCCCGCCCCGCAGCGCCCGCAACAGTGACGCCGTCGCGCGCGGGCTGCGCATGGGCAAGGAGAAGATGAACGCCGCCCGCAAGACGTTGCGGGCCCACGGGCACTGGCACGCCCGCAAGCGGCAGGACCGCGAGGGCCGCATCCGTGACCAGCGGCTCGCCTCCCTCGTCCCGCTGCGGACGCCGGACGAGGTCGCCGCCGGGTGGCAGGCCGCCGAGGAGGCCGCGCGGCTCGGCAAGGACACCGACCGTTCCCGGCGCCTCGGGGTGCGCATTCTCAACTCCGTGGCCTGGTACGGGCCCGGCACGGTCAAGGCCCGCGCTGTGGCCGCCGAACCGGCGGCCGGGTCGGGCGCCGTCCGGCGTACCCGGCGGCGTCCCCCTCCGGGGGACAAGACGGCGGGAAACCAGACCGTTCCTGAACAGGATCCAGGAGTGACATCTGATGCCACGTCCCGGAACTGCGCGCATCCCGAACGGTGTTGGATGCGCTGGTCTCCCGCGTTCTCGTTGTCCCCGTTCGGGTACGTTCATCGTGTGCACGCTCCGTGACGGGTGGGCGGGTTTCCTCACGCCCCCGTGCGCCCGGTTCGGCCTGGACGGTCCGATGCCCACGACGATCGCTCTGGTCGTCGTGGGGCGGTGCCGTCCGTCGCCGGATCGGGTGCCCGAGGGCGCGTCGCCCGATCGCGATGCCAGCGGCATCGTGTCGGGACATCTTTCGCTTGTTACTGGTCAACGGCTTACGCCAGTGTTCATCGCCCCACATCGAGGTATAGGCCGGGTCCACGGCGACGATCGCGAGATCCTGCTCGGCGGCCATCGAGACGAGACGGGCTTTGAGCTTGCCGGTGGGGATGCCGGAGATCAGCTGCCGGAACCGTTTCCTACGGCCGTGCTTCTCGCGGGTCTTCTCGGCCGCGAAGTCGAGGTCCTCGATGCCGATCGCCGTGACGCCGTACTGCTTGGTCCAGTGCAGGAGCTGGGTGATGGCGTGGCGGACCTGGGCGTCACGATGCTGTGCGGTGCCGGACAGGTCGTAGAAGAACCGCTTGGGGTTGCCGACGGGGTTGCCGTGCGGGTCGAGGTGGTAGGCGGCGAAATGGTCGGCGTTGGTGTCGACCCGACCATGCCCTCGGCGCGGGCTGCCTCCAGCGGGATCGTCTTCACCACGGGCTTCTGCCACGAGGCGGTCAGGTACCAACGCCCGCGCTCGACGTCCAGGTGGATGCGGTACGCGACCGCCCGGTTCCCCGAGATGCGGTCGGCCCACTCGGCGCCCCGGTGCGCGAACGCCACCTGCGAGACCAGGACGTACCGGCCGTGCTTGGCGTTGGCCAGGTGGGCGAGCGGGGCGGGCAGTTTGATGGAGACCTCGCCGTCCGGTGTGACGCGGATGGTCTCGTTGCCGTACCGCTTTCCGGACTCTCCGTCGGCGGTGAGGAACCACCGTTCTGCTTCCCACCGCTGCCGCCACTTGGCTTCGGTGAGCTGGGCGGCGTCCAGGTTGTGCCGGGTGTTGAGCAGCCGTCGGCCGCCGCGAACCACGCGGACGCGGCCGGTTTCCCAGTCGTCGCGGGCCAATTCGAGACGGTGTTCCAACGTGTGCAGGCGGCGGGACTTGTGGAACCACTCGCTCTTGGACCGGTAGCCGCCTGGTGCTCGCTTGCTTCCCTTCTCGCCGACGGCGAGGGACAGACGATGCCGCAGCGTGCGGATACCGGTCTCAAGATTGTGGATATGCGCGAGCAGACAGCGTCGGGCCAGCCCGTACTGGTCGTGGGTGGCCTTCGTGATCGAGCCGGCGATACGGGAGGAGGACTGCTCGGTGAGGTCCCGCTTGCGGGCCGCCCAGGCGTCGTTGTCGTGATCCTTCCCCGCTTCGCAGCGGGCCTTGAGGTCATAGGAGGCCAGGCGGCCCTGGTGTTCGCCGATCAGGCGCAATACTCTCTCGTCTTCGGCAGTGAGGTGCTTGAGGCGGTCGCGTATCGCCACACCGGACGGGCCGACGGCGACGAACGGGTCGTCGATGATGCGGAGTTGTTTCTTCTTCGGCTCACTCATCGGCTGCCGCCGCTTCAAGGGCCTTCTTGGCTCGGTTCTTCGCGCTGCGGCGGCCGTACAGGCGGGCACAGAACGACGTCAGTACCTCCACCATGTCGCGCACCAGGTCGTCCTCAACCTCGCCGTCATCCAGTACCACCAGACGGCGGCCCGTCGCGGACAGAGCGGCCTCAACCAGCTCGACGTTCATCCGGCCGAGGCGGTCCTTGTGCTCGACCGCGACAGTCGTCACCTTCGGATCGGCCAGCAGCCGACGGGCCTTGGTCCGGGAACCGTTCATGCCCGAGGCGATTTCGGACTCGACACGGACAACCTTGTGCCCGGCCTTCGCCGCCCACGCCGACAGACGGGCCGTCTGCCGTTCCAGGTCCGGCTTCTGATCGTGAGACGAGACCCGGGCATACAGGCCGACCCCACCGGTCACGGTGGGTGAAGTGTTCGCGTTGATGTTCACCAGGATCGTGCGCGGCCCCACTCGTTCCGCAGGGACCGGCAACGTGCCCTCACGGAACCAGCGGTACGCAGTACGCGGGGCGATCCCCTGTGCGCGCGCCCATTCCGTCAGGTTCATACACAAGACCATACAGCACTCGTGACATCTAAAAGACACTCATGGACACTTACTCGATAGCAGTTCCCGACCCCCCTCCCACTCCCCGAGGGCATCACCGCCCTGACCGGCCCGCTCGCCCGGTACGCCGAGCACGCCGAACGCGTTCTGGTGCAGCTCGGGCGGGTGGACGCCCAGTTCGCGGTGCCCGCCACCAAGGGCGCCCGGCTGGCCCACATCGCCGGGCAGTACCTGCTGCGCGGCAGCCGGCCCGACGCCATCCGGGCGGCCGTCACCCAGGGGTCGCCGCCCGAGGGCGTCCAGTGCCCGGCCGCGTACGTCCGCGCCCGACTGCTGCGTTATCTGCCGCCCCTGCCCGCCGTCCGCGACCTGGCCCGGCCCAGGGCCCCCGAGCCGCCGCCGCGCACCGCGCCCGCCGACGCCCCGCCGCCGCG
>NZ_JABLSI010000006.1:0-1195 GCF_019303475.1 Streptomyces sp. JJ38
CACCGCCTGCCCCTTCTGCCTCGTCATGCTCACCGACTCCGTCAACGGCAAGAAGAACGAAGGCCAGGCCAAGGAGTCCATCCAGGTCGTCGACGTCTCCCAGCTCCTCCTGGAGTCCGTCAAGACTCCGGTGAGCCCGGAGGACGGCGGCGAGACGGGCGAGGCCGCCGACGAGTCGGCGCCGGAGCCCCAGCCGACCCGGTAACGGCACCCGTGCCCACGGCTGCGTAGCCACGGCGAACGGCCGGTCCCACCTCGCGGGGGCCGGCCGTTCGCCGTGTGCGGGGCCGCCCCACCTGGCAGGGGCGTGCCGGTGCCGGGTCGCGCCGCGTGCGGGTCCGACCTCCCGGATCGGGGCCACTCGTCACGTAAGGTTCCGTTTTGAGGGCCTCGGGTCGCTCCCCACAGACGCCGCCTCCGTCTGCCCGGGCCCGAGGAGCCGCTATGCAACTCTTCGCGATCATCGTCACGCTGAGCCTGTCCGTGGTCGGGCTGGCGCTCATCGTGCGCGCCGTCGTCCAGCTCGTCCGCTTCATGAAGCTGGGCCAGCCCGTTCCGGCCGGCTCGCGCACCGACGATCCGAAGGCCCGCAGCGCCACGCTGGCCCGGGAGTTCCTGGGCCACACGCGGATGAACCGGTGGGGCGTGATCGGTGTCGCGCACTGGTTCGTGGCGATCGGCTTCCTCACCCTGCCGCCCACCATCGTCAACGCCTACGGCCAGCTCTTCGAGGCCGACTGGACGCTCCCGGTGGTCGGCGACTGGACGCCGTACTCGATGTACATCGAGTTCATCGGGCTCATGACCACGCTCGGCATCGCCACCCTCATGGTGATCCGCCTGCTCAACCTGCCCTCCCGCCCGGGCCGCAAGTCCCGTTTCGCCGGTTCGACGTTCTGGCAGGCGTACTTCGTCGAGTACGTCATCTTCACCATCGGGCTCGCGATCCTGATGCTGCGCGGCCTCGAGGGCGCCCTGCACGGCGTCGACCACTACGAGGCGGCGTACTTCGTCTCGTATCCGCTGGTCACCGCGTTCAGCGGGCTGGGGATCACGACCTTGCAGAACCTCGTCTACTTCTGGGCGATGGTGAAGCTGGGCACGACGATGATCTGGATGATCACCGTCGCGCTGAACATCGACATGGGCGTGGCCTGGCACCGGTTCCTGGCCTTCCCGAACATCTGGTTCAAGC
>NZ_JABLSI010000006.1:1201-193257 GCF_019303475.1 Streptomyces sp. JJ38
GCCGATGACCTCGGGCGGCAAGCCGATCGACTTCGAGACGGTCTTCGACGACGAGGGCGGCGAGGAGACGCAGTTCGGCGTCTCGCAGGTCGAGCACTTCTCCTGGAAGGGCCTGCTGGACTTCTCCACCTGCACCGAGTGCGGCCGCTGCCAGTCCCAGTGCCCCGCCTGGAACACCGGCAAGCCCCTCTCCCCCAAGCTCCTGATGATGTCCCTGCGGGACCACGCCCACGCCAAGGCGCCGTATCTGCTCGCGGGCGGCGGCAAGACNCGTGCCCGCGGCTGCCCTGGCCGAGGCGGAGCGCCCGCTGATCGGGACCCTCGAAGAGAACGGCGTCATCGACCCCGACGTCCTGTGGTCCTGCACCACCTGCGGCGCCTGCGTCGAGCAGTGCCCCGTCGACATCGAGCACGTCGACCACATCGTCGACATGCGCCGCTACCAGGTCATGATCGAATCCGCCTTCCCCTCCGAAGCCGGAACGATGCTCAAGAACCTGGAGAAGAAGGGCAACCCCTGGGGCCTGGCCAAGAAGCAGCGCCTGGAATGGACCAAGGAAGTCGACTTCGAGGTCCCCGTCGTCGGCAAGACCATCGAAGACCTCACCGAGGTCGAATACCTCTACTGGGTCGGCTGCGCCGGCGCCCTCGAAGACCGCGCCAAGAAGACCACCAAAGCCTTCGCCGAACTCCTCCACATCGCCGGCGTCAGCTTCGCCATCATGGGCGGCGACGAGAAGTGCACCGGCGACTCCGCCCGGCGTCTGGGCAACGAGTTCCTCTTCCAGCAGCTGGGTGAGGAGAACGTCGCCAACCTGAACGCGGCCTTCGGCGAGGACGACGAGGACGAGTCGACCAAGCTCCCCGCGGCGAAGAAGAAGATCGTGGCGACCTGCCCGCACTGCTTCAACACCATCGCCAACGAGTACCCGCAACTCGGCGGCCACTACGAGGTCATCCACCACACCCAACTGCTCCAGCACCTCATCGACGAGGGCAAACTCATCCCCGTCACCCCCGTGGAAGGCCTCATCACCTACCACGACCCCTGCTACCTCGGCCGCCACAACCAGGTCTACACCCCGCCCCGCGAGATCATCGGCAAGGTCCCCGGCCTCCGCAACGAGGAAATGCACCGCCACAAGGAACGCGGCTTCTGCTGCGGCGCCGGCGGCGCCCGCATGTGGATGGAAGAGCGCATCGGCAAACGCATCAACAACGAACGCGTCGACGAAGCACTCTCCCTCAACCCCGACATCGTCTCCACCGCCTGCCCCTTCTGCCTCGTCATGCTCACCGACTCCGTCAACGGCAAGAAAAACGAAGGCCAGGCCAAGGAGTCCATCCACGTCGTGGACGTCGCACAGCTCCTCCTGGAGTCGGTGAGCGTGGAGCGAGTGCCGGCCTCCGAGTCAGCTCCCCCGGCATAACCTCGGATTCGAACACTTCCGGTCGCCAGTTGGTCTTTTTCGGTCAGGGAGTATGAGTTTCAAGACGGGCTGTGCACCGGTCTGTCGGGGACCGGCCCCCCACCCCTAGCCTCTGCCCTATGCCCGTTGACCAGGCGGCCCCCTCCACTCCAGGCCGGTCCGAACAGCAACTCCTCAAGCAGCGCTTCACCGCGCGCACACTCCCGCAGTTGCGCGTCGGGGTGGAGGTGTGCGCGGCCTCGGCCGGACTCACCGAGCCACGCCGGGGCGACTTCGTCCTGGCCGTGGACGAGGTCCTGACGAACGCCGTCGAGCACGCCGGAGGCCACGGCACCCTGCTGCTGCGCCGCGTCGGACAGGAGCTGGAGGCGCAGATCACCGACGCGGGCCCCGGCTTCACCGCCGACGTCATCCCCGAGCTCCTGCCCGGCCTGGACGGGCGAGCCAACGGCCGGGGGCTGTGGCTGGCCCGGCTCACCACGGACCGGCTCACCATCGCCGCCGCCGACCCGGACGCCGCCGACCCGGGCACCGTCGTCACCCTGGCCGTGACCCTGCCCACCCCCGGCACGTCCCCCGCCGTGCGCTGACCGCCCACAGCCCCTCGGGGGGCACCCCTACGGGATGTACCAACCCGGCCACACAAGGCCGCCCAGCCCCGGCCCGGCACCCCGCCCGTCCCCCGGACGCGGTACGTTCGACGATGTGGCTGGATTCAGGATCGGACGTGACCGGGGCTCGCACAACGCACGGCAGGGGCAGGCCATGCCCCCGCACGGACGGCCCCCGCAGGCGCCTCCGCACGCACCTCAGGGCTGGCCCACCGCGCCGGGAGGCCAGGCCGTCAGCTGGGGTCGCCCCGCAGCCGCCCCGAACCCCGGTTCCGGGCAGGGCGGCGGATACGGCCCCGGAGGCCCCGGAAGCCCCGGAGGCCCCGGAGGCCCCGACGCAGGAGGACCCGTCGCCGGAGAACCGGAGTACTTCGCGCCGCCCGCCGCCGACCCGTACACCGCCGACCAGCCTGGCCACACCCGGCAGTTCAGCATCGGCGACGAACTCGGCGAGGCCTACGGCGACGGCTCCACCTACGCCGCCGGCGGCGGCGCCGCGCCCGCCGGACCCAGGCTGCCCTGGAAGCAACTGCTCTCCGGCATCGTGCTGCGCCCGAACGCGACGTTCCAGCAGATGCGCGACCACCAGGTGTGGCTCCCGGCCGTCCTCGTCACCTTCCTCTACGGCCTGCTGGCCGTCTTCGGGTTGGACGAGGCGCGCGAGGAGGTCCTCAGCGCGACGCTGTCGAACGCGGTGCCGTTCGTCCTCATGACCGGTGTCGCCGTCGTCCTCTCCGGGCTCGTGCTCGGTGCGGTGACGCACACGCTGGCCCGGCAGTTCGGCGGCGACGGCGCGTGGGCGCCCACGATCGGCCTGGCCATGCTCGTCATGTCGCTGACCGACGCGCCCCGGCTGCTGTTCGCCCTCTTCCTCGGCGGTGACGCCACCTTCGTCCAGGTGCTGGGCTGGCTGACCTGGGGCGCGGCGGCGGCGCTGTTCACCTCGCTGGTCAGCCGCTCCCACGACCTGCCCTGGCCCAAGGCGCTGGGCGCCTCCGCGATCCAGCTCCTCGCCCTGCTGTTCCTGATGAAGCTCGGCACGCTCTGACGGCCGCGCGTCGGCCGGGACGACGAGTCCCGGCCGACGCGCCCGGTCGGACCGGGCGGACCGGGCGGACCGGGCGGGCGAGGGTTCGTCAGGCGAAACGCTGCGCCGCCGAACCGTCGCACCGCTGCAGCCGGACCTGCTCCGTGGCGCCGCCGAGCGTCACGCACAACTCTGGGGCGGCGGCCGGACGGATGCTCGCCCCGGCACCGCGCACGAAGCGCTGGTTGTCGCCCGTGTGGCAGTTCCAGAGGATGAGCCCGGCCCCGGCCTCGTACCGTCCGGCCGGCACGTCCAGGCAGCGGTCGTGCGTCAACTCGGTGTAGAGGCGCTGCCCTTCGGCGTCGTGCCACCAGCCCTGGTTGCGCTCACCGTGGCAGCTCCAGCCGCGCACCGTCGTCCCGTCCCGGCTGCTCGCGCCGTCGGCGTCCAGGCAGGTTCCGGTGGCGGCGTTCCGCAGCGGCGCGAAGGCGTCGTCCCAGGCGCCCGGGTACAGCTGGGGCTGCCCCCGGCCGTCCGGGTCGGCGCAGGACGCCTCGGTCAGGCCCGAGGCGGCCAGTTGCGTCAGACAGGACGCGAAGGCCCCGTGCCCGCGCGCGTTCGGGTGGAACGACTGGCGGACCGAGTTCGAGTCCGGCGGGAACGGGTTGGACAGCTCGACGTACAGGCCGCGGGCGAACGGGTTCTCCATGCACACCTCGTGGCCGTGGAACAGCCGTGAGGCGTCCAGGTACGTGGCGCCGGTCTGCCGGGCCGCCGCGCGGATGCCCTGCTGGAAGAGCGGAACGGCCTCGTCGCGGCCCCACTGCGAGTCGGAGGTGTACCCGGTGCAGCCGCCGACGAGCTTGCCGGGATAGTTCGGGTTGTCCTTGATGTCGGGGCCGATGGGGCTCGGGTAGCTCATCACGACCAACTCGTAGTCGTCCCGGGCGTATCCGGCGTCACGCATGACGGTACGCAGGTCGTCGATCGTGGCCGTCACCTTGGGTACGAGCCCGTCGACCCGGTCCTGCCAGCCGGGCCCGTAGCCGGGGGCACAGGGGCCCTGCAGGAGGAACCACCGGGTGACGCAGTCCGTGATCACGGGCCCGAACTGGAGGTCGTCGTTGGCTCCGGCGACGAGCACGATCTGCTTCAGCCGGGTGTTCCGCGCCCTGATGGCGAGGCTGTCGCTCTGCACCAGTTCGTCGGCGTACTGCGGGGAGCCGCCCATGCGGATGTTGACGCTGGAGGCCCCGGAGCAGGCCACGTTGTACGTGACGTCAGCGGCGATCCCGGTGCGGTGGATGGCCGCGTCCGGGGAACGGTGGCACCAGTTGTCCGGCCCGTCGGTGCCGGGCTCGTAGGTGCCGACACCCTCGCCGCTGATCTCGCTGTCGCCCAGGGAGATCAGCGAGGTCTTGCGCTCGGCGACGGGCCGGATCTCCGGCGAGCCGTAGAGCTCGACGGCCTCCGCCGCCCGGATCCGCTCCAACTCGGGCCGTAGGGGTACGGACTGTGCCTGCTCCTCGGCGGCGGGGCCGTCCGCCGCGAGCGCCGGGGCCGCCGACGTTCCGAGGCCCAGCAGGGCCAGGGCCGCCGCCCCGGCTCCCAGCGCTCTGATCGATCTGCCACGTGCCATGGGGGGTCTCCGCTCATGCAGACGACAGGGTTACCGGAGGTTGTACTGTCAGGTAACCCGTCCGGGAAGCCCCTGGACACAAGAAGTTGGACACTTGTCCATCAGCCGGTGCCCGGCTCAGCTCCCGGCGTCGGGTGGGTCCCGACCTCCCGCAGGCCGACGCGGGCCGCCACACCCCGGGCCGTCACGCTCGTCCGCGCGCCGCAGCCCTCCAGCAACCGCCGGGCGCCGGTGTTGTCCGGCGTCGTGTGCGCGACGAGCTCGGCGAAACCCGCCGCACGCGCCTCCGCCACCAACCCACCGAGGACCGCGCGCCCCACCCCGGCGCCCCGCGCCGAGCGTCCGAGCCACACGCCGGCCTCCACCGCCCCCGAAGCCGTCGGTCCCGGCCCCCCGCTCCCCGGAGCCGCCCCCTGGGGAACCGGCCCCGGGGGCTCCGGGCACAGCCGCGCCGCTCCCACGACCCTCCCGCCCACCAGGACGGCGTACGTCGTCTCCACCGGGGCCGCCGCGAGCCCCCGGCTCCGGCTCCGGTGGAACCCCAGGAACGCCGCCCGGCGCTCCGCGGTCCACCCCGGCGGCCCCGGGACCGGCGGCATGACCTCGACCGGATCGGCGCCCGCTACGGCGGCTTCGAGCAGGGCCGGCAGCAGCGCCTCGTCCAGGCGCCGCAGAATGACGTCTTCACGCATCCCCGTAGCGTGCCGCCCCACCGGCCCCCGTGGCACCTGGTTTACCGCCCCGCCGCTACACGCCGGCGTACGCGTCACGCACGGCGGCGGCGAGCCGCACCGCTGAGGTGCCGATGCCCCTCGGCTCCGGCACGGCGAACGGCCGGTGCAGGTCCTCCTCCCGGTAGCGTCGGCAGTCGCGGTGCCAGACGAGGATGCCGGACAGCCAGTTCTCCAGGTCCCGCACGTACGCGTCCAGGCCGGCGCGCTGCTCGTCGTCCAGCTCGAAGTCCTCGCAGACGACCGGTAGTTCCTGCGCGACGATGTGCTGGAACTGACTCATCCTGCCGCGCATCAGATCGTCCACGACGCGCAGGCCCGCCGCGTAGTCGCAGTCGAAGAAGTTCTGCACGACGAGGATGGCGTTGTGGACCTCGCCCTCGGCCTCGATCTCCTTCTGGTAGGAGAAGCAGTCGTTCAGCAGGCAGGCGTAGTCGGCCGCCGAGTTCTCCAGCGCACGCACGGTCCCGCTGCGGTACACCTCGTTGGGAACGCTGTGCCCGCTGCGCAGCCGGCACAGGCTCATCGTCATGTCCGAGCCGAACGTCGACCTGCGCATCTCCAGGTAGTCGACGGGGTCCGGGATGCGGTTCTGGGCCTGGTTGGCCAGCTCCCACAGCCAGCTGTCGATCATCGTGTCGACGGCCTGGCGGAACACCCGTCGGTCCCCCTGTGCCATCGGCCCCGCCGTGCGGGCCCACAGGTCGGCGAGCCCACGCTCCAACGCGGTCAGCGGCGCCTCACCGGGGACGGCGCCGTCGTCCACCGGCATGAGCAGCTTCAGCCGCTCCGTCGTGACCTTCGCCCCCGCCAGGTCTCGCGGGGCGCCGAAGACCACCGGGTAGTAGTCGTCGCCGTACGTTCCCCAGGTCAGCCAGCAGGAGGCGAGGTTCAGCTCCTCAGGCGTGGCGTCGGGGTCGAGGCCCGCGGCACAGAGCGGGAAGTCGAACCCGGCGAGCCGGTCGGCGTCCCAGATGTCCGAGCCCGGCACCCCGGGCTGCGGCTGGAGCATGCCCGTCCGCTCGGCCCACTCCAGGACGTGCGCCCGCGCCTCGTCCACGTGTGGGCTCAGCCCAGGGGTGAACGGCATCTCGAAGTCGGGCAGCCGCGACGGGCCGACGCGCTGGAACGGCGTGTGCGTGAACGTCCGCCGGCGGCTCGCCTCGGCGCGCGGCGTCGTGAGCCGGACGTCGGCGGCCGAGGTGCCCGGACCCGTCGGCCGGAGCCCTGTCCACCCGAGCGCCGTCGACCCGAGCCCCGTCGACCCGAGGAAGAGCTGCCCGCTGCCGGAGCCGTCCCCCGCGCCGTTCATGTACCGGCTGGAGCGCATGTGCCACTCGTGGCCCCCCGACTGCCAGTCCTGCAGCCCCTTCACGTACGCCGCCACCGCGGCGCACTGCTCGGGGGGCAGCCCGTACTCCACGCACAGCGCGGGCAGCTCGGTGAGCGCGGTGTTCTCGAACTGCTGGAGCCGCGAGGTCAGCAGATCGTTGACGGCCTCGGCGGCGTCCTGCGTCGAGCACTGCAGGAAGTGCTCCAGCACCAGCACACCGTTGCTCAGCTCCCCCTCGTCCCGCGTCTCCCGCTCGTAGGAGAACAGGTCGTTGCGCAGGTGGACGGCGTCGGAGAACGCGTCCCGCAGCACCCGCAACGGTCGCGAGTCCGCGACGGCGTCGGGCACCTCCGCCCCGGCCGCGTACTCCACCAGCCCCGCCGACCACGGCGCACCGCCCACCTTGCGGCGCATCTCGACGTACTCGACCGGGTTCGGCACCCGGCCGATGTTGATGTTGGACAGCTCCCACAGGGACTCGTTGAGCAGGTGCTCCGTGTTCTCCGCGAACCGGGCCCGCCACCCCGCCGACATCGAAGGCACCGTCCGCGCCCACAGGTCCTTCAGCCCCGCCTCGACCGGGTTCGTCGGCTCCGGCGTGCCGGCGGCGGGGTCCATCGGCATGAACGCGGGCAGCCGGTCCAGGTACGCCTTGCCGCCTGCCCGGTCCTGGGTCCGCTTGAAGCACTCCAGGAAGTGGTCGTCGAAGAAGAAGACCCACACGTACCAGTCGGTGACGAGCGACAGCGCGGGACCGTCGCAGTCCGGGTGGGTGTAGGCGCACAGCAGGCCGTAGTCGTGGGCGTCGAGGTCGCTCTGCTCCCAGATGCCCGACCCCTCCAGCATCCCCATCTCCCTGGCCCACCGCGACGAGTGCGCCCGGGCCTCCTCCACGTGGGGATTCAGCCGCGCGGGGTACGGCGTGTAGAAATCGGGCAGGACGAAGGGCTGGGGCACGGAACCTCTCCCGAGGGTTTCAGGGCAAGCCGGACGGCCGAGCCCTACCCTGCGCACCCCTCGGCATCCGTGCCGGAGCCGAAACCACCGGTACGGGTGAACTCCCTTACCGGTTAACGCCGTTGGCGCCCGATCACACCTGCGTACGGTGGAAGTTCAGATACGACCTCGAGGGCGTCGGCCCCCGCTGGTTCTGGTACCGCGAGCCGTACCGCTCCGACCCGTACGGGTGCTCGGCCGGCGACGACAGCCGGAACATGCACAGCTGGCCGATCTTCATCCCCGGCCAGAGCTTGATCGGCAACGTCGCCACGTTGCTCAGCTCCAGCGTCACGTGCCCGGAGAACCCCGGGTCGATGAACCCCGCCGTCGAGTGCGTCAGCAGCCCCAGCCGCCCCAGCGAGCTCTTCCCCTCCAGCCGGGAGGCGATGTCGTCCGGTAGCGTCACCACCTCGAACGTGGACGCCAGCACGAACTCCCCCGGGTGCAGGATGAACGGCTCGTCCCCCTCCGGCTCCACCAGCCGCGTCAGATCGGACTGCTCCACAGCCGGGTCGATGTGCGGATAGCGGTGATTCTCGAACACCCGGAAGTACCGGTCCAGCCGGACGTCGATGCTCGACGGCTGCACGAGCTCCGCGTCATACGGCTCGATCCGCACCCGGCCGGTGTCGATCTCGGCCCGGATGTCCTTGTCTGAGAGAAGCACCCCCCGAGCCTACGCGCACGGGCGGGACCAGGCCCAATCACCCCCGGCCCCGCCCGCGCGTCCGACTCACGACCGACTCGGCCGGCTCGGTCGGCTCAGCGCCGGTACCGCGCCTTCACCGGGACCGCCTGCCGCAGCCGCGCACACCGCGGACACCGCAGCAGCCGCCCGGGCCCGATCCGCGCGCTGCCGAGCTGCTGCATCGGAAACGTGTCGGTGCTGAACACATGGCCTTCGGCACAGCGCACGACGGTGGACTCCATCGCTTCCCTCTCCCCAAGTACGTAGGCGACGCGAGGACGAAAGCCACCCTAGGGGACGAATCGGGCCGCGCGACGACCGCCGCACCGAACCCACCGTACGCCCCAACTCGCCCTCCCCCCACCCCTCCCACAACGGCGAACGGACCCGCGGCCTGTGCGCCGGAGGTCCGTGATGAGGTACAGTGTCCCGCGTTGAGCGAGCCGCCAGATGAACGTCAGACGGGCGGCTTCCGCTTCACGCGGGCGTAGTTTAATGGTAGAACATGAGCTTCCCAAGCTTATAGCGCGGGTTCGATTCCCGTCGCCCGCTCTTGAATGAAGCCCCAGGTCAGAGACCTGGGGCTCCTTCGTTGCCTGGGCCTCTCGGGGCCTGCCGCGCCCTCCGCGCGCCCCAACTCGCTCACTCGGACGGCGGGCCTGGCGCACCAGCGGTTCGGCTCGGGCGTGCACGCCTCCCACCCGGCTGCACCGGCACGCCCCTCCCGACAGCCGGGCCTGGCCTGGGGCAGCGCAGCACCGTCCGACGTCCCGGGGGCGTGCGCCGTCGGCCCGACGCACCCCCCTTCGGCCGGCCTTACGGTTTTCCGCGCCGCAGTCGCTCTGGAGTGACCTTCGGTCACGTGGAGTGCTGTGTCGCCGCATCCGTGACGAGGACGATCTTGCCGTTGGTGCGGCCGGTCTCGCCCAGAGCGTGGGCCTCGGCGGCCTCGCGGAGGGGGAAGACCGCCTCGATATGGGCGCGCAGGGCTCCTGACCGGACAAGGTCGGCGATGGCATTCATGCCGGCGTGGTCGGCTTCGACGAGCAGGGTCTCCACACGTACGCCGCGCGCGGCCGCCTTCGTGGCCTCGTCGGGGTCGGTCCCCCGGAGGAGGGAGACGAGGGTGCCTCCGGAGCGGAGGACGTCGAGGGAACGGGTACGGGTGTCGCCGGAGAGCGGGTCGAGGACCATGTCGACGTCCTGGACGGCGTCGCGAAAGTCCGTGGTGCGGTAGTCGATCACTTCGTCCGCTCCGAGGGAGCGCACGAAGTCGTGCTTGGGGGCGCTGGCGGTGCCGACGACGTACGCGCCGCGGGACTTGGCGATCTGAACGGCGAGGTGGCCGACCCCGCCGGCGGCGGCGTGAATCAGGACCCGCTGCCCGGCGCGGACTTCGGCGGTGTCAACGAGGGCCTGGTAGGCGGTGAGGGCGGCGAGGGGCAGGGCGCCGGCCTGGACGTGGTCGATGCCGGCGGGCTTGTGGGTGAAGGCGCGGGCGGGTCCGGTGACGTACTCGGCGTGGGAGCCGACGCCGTGCGGGTAGGGCAGCATGCCGAAGACCTCGTCGCCCGGCTTGAACAGGGTGACGCCGTAGCCGACGGCCTCGACGACGCCGGAGACGTCCCAGCCGAGTACGAGCGGGAGGCGGTTGAGGAACAGGCCGGCGGAACGGTGCTTCCAGTCGGTCGGGTTGAGTCCGGCCGCGCGGACGGCGACGAGGATCTGGCTCGGCCCCGGCTCGGGTAGCGGCAGCACGGTCTCCTTGAGGACCTCGGGGGCTCCGTGAACGTCCTGGCTGATGGCACGCATGGTGGGGTGATCGGTCATGTGATCCAGGTTGGCCGGAGATCCACACCAGTACCATGGCATGAATGCCATCTTTCGACGGGATCATGCCATGGGTGTTCATCGAGTCGTCGTCCTCGCCCTGGACGGGGTGTACCCCTTCGAACTCGGCATCCCCAGTCGCGTCTTCGGTGCGGCCGGGGGCCGGTACGAGGTCCTGACCTGCTCGGTCGACGGCGGCCCCGTCACGACGAACTCCGACTTCTCGGTCACGGTCGAGCACGGCCCGGAGGCCCTGGGGGCCGCGGACACCGTGCTCCTGCCGCCGTTCGACACGTCCCTCCTGAGCCGCGACCTTCCGCCGGGCGTCAGGGACGCTCTCGCGGTCGTGCCGCCCGGCGCACGGATCGTCTCCATCTGCACCGGGGCCTTCGTCCTGGCCGCCGCCGGGCTTCTCGACGGCCGGCCTGCCACCACCCACTGGTCCCTCGCGGATGTGTTCCGGTCCTGGTACCCGCGGGTGGACCTCGACCCGGACGTGCTGTTCGTCGACGACGGTTCCGTGCTCTCCTCGGCCGGGGCCGCGTCCGGCCTGGACGTCTGCCTCCATCTCGTACGCCGGGACCACGGCACCGCTGTCGCCAACAGCGTGGCGCGGGCGTGTGTCGTGCCCCCGTGGCGAGAGGGCGGCCAGGCCCAGTACATCGAGCACCCGGTGCCCGAGGGGCCCACGAACGGCACCTCCGCCACCCGCCAGTGGGCCCTGGAGAACCTGCACGAGCCGCTCTACCTGGCTGACCTGGCCGGGCACGCCCGGATGAGCCTGCGCACCTTCGCTCGCCGGTTCACCGAGGAGGTCGGGACGAGTCCCGGGCGCTGGCTGACCCAGCAGCGGCTGTCGCGCGCTCGGCAGCTCCTGGAGACGACCGACCTCGCGGTGGACGATGTCGCGGGCCTGGTCGGTTTCGCCACGGGGACGTCGCTGCGCGAGCATCTGCACGCTGCGATCGGCGTCTCACCGCTTGCCTACCGGCGTACGTTCCGCGGTGCCAACAGTCCGAGCGCATGAGCTTCAGGCCAGGTCGGCCCCGGTAACTTGGCGGCCGGCGAGTACGCCCCACCGACCCGGCGGCATAACGTCCGGCGCGCGGGGCATCGCTCCGGCACCCGCCGCCCAATATCGCTTGGCGCGCACCGCAGCTCCTTGGCGCGCTCGCCGCCGCTCTGGAGTCGAGGGCGTCCGCTCACTCACCGACATCGACGGCAAGCACCAGCCCGACCTCGCCGAGGCCGCACCGAGCCGCCCGGGGCCGAGTGAATGTTCGGTTCGGTGTCAGGGGCAGAGTCACGGAACAAGCTGAGCTCCCCAGGAGACCCGGGGCGGTTCAGACCGGTCGGGTCGGAGATGGCAGAGGGTTGTTGTCGGCATGGGCGTAGCCGTGGATCTGCTGGGCGTCCGTCAGATCCATGATGGGGTCAAGGGACATGAACGGGCCCAGGGCCGGGTCGTATTCGCGGCTGCGAGGTGGACCGATCCCGTGGCGTCGGTGTCATCGGTGCCGCCGGCGAGGGTGCGGTTGCCGGTCGCCGTCGGCGGCCGTGGCCGGCCGTCACCCGGTCAGCAGTGGCCGCGTGGCCGTTCCGCGATCCTGTCCCTAGCTTCGAAGGCATGGACACTCGATCCGCCCCCGGACCGCGAGACTCCGACGCGACGACGGACGACGTTGCCCACATGCTGGTCCGCTGTCTGGAGGCGGAGGGGGTGGAGTACGTCTTCGGGATCCCTGGTGAGGAGAACATTCATTTCGTCGATGCCCTGAACGGTTCCGGAATCCGGTATGTACTGGTCCGACACGAGCAGGGCGCCTCGTTCATGGCCGAGATCTACGGCCGGCTGACGGGCCGGGCCGGGGTGTGCTCGGCCACCCTGGGGCCCGGCGCGATCAACCTGCTGCTGGGCACGGCGGACGCCATGACCAACAGCACGCCACTGGTGGCCCTGGCCGCACAGGGCGGGCTGAACCGTGTCCACAAGGAGTCCCATCAGGTCATCGACCTGGTGGCGATGTTCGCCCCGGTCACACAGTGGGCGGCGCAGGTGCTGATCCCCGACGCAGTGCCCGAGATGGTGCGGAAGGCGTTCAAGACGGCCGTGAGCGAGCGCCCGGGCGCCGTATTCCTCGCCGTCCCCGAGGACATCGAGGCGGAGCGGTGCGGCCAACCCCTCCAGCCGCTCCCCCTCAACGTGGTCCACGCCGACGCGCCATCGCCGTCCCAGATCGCCCGCGCCGCGGAGGTCCTGGCCACGGCGCGACGGCCGGTGGTCCTCGCCGGGCACGGCGCCGCCAGGGGGCGGGCGTCCGAGGCACTGGTGCGTTTCGCCGAGCGTCTGAACGTGCCGGTGGCGACCACGTTCCACGGCAAGGGCGTCTTCCCCGACGACCACCCCAACGCCCTCGGGGCGGTCGGATTCATGCGCCACGACTACTCCAACTTCGGCTTCGACACCGCGGACGTCGTGATCTGCGCGGGCTACGAGGTGCAGGAGTTCGACCCGGTGAAGATCAATCCCGAGGGTGACAAGCGCATTCTGCACCTCCATCGGTTCCCGGCCGAGGTGGATGCGCACTACGCCGTCACGGTCGGCGTCGAGGGCGACATCGGGCAGACACTGGACGCCCTCGCGGACGCCGCACCGCGCGCGTTCGACGACGAAGGACGCACCGGTGCCCGCATCCGGACCCTGCTCGCCGAGGAGCTGGAACGAGGACGCGGCAGCGAGGCGTTCCCGCTGCTCCCCCAGCGCGTGGTCGCCGATGTGCGCGCCGCGCTGGGGCGCGAGGACATCGTGCTCGCCGACACGGGCGCCGGGAAGATGTGGATGGCCCGCCTCTACCCGGCGTACGAGCCCAACACCTGTCTGCTCTCCAACGGGCTGTCGACCATGGGGTTCGCCCTGCCCGGGGCGATCGCCGCGAAGCTGGCCCGCCCGGAGCGGCGCGTGCTCGCGGTGATGGGGGACGGTGCGTTCCTGATGAACGCCCAGGAACTGGAGACCGCGGTGCGCGAAGGCATCCCGACGACGGTCCTGGTACTGGTGGATCAGGAATACGGGCTGATCACGTGGAAGATGGAGCTGGAACTGGGCCGTCACAGCCACACGCGCTTCACCAACCCGGATTTCGTGACCTTCGCCGAGAGCTTCGGCGCCCGCGGCCACCTGATCACCGCGCCCGGCGAGCTGTTGCCGACCCTGGAGCACGCGCTCGACGACGCGGCCGTCTCCGTGATCGCCTGCCCCGTGGACTATGCGGAGAACCTGCGGCTGACCGACCGGCTCGGAGCCCTCCACGGCCCCTTCTGATCCAGGGCCGGGCGAGCTCGTCGCCGTGACCTCGCGGCTCAAAGGCGTACTCCTCTCGCGCCATCCGTGAGCACCCGCGCGGACGCAGTCCGCGCGGTCATTCCTGTCCCCGATGAGCAGAAGGCCGGACGGTCGAGGGAAGGGGCGTTTCAGCGGTCAGTGGCCTAGTGGGCGCGGAAGCTCCGGTGCCTCCCAAGCTCAGAGCGCGGGTTCGATTCCCGTCGCCCGCGCCACGACAAACCCCCAGGTCTCAGACCTGGGGGTTGTTTCAGGTCGCCCCTCACGCGCACCGTCGCGAGCCGTGCGGAGGGCAGGGAGTCGGGCGCCCGCCGGTTGCGGGGCCCGGGGCCCGCGTGCCGCGGAGCAGCCCCGCAGAGTCATCACCGGTAGGTCGCCGCGACGGCGGTGAGGTCGGCGTCGGTGTGTCCGGCGGCGTCGGCTTGTTGGTAGCCGGCCAGTGCGGTTCGGGCCATCGGCGCCTGGCCGGCGAGGGCTTCGGCGAGCGCGGTCAGGTAACGCAAGTCCTTGGCCACCAGCCGGACGGGGAAGTTCGGTGTGAAGTCCCCGGCGGTCATGGCGCCGATCGCGCGGGCGGCGGCCGGGCTGGTGACCGGCAGATCGTTGAGGACGTCGGCCGTTTCCGCCGGGTCGAGGCCGGCGCGGTGGGCGACGTCGAGCAGTTCGGCCATGGCCGCTACCTGCGTGGCCAGGGACGCGTTCACGATGAGCTTGAGGGTGGCTGCGGCACCGTGGTCGCCGACGTGGCGGATCCGCGCCGCGCTCTCCTCCAGCACGCCGCGCGCGTCCGCCAACGCCTCGGTCGGGCCGCCGACCAGGTGAACGAGCGCCCGCGCCTCGGCCTGGGGGCGAGAGCCGACCATCGGTGCCTCCAGGAATCTCAGCCCGGCCCGCGTGGCCGCCACAGCCAGCCTCCGGACCCAGCCCGGGGACAGGGTGCTGGCGTCGATGGCCAGAGTGCCCGCCACCGCGCCGGCCAGCGCCCCGGTGCGTGGGTCGAGCCACACGGCCTCGGAGGCGGCGTCATCGCTGACGGTCACCAGCACGACATCAGCACGGGCGGCGGCGTCCGCCGGGGACGCCGCCGCGGTCGCGCCCACGGCGACCAGCTGCCGCACGGGTTCCGGGGACCGGTTCGCCACCACCACCCGATAGCCGCCGGCACACAGGTTGCGTGCCAGGCGGCTGCCCATCGCGCCCAGCCCGATCACCGCGACGCCGGGTCGTACGGACGTCACTGGTCCGCCCCGGAGAACGCCCGCTCGAAGCCCTTGGGGTCGGTCCACCACAGCGTCGCCATCTCCGTGGAGGTGGGGTCGGGGAAGATGTCGGCGTGCCCGGCGGCGACACCGTCGACGATGGCCTCCGCGACCGTCCGCGGCTTGGCCTTCGGCACACCGTCGACCCCGGCCAGCATGTCGGTGTCGATACCCCCCGGGTACACGCCGTGCACGGCGATGCCGCACGGGCGCAGGGCCGGGCGGATGGCCTGGGTGAAGGAGTGCAGCGCTGCCTTGGAGGCGGCGTAGCCGGCCATGGGCGGCGTGCTGGCCAGGGCGAGCAGCGACAGCACGTTGACGATGGCCCCGCCACCCGCGTTCTCGACGACGGGGGCGAACGCACGGATGAGGTCGACAGTACCCGCGTAGTTCGTGGTCATCTCCGCCGCCAGCTTGTCGCGGTCGGCGGCGAACGGGCCGGCGAAGTGCGCCGTGCTCGCGTTGTTGACCAGCAGCGTGACGTCGGGCGCCTGCGCGGCGGCGGCGCGAATGTCCTCGGGCGAGGTGAGATCCAGACGGACGGGGAACACCCTGTCCTGCTCGGCCAGCGCATCGGTGTCACGAGCGGCCGCGTACACCCGGCGCGCGCCGTGCTCCAGCAGAACATCGACCAGGGCGCGGCCCAGCCCGCGGTTCGCACCGGTCACCAGTGCAACGGAGTTGTTGATATCCATGCCGGAAACGCTAGGAAGCCCAGCGGTTATCCGTCCAATACGAGTTCAGGCACCTGTAATCAGCCCTGTTTATCACCGCTGGTGAGATCGAGGATCACCTCATGGAGCAGCGCCGCACCCGGGTGGTCACCGCCTGCCGGACGGGCCGGCCCGGTCACCAGGCGCGGTGCGGTCGTCCGGGTCAGCGGCCGGAACACCACCCCGGAGCGGGTGAGATCGCGCGCAACGGACCGCGCCACGAACGCCACCCCCATGCCCGCGGCCACCAGGGCCAGGATGGTCTGCAGCCCAGTGGCCTCATGCGCGACACGAGGCGCGAACCCGGCCGCCACGCAGGCTTCGGTGTACCGGTCATAGGTCCGCGGCTCCAACTCACGCGGAAACAGCACGAACGCGTCCCCCGCCAGGTCGGCCAGCGCGATCGCGTCCTCACCCGCCAGCCGGTGCCCGTCGGGCAGAGCGACACCGACCGGATCCTCGAGCACCGGCGTGGTCTCCAGACCGCTGTCCGGATCCACCGGCAGGTGCACCAGGCCCAGGTCCAGCTGCCCCAGCTGCAACAGCCGTACCTGATCGGCGCTCTTGTGCTCGGCCACCCGTACCTGCAACGCCGGATAGCGCACCCGCGCCGCCCGCAGGACCGCAGGCAGCAGGCTGTACAGCGCCGTGCCCACGAACCCGACACGGACCGTCGCCAACTCCCCCCGCGCCACCCGCCCACCGTCGTCCACCACCCGGTGCGCCTCTCCCAGCAACCGCCGGGCACCAGCGAGCAGGACCTCCCCGGCGGAGGTCAGCCGCACACCCCGGCGATTCCGCGCCAGCACCTGATACCCCAGCGCCTCTTCCAGCGCCTTGACCCGGTAGCTCAACCCCGGCTGACTCAGATGCAGCCGAGCCGCCGCCCGGCCGAAATGCAGCTCCTCGGCCACCACCGCGAACAGCCTCAGATCCCCGAGATCGACCGCGAGTTCCGGGTCATTGATTCCCGGCACCTACACCAGCCGCCTTCCGTTCCGCCGCACGACACTCCCCCCACAACGTAGCGGCCCCGGCACCAGCGGCCCCCGAGCAGCGTGCCTGATGCGTGCCCCCTGCCCGCGGTCCGCTCGGCCGGGCCGCGGGTCAGCCGCCCACGCGCGGGCCGGCGACGCTGTCCGGTCCGTGCAGTACGACGCCGTGTTCGGCCGCCAGGGCCTCCGGCAGCCCGGCCAGCGCCGGCAGCTGTTCGATGTGGTGCACTCCCGCGGGCGGTACACCGGTGACCAGCTCGCGGACGACGTACGCGGCGACCAGGCCGGTGGCCCGGCTCTGCCCGTGCCCGGTGAGCGCCCAGGCCGCGCGGCGGTCGCCGCGCCGGGCGTCGGCACGCAGGGCGAAGCCGTCACCGCCGAGGTGGACCCGGCTGAGGGCGCCGGTCAGCATCCGCCGTACGCCCGGTCGGCGGGCGGCACGCAGCAGTCCGGTGCGGCGCAGTGCGAAGAGGGCGGCGGTCAGCGGCCGTGAGTCCAGACACAGCCGCGTGGTGACCGCCGGGACGCCGAGCGTGCGGGGCAGGGTGTGCTGGTCCGAGAAGGGGAAGGGATGGGCCGTGCGCGTGCCGTACCCGGGGAGTGCGGTCCGCTGCGCGGGGGCCGTCGCCGGATCGGCCAGGTGTTCCACGGTCCAGCGCACCGCGTCCCCGCCGTGGTGCTCCCCCGAGCCGAGCATCACGGTGAGGTCGAGCTGCCGCGCACCGCCGACGTCCTCGTGGGCACGGCGGGCGAGCAGGTTGGTCAGGCCGGGTGCCACGCCGACGCTGAGCACGGCGGTGGCACCGGAGGACACGGCGACGTCGTGCAGCCCGGCCACGGCGTCGAGCAGCCGGGAGGTGGCGCCGATGTCGACCAGGTGGACACCGCGTTCCAGGCAGGCCCGGGCAGCCCCGCCGTCCGGGGGCTCGGCGCACAGCACCACGGCGGCCACGTCGCCGAGTTCGTCCAGCGCCCGACCCATCCCGTCGGGGTCCGTGACGTCAACCCGCACTCCGCCGAGCCGGCGCGCTCTCGCCGCGTCCCGTCCGGCGGGCATGACGCGCCCGGGGAACCACTGGTCGAGCGTGGCGGTCACGACCGTGCCGACGGCCCCGTAACCGCCGACGACCAGGATGCGCCGGGTGGGCGCGGCGTCCGGTTTCACTGTAGTCATACTCCAATGAATAACATTGTAGTCTCACTACAGTCAACGCTCGCCGGATCGAGGAGGCACCGTGACCGCGCCCATGACCCGCGCCGAGAAGGCCCGCCGCACGCGGCAGCGGATACTCGACGCCGCCGCCGGGCTGTTCACCGAACGCGGCTGGGCGGGCACGACCGTGGAGGACATCGCCCGCACCGCCGAAGTCGGTGTCCAGACCGTGTACTTCACGTTCGGCAACAAGCGCGCTGTGCTCAAGGAACTGCTCGACACCGTGATCGCGGGGGACTTCGACCCCGTCGCGACCCTGGAACGCCCCTGGGCACGGGAGGTCATCGACGCACCCGACCCCGCGGTCCAGCTCTCCCTCCAGGCCGCCGGCGCCCGCCGCATCCTGCAGCGCGCCGCCCCGGTCCTGGAGGTCGTCCGCGGTGCGGCGGGCGCCGACCCGGAGGTGGCCGCGCTGTGGCAGACCAACCAGGAGCAGCGCCACACGGTTCAGCTCCGGTTCGCCGAGGCGCTGACGGCCAAGACCGGCGGCGCGCTGCGGGACGGTCACGACGCCGCGTCCGCCGCCGACATCGCTGTGACCGTTCTCGGCCCGGAGACCTTCCGCCTGCTCGTCGCCGGCCGCGGCTGGACCCCGGACCGCTGGGAACGGTGGGCGGCGGACGCGCTGGTGCGCCAGCTGCTCCCCTGACCGGCTCCGCGCGTACCGCCTGACCGGCTCCGCGCGTGACCGGCTCCGCGTGTACCGCGGCGGGCAGCGCGCCCGGTCCCCGCCCCGGCGGCGCCGTCGGGACGCACACCCGGCGGCCGCGTCAGCCCCGTGCCCGGCGCACTCCTGCCAGCCGGGCGCAGGGGCGAGGCCCTCGTCTCCGCCGAGCTCACCTCGTCGTCCGGGGACGCTCCCTGACCCGGGGCTCCGCGGGTGGGGCCAGGCGGGCCGTGACGACGAGGTTGGCACGGTAGGTGCGGCGGTCCGGGTCCCAGTCCGCGCAGGTGACGAGAGTCAGGCGCGGTTCGGTGGTGGGCCCGTAGACCGTGCTGGAGGGGAAGTCCCCCCGGTCGTACACGGTGGCGGCGCTGACGGTGAACTCGGCGGCGGGCCCGCGCTCACGGTCGACGACGATGCGGTCGCCCGGGCGCAGGGAGCCCAGGCCGTAGAAGGCCGCGGGACCGCTGTCGGAGTCCACGTGTCCGACGACGACGGCGTTCCCGCTCTGTCCCGGGGCTGGTGTGCGCGTGAACCAGCCGGCGTGGTCGGCGTTGTCCGGGAGGGCGACCGAGCCGTCGTCGTCCAGTCCGACCGGTTCTGTCCGCACGTCCAGGCCGATCGCGGGTGCGCGGACGCGCTGTGGCCGTGCCCGCGGCAGCGGCTGTACCGGGGGGCCCGACGGTGCGGCGCGGGGCGCGGTGACCGCCGGTGCCGGCCGGGGCGGCGGGGGCGGTGGGGAGCCGGCGGTGGGGAGCCCGAAGGCGATGAGGGCGACGCCGGTGGCCGCGCAGGCGGTGGCCGCCACGGTGCAGGCACCGCGGCGGCCACCGAGCGGGGGTTCGGGCACGGTCAGCCCTCGCCTCAGGTTGCTCGGCCGGCTCGACGGCGCAGGTAGAACGCGCCACCGGCGGCTGCCAGCAGGCCGGCGCCGCCGGCGACGGCGAGCGTGTGGCCGTCACCGCCCTGGCTGCCGCCCAGGCCGCCCTTGACCGGCCCCTTGGCGGCCTTCGTCAGCGGGCCGCAGAGCGCGGGGTTGGTGGCCTCGGCCGGAAGCTCGGGGTCGAGGTCCGAGGGCCCGAGGACGTTGTCGTACTTGCCGTTGCCGTTGACGTCGGTGCCGTGAACGACGACGACGGCCGTGCCGTCGCGCAGGCTCTTGGCGGCTTCCGCGCTGACGTCGATCGTGCGGTGGTAGTCGACCTTCGGGCCGACCGGGAAACGGTCGACGGCCAGGGCCGAGTCGGGACTGGTGTCACCCTTCGTCGTGAGCGAGGTGCCGACGCCCCCGTAGAAGGGGACGCCGTCGGTCGTGAAGATGGACTTCATCCCGTTGACCTCGCGGGCGGCGGAGGCGGGCGGGCACTGGCCCTTCGCCGCGATGTGGAAGTGCTGAGCGTGCGGGGCCCCGGCCAGCAGACCGTGCGCGGTGACGCTGACGGTCGCCTTGTGCCCCTTGAGGGTGACGGTCGCGGTGCCCGAACCCTTGACCTTGCTGAAGGGCACCGGGTTCAGATGAGCTTGGAGGTGCAGCGTGTCGTGCTTGCCCCGGGAGTCCGCGGAGGCGATCGGAGCGAGGGCGATGCCGGGTGCCGCCACGACGGCGGTGGCAAGGGCTATGGCAGTCGTGCGATTCATCGTGTCTCTTTCCACCGAGGGGAGTCCGGCGCGCGACAGCGAGGGGCTCGAGGGCGCGTCGCGGGATGGTCCGCACGCCGTGGTGTCTCGACCGTCAGCCTGTGTCGCCCCGTCGCCCACCGCCACCGCTGCGTGGCACCCCGAGTGCCCGCGGGCCTGCGGCGTGCCCCCGGCCACTCACGCCCAAGAGACCTGAAGCTCGGCCGACTTGGCGCCCGCCGGAGTCGCCCGGGGCATCGGCCCCGGCCGTGTGCGCTCATCGCCCGGGCGAGTGACAGCCGGTCCTGATCCCCTGGCTGCCCGTGAGAGGCCGAGGGAGCCGCGGCGCGCGTCACGGTGGCCCGCGGGCTCCATGACGGCGAGGCGACCGGGCGCCGACGGCCCCCGGCACGTTCCGTCGGCCCGACATCGTGACAGACCCGGGGACCACCGGACGGCCCAACCGGAGTTCCTCATGACGAGTGATCCCGTGCGGGTGCTTACGTGTCGTTCACATCCCTGACCACCTGGGCATTCGCCGAACCGCTGGGCCGCGCGACGCCGCTCCCCTCACCGCCCCGGGAGTCCTGCTCGTCCGCTTCCGCGACCACGCGGTGGCGACGTGGAGTTCGCGGCTCCCCCGGAACGCAATCGTCCGCCGGCTGAGCCGTCTCGGCGCCCCGCTCACGGCGGCTCTGGTCGTCCTCGTCGGTCTCGGCCTCACCGTCCGCGCGCTCATCGGCGCCTGGTAGAGCCCGGGCGTGCCGCCGCCTGCCCGCCGGGGCGGTGGGCCGGAGGCCCGGGCACGGCGGGCACGGCCCGTGTTCACGCGCACCGGGCCCCTCGCCGCGGGGTTCGGGCCAGGTGGTGGGTGTCGTTGAGAGTCTCCACCGTGGCGGTGCCGTCCGCGTCGTAGGTCACCGCGGACAGGGAGGCCGCCGCGACCTCCATGCGGAACACCGTGTGCGGTGGGGCCTGGAGGGCGAGGCGGATGAGGGTTCTGAGCGGCCCGACATGGGAGACGACCAGAACCGTGGCGCCTGCGTGCCGGGCCACGAGGCCGTCTCGTACGGCGGCGACCCGGCGGGTGACCTGCTGCATGGTCTCGCCCGCGCCCGAGGGCGGACTCTCGGGCGAGCCGAGCCATGCGCTCAGGTCGTCCGGGTAGCGTTCGCGGACTTCGGCGAAGGTCAGGCCCTCCCAGGCGCCGAAGTCCGCCTCCCGCAGGTCCCGCTCGGCCCGGACGCTCAGGCCGAGGCACTCGGCCACGGCGTGCGCGGTCTCCCGGCAGCGCCGCATCGGTGACGTGACGACCGCCTCGATGTCGCCGCGGCGGGCGAGGGCGTCCGCTGTCGCCTGGGCCTGGCGACGCCCGGCGGGGGAGAGTCCCGGGTTGGTTCCCCCGCTGCCGGAGAGCCGCCGCCCGGGGGTGAGCAGCGTCTCGCCGTGCCGCAGCAGGACGAGCGTCGTCACGTCGCTCACCGCGCGGCCTTCGCGAAGTGGTCTCGGACGGCGTCGGTCTGCTTCTCCATGACGTCGATGATGGCCTCGACGACCTTCAGGTCGGCGTCCTCGGCGATCTGAAGGATCCGCGACCACTCGAAGAAGCTGCGCGCCGGGTCGTTGGTGATGGGGCGCACGCGGATGGTGGCCTCGTAGCTCTCGACGCCGCTGGTGGGGGCGACGGCCCGGTAGGACTGGCTCTTGTCGATCTCGCTGCGGGCGGCGATCTCCTGCTGGACGAGGCCGCCGTTGAGGGTGAGGTTGAAGTCGTAGCGGGCGGGGACCTTCTCGACCGAGCCCCCTTCCGTCCAGGTGACGTCGGTGTGGATGTCCAGGTCGCCCGGGGAGACGATCTCCAGGATCTTCATGGCGTCGCGGACGGTCGCCCACACGGTGTCCGGGTCGGCGTCGAGGATGGTGGAGTGGTACATGGTGTGCTTGCGCTGGATCGGCACGGGTGCTCCTTCTTCTGTCGGTTGTCGGGCTGTTCGGCCCGGGCCGGCCGCGGCGGCGCGCCGCGGCGGCCGAGGCGTGGCGGCCGAGGCGTGGCGGCCGAGGCGTGGCGGCCGAGGCGGTTATCGCGTGGGTTCCGGGGACTCGGTCTTGGCGATCAGGTGGTTTCCGAGGACCAGGTAGTCGATCTCGGTGCCCATGAAGCAGTTCAGGGCGTCGGTCGGCGTGCAGACGATGGGCTCGCCGGCGACGTTGAACGAGGTGTTGATCAGGCACGGGGTGTCGGTGAGCTCGGTGAACTTCCGCAGCAGCGCGGTGAGCCGCGGGGTGCCCTCGTCCGTCAGGGTCTGGATGCGGGAGGTTCCGTCGACGTGCACGGCACCGGGTATGCGGTCGCGGTACTCGTCGCGGACGGGGAAGACGAACGTCATGTACGGGGAGCTGGTCTTGCGCCCCATGTCGAAGATCTTCGGCGCCTGCTCCTCGAGGACGAGGGGGGCGAACGGGCGGAACGGCTCGCGGTGCTTGACCCGGGTGTTGATGATGTCCTTGATGTCGGTGAAGCCGGGGTTGGCGAGGATGCTGCGGTGCCCGAGCGCGCGCGGCCCGTGCTCGACCCGGCCTTCGAACCAGCCGATGACGACCTTCTCCGTCAGCAGCTTCGCCACCCGCTCGACGACCTCGTCCCCGTCCAGGCGCGAGACGACGACGCGGCCGGTGAAGCCCTCCAGGGCCTCCTCGATCGCGGCCTCGTCGTAGGCCGGGCCCAGGTAGGGGCTGACGGGTGCGGGGGCGGCGAGGGCGTTCGCGGGCTCGGTGCCGGGGTGGTTGAGCCAGGCGTGGGCCGCGGCCCCGATGGTGATGCCGGTGTCGGAGGCGCCGAAGCTGACCTGCATGTCCTCGAAGCGGGAACCCTCGAACAGCGGGGTGTTGTTGAGGCAGTTCAGGGCGACGCCGCCCTCGAACAGCAGCCGGTCGAGATCCGTCCGGCCCTGAAGGTGGCGCACCTGGTGGGCGGTGGCGACGTACAGCATCTGCTGCGCCGCGGCGGCGACGCGCGCCTTGTACTCGAGGGTGTCCTCGAAGGGGCCGAAGTACTCCTCGAACAGGGCGTCGTGGCTGTGGAGGTCGTTGGCCCGGAGGGGCTTGGCGAAGGTGTGGCGGCCGCCGTCGTGCAGCCGCAGGAGGCGGTCGACGAACGGGTTCGGGGTCGGGGGGTCGGTGTAGCCGGCCAGACCCATCACCTTGTACTCGTCGTTGTTCGGGACGAAGCCGAGGAAACGGGTGATGGTGGAGAACAGGGTGCCCATGGAGTACTCGGCACCGGTGACGGTCTCGTCGAAGACGGTGATCCGGCCGCCGCGGATCTCGCCCATCAGGGTCGAGAAGCGTTCGGCGCGGCCGTCGCTGACGAGGAACGCGGCGTCCTTCAGACCGGCGAGGTAGTAGCCGGTCGTGGCGTGGGCCAGGTGGTGGGGAACGAAGCGGACCTTGGACGGGTCGGGACGGTGTCCGGTGCGGGCCTCGAAGTCCGCGAGGATCGCCTCGTGGCTGACGATCTGGTCGAAGAGGTCGGCCATGTCGCCCAGGAGCCTGGTCTTGGCCGCCTCCGGCGCCGACGAGGCGCGGATGCCGTCCAGGGTCTCGTCGAGGATCCGGGTGGACCAGTCCCAGGGGATGGCGAAGAGGTCGACGTCGTCGAAGGTGATTCCCGCTTCTCCGAGGCACCAGTCGACGGCGTGCGTGGGGAAGTCCGTGGTCTTCTTCTCCCGGTTGAGACGTTCCTCCTCCACGGCGGCGACCAGGCGGCCGTCGATCAGGAGTGCCGCGGCGGCGTCATGGCCCAGGAGGTAGTGCTTGTTGATGCCGGTCGAGCCGAGGCGTTCGGAGAAGAACTCCGAGACCCGGGTGAATCCATTACATCCAAGAACAATCACGGCGTTCTTTCCTGTTCTGGGGCTACTTGGCGATCAGCAGGTCGCGGAGCTTCTCACCGGCCGCGGGTGCCTGGCACAGGCCCGCGCCGGTGAATCCGGCCGCGTACAGGAAGCGGCGGGTGGGGTGTTCGCCGATGAAGGCGGTGTTGTTGGGGCTGGCGTCGAAGTCGCCGGTCCACGCGCGGTGCAGGCCGATGCCGTCCAGGGCGGGGAACAGGCTGCCGAGATGGCCGGCGACGCGCCCGAGCCAGTCCTCGCGGGACTCACCGGCCTTGGGCGCGCCCATGGCGAGGAGGATGCGGTCCTTCCAGGAGCGGATGCGCAGGCCTGAGGCGGCGTGCATCGTCATGGGCAACTCGCGTTGCGGGGAGGGCGGGACGTCGGTGAACAGCATCTCGATCGCGTGGGGCGTCATCGGCAGGTCGACCGAGGCCAGGGAGGCCACCTCGCCGGACCAGGGACCGGCCGTGCACACGATGCTGTCCGCGGTGACGGCGCCCTGCGGGGTGTGGACGGTGTTGTCGTCGTCGATACGCGTGACGGGTGTGTGGGTGAACAGGCGGGCGCCGTGGTTGCGGGCGGCGGCGGCGTAGCCGCGGACGATGTCGAGGCCGTCCACGTGGTACGCCTCGGGAGACCACGCGGCGGCCAGGACGGCGCACTCGTTGACCAGCGGGTTGACTGCGGCCGCCTCGCGCGCGCTGATCAGGTCGACGTGGACGCCGGCGGCCCGCTGGGCCTGATGACCGGCCTCGAAGTCGGCGATCTGCTGTGCGTCGGTGAACAGCACCAGGAACCCGAGCCGCTTCAGGGCGAGCGGGGCCGCGGTGTGGCGGGCGAAGTCGTGGTAGGCGTTCAGGCTGCGCACGGCCAGGTGCCCGGTGCGCGGATCGCCGGGGAAGTACGTGCGGACCATGCCCGCCGTGTGCGCGGACGCCCCGCCGCCGAGGCTTCCGCGCTCCAGCAGCACGGTATCCACGCCCGCTTCGGCGAGGTGGTAGGCGGCGGAGGTTCCGATGACTCCCCCGCCGATGACGACGGCGTCGGCGCGGGCGGGCAGGGCGCTCAAGGTCTTCCTTACTCCTGTGGTGTGGGGTTCGGGCGGCGGGAACGCGTGCCGCGCCGCCGGCTCCTCCGCGGACTCCGCCCCGGGCGGGCGGGGTTGCTACGCGGGACCCGGGCTGCCGAGGTCGGGCCAGAAGGTCTCGGTCTGACGGCCGGGCGGCTTCTCGGGCAAGACTCTTCCCGTTCCTCGGTTTGTCTTCTTTGAGGAGTAGATCGCCAACAGCCTTGATTCGGCCAGGCGTTGAAAACATGAACCTGGCGCGGCCTGAGCGCCGCATTTCGTGGGTTTCTACGACAACCACAGTGCGGTGGGCCGGTCATGCGGCGGCGCTGTGGCCGCGGAGCCGGCCGCGCGCGCCGCGTCGCCCCCGTCCCACGGACCGGTGCCCGTCGCACGCCCGACAGTAGGGTGACGGAACCGGAACAGGCGCGGGGGGAGAGATCGTTGAACGGAAGCGCGATGCCCGGGGGCCCGGTCGGCCCCGAGGGCCTGGAGGGCCCCGAGGGCCTGGGAGAGCCGGAGAGCCCCAAAGCCGCCGGATCATCCGACGCGGCGGGGGACGCTCCCCGCCCGGCGGGCTGGTGGTCGCCCGCGGCGCTCGGCTGCGCCCTCGCGCTGTTGCTCGTCGCGGCGTTCCCGCCATGGCCGGATTCACTGGTCGAGGACGTGGGCGGCACTCCCTGGTGGGTCGCCGCACCGGCGCTGGGCGCCGGCCTGCTGCTGACCCTGGGCGTCGGCACCCGTCGAAGCGCCGCCTGGGCGCTGCTCCCCCTGGCGTCCGCCTCGGGGCTGGGCACCCTGGCTTTCTTCACGGCGTCCGGCTCCGGGGACGACGCTCGCCCGGCGGCCCCACTCGCGGCGGCACTGGCCTGCGGCCTCGCGATGGTGTTCTGCCTGCCGCTGGTCCGGCGCCGCCGTCCCTGGCTCGGCCACGCGCGCGCACCGGAACCGCTCCGGCGACGAGCCCGTGCGCTCACGGTGTTCGCGCTGGTGGGTGCCCTCGTCGGCGGGCTGCTCGGCGCGGCGGCAGGGCTCGGCGCGGGCGGCATCCGGGAGGCCACCGCCGAGGAGGAGGAACCACCGTTCAGCGCCACCTCCGAGCCACTGTCGGCAGACGTGGAACGGTTCACCGCAAAGCTGGACGTCGGCAGTTACGCGTTCCCCGCGCCGGACGCGATCGAGGTGGGCAAGGTGGCCTGGCAGGAGAGCCTGCCGGGACCGGCCGAGTTGAGCGTGTGCCCGGACAGGGAACTGGCGCGGGAACTGGCGCGAAAGGAGAAGGCGGCCGGGGAGATCCCCGACTGGCCGGTCCAGAGCACCCTGGTCACCGTCCAGGAAGTGCCCGGCGGTGACGCGGTCATCGGCCTGGACGCCGCCGACGGAAGCGAACGCTGGCGGTACACCGTGCACGCCGAGGGCGATCTCCGGCTGGGGCAGGTCGGCGTCAGTGAGCGATGCGACGTACTGGTCGTCGTCGATCCGGACGTCGTCGTCTCACTCGACTCCGTCACGGGCGAAGTCCAGGGCATGACCACGCTCCCGACCGGCGACAGGCATGTTCCCCGGCGCGAGTGGCGCTCCACGTCCTACATGCCGTGGCGGCTGATCCCCGCGACGGGCCCCACCGCCTCCGACGTCGCCGAGGCCCCGCGGAGGCTCCCGGGCAGGGAGGCTCCGCGGCTGCTGAGCCTCGGGAGCAGCCACAGCCGGGTGCTCTGGGCTGGCGCGCTGAACGAGGTGGCCTATCTCAGCGGGCAGACCGGGCTCGCGGCCGTCTACCGTTCGGACGCCGGTCTCGCCGGCCGCAGCGCCCGCTCCCCGCGGTTGCTCCCCTCGGAGTGCGATTACCTGGTGGACTACTCGCCGAGGCAGCGGTGGCCCTACCTCCTCCAGTACGGCTGCACCGAGCCGCGGGTGTTCCAGCTCGAACAGCCCTCCCAGCTCCCCGAGGGAGGCAGCCCCCTCCCGCTCGTCCACAGGGCTGTGCCCTCCCTGGGCTGCGAGGGCGCGCCCCATGAGGAGTACGAGCTGCCCATCTTCAGCGCCCTGTGGAACGAGAACGACGCCTGGCTCGTCGGGGAGTGCCGGAAGGACACCGGCCGACCGGAGGGCGAGGAGAACAAGCGGGCGCCGGGACGGCAGTTGATCAAGCTGGTCGTGAACGGGTCGGGCACCGGGCAACCTGCCGATCCCGGCATCGCGCTCCCGGCTGGCGCCGAGGTCCTGTTCCCGCACAACGCGCTCTGGGGGCCGGATGTGCTGTACCTCGAAGACGGAGAGCTGCGTGCCATGTTCGGCCGGTCCAAGAGCGACCCGGACGGCGAACGCCTGCGGTACGCGGCGCCGGACGGCGAGGCCCTGGCGGACGTGGCCTTTCTCCGCACGGGTGCCAGAACCGAACGCGCCATCGGCGTCACCGCGCCGGGAACCGTGGTGACCTTCGAGTACGAGCAGTCCGCCACGCGCGAGTACACCTACACGCACACCGTCACGCACACGGGCCGGACCGACCTGGCCCGTGGCGCGTGCGACGGCACCCGGGATCTACTGGTCGACCCTGTCCACGAGAGCGTGCTCCTGCTCTGCCGGACCGATACGGGCACGGAGGTCACCGCGCTCGCCGCAGGCTCCGGCTACCAGCCCGCCCCCTGACGTCCTGCGGGGAGACAGCGGAGGCCAATAGTTCATGATTCCGTGGATTCACGAAAACATGTATCGTTCTCCCATGCTGACCCTCGCCACCGGGCTCGACGCCCTGACCCGGTTCGGCCGCGCGCTGGCCGACCCGATCCGCTGCCGCATCCTGCTCACCCTCCGCGACGCCCCCGCCTACCCGGCCGACCTCGCCGACGCGCTCGGCGTCTCCCGCACCCGGCTGTCCAACCACCTGGCGTGCCTGCGCGACTGCGGCATGGTCGTCGCCGTCCCCGACGGCCGCCGCACCCGCTACGAGCTCGCCGACGAGCGCCTCGGCCACGCCCTGGACGACGTGCGCACCGCCGTCGTGGCCGTCGCCGCCGACCGCACCTGCCGGGACGCGGACGAGCAGGGCTGCTGCTGATGGCCGCCGGGCTGTCGCTGCCCCACGGCCCCTCACCGGCCCGCCGGGAAACGCTCACCCGCCGGATACGGCTGCTCGTCGCCGTCACGATCGCCTACAACGTCGTCGAGGCGGTCGTCGCCATCACCGTCGGCACGATCGCCTCCTCCACCGCGCTGATCGGCTTCGGACTGGACTCGGTCATCGAGGTCTCCTCGGCCACCGCGGTCGCCTGGCAGTTCTCCGCGCCCGACCACGCCGCGCGCGAGGCCCGGGAGCAGCGGACGCTGCGGATCATCGCGCTCTCGTTCTTCGCGCTCGCCGCGTACGTCGCCCTCGATGCCGTCCGCGCGCTCGTCGGCACCGGGGAAGCGGAACGGTCGGTCCCCGGCATCGTGCTCGCCGCCCTCTCCCTCGCCGTCATGCCGTTCCTGTCCGCCGCGCAGCGCCGCGCGGGGCGCGAGCTCGGCTCCGCCAGCGCCGTCGCCGACTCCCAGCAGACCCTGCTGTGCACGTACCTGTCCGCCGTGCTGCTGGTCGGCCTGCTCCTCAACGCGACGCTCGGCTGGGCCTGGGCCGACCCGATCGCCGCGCTCGTCATCGCCGCCATCGCCGTCAGGGAAGGCCGCGACGCCTGGCGGGGCGAGGGCTGCTGCACGGCCCCGGCCCCCGCCTCGTACCGGCCGGAGGCCGGGGCCCGCGCCTGTCGGACCGTCTGCGCCTGCTGCGCGTGACGCCGCGCGGGCACGAGGTGGACCCCGGCATCGGTGCCGGGGTCCACGGCTGTCGCCCCGGCCGGAGGTCGAGGGGCGCTCAGCACATGGTGGTGCTGTTGAACAGCGAGCGGGACCAGACGTAGCCCACCAGGCCGATTCCGGCGCACCAGGCGAGCGAGATCCAGCCGTTGGCGCCGATCTCCGAGCCGGTGAGCAGGCCGCGCAGGGTCTCGGTCATCGGCGTGAAGGGCTGGTGCCCGGCGAACCAGCGCAGGCCCGGTGCCATCGAGTCGGCCGGCACGAACGCGGAGCCCAGGAAGGGCAGGAACTGGACCAGCAGGGGCTTGTTGCTCGCGGACTCGACGGTCTTGGAGACCAGCCCGAGCGCCGCCGACAGCCAGGTCACCGCGAACGCGATGGCCCCGAGAAGACCGGCCGCGGCCAGCCACTCCAGCGGGCTCGCGTCCGGCCGGAAACCGACGGCGAGCGCGACCGCCACGACCAGGACGAGGCACAGCATCGTCTGGATGACGCTGCCGACCACGTGGCCCGTCATGAACGACGACCGCGTGATGTTCATGGTGCGGAAGCGGTTGATGATGCCCTCGGTCATGTCGGAGCAGACCGCGATCGACGTCGACATGGCGCCCGCGGCCACGCCCATGACGATGATGCCGGGGGTCAGGTACTCCAGGTAGGCGTCCCGGCCGCCGCCGCCCGTCCCGGCGCCGAGCGAGCTTCCGATCGAGTCGCCGAAGGCGTACACGAACAGGAGCAGCATCAGGATCGGCGTCATGGCGCTGGCGAGTCCCACGGCCGGGTAGCGGATGGCGTGCCTGAGGTTGCGCCGCAGCATCGTCGTCGAGTCGTGTACGGCGTGGGTGAGCGTGAACGTGCTCATCGCGGGGTCTCCTTGACGTGGGGCGAGGTGGTGCCGGTGCCGTCGCCGGTCAGGGCGAGGAACACGTCGTCCAGGTCGGGGGTGTGCACGGAGAGGTCGGCGGCCCGGATTCCGGCGGCGTCGAGCCGGTCGAGCAGCGCCCGCAGGGCGTCGAGGCCGCCGTCGCCGGCCATACGCAGGGCGAGGTTCTCCTCGTCGCGGCCCGCTCCGGGGAAGGCGGCGGCCGCGCGCTCGTACTCGGTGGTGTGCGTGAACCGCAGCCGTACGTGGCTGCCGGGGATGCGCGCCTTCAGCTCGTCGGCGGTGCCCTCGGCGACGATCCGGCCGCCGTCGAGCACGGCGATCCGGTCGGCCAACTGGTCGGCCTCCTCCAGGTACTGGGTGGTGAGGAAGACGGTGGTGCCGCCCGCTACGAGCGAGCGCACCGTGTCCCACAGGGTGCGCCGGCTGCGCGGGTCGAGCCCCGTCGTCGGCTCGTCCAGGAAGATCACCTGGGGGTCGCCGACCAGGGTCATGGCGATGTCGAGCCGACGCCGCATGCCGCCGGAGAACGTCGCGGCCCGTTTGTGCGCGACGTCCGCGATGTCGAACCGCTCCAGCAACTGCCGAGTGCGGGAGTGCCCTTCACGCTTGCCGAGGCGGAGCAGGTCGGCCATGAGGAGCAGGTTCTCCTCGGCGGTGAGCAGGTCGTCGAGGGCGGCGAACTGCCCCGTGACCCCGATCGCGGCGCGCACCCGGTCCGGTGACGTGGCGACGTCGTGGCCCGCGACCTGGGCCTGTCCACCGTCGGCGGCGACGAGGGTGGACAGGATCCGCACGGTGGTGGTCTTGCCGGCGCCGTTCGGCCCCAGCAGCGCGAAGACCGAGCCGGCCGGGATGCGCAGGTCGATGCCGTCGAGGACGGTCCTGTCCCCGTAGGACTTGCGCAGATCGGCGGTGGAGACGGCGGCGGGCACCGGACGACCACCCTCTCCAGTAGACGTGGACATGACAGCTGACCTCATAGGGCCCTCCGTGAGAAGGCTGACGTGGACGGGAGTGAGGGGCGGGGGCAGGAGGGTGGAGCTCCGGGGGGTCCGCGGCGCTCAGGCCCCGGCGCGGCGGATGTCGATGTTGCCGTAGCGGGTGCGGGCGCGGACCGTGACCGTGTCCTCAGTCTTCTCGGGAGCCTCGGACGCGGTGAGCGCGTTACGCACCTGGCCCGAGCCCGAGCTGACGTCGAGCCAGGCCGCCGCGCCCTCCCGGACGCCGACCTCGATGGCGCCGTACGCCGTCTCCAACTGGACCGTGCCGCGGGCTACCTCGCCCACCCGCAGCGTGCCGTGCGCGGTGGTGGCTGTGACCGAGTCCTCGGCGCGCCGGATCTCGATGTCGCCGTTGGCGCCACTCACCCGCAGCTCGCCCGTCGCGGCGCCGACGGTCGTGGTGCCGTGCGAGTTCTTCAGGACCGCGGTGCCGTCGACGAGCCCGACGCGCAGGCTGCCGGAGCTGGTGGTGACCTCGGCCGCTCCCTCGACGCGGTCCACGGTGACCGAGCCGTGCGACGCGGTCAGCCTGAGCGGGCCGGTGGTGTCGAGGCGGACGTCGCCGGACGAGGTCTTGACGCGGACCTCGCCGAGTCGGCCCTCACCGAGCACCTGGGTCCAGGCGCCGGTCATGTCGACGCTTGAGCCCGCGGGCAGTCCGACCGTCACGTCGACCGTGCCGGTGCGGCTGAACAGGCCGGACTTCGGCGTCCTGACGGTCAGCACGCCACCCGCGTAGGCGACGTCGGTCTGGTCGGCCGCCCGCCGGTCCTGGTCCTTCTCCGGGTCGCGGGGTCGCACGTCGACGACGGTGTCGCGGCGGTCGCCGGCGGTGAACCGGATGGATCCGGCCTCCACGCGCGCCGCGGCCGTGATCGGTTCGGGGGTGTCGAAAGAAGGCATGGCTGTCCCGTCCTCTTGGGTCTTCGGAACGTCCCCGCTGGTGGGACGTGCAGTGGGTTTGACTCGGCGGGTCTGACGCGGCGGGTTGACGCGGCGGGTCTGACGCGGCGGGTTGGGGTGGTGAGCCGAAGTGGTGCGGTGACGTGGCGCGGTCGCGTGGCGCGGTGACGTGGTGCCGGGAGACGGAGCGCGGACGGGCGCGGTCAGCGGACCCAGCCGGTGAAGCGCTGCCCGACGGTCTGGACCCTCTGCGTCGCACGCGGCAGGGCGCCCCCCTCGACGGCGGCCGACACCGCCCGCACCAGCCAGGCGTTGACCGACAGCCCCTCGCGGCCGGCGGCCTCCTCGGCCCGGGCCTTGAGGTGGGCGGGCAGACGCAGGTTGACGCGGGCGGTGCCACCCTCGTCCCCCTCGGCCGGGGCGGGGGCCCTGAGCGGCTCGACAGGCGCGGACGGCGCCGGGTGGCCGTCGCCGTCCCCGGCACCGGAGGGCGGTGCCGTCACCACGAAGTCGGGGTCGAGCCCGCGCAGCCGCACGTCGACCGAGCCGGGGGCGAGCTCGCGGGTGATCTCGTCCATCGCGGCGGAGAGCACGTTGAGCATGGCCAGCCGGGTCGCCGACTCAAGGGGGACTGTGAGCCGCTCGGCCAGTTCACGGGCGTCATCCCCGCCGGCTTCGGCGGCCACCGCGAGTTCCCGGCGAAGGGCGTCGACGTAAGGAGTGAGATCCATGACGCCATAATGGCACCACATTGACACCATCTGCAAGCCCGAAGGACACCAGCTACCGGGCAACCTTCGACGGAACCATTCTGACCTGCGAAAACACAGGAGCACTCACCCGCGCCACCATGGCACCACGCACACCCACACACTCCCGAGAGACGCGAAATGGCACCGGATGGCACCCTGTGGCACCATCCGGCGCCACAGGGTGCGCCATGCGTCGGGAGAGGCGGGGGAGAAACCCGGTCAGTGGGCCCCGGTGAGCTCCCCGGCGAGCTTGTCGTGCATCTCCGCGCTGGGGCGGTTGAGCCCGACGATGGTGACCTTCTTGCCGCGTGCCGCGTACTTGGTCTCGATGGCGTCGAGGGCCGCGACGGAGGAGGCGTCCCAGATGTGCGCGTCGGAGAGGTCGATGACGACGTCGTCCGGGTCGTTCGCGTAGTCGAACTGGTAGACGAGGTCGTTGGACGAGGCGAAGAACAGCTCGCCGGTGACGGCGTAGACGGCCTGCTTGCCGTCCGGGTCGACGACACCGGAGACCTCGGCGAGGTGGGCGACCCGGCGGGCGAAGGCGACCATCGCGGTGATGACGCCGACGATCACGCCGATGGCCAGGTTGTGGGTGATGACGACGACGGTCACGGTGACGGCCATGACGACGGTCTCGCTGACCGGCATCCGCCTCAGCGTCTTGGGCCGGATGGAGTGCCAGTCGAAGGTGGCGAAGGACACGAAGACCATCACGGCGACGAGCGCGGCCATCGGCATGTCGGACACGACGGGGCCGGTCACGATGATGAGCACGAGGAGGAAGGCCCCGGCCAGGAACGTGGACAGTCGGGTGCGGGCGCCGGAGACCTTCACGTTGATCATGGTCTGGCCGATCATGGCGCAGCCGCCCATGCCGCCGAAGAAGCCGGTGACGATGTTGGCGACGCCCTGGCCGATGGACTCGCGGGTCTTGTTGGAGTGCGTGTCGGTGATGTCGTCGACCAGCTTGGCCGTCATCAGCGACTCCATCAGCCCCACGAGCGCCAGGGCGAAGGCGTAGGGCGCGATGATCCCGAGCGCCTCCAGCGTGAACGGCATGTCCGGCAGGCCCGGCACCGGCAGGGAGGACGGCAGCTCGCCCTTGTCGCCGACGGTCGGGACGGCGATCCCGGCTCCGACGGTGATGAGGGTGAGGATGGCGATCGAGACGAGCGGGGCGGGAACGGCCTTGGTGAGCCTGGGGAAGAGCACGATGAGCGCCAGGCCGCCGAGGACGAGCGGGTAGACGGCGAACGGCACGTCCTGGAGCTCGGGCACCTGGGCGAGGAAGATCAGGATGGCCAGGGCGTTGACGAAGCCGACCATGACCGAACGCGGCACGAACCGCATCAGCTTGGCCACGCCGACGGCGCCGAGGACGACCTGGAAGACGCCGCCGAGGATGACGGCACCGACGAGGTAGCCGAGCCCGTGCTCCTGGTTGAGTGGGGCGATGACCAGGGCCACCGCCCCGGTAGCCGCGGAGATCATCGCCTTGCGCCCGCCCACGACCGAGATGACGACGGCCATCGTGAAGGAGGCGAACAGACCGACGGCCGGGTCGACCCCGGCGATGATCGAGAAGGAGATCGCCTCGGGGATGAGCGCGAGAGCGACGACGAGGCCGGCCAGCACCTCGGTGCGCAGCACCTTCGGGGATGCCAGGAAATCCGGGCGGGACAGGCGCGGCTTGCGGGCTGCGGGCAGCGTCGAGGACATGCGACCGTTTCTGGCTCGGGGCGCGCAGGAACGGTTGCGCGCGCATCGTGCTTCGGCGGGGCCGGTCCCCTTCGGTGAGGACCGTGCCGGGCGGCCGCGGGGGCCGATCGGGCATCATTGCCCGGAAGTCTGTGGGCGCCGCGGCGCCCCGGTCAGGGCCGCGTCAACGGCGACGGCGGCCGCGACCGCCGATGTACAGCGGTAGGAGCCACGTCAAGACTCTACCCTGACGTAAGGGCAGAGAGCATTCCGGGAGCTGTGAATCCCAGGTAAACAGACCCACTCACCTTGTGATTCATGTCACCTGGAGGTGGTTCGTTCGCCCGGCGGAAGGCGCCGGCACGAGGTCAAGGGAGAGCGGCAGACCATGGCGGAGCGGCAGATGCAGATCGGTGAGGTGGCCGAGCGGACCGACCTGTCACTGCGCACCATCCGCCACTACGAGGAGGTGGGCCTCGTGACGCCCTCCGCCCGCAGCAAGGGCGGCTTCCGCCTCTACAACGAGGCCGACGTCGAACGGCTGATGGTCGTGCGGCGGATGAAGCCGCTGGACTTCTCCCTGGAGGAGATGCGCGAGCTGCTGGCCGCCACCGACGCCCTCAACGCGGCCGAGGCGCCGCCGGGAGCCGAGCTGGAACGGCTCCGGGAGCGGGTCGAGAGCTACCACGAGGTGGCCCAGGCGCGCTGTGAGAAGCTGCGCTCCCAGCTGCTGGCCGCCGAGGACTTCGCCCGCACCCTGCGCCACCAGCTCGACGGGGCCGACCACCACCCGGTCTGATCCGCCCGCACCCCGGCGCGGCAGAGCCCGGCACAGGACGGGACGGGCCCGCACGGCCCGTCCCTGACCGGGCTCAGTCGTGGGCGGCGACGAGGGGTTCGAGGCGGGCGTCGGGGAACTCCCGCACGAAGGAGTTGGCCTGCCACAGGTCGGGGAAGAGGGCGAGCACGTCCTTGTCCCGCAGGCGGGTCATGGCCTCGCCCTTCACCAGGCGGGAGCGGTTGAGCTGTTCGGCGCCGAGGGCGTCGGTGGCCCGGGCCAGCCGGTACGGGAGGGGCTCCAGCCGCACCGGGGCGCCGAACTCCCCGGCCATCCGGTGGGTGACGACGTCGAACTGCATCGGGCCGACGGCCGCCAGCACCGGCGCCTGCTCGCCGCGCGGCTCGGAGACGAGCACCTGCACCACGCCCTCCTCGTCCAACTGCGCGATGCCGCGCCGGAACTGCTTGGAGCGGCTGATGTCGGCCGGGCGGGCCACGGCGAAGTGCTCGGGCGCGAAGGTGGGCATGCCCGGGAAGACGGCGGGCCTGCCCGCGTAGAGGGTGTCCCCCACCCGCAGGGCGGAGGCGTTGACCAGCCCGACGACGTCCCCGGGGTAGGCCGTCTCGACGGCGGAGCGGTCCTGGCCGAAGACGCTGTGCGCGTACTTGGTGGCGAACGGCTTCCCGGAGGCGGCCCGGGTGACCGTCATGCCGCGCTCGAAGACGCCGGAGCACACGCGCACGAAGGCGACGCGGTCCCGGTGGGCGCGGTCCATGTTGGCCTGCACCTTGAACACGAGCCCGGCGAACTCCTCCGTCACCGGACGACTGCCGCCACCCTCCAACCGCCGTTCACCGGGCGGCGGTGCGAGGTCCACGATCGCGTCCAGGAGCAGCCGGACGCCGATGTTCGACAGCGCGGCCCCGAAGAAGACCGGCGTGCTGCGCCCCGCCAGAAACGCCTCCTGGTCGTGCACGGCCCCGTCGGCCAGGAGCAGTTGCCGTTCCTCGGCCGCCTGCTCCCAGTCCTCGCCCTCCTCCCGCGCGGCGCGGTCGGCCGGAAGCAGGTCCTCGACGGCGGCCTTCGCGCCGCCGGGCGCGCGGGTGTAGCGCAGCATGGCCTCCGGCTCGCGCACGTCCACCAGACCGCGCAGATGTCCGGCGATGCCGACCGGCCACGTCACCGGCGTCGGCTTCAGCCGGAACTCCCGCTCGATCTCGTCGAGCAACTCCAGCGCCTCGCGCCCGGGCCGGTCCCACTTGTTGACGAAGGTGATGACGGGGATGCCCCGGTGCCGGCAGACGGCGAACAGCTTCCGCGTCTGCTCTTCCAGGCCCTTGGCCGCGTCGATCAGCATCACCGCGCAGTCCACCGCCGCCAGGACGCGGTAGGTGTCCTCGGAGAAGTCGGCGTGCCCCGGGGTGTCCAGCAGGTTGAGCACCTGCCCCCGGTGCGCGAACTGCAGCACCGCCGATGTCACCGAGATGCCGCGGGCCTGCTCCATCTCCATCCAGTCCGAGGCGACCCCGCGTCGGCTGCCCTTGCCGTGTACGGCCCCGGCCGAGGTGATCGCCCGGGCGTGCAGGGCCAGCGCCTCCGTCAGCGTCGACTTGCCCGCGTCCGGGTGGCTGATCACCGCGAACGTCCGCCGCCTGCCCGCCTCCGCGGCGACCGGGGCCGCCGCGCTCACCGCGCGGCCTCCGTCCAGTACGTGCGCAATCTCGCCACCTGTCGCCGTCGAGCCGGAAACCCGGAGCCGCGCGTTCGCGCCCGGGACACCCCCGGCCACAAAGCTACCCTCTCGTCAGGGTCGGTCGGCAAGCGGCGGCGTCCGGGGCTCCTGGGCCCGCACCGCACCGGCGCGGGCCCGCGGCGGGTCAGTGGGCCGGCGTGCGGGCGACGTAGACGGTGTTGGACGACGTGCCGCCCCGCAGCGGGTTGTCGAAGGTGACGACGTGGGCCGCCCACTCCGCGAACACCTCGGCGAGGACCGCGCCGAAGTCCTCACTGGGCGGGTCATCGGACCAGAGGGCGAAGACGCCGCCGGGGCGCAGCCGGGCCGCCAGGGCCCGGAGCCCCGCGGGCTCGTAGAAGGGCGCGTGGCTGGGGTGCAACACCTGGTCCGGCGCATGGTCGACGTCGAGGAGCACGGCGTCGAAGCGGCGGTCCGGCCGCTCGGGGTCGAAGCCCTCGGTCTCGGTCATGGCGAAGAAGTCCCCGTGCACGAAGCGGCAGCGGGGATCGGCGGCCAGCTCCTCGCCCAGCGGCACCAGACCGCGTTCGTGCCACGCGATCACCTCGCCCAGGGCCTCCACGACCAGGAGGGAGCGCACCCGGTCGTCCCGCAGCACCGTGCGCGCCGTGTAGCCCAGCCCCAGACCGCCGACCACGACGTCCAGCTCCACCCCCGGACCCCGCAACGGCGAGAGACCGAGCCGCGCCAACTCCTCCTCCCCCACGGTGAACAGGCTCGACATCAGAAACTCGTCGCCGAGCTTGACCTCGTGGACGTCCTGCCCCGTCACCGGATCGCGGCGGCGCCGCAGGCTGATGTCGCCCTTCGGCGTGGGACGCCAGTCGATCTCCTCGAAGCGTGCGCTCACGCCGCCCTCACTCTCGTCCCGCCTCCGGCCCGGTCCAGGGCGGCGATCCTACCCTCGCGCCGGGTCAGGTTCCGCCGCTCCCGACGCCGCCGTAGCCCCGCCGCCGCCTCGCCCGCCGTCGCGCCCCGCCCCGCCCCGGGGCCCGGACACGCGGGGTGGTCCCCCGTGCGGGCCCGCCCCGGTGTCGGAGCGGGCGGCGCCAGCGCACAGTGGTGCGTGAGGACCGGGCGAGCGAAGGGGCACCCATGGGGCTGCACCGGGTGAGGAGCGGGCCGAGCAGCCCGTTCGACGACGTCTACACCATGCCGATCAGCGAACGCTCGCTGCCGAAGTACCGGATGCCGGACCAGACGACCGACGCCCGCGCCGTGCGCGCGCTGATCGAGGACGAGCTCGCCCTGGACGGCAACGCCTCGCAGAACCTCGCCACCTTCTGCACCACCTGGGCGGAGCCCGAGGTGCACCGGCTGATGGACGTGTGCCTCGACAAGAACATGATCGACAAGGACGAGTACCCGCAGACCGCGGAGATCGAGAACCGCTGCGTCCACATCCTCGCCGATCTGTGGCACTCGCCCGCGGGGGAGGCGCCGATGGGCTGCTCCACCACCGGTTCGAGTGAGGCGGCCATGCTCGGCGGACTGGCCCTGAAGTGGCGGTGGCGCGAGCGGCGACGGGCCGAGGGGAAGCCCGCGGACCGGCCGAACTTGGTGTGCGGGCCGGTGCAGGTGTGCTGGGAGAAGTTCGCCCGCTACTTCGACGTGGAACTGCGCCAGGTGCCGCTGGAGGCGGACGCCACCGGGCTCCGGCCCCACCAGCTGCGGCCGTACGTGGACGAGAACACCATCGGCGTCGTCGCGATCCTCGGCGTCACGTTCACCTGCGACTACGAGCCGGTCGCGGAGCTCTCCCGGGAGCTGGACGCCATCCAGGACGCGACCGGGCTGGACGTGCCCATCCATGTCGACGCGGCCAGCGGCGGTTTCATCGCCCCGTTCCTCGAACCGGGCCTCCGGTGGGACTTCCGGGTGCCGCGGGTGGCGTCCGTCAACGCCTCCGGCCACAAGTACGGGATGGCGCCGCTCGGTGTCGGCTGGGTGGTGTGGCGCGCGGCCGACCTGCTGCCGGAGGACCTGGTCTTCCGGGTGAACTACCTGGGCGGGGACATGCCCACGTTCGCGCTCAACTTCTCCCGCCCGGGCGGCGAGATCGTCGCCCAGTACTACAACCTGCTGCGGCTGGGCCGGGAGGGCTACCGCAAGGTGCACACGGCGTGCCGGGAGACGGCACGCTGGCTGGCCGGCGAGATCGCCTCCATGGGCCCGTTCACCCCGGTGTACGACGGTCACGGCGGGCTCCCCGCCGTGACCTGGACGCTGAGCGACCCGGCGGCCCCGTTCACCCTGTACGACCTCAGCGACCAACTGCGCCGACGCGGCTGGCAGGTGCCGGCCTATCCGCTGCCGCCGGACCGGGAACAGACGGTGGTGCAGCGGGTACTGGTCCGGCACGGCACCGGCCGCGACAAGATCGCGCTGCTCGCCCGGGACCTGCGCACCGCCGTGGAACGGCTCGGCACCATCGGCGCCGTCCACGTCTCCGAGCAGCCGGGCTTCCACCACTGACGCCCGTTCCCCGCCGACCCCGAAGGCCCGGGGGTGGCCCGGGCCTTCGGACATCGGGCGGGCGCGTCAGGCCGGCTCGGGGGTCTGGCGGAGGGCGATCGCGTTCAGCCGGATGGCGAACTCGGCCGTGTCCTCGGCGGTCAGGGCCCGGGCCTTCGCACCGTCCAGTCCGACGGTCACGTCGACGCACAGGGCGACGGCGTACACGTCGTCGCCGGTCTCCTCGTCCTGAAGGGTGAGCAGCAGGTTGTAGTAGTAGCTCGTACGGCCCGGGGTGTCCTCGTAGAAGGAGAGGTGGGTGCCCTCCTGGCCACCGAGGCCGACGAAGGCGCCGGTGAGCGCCTTCTCGGTCCGCTCCCAGAAGCGGGCGTTGGTGAACGGCTCCGTCAGGGCCTGGCGTACGGCCTCGCGGAGGGAGAGGACCATGACGCTGACCGGGGCCGTCTCCCGCAGGCCCCAGCCACGGACGATCTTCACCGTCGAGCCGCCCCGGATGCGGCTCGCGGCGCGGCTGATCTCCCCGAAGTCGAAGTTCACGGTCGCCGGAGCGATGGCGTGCTGGAACGTGTCCGCGATGCCCTGTGCCCGGTCCGTGTTCACCGGGTCCACCTCGAAGACGGTCGTGAAGGTCGTCTTCTCGGCGGCGGGCTGGTCGATCATGTCGGCTCCTCGGCGTTGGCGGTGATCGCGCCCCTTGCGGTAGCAGTATGCCCGTGGAGGCGGGCGGGCCGGTGCGGACGGAGGCGGGTGGGCCGGTGCGGTGCCGCCCGCCGAGTGGCGGCGGCCGGGAGGGCGGCCCATTCTGGATGGCATGTCACGCGCGGAACGCTCTGGTGACGTGGTGGTCGTCGGCGCGGGCCTCTCCGGCCTGCGGGCGGCCCGGGAGCTGGCGGCGGCCGGGGTCTCGGTGCTGGTCGTCGAGGCGCAGCGGCGCGTCGGAGGGCGCACCTACACCGTCCCGCTCGGGGACGGTCTCTTCGTGGACCACGGGGGCCAGTGGGTGAGCCCCGGTCAGGAGCGGCTGCCGGAGCTGGCCGCCGCCCTCGGCGTGGAGCTCTTCCCGAGCTGGGACGCGGGCCTGACGGTCCACTGGCAGCACGGTCGGCGCACCGTCGCCCCGGGGCTCTTCACCGAGCACGCCGAGTCTTCCACGGCCGCCCTGCGCGAGGCGGCGACGGCGCTGGTCGCGCTGGCCGACGAGCTGCCGCCAGGCCGTCCCTGGGAAGCCCCGAGGGCGGCGGAGTGGGACGCGCGCACCTTCCACGCGTGGCTCGACGAGCGGGTGGACGACCCGGCGGCCCGTGCGGCGCTGGCCCGTTCGCTGGAGGGGGTGTTCGGCGGCGGGCCCGGCCGGACGTCGCTGCTGGCCGCGCTGGCGATCGTCCGGTCGGGCGCACACGAGATCACCCGCCTCGTCGCGACCGGCGACCTGGGCCCGGAGCGCCGGTTCGTGGGCGGGGCCCAGCAGCTCAGCGACCGTATGGCGGCGGAGCTGCCGGAGCCGGTCCTACTGGACGCGCCCGTCTCGGCCATCGGTCAGGACGCCGACGGGGTGGAGGTCGCCGCGGGGGCGACGACAGTCCGGGCGAGACGCGCCGTGATCTCCCCGGCACCGGCGCTGAGCGCCCGCATCCGCTACGAACCGCCGCTTCCGGCCGCTCGCGACCACCTCACCCAGCGCATGCCGATGGGCTGGGTCATCAAGGCGCACTGCGTGTATCCGGAGCGCTTCTGGGCCCGTGACGGCCTGTCCGGCAAGGTGGTCAGCGACGAGGGCGCGGTCCGGGCCACCGCGGACAACTCGCCCCCGTCCGGCACGCCGGGAGTGCTGGTGGCGTTCATCGAGGGCGCCCAGGCCCGGCGGCTGGCCCCGGCGACGCACGAGGAGCGCCGGGCCGCCGTCCTCGCGGATCTGGCGCGCTACTTCGGCCCCGCGGCGGCCGAGCCCGCCGGCTACCACGAGTGGTCCTGGGGCGACGATCCTTTCACCCGGGGCGCCTACGGCGGCTATCTCGCACCCGGCGTCTGGACGGCGTACGGCCCGGCGCTGCGGGCTCCGGCGGGACGGCTGCACTGGACCGGGGCGGAGACCGCGCCGACGTGGAACGGCAAGCTGGAGGGCGCGGTGCGGGCGGGCGAGCTGACCGCCCGGGAGGTCCTCTCGGCGCTCCGTTAGACGGCTCCGCGCCCGCGCACGGTCAGGCGGGCCCGGCGTCCGGGCGCTGTCCGGCGGGGCACGGCGACGGCTGCGCGCGCGGGTGACGGCAACGGCGGCGCGGGCGTGAGGAGGTCCCGGCGAGCCCGGCAGGGTCCGACGGACCGGCCCGGATTCACAGGCCGGGCGCACCCCAGAGGGGGAACCAGCGGGTCAGGTCCTTCTCGATCGGCAGATCGTTCTGGAGGGCGGCCCTGACCTGGAGTTCCAGCGGGTTGTCGCGCTTCTCGCCGGGCAGCGGCGCGAAGGGGTAGAAGGTGCCGCGCTTGTACAGGTAGACGAGCGCGAGGGGCCGCTGCTTCTCGTCGCGGAAGGCGACGAGGGAGCAGAGCAGCCGGGGCCCGAAGCCGTCCTCCTGCAAGGTGGTGTTGACCGCGTGCAGGTCGTTGACCAGGGCGGGGAGGGCGTCCGGAGCCCGGCGGGAGAGCAGCCAGGTGTAGCCGTAGGCGTCGCGGCTGAACTCCACGGGCGCGCCGCCGCGCTCCGCGTCCGCGTCGAGCAGGGCCCGCACGTCGCTCCGCATGCGGGCGAACGCGCCGCCCTCGACGGAGGCGAAGCAGACCGAGCCCGCTCCCGTCGGCGTGAACCCCACGGCCGCCTGCAGGGTGATGGCCGCGGAGGGCAGGCCGAACAGCTGGTCGAGGTCGGGCTTGACCGGCTTGGTGCGGCCGAAGAGGACGTCGAGGAAGCCCATGGCGTCAGCTCACTCCGTCTCACCGGCCTCGCCCAGCTGGGCGGAGACCTCGGCGAGCCCCTCCAGCCGCCGCTCCAGGCTGGGGTGGGTGGAGAACAGGCCGGCGAGCGCGCTGCCCGGGCCGAGCGCCGGGGTGAAGAAGAACGCGTTGAAGGCCTGGGCGGTGCGCAGGTCCTGGGTGGGGATGCGGGCGATATCACCGCTGATCTTGGTCAGGGCCGAGGCGAGGGCCGAGGGCCGGGCGGTGAGCAGGGCCGCGGCCCGGTCGGCGGCCAGCTCGCGGTAGCGGGAGAGCGCGCGGATGAGCAGGAAGCTGAGCGCATACACGAGGGCGGAGACGGCCATGACGACGAGGATGAGGACGGCCGTGTTCTGGTCGCGGCTCCGGCCGCCGAAGATCTGGGAGTAGAAGGCGAAGCGCACGACGAGCCCCGCGAGCACGCCGAGGAACGAGGCGATGGTGATCACCGCGACGTCACGGTGCGCGACGTGGGAGAGCTCGTGGGCGAGGACGCCTTCGAGCTCCTCGGGTTCCAGACGGCGTTGCAGCCCGGTGGTGACGCAGACGACGGCGTGGTCGGCGTTGCGGCCGGTCGCGAAGGCGTTGGGCAGGTCCATGTCGGCGACCGCGACCCGCGGCTTGGGCATGTCGGCGCTGGCGCACAGCCGGTCGACCGCACCGTGGAGCTGCGGCTCCTGCTCCCGTGTCACGAGGCGGCCGCGCATCGCGTAGAGCGCGATCTTGTCCGAGTACCAGTACTGCGCGCCGAGCAGCGCCGCGGCGATGACGATCACCAGGACGACGGACTTGAGCAGCACGATCAGCGCGGCGACGAACGCCACGTACAGCAGGCCGAGCAGGAACATGGTGAAGACCATGCGGGCGGTCAGCTGCCGGTCGGGCTCGAAGCGGCTGCGCATCGCCCTCACCCCGGAATCGGCGGGCCCGCGGGGCTCGCCTCGGAAGGCCGGATGACCCGGATGACCATGACATCGCCTCCTGGTCCGGCCGCGTGACGGACTCCGCGGGGCCCGCCACGCGCCAGGCGTTCTCACTGACCCCCATTCTCGCTCGCCGCCGTCCGTTCGGGCCAGCGCTCCGGCCGACGCCTACCCCACACGGGTATGTCCGGAAGGGCGGGCCGGACGCCGGGCGGACGCTCGGCGTCAGCCCGGAGGCGTGGGTGCGGCGTCGGAGCGGCGGCTGAAGAGGGAACAGAGCTGGGTGCGGGAGCGCACGCCGAGCTTGCGGTAGATCCGGGTCAGGGTGCCCTCCACCGTCTTCGCGCTGAGGAACAGCCGGGCCGCCACCTCACGGTTGCTCGCACCGGCACCGACCAGGACGGCGATCCGGGCCTCGGCCGCGGTGAGCACCGCCAGCTCGGCGACGGCGCCGGAGGGGGGTGCCGCTGCGGTGCCCCGGCCGCCGCCGGTCTCACAGCGGCGCACGGCACGGTCGGCCTGTTCCGTCCAGGGCCGTGCCTCGCACGCGGCCAGCAGCTCGCGGGCCTCCTCGGCGGCCCGCTGGGCGGCGGCGCGGCGGCGACGCCGGCGTTCCAGCCGCGAGACGACGAGCAGGCACTGCCCCTCCTCCAGCGGCTGCCCCAGGGCGGCGAACCGCCATCGGGCCGTCTCCAGCATCTCCACGGCGCGCTGCGGATCGCCCTCGACCGCCGTGGCCAGCGCTTCGGCGCGCAGGAGCTGGGCCGCCACAGCGCCCTCGGGCCGGCCCTCGCGGGCCAGCGCGGCCCGGGCCTCCGCGATCACCCCGGCGGCCTCGGCGGCGCGGCCGAGCCGGGCCAGCCCGAGGGCCAGGTCTCCGTGCCAGCGCAGGACCAGGGGTGCCGTCAGCCCGCCGCGTCGCTCACCCTCGCGGACCCGCTCCAGGGTGCGTACCGCCTTCGCCGGTTCGCCCGCCAGCAGTTGGGCCTGCCCGAGGACGTGCAGGCAGCGGCCGAGGTGGATGGCGTCCTGCTCCTGCTCGGAAGCGCGGACGCCGCGCTCGGCGAAGGCGGTGGCACGGCCCAGGCTGCCGCCGGCCAGCTCGGCGACGGCCCGGGTGTACCACGTCGGCCCGGGGCTGGTGCCGCACTCGCGGGCGACCCGGCCCGCGCGGTGCGCGTAGTGCAGGGCGTCACGGCAGCGGCCCATGCGGACGCAGACCTCGGCCAGGCAGCGCAGGACGAGGACGAGTTCGTCGCCCCGGCCGCGCTCCACCTGGCTCAGCATCCGCAGCAGCTCCGTGCGCGAAGCGGTGAGGCGGTCGTCGAAGAAGGCGAAACGGGCGGCGTAGAAGCGCGGCGAGAGCGGCAGCAGGCCCTCGGGGACGGGTGCGGGCGGGGTGAGCGCGGCGGCGAGGGCGCGCCGGGCCTCCTCGGGGCGACCCGTCACGCGGTGGGTGACGGCCTGCACGGTCAGGGCCAGGGCCTCGGTGCCGCGGTCGGCGACGGAGCGGGCGAGCTCGGCGGCGGCGACGGCCTCCTCCCGCGAGCCGGGGGCGTCGCCGCCGACCATCCGCGCCCAGGCCAGCCGCAGCCGCACCCGGGCGGTGAGCCCGGGGTCGCCCTGCGCGTCCTCCAGCGCACCGGCCAGCATCTCGTCCATGCAGGCCAGGGCCTGGCTGGACAGATCGGCCAGGGCGAGCCGCACCCTCACCCGGTGGGCGCGGTGGGAGTCCGCGGCCAGAACGGTGTCGGCGGCCCGGTGCACGATCTGCGGCAGCGACTCGGCGGCGCCCGCCTCGGCCGCGGCGGCACACCACTCGAAGCGCTCGCCGCCCTCGGCGTCCGACGTCCGGTCCGCGGCCAGCAGGAAGAGTTCGGCGGCCAGGGCCCGGGCGCCGCTGCGCAGTGCCGTCTCCGCGGTGGCGGCCAGCGAGCGGCCCTGGGTGCGTTCCGGCGAGGCCAGCGCCTCGTGCCGGACGCGCCCGGCGGCGTGCGGGACGGCGGTGGCCAGGGCGCGGTGGCCGCGGGCGCGCTGCTCGGCGGTGGCGGTGTGGACGAGGACGGCGGCGACGGCGGGCGGGGTGAAGCGGATGCCGCCGTCCGCCCGGACGAGCAGCCCGGCGGCGGAGGCGGTGGCCACGTCCCGCTCGGCGGTGTCGTGCCCGGCGCGCTCCAGCAGCTCGACGGTGGGGGCCGCGGCCAGGGCCGCGGCGAGCAGGGTGGCGCGGGTCCGCTCGGGCAGCTCGTCCAGCCGCTGGGCGATCACCGCGTGCAGGGCCGGGGGCAGCGGCCTCGGGCACGGGTAACCGACGGACCGGGTGCCCTCGGCCCGGTCCGTGACGGCGGCGGCGGCGAGGGACAGCGCCAGGTAGGGATTGCCGCCGGAGTCGGCGTGGACGCTGTTGGCGGCGCGCGCGGGGAGGGTGAAGGGGGCCAGCAGCTCGGCGAGGTCCTCGGAGGAGAGCGCCGGCACCGGGACGTCCACGCCTCCGGGCAGCGGCCGGGTGCCGGGCGGCGCCGTGCAGACGCAGCCGAGCCCGGCGTCACCCAGTCGCCGTACGGCGTAGGCGATGAGGGCGGCGGACTCGGCGTCGACGCGGGGGAGGTCGTCCACGAGCAGCAGGGCGGGCCCGGTCCGGAGGTGCCGGTGGAGCAGTTCGTGGAGGGCCAGCCGGGCCGCGTGCGGGTCGGGTTCCCGGATCTGGCCGCCGGGTCCCGCGGCGGGCTGGGGGGAGCCGGCGGGGACGCCGTCGCGCAGCAGGATCGCGTCCATGGCCGCCCGGTGCGCGTCCGGCAGGTCCGCGGCGCGCGTCGGGGGGAGCCGCCGGAGCAGGTCGGCGGCGGCGCTCCAGGCGATCCACCGCTCGCTCTCGCTGCCGCTGACGCGCAGGACGCGGTCCTCGGGCAGCGGCGCGGCCGAGCCGAGCTCGGCGAGCAGCGCGCTCTTGCCGATCCCGCTGGGCCCGGTGAGGAGCACGGGCCTGCCGAGGTCCAGCTGGGACCGGACGGTGGCGAGCAGCGCCTCCCTGCCGACCAGGGGGCGGGCGGGTGCCGCGGGTCGGGTGGGGCGGGGATCGTGGAGCGCGCTGATGTCCCCTCCAGTGCCGACGGGGCTGGTGCGCTCGCACGATAACCGCAGGTGGACGGGGTATCAATGGCCGTGCGCACGACCGTTCAACGGCCGTGCGCACGACCGTCCCGGCGGCGTGCGCACGGCCGCGCCGACGGCGGAAGCCCGCCCGGGCCACGGGGAAGGCAGCACCCCGGGCCCGGACGGGCTTCGTTCACGGACGCCGTCCCGCCGCACCAGCGGTCAACGTCCGCCCCGTCACACGGCGTTCAGTGTGACGTCGTCGAGGACGAAGGTCGTCTGCCAGATCCAGTCCTCCGCGTAGCGGAAGCGCAGGGTGATGTCCTGGCCCGCGAAGTCGGAGAGGTCCAGGGACCGCTGGAAGTAGCCGCTGGCCCCGTAACCATCGGTGTTGGAGTAGGTCTCCAGAGTCTTCAGGACGCTGGTGCCCTCGGCGTTCAGCACCTGGACCTTGAGCGTGTCCCAGGGGCCGTCGCTGGTCTCGTCGGTGTCGATCTGGAGCCAGAAGTCCAGGCTGTACCGGGCGCAGCCGGCCGGGAGCGAGACCTGCTGGCTCAGCGAGGCCGTGGCGTCCTCTCCGACACCGCCCAGCACGGCGTTGGCCGTGCCGGAGTGTGCGGGCCACTCGGCGTGGGTGCCGATGACGCCCTCGGGGGCCGTCCACCCCGCCGGGGCCGGCGACGTCTTCTTCTTGCCCTTCCCGTTGTTGGTCTTTCCGTCGTCCTCGCTCGTGCCGTCGCCCTCGAAGCCGGTGTCGACGAGGAGCTGACCGGTCTGGCAGGCGGCGCTGGAGACGGACAGCGTGTAGGTGGCCTTGTGCGTGATCTCCGGGCCGGTGGCGGTCACCGTGATCGGGTGGATGCCGCCGGGCGTGGAGTCGGTGGTGGTGATCGTCAGCGTCGCGCTCTCACCGGTGGTGACGTCGGCCGGGCTGAAGGTGGCCGTGGTGCCGGCCGGGAGGCCCTCGGTGCCGAAGGTGATGGTCTGCGGGTCGCCCTTGACCAGCGTGGTGTCGACGGTGGTGGTGACCGAGGCCGCGCCCTTCGCGGTACCGGAGGACGAGGACAGGTCGATGCGGAAGTCGTTGGCGATCGACTCGCCGCTGACGCGCAGCAGCTTGTTCGGCGAGCCGGTCCCGGGGTCGGTGACGACGCCGTCGGTCGCGTCGGCCAGCATGGCGTCGGTGATCTGCTCGGGCGTCCAGGCCGGGTTGGCCGAGGCGATCAGCGCGGCGTTGCCCGCGACGTGCGGGGAGGCCATGGAGGTGCCGCTGATGGTGTTGACGTCGGTGTCGCCGCCGGTCCAGGCGGAGGTGATGAGACTGCCGGGCGCGAAGACGTCCACGCAGCCACCCCAGTTGGAGAACGACGAGCGGCTGTCCGCGGACGTGGTGGACCCGACGGTGATGGCGGCCGGGACGCGGGCCGGGGAGGTCCCGCAGGCGTCGCTGTTCTCGTTCCCGGCGGCGACGGCGTAGGTGACACCGGAGGCGGAGGAGGCGGCGATCGCTTCGTCGAGGGTGTCGCTGGCGAGGCCGCCGAGGCTCATGTTGGCCACCGCGGGCTTGGCGGCGTTGGCGGTGACCCATTCGACGCCCGCGATGACGCCGGAGTAGGTACCGCTGCCGTTGCACTCCAGCACCTTGACGGCGACGAGCTGGACGTCCTTGGCGACGCCGTACGCCGTCCCGCCGGTCGTCCCGGCGACGTGGGTGCCGTGGCCGTTGCAGTCGGTGTCGAGCCCGTCGGGCGTGGTGTTGACGCCCCAGGTGGCACGGCCACCGAAGTCCTCGTGGGTGGTGCGGATGCCGGTGTCGATGATGTAGGCGTGCACGTTGGAGGCCGTGCCGCTGTAGGCGTAGGCGTCGTCCAGCGGCAGGGCGGCCTGGTCGATGCGGTCCAGGCCCCAGGAGGGCGGGTTCACCTGGGAGTCGGAGATCCGGACCTCGCGGTCTGCCTCGACGCGCTCGACGTCGGGGTGCTTGGCCAGGGCGCGGGCGGCCTTCTCGGTCATGGTGACGGAGAAGCCGTTCACGGTCTTGCCGTAGAGGTGCTTGACCTTGCCGTTGTGCTGCCGGGCCAGCCGCTTGGCCGCCTTGGCGGCCAAGCGGCCGTCCTTGAGCGTGACGAGGTAGCTGTCCTGGACGCGGTCGGGGGCGTTCGCGCCGACGATCGTCCCCGGGTCGCCGTCCCCGGGCTGGGCGAACGCGGGGGCGAGGGCGAAGGAGGACATGGAGCCGACGGCCAGCGCGGAGGCGAGCAGCGTCCCCACGGCGGTACGACGGAGGCGGGACGGGGGACGGCGACGCGGTCTTGACGTTGACATGACACTTTCCATGGGTGAACAACCTCACGAGGGGGGGGAGGGTGCCGAATCCGTCGCGAACGACAGACCCGGCCGCTTTGTGCGGAGCCACCGGTTCCGGCCTGAGGGGACCCGGTGATCCGCTCACCCTAGGAATCCGCCCCTCCGCTGTAACCGGGGAAACCCCCTGTCTTCCACACCCCGCCCGGACCACCGGCCGCGCCCCGGCTCTGCCATGCTGTCGGGCGAAACCGAGACGGCGAGCGAGGAAGTCGCGCATGGTGTCGCCCCCCGGAGACCACCTGACCCGGCTCGGCCAGGTCGGGCCGTTCTTCCACGTCCACCCTGGACCCCGGCCCGACCCCGAGGGGTTCCGGCCACTGCGCGAGCTGTACGGCGAAGGCCGTGCGCTGTCCTCCTACACCGCCTTCGTCGCCCGGCGCCTCGGCACCGACCAGACCCGGGTCGCCGCCTCGACCGCCCACCTCGGCCTCGCCTCCCGGCTGTGGTCGGTGGCTCTGGCCTCCGCCGCCCTTTCCGGACGCGTCCCGGACCTCGACCCCTCCGGGGTGTGGTGGTGCCCGAACCCGGCCGGGCCGCTGCGGCTCTGGCTGCCCGAGCCCCGCGACCTGCCCGCCGCCGAGCCCGCCGAGCTCGCCGAGGCGCTGCACGCGACCGTCCTGGAGGCCAACCTCCGGCCGCTGGGGGCCGCCGTCCGCGAGCTGGCGCGCGTCTCCTGGCACACCCTGCACGGCAACGCCGCCTCCGCGCTCGTCGGCGGGCTGCGGGTGCTGGCCGACGCCCGGCCCGATGCCCGGGCCACCGCCGTGGCGCTGGCCGAGGACGTCCTGCGCCGCGCGCCTCTGGCCGATGCCGGCACCGTCTCCCCCGCCCCGGACGGCCTGGCCCTCGCCCGGCACAACTGCTGCCTCTACTACCGCGTCCCCGGGGCCGGGACCTGCGGCGACTGCGTCCTGCGCCGCCGTTCCGGCACCGCCGAGAGCCTCGGGTGAAGCCGGGCGCCCGGCCCGGCTGAGCGCAGGACCAGGACCGGAATCTGCTCTTCCGGATGGGGTAGGGTACGCGCCACCCACGAGCCGAGGAGGGCAGGATGCAGCGCAGGGCCGCGGCGTACGCCCTCGTCCCGCTCCTGCTGATCGCGCTGGCCCTGAGCCACGGCCTCGGCGGGAGCGCCGCCCACTCCTCCCAGCAGCACGACCACGCCTCCCTGAACGTGGCGTTCTCCTTCACGACGGAGACGTCCGGCCACGACAGCCGCGGCCACGGGAGGCCGGACGGCCACGACGCACACGACGGGGCCGGGTGCGAGGGCCTCCCCGCCGGCGGTGCCCCGCCCTTGCTGGACGACCCGGCCGTCGGCGCCGGGCCTCGCCTGACGGCCGCCGAGCTGTTCGCACCTCTCCCGCCGCGCGGGTCCGCCGCGAAGCCCCGGCCCCCGCCACGCCCCACTCCCACCGTGCTCTGCGTTTCGCGGGTCTAGCGAAGCCACCGTGAGCCGCGGCCGACGAACCCTGGCTGCGGCGCACGGCGCCACACGCTGCCGATTTCACCCAACCCGGGAAACGAGAGGACTGGTCATGGGAGCACGAGGAAGATCCGGCACGAGCCCGTCGCGACGGCTGGGCACGGAGATGGTCATCGCGGCGTTCGCGTCGCTGGGCGCGGGGGCGATACATATCGCCGCGGGGCCCGACCACTTCACGGAGTGGCGTCTCGCGGGCGTGTTCTTCTACGCCCTCGGCGCGTTCCAGGCGGCCTGGGCCGTCCTGGCGCTGCGGGGCGGCGGACGATGGACCGTCGCGACCGGAGTGATCGGCACGGTCGGGGCGCTGGGCACCTGGGCCGCCAGCCGCACCGTCGGTATGCCGATGGGACCGGCGGCCGGTCAGGTCGAGGAGATCGGCCGGGCGGACGCCACCGCCGCGCTGCTTCAGGTCGTCATCCTGTTCGCCCTGGTCAGCTGGGTGATCCGCCGCGGGCGCGGCTTCGGTTCCGCCCTGACGGCGGTCCTCGTGGCCGGAGTGATGGCCGCCGGCACGGCCCAGGTCACCGTTCCCGCCGTGCGCGCGGCGCTGGAGCACAGCCACGCACACGGCACCGGCGAGGAGTCGGGACCACACGAGCACGAGCACGACGACCACGACGAGGACGGCCACGACGACGGCACCGCCCCGGAGACGCCGACGGACCCCACGGAGCCCAGCACCGGCGCGGAGGACGACGGAGAGCCCGCGCCGTCGACGCCGCCGACGCCCGAGGAACCCCACGAGGACGACGGACACGAGCATTGAACGGCTGCGAGCACGGGCCGGGCGGAGGGGCGTACGGCAGGCCCGCCAGGCTCAGCCCAGTTCGCTGAAGCGTTCGGTCTGGTGGGTCCGGCCGGCGACGATGAGGGTGTCGTCCCGCTCCACGACGGTGTCCGGGGTGGCGTAGGTGAAGCCCTCGCCGGGGCGCTTGATGGCGACGACGGTCAGGCCGTAGCGGGAGCGCACGGCGCTGTCGGCCAGCCGGAGCCCCACGATGTCGGCGGGCGCCCTGGTCTTGACCATGGCGAAGTCGTCCTCGAACTCGATGTAGTCGAGCATGCGGCCGCGCACCAGGTGGGCGACGCGCTGGCCCATGTCGTGCTCGGGGTGGACGACGTGGTGCACGCCGAGCTGGGTGAGGATGCGGCCGTGCGCCTCGCTGATGGCCTTGGCCCACACGTCCGGGATGCCGAAGGAGACCAGCAGGGACGCGGTCAGGATGCTGGCCTCCAGGTTGGTGCCGATGCCGACGACGGCACCGCCGAACTCGTGCACGCCGAGCTGGCGCAGGGCGTCCTCCTTGGTGGAGTCCGCGCGGACGGCGTGGGTGAGGTCCGCCGACACGGACTGGACGACCTCGGGGTCCGCGTCGATGCCGAGGACCTCGGTGTGCTCGTCGGCCAGCTCCAGCGCCAGGGCGCGGCCGAAGCGGCCCAGCCCGATGACGACGACGGAGGTGCTCGCGGGAGCACGGTCCTTGCTGGGGCGGGACTTCCTAGCCAATGACGGGTCGCTCCTCGGGAAGCTCGTACAGGCGGACACGCTGTCGCAGGGCCAGGGCGGAGCCCACGGTGATGGGGCCGAGACGGCCGACGAACATCAGCACGACCAGCAGCACCTGCTCGACGGGCGGCAGTTGTGCGGTGACACCGGTGGAGAGGCCGACGGTGGCGAACGCGGAGACGACCTCGAACAGCGACTGGTCGAGGTTGATGTCGGTGAACACGATGAAGACCACCGTGGAGACGACGACGGCGGCCACCGACAGCAGGGCGACGGTCAGGGCCTGCCGCTGCACCTCCCCCGGCAGCCGGCGGTTGAGGATGTTCACCCCGGTGTCGCCGCGGACCTCGGCGTAGATGACGTAGAAGAGGACGGCGAAGGTGGTGACCTTGATCCCGCCGGCCGTGCCCGCGCTCGCGCCTCCGACGAACATCAGCACGTCGATGCCCACCCAGCTCGCCGGGTTCATCTCGGCGGTGTCCACACTGCTGAACCCGCCGCTGCGCGGCATGACGCCCTGGAAGAACCCGGCCAGCAGCTTGCCGTTCCAGTCCAGGGTGCCCAGGGTGGCGGGGTTGTTCCATTCGACGGCGGTGACGAACGCGGTGCCGCCGAGGAGGAAGGCTCCGGAGGTCCACAGCACGACCTTGGTGTGCAGGGACCAGCCGCGCGGCCTGCGCCACCGCCGCCGCAGCTCGAAGAGGACGGGGAACCCGAGCCCGCCCGCGATGACCGCCAGCGCGACGGGCAGGCAGATCCACGGGTCGGTGACGAAGCCCACCAGGCTGTCCGCGTACAGCACGAAACCGGCGTTGTTGAACGCCGAGACGGCGTGGAAGCCGCCCAGCCACACCGCCTCGGGCCAGGGCTCGCCGTAGCCGAACCGGTAGCGCGGGATGAGCACCGCCGCCGTGGCGGCCTCCAGCACCAGGCTCACCTTGGCCACGCCGAGGACGACGGAGCGGACCTCTCCCAGGCCGAGCGTCTTGGTCTCCGAGGCGGCGGTCAGCCGGGCGCGCAGGTTGAGCCGGTGGGAGAGCAGCATCACCAGCAGGGACGCGGAGGTCATGATGCCGAAGCCGCCCGCCTGGATCAGCCCGAGGATCACGGCCTGCCCGAACCCGGACCAGTACGTGGGCGTGTCCACCACGACCAGCCCCGTCACGCAGATCGCGGACGTGGAGGTGAACAGCGCCTCCAGCACGGGCGCGCCGCCGCCCGGCCCCGCCTTGGCCGCGGGCAGCATGAGCAGCGCGGTCCCCGCCGCGACCGCCGTGGCGAAGGCCGCGACGACCACCTGGGCGGGGTGCCCCGGCTTCGGCAGTCGGCTCCTCACCACGGCGCTTTCCGGCAAACCGCTCGTTCTCCGCAAACACGCATCGAACGACGATAGCCAGACACCGGCATGACCGCGCCTCGGCTCGCGCTCGTGCCGCGCGCGGCGGCTCACACCCGCACCGAGAACCGCCCGCGAGGCCGAGCGGCGGAGGAGACCGACGAGGCGGACGGGGCCGATGACGGGGCGTCAGTGGCAGTGACCCTCGCGGCCCAGAGTCTCCACGGGGGTCGCGCCGGGGCGGGTCCACTGCGGCACGGGGCGGCTGGTCGGGCCCCAGGTGGCGTTCCCGTCCGCGTCCGTGCGCCAGGACCAGCACGGGCCCTGCCCCTCGGGCCAGCCCTCGGGCTTGTCCTCCCACGCCTCGCCGCGGCCGTAGGGCGTCATGTCGAGCAGGCCCAGGGATCCGTTCACCCGCTCGTTGCCGCGGCCCGTCGTCGAGTAGGTGAGGAAGACGCGGTCGCCCTCGCGCAGGAAGCAGGCCAGGTATCCCATGTCGCCGCCGATCGGCCCCTCGACGCCGCGCACCGAATACCACGGCTGCGTGTAGCCCATGAACTCGACGTAGGAGGCCACCTCGTCCCACGGGCCCGTCGTCAGGATGGCGAAGGAGACGCCGCGGGCGTTGGGGTAGACGGCGTCCCTCAGGTGCCAGGCCGTGGTGGTGCAGCCCTCGCACTGCCCCTGCGGCGGCGCGCCGTCGAACCACATGTGCTGGTAGACCACGAGTTCGTCGCGGCCCTGGAACAGGTCCGGGAACGGCACCGGGCCGTCGGACCCCACGACCTCGACCGTCCCGTCGACCTCCACCATCGGCAGCCGGCGGCGGGCCGCGGCGAGGGCGTCGCCCTCGCGGGTGTGGGCCTGCTCCCGGACCAGCAGCGCGTCACGGGCGGCCTGCCACGTGGCGAGGTCGACGATGGGCGGGCGACCGCTTGGCGTGGCGGACTCGTGGTCGTCCGGCATGGTCGTCATGGCGTCCTCCGTGGTCTCTCGTACCGATGACGTCGTACGACGTCCTGCGACGGTTATCGGGACAGACCACCCGCCAGGCCGGAACTCATCGCGACAGGGAAACGCACGGACGCGGCCGGGCCACGTCGGTCGCCACACTTGCAGCAGATACCCCCAGAGGGTATAAAGAAATCAGAGGTTGATACCCCCACCAGGTATCATGGGAGAGCGCGGCAGTGGACGCCGTCGGCGGACCGCAGCACAGCCACCGGCCGCCGGTGACACGACCGGAGCCCCGCACGCAGCGCGAGGAGCAGAGATGACAACGACGGCACCCGGCACGGCCGAGGTCGAGCTCGCCATCGGCGGCATGACCTGTGCCTCGTGCGCCGCCCGGATCGAGAAGAAGCTGAACCGGATGGACGGGGTCGAGGCCACCGTCAACTACGCCACCGAGAGGGCGAAGGTCACCTACGGGGACGCGGTGGCCGTCGAGGACCTGGTCGCGACCGTCGAGGCCACCGGCTACACGGCCACGCCCCCGGTGCCGGAGCCCACGGAGGAGGACGGCGCCGCCGGGGAGGCGGCGGAGGGAGGAGACGAGACCGCACCGCTGCGGCAGCGGCTGATCGTCTCCGCGCTGCTGTCGGTACCGGTGATCGCGATGGCCATGGTCCCGGCCTGGCAGTTCGAGTACTGGCAGTGGCTGTCCCTGGCCCTGGCCTCGCCGGTGGTGGTGTGGGGCGCGCTGCCCTTCCACCGGGCCGCCTGGGCGAACGCCCGGCACGGCGCCGCCACGATGGACACGCTCATCTCACTGGGCACCTCGGCGGCGTTCCTGTGGTCGTTGTGGGCGCTGTTCTTCGGCACCGCCGGAATGCCCGGCATGACGCACCCCTTCGAGCTGTCCGTCCAGCGCACCGACGGCGCGGGCAACATCTATCTGGAGGCCGCCGCCGGGGTGACGACGTTCATCCTCGCGGGCCGGTACTTCGAGGCGCGCTCGAAGCGCCGCGCGGGCGCCGCTCTGCGGGCACTGCTGGAGCTCGGCGCGAAGGAGGTCACCGTCCTGCGCGACGGCCGCGAGCAGCGCATCCCCACGGCGCGGCTCGCCGTCGGCGACCGGTTCGTCGTCCGGCCCGGGGAGAAGATCGCCACCGACGGGACGGTGGTGGCGGGCTCCTCGGCCGTGGACGCCTCGATGCTGACGGGTGAGTCGATGCCCGTCGAGGTCGGCGTGGGCGACGGCGTGACGGGTGCGACGCTCAACGCGGGCGGGCGCCTGGTGGTGGAGGCCACCCGGGTGGGCGCCGACACCCAGCTCGCCCGGATGGCCAAGCTGGTCGAGGACGCGCAGAACGGCAAGGCCGCGGCCCAGCGCCTGGCCGACCGCATCTCGGCGGTCTTCGTGCCCGTCGTCATCGCCCTGGCCCTCGCCACGCTGGGCTTCTGGCTGGTCGACGGCGCCGGGCTGACCGCCGCGTTCACGGCCGCCGTCGCCGTCCTGATCATCGCCTGCCCCTGCGCCCTGGGCCTGGCCACGCCGACGGCCCTGATGGTCGGCACCGGGCGCGGTGCCCAGCTCGGCATCCTCATCAAGGGCCCGGAGGTGCTGGAGAACACCCGCAAGGCCGACACCGTCGTCCTGGACAAGACCGGCACGGTCACCACGGGCACGATGACGCTCCTGGCCGTCCACGTCGCCGAGGGTGAGGACGAGGAGCGGGTGCTGCGGCTGGCCGGGGCGCTGGAGCACGCCTCCGAGCACCCCATCGCCCAGGCCGTCGCCGCCGGTGCCGCCGAGCGCGTGGGCACGCTGCCCGTCCCCGAGGACTTCGCGGGCGTCCCCGGCCTCGGCGTCCAGGGGGTCGTGGACGGACACGCCGTGCTCGTCGGCCGGGAGAAGCTGCTGGCCATGGGGGTCCCCCCGGTTGAGCGAGGCCGAGAGCGGGGGAGGGCCCTCACGCTGCCCGGGCCGCTGGCCGAGGCGAAGGCGGCGGCGGAGGCCCGGGGCCGCACCGCGATCGCGGTCGCCTGGGACGGGGCGGCCCGCGCCGTCCTGGAGGTGGCGGACGCGGTCAAGCCCACCAGCGCCGAGGCCGTCCGGCGGCTGCGCGCGCTCGGCCTGACGCCGATCCTGCTGACCGGGGACAACGAGGCCGTCGCCCGCTCGGTGGCCGCCGAGGTCGGCATCGACGAGGTCATCGCCGAGGTGATGCCGCAGGACAAGGTCGACGTCGTCAAGCGGCTCCAGGGCGAGGGCCGCACAGTGGCCATGGTGGGTGACGGGGTCAACGACGCCGCCGCGCTGGCCCAGGCCGACCTGGGGCTGGCCATGGGCACCGGCACCGACGCCGCCATCGAGGCGGGCGACCTCACCCTCGTCCGCGGGGACCTGCGGGTGGCCGCGGACGCGATCCGCCTCTCGCGCCGGACGCTGAACACCATCAAGTCCAACCTCGTGTGGGCGTTCGGCTACAACGTCCTGGCGCTGCCGCTGGCCGCCGCCGGGCTGCTCAACCCCATGATCGCCGGGGCGGCCATGGCCTTCTCCTCCGTCTCCGTCGTCGCCAACAGCCTCCGCCTGCGCACCTTCACCGCCGCGGGCTGAGTTCCGGGGCACGGAGGGGGCGGCCGGGAGTGTCCCGGCCGCCCCCTCGCCTCCGCGTCAGCGCGTCCCGGCGGCCGCCCGCCGCCAGGCGGACTCGCGCAGCAGCCGCAGGCCGTTGAGCCCGACGAGGACGGTGGAGCCCTCGTGCCCGGCGACGCCGAGCGGCAGCGGCAGGTGCCCGGCGAGGTCCCACACGACCAGGACGGCGATCAGCGTCCCGGCGATCCACAGGTTCTGGACGACGAGCCGGCGGGCCCGGCGGGCGAGGGCGACGGCGGTGGGGACGGCGGCGAGCTCGTCGCGGACGACGATGGCGTCGGCCGTCTCCAGCGCGAGGTCGGAGCCGGCGCGGCCCATGGCGACGCCGGTGTGCGCGGCGGCCAGGGCGGGCGCGTCGTTGACCCCGTCACCGACCACGAGCACCCTGCGTCCGGCCGCCTCCAGCTCCCGGACGGCGGCGACCTTGTCCTCGGGCAGCAGCCCGGCCCGGACGTCGTCGATCCCGGCCTCGGCGGCGACCCGCCGGGCGACGGCCGCGTTGTCCCCGGTGACCAGGAGCGGGGGCGTGCCGGTGAGGGCGGTGAGCGCGGCGACGGTGGGCGCGGCGTCGGGGCGGAGCCGGTCGGTGACGCCGAGGACGCCCACGGGCTCACCGTCCCGGGTGACGAGGACGGCCGTGTGGCCCCGCTGCTCCAGCCCGGCGACGAGTGCGGCCGCCACCGCCCGGGCCTGGCGGTGCCCGGCGAGGACGGGGAGACGGCGGGCGGGGCTGCCGACGACGATCTCGGCGCCGTCGACCCGCGCGCTGACCCCGGAGCCGGGCGTGGCGGCGAAGCCCTCGGCGGCGGCCAGGTCGAGCCCCCGGCCGCGGGCGGCCTCGACGACGGCCCGGCCCAACGGGTGCTCGCTGCCCCGCTCCGCGGCGGCGGCCAGGGCCAGGAGCCCGTCCTCGTCCAGCGCGCCGCCGGGCAGCGGGCACACGTCGGCCACGACGGGGGCGCCCTCGGTGAGGGTGCCGGTCTTGTCCAGCGCGGCGGCGTCGACCTGGGCGAGCCGTTCCATGGCGACGGCCGACTTGACGAGGACCCCGTGACGTCCGGCGTTGGCCATGGCGGACAACAGCGGCGGCATGGTGGCCAGCACGACGGCGCAGGGCGAGGCGACGATCATGAACGTCATCGCCCGCAGCAGCGTGGGCTCCAGCTCCGCCCCGAAGGCCAGCGGCACCGCGAACAGCGCGAGCGTGGCGGCGACCATGCCGAGGCTGTAGCGCTGCTCGATCTTCTCGATGAACAGCTGGGTCGGGGCCTTGGTCCCGGCGGCCTCCTCGACCATGGCCACGATGCGGGCGATGACGGAGTCGGCCGGGTCACGGGCGACGCGCACCCGCAGCGCACCCGTGCCGTTGAGGGTGCCCGCGAACACCTCGTCACCCGGCCCCTTGGCGACGGGGAGCGGCTCCCCGGTGATGGAGGCCTGGTCGGCCTCGCTCTCCCCGTCCAGGACGTGGCCGTCGGCGCCGATGCGCTCCCCGGGGCGGACGAGGACGAGGTCGCCCACGGCCAGCTCCTCGACCGGGACCGGCTCCTCCGTGCCGTCCGGCCGCAGCCGGGTGGCCCGCGCGGGGGCGAGGTCGAGCAGGCCGCGCACCGAGTCGGCGGTACGGGCGGTCGCCACGGCCTCCAGCGCCCCGGAGGTGGCGAAGATGACGATGAGCAGCGCGCCGTCGAGCACCTGGCCGATCGCCGCCGCGCCGAGGGCGGCGACGACCATGAGCAGATCGACGTCGAGTGTGCGCTCCCGCAGCGCCTTGAGGCCCTCCCAGCCGGGCTCCCAGCCGCCGGTCGCGTAGACCAGCGCGTACAGCGGTCCCCAGGCCCAGGCGGGGGCGCCGAGGAGGTCGAGCGGGAGCGCGGCCAGGAACAGCAGCAGGGCGGCCGCCGCCCAGCGCACCTCGGGCAGCGCGAGGACGCGGGTGCGCCGGGCCCGCGGGGGCCGGGGGCCCGCCGCCGTGGGGGCCGGGCGGATGAGCGTGGACGTCATGGGGCCGCTCCTTCGGTTGCCCGTGGGTCAGTCGTCGGGAGGTGACCTTACAGGAACGAATGAACAGCTATTCATGAATACTCCTCCGTAGGATGAGCGCATGGGCCATGGAGTCGCCAACCCCGCCAACACCGCCGAGGGCACCGAGAGCGCCGAGTACACCGGGAACGCCGGGGACGCCGCCGCGAGCGCCCGCCTGGACGCCGAGAGCGCCGCCAAGGTCGCGGAGACGCTCCAGGCCCTCGCCACCCCCTCCCGGCTGCTGATCCTCGCCCGCCTCCGGGAGGGCCCCTGCGCCGCGACCGAGCTGGCGACGGCCGTCGGCATGGAGCAGTCCGCCTGCTCCCACCAGCTGCGCCTCCTACGCAACCTCGGCCTCGTGACCGGGACCCGCAACGGTCGCTCGGTCGTCTACGCGCTCCACGACAACCACGTCGCCGCGCTCCTCGACCAGGCCGTCTACCACGTCGAGCACCTCCGCCTCGGCCTGCCCGACCCGCCCGGGCGGGGCTGACTCGGGCCGCCGCACATGAATTCGACACGTGTCAAAATGGGCGCATGACCAAGGCGAAGACAGCACCGGCCCCCGCACCGGCCCAGGACGTCGTCCCCTGCTGCCCCCCGCTGAGCGAGCGCCCACTGACCGCCGAGGAGGCCGAGGCGACGGCCGCGATGTTCAAGGCCCTCGGGGACCCGGTCAGGCTGCGCCTTTTCTCCCTCATCGCCTCACACGAGGGCGGGGAGGCCTGCGTCTGCGACATCTCCGACGTCGGCGTCTCCCAGCCGACCATCAGCCACCACCTCAGGAAGCTGCGCGAGGCCGGGCTGCTGACCTCCGAGCGGCGCGGCACCTGGGTCTACTACCGGGTGGCCCCCTCCGTCCTCGCCGCCATGTCCGGCACGCTGGCTCCCGGCACCCGCTGAGGCCCCGGCACCCGCTGAGGCCCCGGCACCCGCTGACGTCCCGGCGCCACCCCCGCCCCGCGCGGCGAGAAACACGTCACACGGCCCACGCCGCCTCCGTCCCCCTGCCGTAGCATGCGGGTCCGTCCGACGTGTCCGCCCCGCCGAGGGCCGCCCAGCTCAGGAGTGCAGGTGCCCGCCTTCATCGCCAGACTCATCTTCACCCTGCGCTCGCGGGTGCGGGGCTGGCGGGCCGCCCTCGCCGTCGCGCTGTTCGTCTTCCTCACGAGCTGGCTCGCCATGTGGCTCGTCGAGCCCGAGTCCAACGGGCTGACCGACCCGGGCACCTACTGGTGGTACTTCCTCATCACCGCCTCGACCGTCGGCTACGGCGACTACTTCCCCGAGACCGTGCTCGGGCGGCTCGTCGCCACCTACGTCATCATCGGCGGGATCGTCACCCTGACCATCCTGTTCACGGAGCTGGCGACGCACATCCAGTCGCTGCGGAGCAAGCGCTTGAAAGGCATGGTGGACGTGGACCTCAGCGACCACATCGTCCTGCTCGGCTACACCCCCGGCCGCACCGAACGGCTCGTGGACCAACTCCACCTGGAGGACGCCCACGACCTCGTCCTGTGCGCGTGGGAGGACACCCCCGAGCACCCGATGCCCGAACGGGACGGCGTCCGCTTCGTCCGGGGCGACCTCGCCCAGCTCGACGTGCTGCGCCGGGCCGGCGTCGAGCGCGCCCGCACCGTCGTCGTCGACGCGCGGGACGACAACGAGGCACTCGTCCTCGCGCTCAGCATCGACCACCTGCGGCCCGACGTCCATCTGGTCGTCGCCCTGCGGGACATGGACCACTGCGAGCGGCTCCGCTACGTCAACTCCAAGGCCCAGTGCGTGCAGTGGCACATGCCCAACCTGCTCAAGGAGGAGGCGCTCGACCCGGGCATCACCGAGGTCTACAGCGAGCTGATGGACAGCGCGGGCTGCGGCAACACCTACTCCGTCCGCCTGGCCGACGGGCAGGGCGGCCGTACCTTCGGCGACTGGCAGGCCCACTTCGGCCGCCGGTTCGCCGCCACCGTCATCGCCGTCCGGCAGGACGGCCGCATGGCCGTCAGCCCGCCCTGGGCCGAGCCGGTCCACGCCGGCTCCGTCCTCTACTACGTCTCCCAGAAGCGCGTCGACGCCACCGAGCTCGCCCCCGACACCCCGACCACCCCCGCCCAGCGCACCGCCTGAGCCCGCCCGATGCCGCCGGGCCGGGCTGTCACGCCCGCCGGTCGGCGGCCCGCCGCACCTGGAGGTCGGTCAGCCGGCTGACGACGGCGATGAACAAGGCGGCGCCGGGGATGCACAGAAGGTTCAGGAAGGCGCCCCAGCGGGTGGCCGTGAGCATCCGGTCGAAGTCGATGACGCCGTTCTCGCGCTCGGCGGCGCCCTCCAGCACGCCGGGGAGCAGGAAGAGGACGCAGAGGGCGACGCCGCAGACGACGGTGAACGTCCACCACACGGCCAGGAGGCCGTGCCCGGGTTGCCGTTGGCCGGGCCGGGCCCGCTCGCGGCTCGGTATCGACGCGTCCCAGATGTCGAAGGTGACCTTCCCCGGGATGATCCACCCGGCGACCGGGATGAACCAGCTCCCCACCGCCATCCCGGGCGGGTACCGGTGCCCGCCCGGGGCGAACACCTCCGCGTTGGAGCGCACCCGCCAGAACCAGCACAGCGTCGGAACGCCCACCGCGAGGCCCACCAGCGCCTCCACGGTGGACAGCGTGCTGGCGTCCGCCACCAGCCGGTCGACGTCGGTCCACAGCGCGAAGTCCGCCTGGGCCCAGGCGTCGATCTCCTCGGCGAAGCCGAGGTGCACCACGACCGCGACGCACTTGAACACGATGTAGAAGCCGTAGAGCCAGTACAGCACGACGGCCAGACCCTCCGGGGAGCGCAGCGCGGCCTGGTGGGCACCCCAGGGGGACGAGGGCTGCCCCGCCCGTCCGTCCGCAGCGCCCGGAGGCACGGCGAAGCGGCGCGGCGCGGACGGTATCGGCTCCCTGCGGACATAGTGCGGACGGCTCGGTCGGGGAGCCGTGGAACGTCCGGCGGGCCCCCGCCCGGGCGGGGGGCCGGGTGCGGGCGGACGCGGGGGCACGCGCGGCGCGGACGCCGACGCCGCGGTGACCGTCGGAGCCTGCGCGAGCCCGCCGGCAGACGGCGGCGGAGACGGGGCGGCGGGCGCGGGCGGCCGGGCCCGGCCGACAGGACCGGCTCCGGCCCTCCGGGCGTCACCGTCACCGCCGGACGCGCCCGCCGCGTGGTCGTCGCCACCAAAGGCGCCCGCGGACCTGCCCCCGTCACCGGAGGCGCCCGCACCGCCGCCCTCGCCCTCCCGGCGCCACTCCCCCTGGGCGATCGCACGGCCCGATATGCGCGCCACTTCGGCGAGTGCGCGCGCGGGCAGCCAGGGGTCCCCGCCCGGTGGCCCGGCACCCTCGGCCGACCCGTCGGCGTACGCGCCCAGCCGCTCGGCCAGGGCGGATGCGTCCGGACGCTCGGCGGGGTCCTTGGCCAGGCACGCCGCGACGGTGTCCCGCAACTCGGCGGGCACGCGGCCCAGGTCCGGGTCCCGCTGGACCACGGCGAACATCAGCGCGTGGTGGTTGCCGGTGTCCTCCACCGGAAAGGGCAGTTCGCCGGTGGTCGCGAAGACCAGCACGCCGCCGAGGCCGAAGATGTCACTGGCCGCCGAGAGGGAGCGGCCCAGCACCTGCTCCGGCGACATGTACCCCGGAGACCCCACGGACGCGCCGGTGCGGGTCAGCCCGCCGTCGGTCGAGACGTCCACGAGCCGCGCCACCCCGAAGTCGATGAGCCGCGGCCCCTCGACGGTGAGCAGGATGTTCGACGGCTTGACATCGCGGTGTACCAGCCCGGCCGCGTGCACCGCCCGCAGGGCCCGGGCGAGCCCTGCGGCGAGGGCGCCCGCGCTCCGGGCGGGCAGCGGCCCCTGCGTGGCGACCAGCCGCTGCACCGACAGACCGGGCACGAACTCGGTGGCCACCCAGGGCCGTTGCCCGCCCTCCCCGGGCTCCGAGTCCACGACCTGGGCAATGCCCTCGGCACGCACCATGCTCGCCGTCTCGATCTCCCGCGCGAACCGGGCCCGGAACCCGGGCTCGTCGGCGTAGCCGTGCCGGATGGACTTCAGGGCGACCCGCTCGCCCCGGCCGCCCTCCGCGAGGAACACCGTCCCCATGCCACCCTCGCCCAGCCGCGCCAGCAGCCGGTACGGCCCGATGCGACCAGGATCCGTCCGCTCCAACGGCCACACGTGCGATCTCCCCCTGCCATCCCCGCCGTTCAGTGATCGCGAGCGTAGTACGCCCGGCCCGGAGCGGCCCAGCGCACAGCACGCCGCCCGCCCCGCCGCCGTGCGGGGCGTCGTCCTCGTCCGCGACTCCCGGCAGCCGGACGGCGCGGTCCTGGACCTTTCCGCCGACGCGTTCCCCGCGTTCGTGGCGGGCGTCAAGGCCGGGGCGCTCGGAGCCGTCTGACCGCGGGCGGGCGCTGCGGCCCTACCGGGGGCCGCTGTCCGGGGTGTGGCGGAAGGCGGCGAGGAAGGTGACCACGGTGCCGGCCACGGCCCAGGCTGTCGTTCACGGTTGATGCACCGTTTTCACGTAAGCGGCTGCGAGTTGGTCGGTTTTCTTGGCGGATCCGCTCAGACGGTGGATGAAGATCCATTCCCCGCCGGGGAAGGCACCGGCGAAGGCGGAGGCGTGGCGGGTGGCACCGTTGTGCCAGAGCAGCTTGTCGTCTCGTTGCCACGTGGGTGCCGGCTCTCCGAGTGCTTTGTCCACGATCAGTTGGGTGAGCAGAGACGCTGTGGCGGCGGGGGTGGCCCACATGCCGCCGGCGGGCAGGATGGCCCCGTCCAGCGTCCACGTGTTGCGGCTCCGTCCCAGGAAACCTCTGGCTGTCAAGACGCGGCTGCCTGGGGGCGGGTGGGCGGCAAAGCTGTCGGCAAGTCTCAGAGGTGCCAGGACGTGCTCCCGCGCGAGGGCTTCGTAAGGCTGATGGTCGGCGGCGGCCAAGGCAGCCCCGAGGAGGGCATAGCCAAGGTTGGAGTACTCGGGGCGGCTTCCTGGCTGGTGGGTGAGGAGGGTATCGAGACAGGAAAGAAGGCCGTGCATCGCTTCTTCGGTGAAAGAGCGGTACGGGTCGCGCAGCGACACGGTGCCGGGAGGAAGCCGGGGAAGGCCAGAGGTGTGGTCCAGCAGATGGCGCAGGGTGACTCCGGTCGCCGGTGCCTGCGTGAGCCAGCGGTCCAACGGATCGTCCAGGGACAGTCTCCCCTTGGCGGCCAGCTGCATCGCCGCAGTCCCGGTGACAACCTTGGTCAGGGAGCCGATCTCGACAAAAGCGTCCGGGTCGTGTCCACCTGTGGTGCGTGATGCCGCTATCCCCGCGCTCGAGATGATGCAGGTGGGCGTGCTGCGTTTCACCGTTCGTCCTTCACCAGCCTCTTCCTGGCCAAGGGATACGCGAGGAGGTATCCGGCGGCCACACAAGCGGCGGCACTCGCAGCCCACCACAGAGTGGCCTGTGTGGTGGGCTGCGCGAAGAAGCGCACGAGGGAAGCGGAAACGAGGCCGGCCAGGACAACGGCGAGCAGGCACGACGTCAGGTAGGCACGTCGCGTCTTGACTTGGCCTGGGAGGAACTGGGCAAGGAACTCGGCTAACACCATCACGTAGGCGACTCCTCTTCCTGACGGCGCGTCGGTAGGGCCGCTGCTGAGGGTGGCTTCGGCCCAGCGCCGATCAGGCTAGCGGCTTCCGCTGGGCGTTTGGACCAGCGCGCGTAGGTCCGGCGGGCGGCCCTCAGAGCCTGGTCGAGCCCTTTGCTGAGGAAGATGAGGTCGCAGGCCACCATGGTGAGGGCGAAGCTGGTCAGTCCCATCAGCAGCGCGATAGAGAGGTGGAAGCCGATCGAGGTCACCGCGGCCCAGGGGCGCAGTGCGGGGACAAGAATGCCGAGGGGGAAGTAGACCAGGAAGAGAACTGTGGCGTAGGTGCCGAGGTAGACGAGCAGGTCGTTGCCGTAGACGAGTTCGGACACTCCTGGCCAGGTGAACTCAGGAACGCGCAGGACGTAGAAGAGCGCCGTGCCGTCCTGCCAGGATCGCCCTTGCACCTTGTACAGGCCACTGACGACGTACACGAGACAGATCTGCGTGGCGACCGCGACGACGCCGAGGTTGTGCAGAGGGGTTGTCAGCGCCTTGACGCTTCCGGGCACCCGTTGGGCCAGCCGACGGGCAGTGCCGGTGGAGAAGGAGAACCGGTCATAGCAGCGGGTCAGCATCAGCAGCGGGATGACAACGTAGGCGAGGTTCTCTCCGCCATCGATGATCACGATCTGTCGCTGGTAGATCGACCAGAGGAAGACCCAGTTCAAAGCCAGGCCGACGCGGCCGCCGATGCCGAGCATCACGGCGAGCGCGGTCAGCGCTCCCGTGTGGAAGACCAGCTCGAACCAGACCGTGGAGCTGGACCACGCGTAGAGGCTGAACGTCCCCGTCTGGGCGAGCTGGTCGAGGAACTCCTCACGCGGTAGCAGGCCCTCAGGTCCAAAGAGATATCGGCGGTCGCTGTACTGGCTCACGTAGTACATGAGCCCGACGAAGCCGAGGAGCGCCCGGGTTGCCGAGACGCCCAAGACGCTCACTGGTCGGCTGGCCCACCTGTCGAGCTTGGCGGTGATTCGGCTTGTCATCGCAGTTCGGTCACCTCCTTCCACGCGAAGTCCTTAACCTTCACTTTGCCCTCGGCTGACGCATTGTTCCGTTGCGACCACGGCGGCAGCTCGTGGATATACATCCTGATCTGAATCTTCTGCGGATTCCCGTTGCACACCACGGGCATGTGATCCATCGAATAGCGCGACAGGAAGATAACGGACTCATCCTGCTTCGCTCTCTCGTACGGGAGGACGGGAACCGTGGGTGACTCGTCCTTCTCGGCATTCTCACGCACTCGGCGCACAGCCTCGTCCGATTCGCCCAACTGCTGGAGGGTACCTGTTACAACACGAGACATACGGGAAGGAAAAAAGCGCGTGCTGTGCACTTCCTTGACGTACGGGGTGGTGACATCGAAGTACTCGGTCATGGTTCCGTCCGCGCATTTCGCCCGGGCTAGAATTCCCCGGTCGTCGGACAGCGGGTCGGGGGCGAAGAGCTTCCAGTTCTGCGCGAAGTACGGCCCCAGGTACGAGTCGACGACACCGTAGTACTTCACCTTCGCCGGGCTCAGCGGCGCCTGGGAGAGCGCGGCCATGAGGAAATGCATGCCCAAGAGGGCGGCGCCGAGGAGCAGCGCCGCCCTCTGGACCTTGCGATGCTGATGCGTCACCGGTCGAAGACGGTCTCTGCCGAAGCAGCCGCATCCTCCGAGATCCCGGACGGCGGCGCGCCGTACAGGCTGCCGAGCAGCTGGTAGCTGCTGGCACCGGAGCCAGCCGCAGCCCTCCCGTGAACGGTGGCCTTGCCCACAGCCTTGGCGGCCTTGGTCGCCACGCTCCCGAGCCACTGCGGAGATTTGTCCATACCCGGCGTAGGCTTCGCGGCTGCCGCAACGGTCGTCACCGGCGCGGCCGGAGCGGCCTGCGCAGCCCCCTGCGTGGAGACCAGCAGGGCGGCACCCCCCAGGGCGACCCCGATCGCCGCAGCGGCTGACTTCTTCTTCATCACAACTCCTCATCTCATTTCGACAGGTAGTACATCCAAACGGGCTGGCACCAGCGGAATCGAGTCCTGCGGTAGAACAGTCACCCACGATAAATCCGGCAATCCCGGTGCAGGGCTCACTGTCACGTGAGGATAATTTCCCACAGCAAGCCGATATCTATCGCCGAGGACGACATGACATGATGCACACCTTGTATTTCCACAAGGGGAAAATCAGTCAATGAAACGGCGCACGTGCCACACGTGGAACGCGTAGGTTCCAGTCGTCATCTCTGCACACGAGTGTTGTCATAGGCATGCAGGCACACAGAGCCGCATCACAATTCCCCCAGGCCAGTCGAGTGGCGGATAGTCCGTTATCGCTTGGTCACAGCGGTCGGACGGCTCAACACTTACATACCCAGCGATCAGAATCTAACATTCCGATTACCCTGTGACCGAAATACAGCGACTCACTGGCGGGTGAAGCCCCGCCAACAGGACACCGGAAACATCGTGACCTGCGAAAGCATCACCCGCAGGTGGACCGACTGCTGCGGCCAGTCTGTCCGGATCGACCCGGGCCACCGACTCCTGCCCGGCGCCCCAGGCAGAAATCCAGGCCGCTGGAGACCAGCCCACCATGTTGGCCACTGCGCCACTCGCTTCACGCAGCAGGCGAAGGCCTGCGGAAGCGACAGCGAGTAGACATCAGGTGGGTTCGCGGCGGTACCCGCCCTACCGGGGGCCGCTGTCCGGGGTGTGGCGGAAGGCGGCGAGGAAGGTGACCACGGTGCCGGCCGCGGCCCAGGCGGCCAGGACGAGCAGGGGGCCGGTGATGGCGGCGCCGTCGAAGTAGGCGATCGAGCGTGCCGTCCAGGTGCCGGCGCCGGGCGGGAACGCGGGGCCGACGGCGCGCCAGAACTCCGGCAGCAGCGGGGCCGGGTAGGCGCCGCCGGCGCTGGGGTTGCCGATGACGACGACGAGCCCGATGGCGAGCCCGATGCCGATGACGCCGAACAGGCCCTGGAGGGCGAAGGTGAGGGCGCCGACGGCGTAGACGAGCAGGGCGCCGAGGCCGCTGAGGGCCCAGAAGCCGCCGGGCAGGGCGTCGAGGACGGGGCCGACGAGGGCGGCGCCGCCGAGCCCGGCCACGACGGCGTAGAGGCCGAGGGCGCCGAGCCGGGCGACGGCGCGGGCCGGGGTGGCGGGGCGGGCGCCGTAGCTCATGGCGAGGATGGCGGCGCACAGGTAGCCGCCCACGGTCCAGCCGATGACCAGGTAGAACGAGGTGAGGGCGCGGGCGTCCCCGGAGGCGGCGGGGATGGCGTCGCGGACGGCCAGCCCGCGGTCCCGTTCGCGCTGGACGTCCTCGAACACCGACTCGATCGCCTGGGCGAGCGCTCCTCCCGCGGCGCCGGCCACCAGCAGGGTGTCGGCGTCCTCCCCGGGCTGGGCGATGAAGACGCCGTCGACCTCCCGGTCTTCCAGGGCGTCGCGCGCCTCGGCGGGGTCGGCGGTGCTGATCTCGACGTCGAGGGGGTCGCCGGGGAGTCCGTCCAGGCTGTCCGTCAGCTCGGCCCGCGCGGCGTCGGGGGCCACGACGGCGACCGGCACGCGCTCGGGTCCCGGCTCGTGGAACGCGCCGACGTAGGACGCGATGAAGCCCATCTGGAGGGCCAGCACACCCAGCAGGAGTGCCGCCGCGCGCAGCGAGACGGCACTCCTGACCTGGCTGAGGAAGCTCTCGGGCGCTCTGGCGTGCAGTGTTGCCATGCGCCCAGCCTCCGCACCGGGGAGGCCGGGCGCACGCGGCGGCGGACCGATCGGATGACCGGGCCGCCGCGTGGCGGGCGTCAGCGGCCGATGGCTCCGCCGTCCTCGCGCCAGACGGCGACGACGGCGGGACGGTTGAGGCGGCCGGGGCCGTCGGGCCACTGCGAGAGCGGCTGCTCGGCGGTGGCGCCGTCGATCTCGCCCGGGTGCTGGACGGCGACGAGGACGCGGCGGTCCTGGACGATCGGGCCGCAGGTCTCGGCGCCGGCCGGGACGGTCAGGAACTGCTTGACCTCACCGCGCTTGCGGCCGTACGTGGCGACGCCGAACAGGCCGTCGTGGCTGCCCAGCTTGTTGCCGTCGGTGGAGATCCACAGGTTGCCGTAGGCGTCGAAGGTGAGGTTGTCGGGGCAGGAGATCGGGCTGACGCTCTCCTTGGGGAAGCCGCCGTAGTAGGTCGACTCGTCCTCGGGGTCGCCGCAGACGAGGAAGAGGCGCCAGGTGAAGGTCTCCGCGGCGGGGTGGTTCCAGCGCTCGGTGAGCTCCAGCACCTGGCCGTGCTTGTTGAGGTTGCGCGGGTTGGCCTCGTCGGCGGCGGGGTAGCCCTCCTTGCCGCGGTTCTTGTTGTTGGTCAGCGCGACGTAGACGCGGCCGGTGCGCGGGCTGGGCTCGACGTCCTCGGGGCGGTCCATCTTGGTGGCGCCCACCTGGTCGGCGGCCAGCCGGGTGAAGACGTAGACCTCCTCGGCCGTCATGCCCTCGACGTAGGAGCGGTCACCGGAGGCGAGCTTGATCCACTGGCCGTAGCCGTCGAACTCGCCGTCGCGCGGCAGCCCGCCCTCACCGTCGATCTCGCCGGGGCTGTCGCCGGTGAGCCGGGCGACGTACAGGGTGCCCTCGTCCAGCAGCGTCATGTTGTGCTCACGGGCCCAGCGGCTGTTGCCGCGGCGCATCCGCTGGCTGGAGACGAACTTGTACATGTAGTCGAAGCGCTCGTCGTCGCCCATGTAGACGACGACGCGGCCGTCGGCGGTGAGCCGGGGCTGCGCGCCCTCGTGCTTGAAGCGGCCCAGCGCGGTGCGCTTGCGCGGGGTGGACTCCGGGTCGTACGGGTCGACCTCGACGATCCAGCCGAAACGGTTCGGCTCGTTCGGCTCCTTGGCCAGGTCGAAGCGGTCGTCGAAGCGCTCCCACTTCCGGCTGGTGGCGCCGCCGCGCATGCCGTAGCGGGCCAGCCGCTCGCTGGCCCGCGGGTCGGTGACGGACTCGGCGTTGGCGAAGTACTGGTTGAAGTTCTCCTCGGCGGTGAGCACCGTGCCCCAGGGCGTGGTGCCGCCGGCGCAGTTGTTCAGGGTGCCGTAGGCGGTGCGGCCGGCCGGGTCGGCGGAGGTCCTCAGCAGATCGCTGCCGGCGGCGGGGCCGGTCAGCTCGAAGGGGGTGCCGTTGTGGAAGCGGCGGTTGAGGCGGTGGCGGCGGACGGGGGTGAGCCGGCCGCTGCGCCGCTCCTCCTCCACGACGACGACGGACAGGCCGTGGGCCGCCCAGGCGATCTCGACCTGCTCACGGGTCGGGTTGTCCGCGTCGTACCCGTAGAACATGATCTGCTCGTCGGTGTACTCGTGGTTGGCGAAGAGCACCTGGCGGTGCGGCTCGCCGCGCAGCGGCAGCAGGGCGAGGAAGTCGTTGTTGTAGCCGAACTGCCCGGCCTGGGCGCGGGCGCTCTGGCGCTGCGGGTCGAAGGCGGGAGCGCCGGGCAGAATCGGTTCTCCCCAGCCGATGACGATGCCCTGCTCATAGCCCCGCGCCACGGTGACGGCGTCGTTGGTGTTGGGCTCGACGGGCTCGAAGCGCAGCCCCTTCGCCGCCCTGTCCCGGCCGTGGCCCCGGCCGTGGCCCCGGCCGTGGGCACCCGGCGCGGCGGGGCGGCCCTGCGCTGCGGCCTCGGGCGCACCGCCGACCATCGCGGCCCCGGCCGCGGCGGCGACCGTCGCCACCGCACCCGCGCGCAGCATGGAGCGGCGCGACATGCCCGCGACGACGTCGCCGAAGTAGGCGTTGTCGCTCCGGTTCGGGACCTCCTGGAAGCAGGCGTCACCACAGCGGTAGTGGCAGGTCAGGGCGGACCGGCCGCCGGGGTGGGTGTCGAGCAGCGGCAGTTGCTTACGCATGGAGTCCTCCGTCATCAAGCCGTACTGGGCCGGAAACTAGGACCTCACACGTACCCACGGGCGATCTCCCGGTGAACCTGCCGTGAACCAGAACCGGCCACACCGGGCCGCGCCCCGCAGGGCGCACCCGCCCGCCCAGGCCGCGCCCCGAAAGGGGCGCGGGGAACCGCGCGACCAGCCACAGCGGACCCGCAGCCCGCGACGGGTGGCAGGCCCACCCCGGACCCGGGCCCGGGGGCACCGGGCCGGAGCGCAGCACCCGGAGCCGCCCGGGCGCCCGGAGAGCTGCGCTTGCCAGCCCTGCGCCTCCGGCGCAGACCTCCCAAGCGCGCGCACCGCAGGAGCCCGGGGCCGGGGGCACCTCGACGGGGAGGCGGGGGTACTCCCGCCGCGGGGGTACCCCGGCGGGGGCCGCGCGGGCCCCGCGCACGGGGCGCGGGGCGGGGCCCGCGGGCCGATAGGATTTCGCCCATGGCGGCCACTGGAACTGAAGCGCAGGGGAAGGCGTACTACGTCTCGACCCCGATCTACTACGTGAACGACGCTCCCCACCTGGGCCACGCCTATACGACCGTCGCAGGCGACGTGCTCTCCCGCTGGCATCGCCAGCGGGGCGAGAAGGTGTGGTACCTCACCGGCACGGACGAGCACGGTCAGAAGATCATGCGCACCGCCGAGGCGAACGGCGTATCGCCTCAGGAGTGGTGCGACAAGCTGGTGGAGGAGGCGTGGAAGCCCCTCTGGCGGCACCTGGACATCGCGAACGACGACTTCATCCGCACCACCGAGCCGCGGCACACGGCCCGCGTGCAGGAGTTCGTGCAGGACCTGTACGACAAGGGCGAGATCTACCGCGGCGGCTACGAGGGCCCGTACTGCGTCGGGTGCGAGGAGTACAAGGCTCCCGGCGACCTGCTGGAGGGTGAGGACGGGGCGAAGCTGTGCCCCATCCACAAGAAGCCGGTGGAGATGCTCCAGGAGGAGAACTACTTCTTCAAGCTCTCCGAGTACGGCCCGAAGCTGCTGGAGCACTACGAGCGGAACCCGGGCTTCATCCAGCCCGAGTCGGCCCGCAACGAGGTCGTGCAGTTCGTCCGGCAGGGCCTGCAGGACCTGTCGATCTCCCGCTCGACGTTCGACTGGGGCGTGCGCGTCCCGTGGGACGAGAAGCACGTCATCTACGTGTGGATCGACGCCCTCCTCAACTACGCGACGGCCGTCGGCTACGGCTCCGACCAGCAGAAGTTCGAGAGCACCTTCCCGGCGAACGTCCACCTCGTCGGCAAGGACATCCTCCGCTTCCACGCCGTCATCTGGCCCGCGATGCTGATGGCCAACGGGCTGCCGCTCCCCCACAAGATCGCCGCCAACGGCTGGCTGATGGTGGGCGGCGAGAAGATGAGCAAGTCCAACCTCACGGGCATCTCCCCGCACCAGCTGACCGACCACTTCGGGGTGGACGCCTACCGCTGGTACTTCCTGCGGGCCATCGCCTTCGGCAACGACGGCAGCTTCTCCTGGGAGGACTTCTCCGCCCGCTACACCTCGGAGCTGGCGAACGACTACGGCAACCTGGCCTCGCGCGTGGCGGCCATGATCGGCAAGTACTTCGGCGGCACGCTGCCGGAGGCGACGGCGCGAGGTGAGGCGGAGCAGCCGATCGTGGACGGCCTCGCCCGCGCGGTGGAGGAGGCCGACCGGCGCATCGGCGAGGAGCTGGACTTCGCCGGGGGCATCGCGGCGATCTTCGACTTCGTCAAGCTGGTCAACGGCTACCTGACCGAGCAGGAGCCGTGGAAGGTCGCCAAGGACGACTCCCCGGAGGCCCGGGCCCGCCTGGCCACGATCCTCTACACGGCGGCCGAGTCCCTGCGGGCGACGGCGGTCCTGCTCAACGCCGTCATGCCGGAGACCTCGCAGAAGCTGTGGGACTCCCTCGGCGCCGAGCCGCACCTCGGCCCGCTGGCCGAGCAGCACGTCCAGGACGCCGGACGCTGGGGCCTGCTGCCCGCCGGAGCCACCGTCACCAAGGGCGCCGTGCTGTTCCCCCGGCTGGAGGACCCGGCCAAGGGCTGACCGGCCACGGGTCGACCAGCCGAGGAGAGACCGGCCACGGGCCGACGTCCACGGACCCGATGCTCGGGGCGTCCACCGACCACGGTGGACGCCCCGAGCGTTCCGGTGCCGCGCCGCCATGCCCCAGGGGTGGCTGCGGGCCGGGTGGGCCTCAGCCGATGTCGAGGCGGACGTGGGCCAGCTTCTCCGGGTTGAGGACGGCGTCGATCGCGGTGACGAGGCCGTCGCGCACGGTGAACGCCATGACGGCGCGCGGCTCCCCGGTCGCCTGCTCCACGGCGACGACGCCGGGCGCGCCGTTGACCTCCCGCAGCACGAGGGCGAGGCTGCCGCTGTCGTACCGCTCGGAGATCCGCCGGGCGAACGTCGCCGCCTTCTCCCGGCCGACGATGGGCAGCCGGGCGGCGAGCACCTTGCCGCCGCCGTCCGACGTCCACACCACGTCCGGGTCGAGAACGTGCAGCAGGGCGTCGAAGTCCGCACCGGCGACGGCCGCGTGGAAGGCCTCCACGGCCCTGCGGTGCTCCGCCCGGTCCACGGGGCGCCCGGGTGCCTCCGCCCGCACCCGCCGCCGCGCCCGGGAGGCGAGCTGCCGCACCGCCTCGGGGGTGCGGCCGACGGCCTCGGCGATCTCGGGGAACGGGACGGCGAACACGTCGTGCAGGACGAACGCGGTGCGCTCGGCCGCGCTGAGCCGCTCCAGCACGGTGAGCAGGGCCATGCCGACGGACTCGTCGAGGGTCACGCGGTCGTCCGCGCCCGGCTCGGTGACGACGGGCTCCGGCAGCCACGGCCCGACGTAGGTCTCGCGCCGGGCGTGGGCGGAGCCGAGGTGGTCGTAGCAGATCCGGCTGACCACCGTCGTCAGATACGAGCGCGGGTGCTCCGCGGTGCCGTCCGGTACGGCCTGCCAGCGCAGCCACGCCTCCTGCACCACGTCGTCGGCGTCGGCGACCGATCCCGTGATCCGGTACGCCACGCCCCACAGCCGCGAGCGCTCCTGCTCGAAGACGGCCAGCTCCGCCACGCCGCTCTCCCCTTTCGTCCGGTGTCCCGCCGCGGTCCGTCCGCGGTGGACCCGCGGTGACCCGCGGTACTCACCCCAGGGGACGACGCGGCGGCGCGAAGTGTGACAACGCCCGCGGGGGCCGGGTCGAGGGCGGTGCGCTCGACCCGGCCCCCGCGGGGCTTGCGTCCCTACTTCTGCGGCGGCTTGCGCAGCGAGAGGTGCAGCTCCCTCAGCCGCGCCTCGTCCACCTCGCTGGGCGCGCCCATCAGCAGGTCCTGGGCGTTGCCGTTGAGCGGGAAGGCGATGGTCTCGCGGATGTTCGGCTCGTCCGCGAGCAGCATGACGATGCGGTCGATGCCGGGGGCGATGCCACCGTGCGGCGGGGCGCCGAAGGTGAAGGCGCGCAGCATGCCGCCGAACTCGCGCTCGACGTCCTCCTTGGAGTAGCCCGCGATCTCGAAGGCCTCGTACATGATCTCCGGCTCGTGGTTCCGGATCGCGCCGGAGGACAGCTCGACGCCGTTGCAGACGATGTCGTACTGCCAGGCCAGGATGTCCAGCGGGTCCTTGGTGCGCAGCGCCTCCAGGCCGCCCTGGGGCATGGAGAACGGGTTGTGCGAGAACTCGATCTGGCCGGTGTCCTCGTTCCGCTCGAACATCGGGAAGTCGACGATCCAGCAGAACCGGAACACGTCCTCCTCGAAGTGGCCGGCCCGGCGGGCGGCCTCGACGCGCACGGCGCCCATGATCCGGGAGACCTCGTCGAACTCGCCGGCGCCGAAGAAGATCGCCGTGCCCGGCTTGGCGCCGAGCGTGTCGAGCAGCGCCTTCACGTTCTCCTCGGTGAGGAACTTCGCGATCGGGCCCGTCAGCGCCGAGTCCTCGCCGACGCGCACCCAGGCGAGGCCCTTGGCGCCCTGCTCGACGGCGAACTCACCCATCTGGTCGAAGAACTTCCGCGGCTGGTCCGCGGTGTCCGGCACGGCCAGGGCCCGCACGTGCTTTCCGGCGAAGGCCTTGAACTCCGAGCCGGCGAAGACGTCGGTGACGTCGACGAGCTCCAGCTTGGCGCGCAGGTCCGGCTTGTCCGAGCCGTACTTGAGCATGGCCTCGCGGAACGGGACGCGCGGGAACGGCGACGTCACGTGCCGACCGTTGCCGAACTCCTCGAACAGCTCGGTCATCACCTTCTCGATGACCTGGAAGACGTCCTCCTGCTCGACGAAGCTCATCTCCATGTCGAGCTGGTAGAACTCGCCCGGCGAGCGGTCCGCGCGGGCGTCCTCGTCCCGGAAGCACGGCGCGATCTGGAAGTACCGGTCGAAGCCGGCGATCATCAGGAGCTGCTTGAACTGCTGCGGCGCCTGCGGGAGGGCGTAGAACTTGCCCGCGTGCAGGCGGGAGGGGACGAGGAAGTCCCGCGCGCCCTCCGGCGAGGTGGCCGACAGGATGGGCGTGGCCATCTCGTTGAAGCCGAGCGCCGTCATCTTCTGCCGGATGGCGGAGATCACGGCGGTGCGCAGCAGGATGTTGCGGTGCATGCGCTCGCGCCGCAGGTCGAGGAAGCGGTACTCCAACCGCCGCTCCTCGTTGACGCCGTCCTCGGTGTTGATCGTGAACGGGATCTGCTCGGCCGCGCCGAGGACCTCGACGTCGGAGACCTCGACCTCGATCTCGCCCGTCGGCAGCTCCGGGTTCACGTTGTCCGCGCCGCGCGAGGCCACCGTGCCGTCGATGCGGACGACGGTCTCCTTGGTGAGGTGGCTCAGCGCCTCGTTCGCCGGCGTGCCCGGACGGGCGACGAGCTGCACCAGCCCGTAGTGGTCGCGCAGATCGATGAAGAGGATGCCGCCCAGGTCACGACGATTGTGCAGCCAGCCGCTCAGCCGGACGTCCTTGCCGACGTCCTGCGATCGGAGCTCGCCGCAGTGGTGGGACCGGTACCGATGCATCATTCATCCAAGTCGTCAGAGCCGGGTTCGTACGGGTTCGGGGCGGGCCGCTGCGGTGCGGGCCTCCCGGCGCCCTTCAGGGTACCGCCCACGTCCAGCCGCCCTCCGCCGCCGGATCGCCCCAAGCCCGCACGGGCGGACCGCAGCCCGCCCCGGGCCCGCACGAGCGGACGGCAGCCCGCCCCGCGCAGGCCACGAGCGGACGCCGAACCCGCCCTCCGGCGGGGCCACCGGGCGGCGGAAGCCGCCGGGCGCCGAGCGTCGCCTCTTCCTACAGTGGGGCACATGCGCATCGACCAGGGCTCCGCCGGGCCGAGCGTGGACGAGGTGCTCGACGCGACCGGCACCGGCGTGTGGCGCTGGGACCGCAAGGCCGGGCTGGTGACCCTGGACACGCGGGCCGCCGGGCTGCTGGGCCTGCCGCGGGAGTCGTCCACGGTGCCCACCTCCGTCGTCCGGGCACGGCTGCACGTGGCGGACTTCATCGAGCTCAGCGGCATCATCACCCTGGCCGCCGCCGAGGGCGGCATCGCCGAGGGCCGGCTCCGCGTCGTCGGGGAGGACGGCCGTGTGCGGCGGACGGTCCGGGCCCGCCTGCGCTACCTGGACGCGGGCACGCCCGCCGGCCATCCGGCCGCCCGGGCCGCCGCCGAGGTGCTCGGCGGCATCGGCACCGCCGTCGACGGCACCGATGCCGCGTCGACCGCAGCCGACGCGGCCGCCTCCCCCGTCCCTCCCGGCTCACTCCTGCTGGGCACGCTCGTCGAGGCCCCCGAGACCGCCCCCGGCCCGGCCACCGTCACCGGCGACTGGCAGCGGGCCCGCGAGGCGTTCCTGCTGGACGCCGGACGGGCGCTGGCCGAGGCCCGCTCCACGGCCGAGGTGCTGCGGGTGGCCGCCACGCTCTCCATGCCCGGCTTCTCCCCGGACGGCCTGGCCGTCTTCACCGTCCAGGGCGACCGGCTGACGGTCATCGGGCACCACGGAAACGGCTCCTTCGCCGAGGCCCCCTTCACCGACCTGCCGATGAGCACGCCCTACCCGGCCACCGAGGTCGTCCGGACCGGCCGCGCCATCTACCTCGCCGACCGCGCCGAGTACCAGCGGCGCTTCCCCGTCACCTGGCCGCTGGCCGCGCGCTTCGACGGGCACTCCTGGGCCTTCCTGCCGCTCATCGCGGGCGGCCGCACCATCGGGGCCTGGATGGCGGCGTTCTCCTCCCCGGTCGCCTTCACCCCCGACGAGCGGTCCGTGCTGACGACCGTCGCGCGGATGCTGGCCCAGGCCCTGTCCCGGGCCCACGTCCACGAGTCCGAGCAGGAGCTGTCCGCCGGGCTCCAGCGCACCATGCGCCCCGCCCACGCCCCGCAGGTCAAGGGCATGACCGTCGCCACCCGCTACATCCCCACCGGCGGCGGCCTCCAGATCGGCGGCGACTGGTACGACGTCATCCCCCTGCACTCCGGGCGGACGGCGCTGGTCATCGGCGACGTCCAGGGGCACGACGTCCGCGCCGCCGGGCTCATGGCCCAGCTCCGCGTCGCCCTGCGCGCCTACGCCTCCGAGGGCCACAGCCCGGAGGCCGTGCTCTCCCGGGCCTCCCGCTTCATGGCCGGCATGACCCGCGACCCCCTCGACGACGCCGAGGCGTCCCCGGACCTCGAGGACGCCGACGACCCCCGGTTCGCCACCTGCCTCTACGTCGAGGCCGACCCCGTCGCCGGCACCCTGGACATCGTCCGCGCCGGACATCCCGACCCCGCGATCCGGCTCCCCGACGGCACCCTCATGGTCCGGCCGACGGCGGGCGGCCTGCCGCTGGGCGTCGACCCGGACCCCGACTACCCCACCACCCGCCTCGTGCTCGGCTCCGGCGAGACGCTGCTCATGTGCACCGACGGCCTCATCGAGACCGGCGGGCACGACGTCGACACCGGCTGGGCCCGCATCCGCTCCGTCTTCGCCGAGCACCCCGACGCGGACCTGGAGGAACTGGCCGACGCCCTTGTGCAGACCGTCCACGGCCCGCCGTCCCACCACTTCACCGGCCCGCTGGCCGACCGCCGCGACGACGACATCGCCCTGCTCCTGCTCAGCCGCGACCCGGTCGCCGGGCACGTCCCCGGCGCCGGGCGCCGCACCGTGCTGAGCGTCGCCCAGACGGAAGCCTCCCGCATCGCCGACGCCCGCGGCCAGCTCCGCGACCTGCTCTACGACTGGACGGCCCCCGACCAGGTGGACGGCGCCGTCCTGATGCTCTCCGAGATGCTCACCAACGTCCTCGTCCACACCGACGGCGACGCCCTCATGCTCGCCGAGGTGACCGGCGAACAGGGCTTCAGGCGCCTGCGCGTCGAGGTCGCCGACCAGAGCGACGAGCTCCCCCACCGGCGCCACCCCGGCGAGCTGGCCTCCTCCGGCCGCGGCCTGATCCTCATGGACCTGCTCGCCGGGAACTGGGGCGTGGACCCGAGGGGCGAGGGCAAGGCCATCTGGTTCGAGGTCGGCGAGGACTCCCCGCCCATGGACTGGGGCTGAGCGGCTGGAGGGCGCTCCTCGGCCCCGTCCGGAAAACCCCGTCGCAGTCGTCGGCGACGGCTGCGAGGATCCCTGACCATGCCGAGCACCGACACGAACGACCCCGCCCAGGCCCGCACCCGCGAGGAGCTCGCGGCACTCATGGCCGCCGGAGCCCGGCCGAAGTGGCTGATGTTCTGGGGACACCGGCCCCAACGGGACGGCTCCGTCGGCCCGGGTTCCCTCAGCCAGTGTTGACCCCCTCCGATCGCCCTAGAGGGCGAGGATTCTCCGTCTGTGGGTGGTCCTTGTAGGTCGGGGACCACCGGCTCCGGGTGGGTTCCTGTTTCCTCCCCGCGTGGGTGGGGGTTGTGCGCGCTGCCGGGCTGTTGCCTGGTCTTACGTGCGCTCCGCAGGCGTTTACCGCCGCCGTTACCGGCGCCGGGCCCCAGGTCCTGGGGTGGGTGGTGCTGCCGCCGCGAGAATGCGGCGGCCTTCGTGCTTGACGTTGCGTGCGGCGTTCCAGTCGCGGTCGTGCCGGGTGGCGCAGTTCGGGCACGTCCACTGCCGGACGTTGAGCGGTTTGGGTCCGTCGTAGTGCCCGCAGGCGGAACATGTCTGGGAGCTGGGGAAGTTGCGGGCGACTTTGGCGAAGGAGCGTCCACGCCGGATCGCCTTGTACTCGCAGAACATCACGAACTGTGCCCAGCCCGCGTCGTGCACACCCTTGGCCAGCCGGGTACGCGCCAGTCCACGCACGTTCAGGGTCTCGGTGAAGACGGCTTGGTTTTCGCTCGTCAGCTTGTGAGCCCACTGGTGGTGGAAGTTGCGGCGCGCATCGGCCACGGCGGCGTGTGCGCGGGCGACCTCGGTCCGGGCCTTGTCCCGGTTGTTCGACCCCTTCTTCTTCCGCGACAGCTCACGCTGCCGCTTCTTCAGCTTCTTCTCCGCCCGGCGCAGGTACTTCGGCGAGGCGATGTGCGTCCCGTCCGCGAGCACGGCGAACCGGGTCAGGCCCAGGTCGATGCCCTGATCGCCGTCGATGGGCGCAAGGATGTCGGCGGCGGGGTTGCTTTCCACGACGAAGCTCGCCCAGTACCGGCCGGAGCGGTCCTTGACCAGCGTCACCGAGCTGGGGTCGGACGGCAGGTTACGGGTCCACTTCACCTTGAGGTCGCCGATTTTCAGCAATCTCAGTTTGCCGGTCTCGGTGATCGACCAGCGGTCGGAGCGGGTGAACCGGGCAGCCTGCCGATGGTCCTTGCGTGACTTGAATCCCGGCGGGGCGACCTTCGGTCCTTTCCGCTTGCCGGTCTTGGAGTCCTCGTGCGCCTTCCAGGCCGCGTCCAGATCCCGGAGGGTCTGCTGGAGTACGCCGACCGGCGCATCGATGAGGAATGCCCGCTCGGGAGTCTTCTTCGCCTCGGTGATCAGCGTCTTGGCCAGGTCAGGGTTCTTCGGCACCGACTGGTACGGGCCGTGGGCGAGCCGGTTGTTCGGGTTGCCGAGCAGCTTGTTGGATGCCTTGACCGGCTTGATCCGGGCCAAGGCGTCGTTCCAGATCACACGCCTGCACCCGAACACCCGCGCCGCGTAGATGCGCTGACCGGGCGTCGGGTAGACGCGGTACTGGTACCGAAGCCGCACAGCCGTCATCGTACTACAGTTGGGATATGCCTTAATAAGAAGGATATTCGTACTGGTGGGCACTGTGTTTTCCTCATGCACGCTCACTTGGTTTTCCTGACGAAGTACCGGCACGACGTCTTCAACGACCAGCACCTGACCCGGTGCGAGGAGATCACGCGGGCCGTATGCGCCGACTTCGAGACCGAGCTGACCGAGTTCAACGGCGAGCCCAGTCATGTCCATCTGCTGGCCAACTTCCCGCCCAAGGCCGCCATCTCGAAGCTGGTCAACAGCCTCAAAGGCGTCTCCTCCCGCCGACTCCGCCAGGATTTCCCCGACCTCGTGCAGCACTATTGGCAAACCAACAAGCTCTGATCCGGCTCCTACTTCGCCGGGTCCGGCCCAGGGGCGCTCCGTTGACGACCGTCCGCCAGGGCATCGAGCACCAGCACCGCCCGCTGTATCCGGCCAAGGCCAACAGCACGGCCCCGTGCCCACAGCGCGGGTCACAGCAGCCAGAGAAGCCATCCCCTACCGGGCCAAAGCCCGATACTCCCCGGCTAGAACCTGGTGGCCCTCCCCCTTCACCGTGGACGGCGTGGAGTACGCCACCAGCGAGCACTGGATGATGGCGGGCAAGGCCCGCCTCTTCAGTGACGGGGCATCGCTCGCCGCGATCCTCGCCGCGCGCACCCCGGCCGAGGCCAAGAACCTCGGACGCCGCGTCCAGGGCTTCGACGAGACCCGCTGGGCGGCCGCCCGCTTCGAGCTGGTCGTCGAGGGCAACCTCGCCAAGTTCGCCCAAGACCCCGCGCTGCGCGCCTACCTCCTGGGTACCGCCAACCGCGTCCTGGTCGAGGCCAGCCCGCGCGACCGGGCCTGGGGCATCGGGCTCGCCGCCTCCGACGAGCGCGCCACCGACCCCGCCCGGTGGCGCGGCCACAACCTCCTCGGCATCGCCCTGATGGAAACCCGCACCCGCCTCGCCTCCGGGCACGACGGCGCGTAGACCACAAAGATTTCTTCGCGAACAGATCTTTGCGAAGAATTCTTTGCAATCTAAGGTGCGCGCTATGACTGACGCACTTGAGGAGCCCAACACCCCTGATACAGAGGCCGAGTCAATCGTTCTGGATGCCAAGGGGCTGCGAGCCCTGGCGCATCCGGTGCGCGTGCAGCTGGTCGGCCTGCTGCGGAAGCATGGCCCGTCGACGGCCACCCGCCTCGCGGAACGGCTCGGCGTCAACTCCGGGACAGCCAGCTATCACCTGCGCCAGCTCGGCGCGGCCGGGTTCGTGGAGGAGGACGTTGAACGCGGCAACGCCCGGGAACGGTGGTGGCGTTCGGTACACGAGATGACGGAACTGAGCGACCGGGGCCTCGTCGACCGGGAACCCGAGGCCATGCTGGCCTTCCTGCACTCCGTCGCCGCCACCTACAGCCGCCGTGTCCAGCAGGCGCTGAACGAACTGCAGACGATGCCCCGGGCGTGGCGCGACGCCGTCGACCTGAGCGACTGGCCGCTGCGGCTGACTCCCGACGAGGCCGTCGCCCTGCGTCAGGAGCTGCGGGACGTCATCGCCCGCTACCGGAGAGACACACCCGAGGCCGCGGCGAGCGCCCCCGACGGGGCCGAGCGGGTCGGGGTCATCACGCATCTCCTGCCCGAGCTGGACGCCTTCCACGAGCCACTGACAGGACGTGAGGCACCGTGACCGAGCATCACTCGGGCGACAATGGAGGAACCGCCCGGCGGTCCTTACGGCCGCTGGCCGGTGTGCTGGCGGCCGTGGCCGTGTCCGTGACGGGCACACGGGTTTCGGCCGTGGCGCTGCCCTGGTTCGTCCTCGTCACGACCGGCAGCGCCACCCTGACCGGGCTGATCGTCTTCTTCGAGATGGCGCCCTACGTCGTGGTCAAGGCGTTTGCCGGCCCGTTCGTGGACCGGCTCGGCCCCCGGACCATCTCCTGGACGACGGACCTGGCGAGCGCGACCGCCGTCGCCGCCGTTCCGCTTCTCCACGCCTTGGGCCTGCTCTCCTTTCCGCTCCTGTCGGGGCTGGTCGCGGTGATCGGTTCGGCCCGCGGGCCGGGAGACCTGGCCAAGGAGGTCATGGTCCCGGAAGCCGCCGAGCGCGGCAGGGTGCGGCTGGAGCGGGCCACCGGTCTGTCCGGCATGAGCGAGCGGCTCGCCGCCACCGTCGGCCCCGCGGCCGGTGGCTCGATCGTGGCGTTGTTCGGCCCCCTGACAGCCCTCGCCGTCAATGCCGCCTGCTTCGCCCTCGGTTCGGTGATCGTCGCATTGGCCCTGCCGCGCGGGGTGGGACATGCGACGAAGGACGTTCCGGCATCGGCCGGGACGAACGCGGAGCCAGGGCCGGGCTACTGGCGCCGATTCGGCGAGGGCTTCGCCTTCCTGCGGAGCCAGCCGTTGATGCTCACCGTCATCGTCCTGATCGGGTTCACCAACATGCTGAACGCCGGACTCACCATGGTGCTCATCCCCGTGTGGGCCGAGCGGTCCGGTGGCGGGCCCGCCGCGATCGGCCTCATGGGCGCCGTGACGGGGGCCACGGCGGTGGCGGGAAGCCTTGTCGCCGCCATCGTCGCGCACCGGCTGCCGCGCCGGGTGGTGTTCTTCACCGGGTTCCTGCTGTCCGGGACCCCGAGGTTCCTCGCCCTCTCCGCCGATGCCCCACTGGGAGTGGTTCTGGCAGTCTTCGCCGTCAGCGGGTTCGGTGCGGGCTTCGTCAACCCGGTACTGAGCGCCGTCCTGATCGAGCGGGTGCCGCGCCGGATGCTGGGACGGGTGGGCGGGCTCGGCGATGCGCTGGCCTGGGCAGGCATCCCGCTCGGCGGACTGGTAGCCGGAGGGGCGGTGGCGTCTCTCGGGCTGGTGCCGGTGCTGCTCGCGGGCGGGGCCGCGTACATCCTGGCCACGGGCCTGGCCGGGCTGCGGCGGGAGTGGCGGGAGATGGACCGCACGCGGGGACGCATCGCCGGGGGCGACACGGTCGGCGAAAGTCCGACGGTCACGCTTCGGGGGCGTCCGGGCCCGAAAGCGGTGACAGGGCAAGCTCGGCGACGCACGCCCAAGAGCGAGAGGAGTGAGTGAGACCGCGGAAGCGCGGGGTCCGGGCACCCGCCCCCGGTCGTCGTCCGGGCGCGGCGGGGGCGCCGAACTGCGGGGGCGGGGCGGCGCAGCAGCCGTCGCTCTCGGCGCTCTGCACGCGACGGCGGCCTGGCGCGCAGCCCCGGGGCGCCGCGGGCGGGGAGCTGGCCGGGCCGCCGTCTCAGAAGAGGCCCTCTCTGTCGTCCCACTCGGCAAAGCCACCAGGGCCGAACGGCAGGCGGTAGCGGGTCATGAGAAGGTCGTCCGCCAAGGCCGACACCAGCGGAGCCGTCAGCAGCCTCCCGGGGCGGCCGGGGCGCCGAGCTGGACCGTGGCGGGGGCAGCGCAGCAGCCGCCGGCTTCGGTGGTCTGTGCGGCCTCGGGTTCGTCGAAGAGTCCGGCGCCACCGCAGACGCCCGTCTCCGGGAGCGTCAGCTCCACCCGCTCGGCGGCCTCGTGGTCTCCGGCGAGGGCGGCGGCGACGGAGCGGACCTGCTCGTAGCCGGTCATGGCGAGGAACGTGGGTGCGCGGCCGTAGGACTTCATGCCGACGAGGTGGAAGTCCCGCTCGGGGTGGGAGAGTTCGCGGACGCCGTGCGGGTAGACGGTGCCGCAGGAGTGGACGTTCGGGTCGATCAGCGGTGCCAGCCGCGCCGGGGCCTGGAGTCGCTCGTCCAGGCCGAGGCGGATCTCGGAGAGGAAGGACAGCTCGGGGCGGAAGCCGGTGAGCACGATGGCCTCGTCCACGGGGTCCAGTCGGCGGCCGTCCTCGCCGACGAGCACGAGGCGTCCGTCGGGCGTGCGCTCCACGGCCTCGGTGCGGAAGCCGGTGACCGCCGCGGCGTGGCCCCGCTCGACGGCGGCCTTGGCCCGCAGGCCCAGGGCGCCGCGCTCGGGGAGCTGGTCCGCCTCACCGCCGCCGAAGGTGGAGCCCGAGATGCCGCGCCGCAGGATCCACGACGCGTGCGTGCCCGGTTCCCCCTCGGCCAGGTCCGCGAGGGCGGCGAGAGCGGTGAAGGCGGAGGCGCCCGAGCCGACGACGGCGGTGCGCTTCCCGGCGTATCGGGCTCGGACGGCCGGGTCCCGGAGGTCGGGGACACGGTAGGAGATCCGGTCAGCGGCGCCGCGCTCGCCGAGGGCGGGCAGCCCGTCGCCGCCCAACGGGCCCGGAGTCGTCCACGTGCCGGAGGCGTCGAGGACGGCGCGGGCGGTGAGCCGCTCCTCGCGCCCGTCCGCGGTGCGGACGTGGACGGTGAAAGGCTGCCCCTCACGGCCGGCGTCGACGACGCGGTCCCGCCCGGCGCGGGCGACGCCGGTCACGGTGGCGCCGTAGCGGACGTGCTCGCCGAGGGCGTCGGCGAGGGGCTGGAGGTACAGCTCGGCCCAGTCACCGCCGCTGGGGTAGGCCGCGCCGTCGGGGCGCGCCCAGCCGGTGGGGGCCAGCAGCTTCTCCGCGGCCGGGTCGACGAGCTCGGCCCAGGACGAGAACAGGCGCACGTGGGACCACTCGCGCACCGACGCCCCGGCGGCGGGCCCGGCCTCCAGGACCAGCGGCCGCAGGCCGCGTTCGAGGAGGTGGACGGCGGCGGCGAGGCCGACGGGACCGGCTCCGATCACGACGACGGAAGGCTGCTCGGCGGCGGTGGTGTTCACGTGGGTTCCCCTTTGTTTCGACATATGTCGATGACTTGCGGGTCCAGCATGACAACTGATTCGATGAACGTCAACATAGACATTCATCGAATCAGAGGGAAGTGCGGAGAACGTCGAGGTCGCGATGTCCGGCGGCGGGCAGGCCGGGCTGGCCGCGGCGCACGCCTCGCGGGCGCGGGGGCGCAAGCCGGTCGTGCCGGAGGCGTCCGAGCGGGCCGCGGGATCGTGAGTGGCAGCGCGGCCCGTCCTCCAACGCCCTGCGGGGCGTCGGACGGGATTCCCACCGGGCGGCCCGGCACCGTGAACGGCTCCCGCGCACCACCTGAGCGGAGACGGTCAGACCGTGTCGGCCGCCGCGCGGGCGCGCTGGAAGATGACGGTGACGAGCGCGAGGCCGACGGCCGCACCGACGAGCTGGGCGAGGACGAAGCCGGGCACCGAGGCCGGGGCGATGCCCGCGAAGGTGTCGGAGAAGGCACGGCCGACCGTCACCGCCGGGTTGGCGAACGAGGTGGACGCGGTGAACCAGTACGCCGCGCCGATGTAGGAGGCCACGGCGACGGGAGCGAAGCGCAGGCGGCCGGTGCGGGCCAGACCGAAGATGAGCAGGACCAGCCCGGCCGTGGCCACGCCCTCGGCGAGCAGCAGATTCCCGGCGGAACGGTCCTTGCCGGACCACTCCACCAGCGCCCCGTCGAACATCGCGTTGGCCAGCACCGACCCCGCTATCCCGCCCGCGATCTGTGCGGGCACGTAGGCGGCGGCGTCCCGGGCCCCGACGCCCTCGCCGCCGCGCCGGGCGCTCCACCACTCGGCCAGCGTGACGGCCGGGTTGAAGTGCGCCCCGGAGACCGGCCCGAACAGGGCGATCAGCACCCCGAGCCCGAAGACCGTGGCCAGGGAGTTCGCCAACAACTGGAGCGCGACGTCGTCCGTCAGCAGCGTCGCCTGGATCCCGGAGCCGACGACGACGGCCACCAGGCCGGCCGTCCCCACGAACTCCGCCGCCAGCCGGGGCAGCAGGGGCGCCGGGGGCGGCCCGGCCTCCGGGACCACCGCTCTCATGGGGTCGACGGACGTGGACTCGACGGTACTCAACGGAACTCCTCGGTCGGGCGGTCGGGCGCTGCGCGGGTCGGACGGTCAGGGGCAGGCGCGCTTGCGGCCCGCGGCGTCGGCGACCCGGGCCGTGTCGGCCAGTTCGGCGAAGCGGCCCGCGAGCGCCTCCAGCACCTCGGGCTTGAGCCGGTAGTAGGTGAAGCGCCCGCAGGGCTCGGTCTCCACGACCCCGGCCTCCCGCAGCACCCGCAGGTGGTTGGAGAGGTTGGTCTGCCGGGCGCCCGTCTCCTCGACCAGGTGCGTGGTGCACAGCGTCTCCCGCGCGAGCAGCTGGACGATCCGGAGCCGGAGCGGGTCGGCCAGCGCCCGCAGCACCTCAGCCTCGACTGATGTCAGCATGCGCTGATACTGTCACATCACCCGAAGCTGACACCAGCCCGCGCTGACCTGTCGGCCGCCCATCCGCCCGAGGCACCCGCCCGAGGAAAGAACGGAACAGATGCCCTCCACCCCCGTCGCGTCCGTCCTCTTCGTCTGCGTCCACAACGCCGGGCGCTCCCAGATGGCCGCCGGATTCCTCGCGCACCTCGCGGGCGACCGCGTCGAGGTGCGCTCGGCGGGCTCCCTCCCCGCCGACGAGGTCAACCCGGCCGCCGTCGAGGCCATGAAGGAGATCGGCATCGACATCGCCGGCGCCCGGCCGAAGGTGCTGACCACCGAGGCCGTCCAGGCCTCCGACTACGTCATCACCATGGGCTGCGGCGACGCCTGCCCGGTCTTCCCCGGCAAGCGGTACCTCGACTGGGCGCTGGACGACCCGGCCGGCCAGGGGGTCGAGGCGGTGCGCCCCATCCGCGACGCGATCAAGGCCCGCGTCGAGGGCCTCGTCGCCGAGATCGACGCCCGCCAGCAGCCCTGAACCCAAGCCGCCCCGGCACACGGTCGGCCCCGCCACTCCCACTGGAGTCGCGGGGCCTCCTGCCGCCTGGAACAGCGGAAACGGCAGCCGCTACGCGCCCAACTCTCCCCGCTTGACGGCCCCCACGAAGTCGCCCCAGCCATCCGCCTCGAAGACGAGCGCCGGGCCGCTCGGCACCTTGCTGTCGCGCACCGGGACAACGCCCGCGCTGACGTAGGCCGGTGCCCACTCAACGCAGCTGCCGCCCCCGTTGCCGCTGTAGCTCGACTTGACCCATTCTGCCTGGGAAAGATCGGGGTTGGTACTCATGTCAAGAGTTCCTCCATCACGGCCCGAATGAACGCCGCCGAGTCCTTCGGCGACAGGGCGCACGCCCTGAGCAGATCGTATGCCCGCTGGCGCTCCGTAACCGTTCCCACGTCCTCGATGAGGGTGCCGGTCGTGATGGCCTCTTCGTAGGCCACCTGAGCGCCACCGTCCAAGGTCATCAGTGTGAGCGTGCCACCCAAGAGGGCATGTCCCCCGTGTGCGAACGGGAGAACCTGGACGACGCTGTTCGGTGTGAGCGTCAGAGCTTCGAGCTTCGCCAACTGCTCGTGCATCACGGCAGAACCACCGTAGGCGCGTCGCAGCACGGCTTCATCCAGAATCAGAGACAGGTCCGGCGGAGGGTCCGCGAGCAGCAGAGCTTGCCGACTCATACGGGCCGTGAACAGCTCTTCGATCTCGTCGGGGGCCGCCTTCGGATTGGACTCCACGAACTGCGCTCGCGCGTAGTCCTTCGTCTGGACAAGCCCCGGGACGATTTGACCGGCGTACTCCGCGATGAGCCGCGCTCGAGCCTCGATTTCCATCCTGCGCTGGAACTGATCGGGATGGATCTCCTTGCTGGCCAGCCGGTACAGCTCCTCGAAGATGCCGTCGGTACCGAAGGCGACGTCCAGCCGGGCCGGTAGGTCGGGTGGCGGCATCGATTCCGCCGTCTCGATGCGGGACAGGTGGCTACGGCTGATGTTCACCACCTCTGACAGGGCCTCAAGACTCATACCCGCGCGCTCCCGTAGGGCGCGCATCTTCGCGCCGAACAAGTGCCGGGCGCTCCGGTCGGGTGTCAGTTCACGCGGACGGGCGGGCATGGTCCTTCTCCGATCTCCCAGAAGACCACGGGGGACATAAACGCCTACTCATCGGCGCCGTGGAGCGCAACGCTTCGAGTACACAGGGTAATTGAACCTGTACAGGGATGTCAGTCGAACCAACGGAGAAGCGGACATGACGACGGCAGGCAGGCGGCGGACGGCGGCCGGGTGGATCAGAGACGCGGAGTCGGCGCGTGCGCTTGCCGCCGCCCTCCAGACCGGCGAGGCCACCGGGGTGGAACGGTGACCGCCGAGTCCCCGCAACCGCCGAGGAAGCCCCAGGAGCAGCTCGGCGAGCGACAGAACGGCCGGTCGGCCGGGGACGAACTCGCCGACCGGCTCAGGAAGCTGGCGGAAGAGATCACGGAGCACCTGGAAAGGCTGAGGAAGAAGTGACCCCCGACAGCTCCGCGTTCCGGGACTTCCATGTCCACGCGGGCGAGGAGCCGGACGCCGAAACCATCACGGCCACGATGCTGTGCGTCGCGTGCGGACAGTTCGGCCCCACGGCCGAAGCGGCGCGGGAGCGCACGCCGGAAGCACAGGGGAAAGCGGCGCTCGAAGCTCAGAAGGCCGCTGCCTCCTGGGTGGAGACACACCACGAGCACGAGCCCCAACACCTCGCGTTCCGGCTCTTGGTGAGCCTCCCGTATCGGCTTGTCCCCGGAGTCTGAGATGACGCGTTTCGTGGACGGCTACGGGCGCGACGTCGTACGGCTTCGACGTGGCACGACCAGACGGGGAACCCCGGCGGGCGCTGGAACACCCCCGGGGTTTGGCCACCAGCAACCCCGTGGAAGGACCGGCGACGTGCGCCACCTTGTCGAGCGTGCCTTCGCGGCGTGCCTCCGCGCCCTCCTCTCTCGCGTCCTCCCCGCGTCCGGCCGCCGACGCCGGGCCCACGGGGAGCCGCACATCCCGGCCCGTGAGCCCCTGGGCCGGTGGCGGAACGCCGAAGAGCCGCTCAGGCCCCGCTTCACCCATCGGAGTCCGTACGCGGCCGAGAGCGCCGCACCGGCCGTCGTCGAGGACGGAACCCGCCTCGTCCGGTGGTACGTCGTCATCGCCGAGTCCGCCGCGTGGCTGGACCAGGTGAGGGCGGAGCGGCGGAACGCGCTCCTGCCCGCGCTGGAGGGCGTCGACGTCGGGCCCGACGTGATGCACGGCGTACGCGCCCCCGTGACCACGGCGGGATAGCCCACGTCGCGGCCCGCACGGACGGAGCCCCGTCCGCCACTCGCGTGGGCGGAGACGGCGCCGGCCGCCGTCAGGCGGCGTCGGCCGGGATCGTGCCCAGCCGCCCCGCCTGGAAGTCGTCGAAGGCCTGGGCCAGTTCGGCGTGGCTGTTCATGACGAAGGGACCGTAGTGCGCCATCGGCTCGCGGATCGGCAGCCCGCCCAGCAGGACCACCTCGAAGTTCGCGCTCCGCGAGTCCTGCGCCGCGTCGGCGCGGATCGTCAGCGACGCTCCGTCGCCGAAGACGACCGACTGGCCCATCCGGAACGGACGGCGCTCCGCGCCCGCCGAGCCGCTGCCCGCGAGGCCGTAGGCGAGGGCGTTGAAGTCCGCCCGCCAGGGCAGGGTGACCTCCGCCCCCGGGCTCACCGAGGCGTGGATCATCGTGATGGGGGTGTGGGTGGCCCCGGGCCCGGCATGGCCGCCGAGGTCGCCCGCGATCAGCCGCAGCAGCGCGCCGCCGTCCTGCGAGGCGAGCAGCTTCACCGTGCCGCCGCGGATGTCCTGGTACTTGGGCACGATCATCTTGTCCCGGGCGGGCAGGTTGACCCAGAGCTGGAGGCCGTGGAAGAGGCCACCGGACATCACCAGCTCCTCGGGCGGAGACTCGATGTGAAGCAGCCCGCTCCCCGCGGTCATCCACTGGGTGTCGCCGTCGGTGATGACCCCGCCGCCACCGTGCGAGTCCTGATGCACGAAGGTGCCGTCGATGATGTAGGTGACGGTCTCGAAGCCACGGTGGGGGTGCCAGGGGGTTCCCTTCGGCTCTCCCGCCTCGTAGTCCACCTCTCCCATCTGGTCCATCATGATGAACGGGTCGAGGTAGTCGTACTTGATCCCGGCGAAGGCGCGGCGCACGGGGAAGCCCTCGCCTTCGAGGCCGCTGGGTGCCGTGGTGACGGCGAGCACGGGTCGGGCCGCGGCCCGGTCCGGGGACGCGGCGACGCGCGGCAGGGTGAGCGGGTTCTCGGCGGTGATCGCGGGCATGGCTGACCTCCTCGGTCGATGCCTCCAATGTAGTTGAACATTGAACGTCAACCAAGAGTCAGCTATTCCGGGCCACGGCACGAGCACGGCACAGGAGGCGCGGAAGGGCACCCGGCCCCGCCCGAAGGGGCAGGAGACGGACGAGGGAGCCGACGCGAGCCGACACGGCAGTCAAGGGCTGATCACAGGGGCGCCCACGGCCGTGGGGCCACGGCAGGGGCACCCAGAGACCCTGGCGGCCCGGGCGACGACGGGCGCCGTCAGACCGGCGCGGACCCCCGGGCGCCCGCCACGCCGCCCCACCGGTCCGCCCCCCGCCTTGGCAGAACGAGACGCCCCCGGCGCCCCCGCTACCGCAGCAGGCCGTCCGGCGACGAGAGGCGGGGGACACGGAGACTCACGAGCGACACCCCCGGGGACGGGAGAGAGCCGCCCTGGAGCGGAGACGACGACCGCCACCGCCGACGCCGCACCCGCTCAACGGCACAGGGCAGGGCGCGCCCGCCGGAAGCGAGACGGAGCCGGAGACGAACAGGCACCGCCACCCACGGCGACGGAAGGGAACCCCCCGAGGAAGCCCACCGGCCGCCACCACCGACGCCGCACCACCTCAACCCGCACCACCGACGCCGTACCACCTCAACCCGCACCTAGTAGTACATACGCTGCATGGCGAAATCCACCATCTCCTCGACCGCCTTGGCGTCGAAGACGACCCGGTGGTCACCCTCCATGTCGAGGACGAATCCGTAGCCGGTCGGCAGGAGGTCCAGCACCTCGGCGCCGGTGATCACGAAGTAGCGGGACTCCTTGCCGGCGTACGAGCGCAACTCCTTCAGCGAGGTGAACATGGGGATCACGGGCTGCTGGGTGTTGTGCAGCGCCAGGAAGCCCGGGGTCTCGCCGCGCGGGCAGTAGACGCGGGCGCCGTGGAAGATGCCCTGGAACTCCTCCGGCGAGAGGGCTCCGGTGGCGAAGCCGCGGACGGCGTCGGCCAGGGAGGGCGGGGAGGGCTCCGGGTAGTGCTGCGGCGGGGGCGGCGCCTGCGCACCGGGCGGGGGCTGGCCGCCGGGAGGCGGAGCAGTGTGCGGGGGCGACCCACCGTACTGGTGGGGCACCCCGTGGGGCGGCGCCCCGTACCCCGGCGGCGGAGGCGGCGCGCCGTACGCGTTCTGCTCGTAGCCGTACATGGGTAGAAGCGTATCGAGTCACATCTGAGCGGGTTGGGGTTGCTTCTTATTACCCGCCGGTAGCATGATGGGGCTACTAACTGGTACGCATCCGGAGGACTCTGCCCTCCCCGTCCCTACGGAGCCTGCGCCCATGGGCCACTACAAGTCGAATCTGCGCGACATCGAGTTCAACCTGTTCGAGGTCCTCGGCCGCGAGTCCGTGTACGGCAACGGGCCGTTCGCCGAGATGGACGTGGAGACCGCCAAGAGCGTGCTCTCCGAGATCGCGCGCCTGTCGGAGAACGAGCTGGCCGCCTCCTTCGAGGACGCCGACCGCAACCCGCCGGTCTTCGACCCCGAGACGAACACCGCCCCCGTCCCGGCCTCCTTCAAGAAGAGCTACCAGGCGTACATGGACGCCGAGTGGTGGCGGCTGGGCATCCCGGAGGAGATCGGCGGCACCACGGCCCCGCGCTCGCTCCTGTGGGGCTTCGCCGAGACGATCCTCGGTGCCAACCCGGCCGTGTGGATGTACTCCTCCGGCCCGGCCTTCGCGGGCATCCTCTTCGAGGAGGGCACCGAGGAGCAGGCCAAGATCGCGCAGGTCGCGGTCGACCGCCAGTGGGGCTCCACCATGGTGCTCACCGAGCCGGACGCCGGTTCGGACGTCGGCGCGGGCCGCACGAAGGCCATCCGCCAGGAGGACGGCAGCTGGCACATCGAGGGCGTGAAGCGCTTCATCACCTCCGGTGAGCACGACATGTCCGAGAACATCATCCACTACGTGCTCGCCCGCCCCGAGGGCGCCGGCCCGGGCACCAAGGGCCTGTCCCTGTTCGTCGTGCCGAAGTACGAGTTCGACTGGGAGACCGGCGAGCTGGGCGAGCGCAACGGCGTCTACGCCACGAACGTCGAGCACAAGATGGGCCTCAAGGCCTCCAACACCTGCGAGATGACCTTCGGCGACAAGCACCCGGCCAAGGGCTGGCTGCTGGGCGAGAAGCACGACGGCATCCGCCAGATGTTCAAGATCATCGAGTTCGCGCGGATGATGGTCGGCACGAAGGCCATCGCCACCCTCTCCACCGGCTACCTCAACGCGCTGGAGTACGCCAAGGAGCGCGTCCAGGGCGCCGACCTGACCCAGTTCACGGACAAGACGGCCCCGCGCGTCACCATCACGCACCACCCGGACGTGCGCCGTTCGCTGATGACGCAGAAGGCGTACGCCGAGGGCATGCGCGCCCTGGTGCTCTACACCGCCTCCGTGCAGGACGAGATCCTGATCAAGGAGGCCGCCGGCGAGGACGCCTCCGCCGAGCACCGCCTGAACGACCTGCTGCTGCCGATCGTCAAGGGCTACGGCTCGGAGAAGTCCTACGAGCAGCTCGCGCAGTCGCTCCAGACCTTCGGCGGCTCCGGGTACCTGCAGGAGTACCCGATCGAGCAGTACATCCGGGACGCCAAGATCGACACCCTCTACGAGGGCACGACGGCGATCCAGGGTCAGGACTTCTTCTTCCGCAAGATCGTCCGCGACCAGGGCCAGGCCCTGACCGCGCTCTCCGAGGAGATCAAGAAGTTCCTGGCCGAGGCCTCGGGCGGCGAGGAGCTGGCGGGGGCGCGCGAGCACCTGGCGAAGGCGGCCGCGGACCTGGAGGCCATGGTCGGCACCCTGCTGACCGACCTGGCGGCCACCGAGAAGGACGTCAAGTCGCTCTACAAGGTGGGCCTGAACACCACCCGCTTCCTGATGGCCTCCGGCGACGTGGTCGTCGGCTACCTGCTGCTGCGCGGTGCCGCCGTGGCCGCCGCGAAGCTGGCGGACGCTCCGGCGAAGGACAAGGCCTTCTACACGGGCAAGATCGCCGCGGCGAAGTTCTTCGCCGCGAACGTCCTGCCGGGCGTGGGCGTCGAGCGCGAGATGGCCGAGGCCGTCGACCTGTCCATCATGGAGCTGGACGAGGACGCTTTCTGAGCACCGCGTCGGTGAACTGACGCGCCGCGCTGACGCCCCGGGCCGACGCGCGACCTGGACGGCGGCGGTCCCACACCCGGTCGGGGGGTGTGGGACCGCCGCCTTCGTACGGCGCACAGGCCCGGGGCCGCCCCTCCCCGCCCCTCGTCCGACGCCGCGCGACCTGTGCGTTCGACCCACGGCCGAGCGGGCGGGGAGAAACGCATCCGTATGCTGGACCGCATGCAGCAGCACCACGGCCGGTTCGACCGTCGCCACACCGACGACCTCCTGTCCTTCCTGGCCGCCTCGCCCACCCCCTACCACGCGGTGGCGAACGCGGCTGAGCGCCTGGAGAAGGCGGGCTTCCGCGCCGTGTCCGAGAGGGACGCCTGGGACGGCGCGACGGGCGGGCGGTACGTCGTGCGCGGCGGCGCCCTGATCGCCTGGTACGTGCCGGAGGGCGCGACACCGGCCACCCCCTTCCGGATTGTCGGCGCCCACACCGACTCGCCCAACCTCCGCGTCAAGCCCCAGCCGGACACCGGGGCCCACGGCTGGCGGCAGCTCGCCGTCGAGATCTACGGCGGCACACTGCTCAACACCTGGCTCGACCGGGACCTCGGCCTGGCCGGACGGCTCGCCCTGCGGGACGGCGGCAGCCGGCTCGTCAACGTCGACCGGCCCCTCCTGCGCGTCCCGCAGCTCGCCATCCACCTCGACCGCGGCGTCAACGACGGGCTCAAGCTCGACCGGCAGCGCCACATGACGCCCGTGTGGGGCCTGGGCGAGGCCCAGGAGGGCGACCTCCTCGAGTTCCTCGCCGAGGAGACGGGGCTGGACCGCTCGGACATCACCGGCTGGGACCTGATGCTGCACAGCGTCGAGGCCCCCGCCTACCTCGGGCGCGACCGGGAGCTGATCGCCGCCCCCCGGATGGACAACCTCCTGTCGGTGCACGCCGGCGCGGCGGCCCTGACCGCCGCCGCGGAGAGCTCGCCGCCGTACATCCCGGTGCTCGCGGCCTTCGACCACGAGGAGAACGGCAGCCAGTCGGACACCGGCGCCGAGGGCCCGCTGCTCGGCAACGTACTGGAACGTTCCGTCTTCGCCCGCGGCGGCGGCTACGAGGACCGGGCGCGCGCCTACGCGGGCACCGTCTGCCTGTCCTCCGACACCGGCCACGCGGTGCACCCGAACTACTCCGAGCGGCACGACCCGACGCACCACCCCAAGCCGAACGGCGGGCCGATCCTCAAGGTCAACGTCAACCAGCGCTACGCGACCGACGCGGGCGGACGGGCCGTCTTCACCGCCGCCTGCGAGCGGGCCGGGGTGCCGTGGCAGACGTTCGTGTCCAACAACGCGGTGCCCTGCGGCACCACCATCGGGCCGATCACCGCGGCCCGGCACGGCATCGCCACCGTGGACATCGGCGTCGCCATGCTGTCCATGCACTCGGCCCGCGAGCTGGCCGGTGCTGAGGACCCGCACCTGCTGGCGGCCACGCTCGCCGCGTTCCTGGAGAGCTGACGCGGAGAACGGCCCTCTGCCCCGGGGCGAGCCGGCCGGCCCCCGCCGTCGCGCAGACCTCCCCGTCGCGGAGCGCGGGGCACGGCCTCACAGCCACGCGGTGGTGCCGGGCGGCGTGAGGAGCTGCTCGGTCCAGATGGTCTTGCCGCGCCGCGTGTACCGGCTGCCCCAGCGGTGGGTGAGCTGGGCGACGAGGTACAGCCCGCGCCCGCCCTCGTCCGTGGCCCGGGCCCGGCGCATCCGCGGCTGCGTGCTGCTCAGGTCGGAGACCTCGCAGATCAGCGTGTCGGCACGGGTCAGCCGCAGCTCCACCGGGCCCCCGCCGCCGTAGCGCACGGCGTTGGTGATCAACTCGCTCGTCACCAGCTCGGTGGTGAACGTCAGCGCGTCCAGCCCCCAGGCGCCCAGCTGGGCCGTCGCCAGCTCCCGGGCCTCGGGGACGGACGCCGGGTCGGCGGCCAGCGTCCAGGCGGCCGTGTCCTCGTGGGCGACGCCCCGTGTCCGCGCCAGCAGCAGGGTGACGTCGTCCGAGAGCGGCTCGTCCGGCAGGCCGCCGACGATGCGCTCGGCCGTCCGCACGAGGGGCTGCCGCACCGGGTCCGCTTCCCGCAGGTGCCGCGCCAGCTGCGCCATGCCCTCGCCGATGTCGCCGCGCGCCAGCTCCACCAGGCCGTCGGTGTACAGCGCGAGCACGCTGCCCTGCGGCACGTTCAGCTCGACCGGCTCGAACGGCAGCGCGCTCACCCCCAGCGGCGGCCCCGGCTGCACGTCCACATAGCTGACCTCACCGTCCGCCGTGACCAGCGCGGGCGGCGGATGCCCGGCACTGGCGCACACACAGCGCCGCGTGACCGGGTCGTACACCGCGTACAGGCAGGTCGCGCCCAGCGACTCCCGCGTCTGCTGCCGTCCCTCGTCGCTGGAGGCCACGTCGAGCTGCGTGACGAGGTCGTCCAGGTGGGAGAGCAGCTCCTCCGGGTCCAGGTCGAGGTCGGCGAGGGTGCGCACGGCCGTGCGCAGCCGGCCCATCGTGACGGTGGCCTGGAGGCCGTGCCCCACGACGTCCCCGACCACCAGCCCCACCCGCGCCGAGGACAGCGGGATGACGTCGAACCAGTCGCCACTGACGCCGCCGCCCCCGGCCCCCGCCGGGAGATACAGGCTCGCCGTCTCCACCGCCGCCATCGACGCCGTCGAGGGCGGCAGCAGACTCCGCTGCAGACTCACCGCGGCCCGGTGCTCGCGGGTGTAGCGCCGGGCGTTGTCGACCGCCAGCCCCGCCCGGGCGGCGATCTCCTCCAGCAGCGCCAGCTCCTCGGCCGTGAACGGCGAGGGGCTGCTCGTACGCCACAGCGTGACGTTGCCCAGGAACGCGCCCCGGGCCCGCAGCGGCGCGCTCAGCGCGCTGTGCGCACCCGGCACGCGCGGCGCCCAGTAGTGCGGGGCCGCCGTCTCCGCCCGGGGCTCCGTCTCCCGCTCCGGCCCCGTCACCGACGGGTGCGGCAGATCGCCGAGGATGATGCCTCCCGCCGAGTCCCCCGTCGGCGGGCGCACGGTGACGAGGGCGCTCGTGGGCAGCGTGTCCGGGTCGACGTCACCGGCCACGGCCGTACGCCTCAGCGTCAGCTCCCCGTTGCGGCTCGGCACCGGCTCGTCGCCGCCCAGCACCTCCTCGGCCAGCCCCACCACCACGCAGTCGGCCATGGCGGGCACCAGCACGTCGGCCAGGTCCTCCGTCGTCCGGGTCACCGACAGCTCCGAGCCGAGCACCGCCGTCGCCCGGTGCAGCAGATCCAGCCGCCGCCCGGCCTCCTCGTGCTGGGTGACGTCGGTGAAGGCCGCGGCGGCGCCCATGAGCCGACCACTCGTACTGCGCAGCCGGAAGCCCGACACCGACAGCAGCCTGCCCTCGCGCGGGTCCACCAGCGTCCGCAGCCGCAGGTTCGCCCCCAGGACGGGCTCGCCCGTCGTCATGATGATCTGGAGCCACTCCTCCAGCGCCGCCGCGTCGGGCGGCTGGAGCAGCGCCTTGAGACGCAGCCCGGACACGTCCCCCGGCATCCCGCTGTACGGGAAGAGGGGAAGGTTCGTGCGGACGATGCGCAGCTCCGGGTCGAACAGCGCCAGCCCGATCCGCTCCTGCGCGAAGAGGCCCTCGACCAGCGAGTAGTTCTGCCGCCAGCGGGACAGGTGCTCGGCCCGGGCCGCGAGCACCAGATGGCTCGGCGCCTCGTCCGCGCCCGCCCGCAGCAGGATCACGCGCACGCCGACGGGCAGCTCGTGGCCGTCCGCGTGGCGCAGCACGACCTCGCCCTCCCAGGACGCCCCCACACACTGCTCCCGCACCCGCGGCCAGTCCTCCGGATCCGCGAGCAGCTCGCGCACCGGCCTGCCACAGACCTCCTCCGCCGTCCAGCCGAGCAGCTCACGCGCCGTCTCGCCCCAGCTCTCCACGGTGCGGCCCCCGGCCACCACCGCCGCGGCGAGGCTGGACAGCGAGAACTGCTGGGCGGACACAGGGTCGGCAGGCGCCATCGCGGTGCACCTCGCTCGGGGACGCGACTACGCCCATGGTCTCCCAGGCCCCGGCACCCCGCACGGCATCGGCGCCGTCCGAACCGTCCGCCCCTTCGCGGGGTCGGCTGTGACGCGAAGGGACCCCGCCCATGACACGGCCGTGAAACTCCCGTACGAGAGTTACTTCCCACGGGGGAAACGGGGGTAACGGGGGTAACGGGGGCAGAGGGGCGCACCGCCTGGCGGTGCGCCCCTCTGTGTATCGCCGAGCCGGACGGCGTGCGGGCTCAGGGCTGGGCGCCGCCGTCGGCCCCGCCCTCGTCCATGCCCGCCAGCACCAGCGGCAGCCGCCCCGCGCCCGAGGCCGTCTGCCGCACGGGCACGCCCCAGTCCTGCTGGTGCATGTGGCAGGCCGGGTAGGGATTCTCCGGATCGTCGTCACAGGACGCGGCCATCGCCGACACGTGCAGGACGCCCTCGCCCACGCTCGGGTCCAGCACCAGCTCGCGGCGCAGGTCGGTGCCCTGCCCCGCGCCCTCCACCAGCAGCTCCGGCGGCGTCGCGCCCACCAGCAGCCTGCTGGCCGGCCCGTACCGGGTGTCCAGCTTCTGCCCCGGGGGCGGGCTGAACACCACGTCCAGCGTCAACGCGCCCTCCGCCACCTCCGTGGCCTCCCGCCGCGTCCGGTGCGCCACCGCCGCGACCGCCACCGCCTCCTCCGGCAGCCGCAACCGCGTCAACCGGTGCCGCGCCGACTCGACGACGACGATCTCACCCGCGCCGTCGTCCCCGGCCGGCAGCACCGCCGCCGAGGGCTCCCGCAGGTCCGTCGCCACCGTGCTCACCTCGTCCGTCACCGGGTCGTAGCGGCGCAGGGCGTGGTTGTAGGTGTCGCTGACCGCCACCGAGCCGTCCGGCAGCGCGGTGACGCCCAGCGGGTGCTGGAGCAGCGCCTGCCCGGCCGGACCGTCCCGGTGGCCGAAGTCGAAGAGCCCGGCCCCCACCGCGGTGTGCACCACCCGCTCCCGGTCCAGCCAGCGCAGCGCCGACGTCTCCGAGTCCGCGATCCACAGCCGCTCCTCCGTGGCCGCCAGCCCCGAGGGCTGCGCGAACCACGCCTCCGCCGCCGGGCCGTCCACCAGCCCCTCGTTCGTCGTCCCCGCCGCCGCCGCGACGACGCCCCCCTCCGGGTCGTACGTCCACAGCTGGTGGACACCCGCCATCGCGATCCACAGCACCCCGTCGAACCACGCCACGTCCCACGGGGACGACAGCGCCACCTCGCGCGCCGGGCCCTCGGTGGCCGAGCCCTGCCACCACTGCCGCCCGGTACCCGCCAGCGTCCGCACCTCACCGGTGGCCAGGTCCAGCTCCCGCAGCGCGTGGTTCACCGTGTCGGCGACGACGACCGTGCCCCCGGGCAGGAACGCGAGCCCCTGCGGCTCGCTGAACCGCGCCACGTCGGCCGGACCGTCGGCCAGCCCCCGCTCCCCGGTGCCGATGCGCCGGACCACGGTCTCCCCGTCCGCCTCCAGCTCCACCAGGGCGTGCCGGGTGGAGTCCGAGACCAGGAAGCCGCCGCCCGGCAGCGCCAGCGCCTTGCCCGGGAACCGCAGATCCGTGGCCACGGGCTCGGGCGGGACGTAGGGCCCGTCCCCGCGCCGCAGCGTCCCCTTCGCCGCGTGCTCGGCCTCCAGCTCGCCCACCAGTGCCTCGATGGCGTGCGCGTGCCCCTCCCCGGCGTGCTGCGCGACGACGTACCCCTCCGGGTCGATGACGACCAGCGTCGGCCAGGCCCGCACCGCGTACTGCTTCCACGTCGCCAGCTCCGGGTCGTCCAGCACCGGATGCGCCACCTCGTACCGCTCGACGGCGTCCACCAGCGCCTGGTGCTCCGCCTCGTGCGCGAACTTCGGCGAGTGCACGCCGACGATCACCACACTGTCCCGGTGCTTCTCCTCCAGCTCCCGCAACTCGTCCAGCACGTGGAGGCAGTTGATACAGCAGAAGGTCCAGAAATCGAGGATCACCGTCCGTCCGCGCAGGTCGGCGAGGGACAGCTCCTTGCCTCCGGTGTTGAGCCAGGATCGGCCGCTCAGCTCCGGGGCACGCACACGGGCACGCTTCGTCATACGCCCCAGGGTGCCACCCCGCGCGCCCCCACCGGGCGCGCGGGGACTACTCCGGCACCGGACAGCCCAGGGACGTCTTCGCGGCGGCCAGGAAGTCCTGGTACAGCTCCTCCTTCGGCTTCAGCCGCGTCTCGGCGAGCTTCTGGCCCCGCTCCATGCTCGGCGGCGGGTCCTCGGCCCGCACGGCTCCGAAAGCCATGATCGCCAGGTACTTCTCGCCGGAGCAGGTCAGCAACTCCGCCCGGGTGTTCTCGTTGTCGCGGTGCGTGGCGGGGTCGTACGAGTCGATGGCCTGTTGGTGGGTGGTGAGGGCGAACGCGACGGCGGGCTGGGCCTCCTCGCCGTCGAGTTCCCGCCCCACGACACAGCTCCAGCTGTCGCCTGCGTCGCCCACAACCGTCTGCTCCAACGCCGGGCCGCTGTCCTGAGGCCGGGGCACGGTGAATCCGGGGAGCGCACAGTGGTCGCCATCCGGGAGGGGCCGCGGCGACGGCTTCTCCGGAACATCGCCGGACCACCGGAATTCCTTCGTGCCGCACCCCTTGAGCTCGGCCATGGTCGAGGCGTACGAGACGAGCGCCTTCGCCAGGTCCGGCTGCGGAGGCGCGGGCAGGTTGCCCCAGCACGCCTGCCGCAGCTTGAGGACCACCTGAACGGGGTCGCTCTGGGAGGGGAACTTCTCGGCGCACGCGTCGGGCAGCAGCACCACGCCGTACCCTCGCTCCGTCCAGCCGCTGACGCCGGAGCCGAGGGGGGTGGCATCGTTGTACCAGTTGGCGCCGATCGGCGTCGGTCGATACGGGCCTTCCTCCCACGCCGTCGAGGTCATGAACTCCGCGATGTCACCGCTGGGCAGCCTCACACTGCAACGGAACAGGTTCGTGGTTCCGTCGACGGTCGGCACGTCCGCACCACGCGCTGGAACCTCGTAGCCGCTCCAGGACGGCGTGTAGTCACCAGGGTCCCCACCGGCCAGGAGAACGACCGTTTCGCGGGACAGGTAGCCCTCGCAATGCTCCGGTTCCGGCTCTTCCTCGCCCATGGCCCAGTAGGCGGCGCCACCGATCACGGCGCCGAGCGATACGAGGACAACGGCTATTGCGGGGAGCCGGGTCAGCGGGTGCCACCGGGACCCGCCGGTGTTGCTCAATCCCGGTCCCCCGTCGAACCCTCGGAGTCGTGGATGGCCGACGAGTAGTTGGTGGAGGCCCTCTCCAAGATCTCCTCCTGAAACGGCACGTCGCGCATGTCCTCATTGCCCAGACCCTGCGCCTCGGCCTGGACCGTGAACATTTCCTCCAGGCGGGGGTAGCCCTTGCTCCGGTAGTACTCGATGAGATCCTCCGTGGTCTTGTCCGTGATCTCATTGTTGAGGTTCTCCGCGTGCTGCCCGGCGCCGATGTCAATGAGGCGTTGGATGGTGTCACCGAAGATCGGGGTGCCGGTCACCAGGGCGCCGGCGGCGTGGTATTGGTACGTCTTGTTCCAGTTGTTCTGGCTGATCTCGTCGTCCCGGTGTGAACCGAGCACGTCGGCGCGGATGTGGTCGAGGGCTCCCATGACCTGGCCGCTCTCTCGGGCCACTTCTCTCGCGTCATCGCTGCCTGTTCGGAGATCCTCCCCGCTGAGCGCGTGGACGTCTCCGGCGATGACCTCCATCTGGGAGTCATGGATGGTGCGGAACGCGGTGCCGTCCTCGGCAACGCCTCGGATGAACTGGTTCATCGTGGAGCGGTCGATCTCGATGTCGTTCATCTCGGTGGGCAGGTTGCCGCGCACGCCGAGGACGTCGTGGACGTCCTGCGGGTAGAAGGCGAGGGCGTTGGCGAAGTTCTGGCGCATGTTCTCGGGGATGGCGCCCTTGTCGATCTTCGCGACCTCGGCGTATTCCGTGACGACGTGCTCCAGCACCCGGATCTCGGCGGGGCTGTGCTTGGCGAAGTCCTCCGAGCCCTCGGTGCCGGGGACGTTGCCGGTCATCGCGGCCTCCAGCGCGGCGCCGAAGCCGGTACGGGTGTCGGCGTCCTCGATGTCGGGGCCGCCGGGGATCTCATGGGTCTTTCCGTAGCCCTTGGACGTGTCGACGATCTCCCAGTCACGATCGTGCTCCAGGTACTGGAGGCGGTCCTTGCCCGCTTCGGTGCCGGGGTCGAGGTAGGCGGTCGCGGCGGCCGGGTCCTTGCTCATGATGCCGAGCACGCCGTCGAGGGGGTCGTTGGCGAACCAGCCCTTGCGACTGTCGTCGAACGTGCCGTCCTTCTGCTGCTCGCCCGCGAAGGTGCCCTTCAGGTCCCAGATGCCCTTGTCCCCGCCCCTGTCCTCGTCCTCCGCGGCGCGGATGTCGTCGGCGAGGTCGTGGAGGAACTGGTCGTCGTAGCCGCTGCCCTGCTGCATGAGGGTGACGATGCTCTGGTAGCCGCGAACGTCCTGGGCGTCGGTGTGGTCGTAGTCCGTGAAGTCGACCTCGTACTGCTTGACGCCGGCCTCCTTGAGGTCCTCGCGCCACTGCTCGTAGAACTTCTTGTCCGCCGCCGTGTCCTTGCCGTCGACGGTGGTGGCCGTGCGCAGGACGTTGGCCAGGTGGCCGTCGAGAGCGAGGTGGCGCTTCTTGTTGCCCGGGTCATCGACGTACGCCCGCTCGGACAGCTCGTTGTGCACGCGGATCGTGCCCTCGGGGCCGCCCAGCGACGTGAGGAGGGTGCGGCTGAACTCCGGGTCGTTCTCGTTGGCCGCCATGATGCGGTTGAGCTCCGCGCGCTCCTTGTCGCTGAGCTTCTCGCCGTCCTGGATCTTGTCGTACAGCTCGCTCGCCCGGGCTGCGCGCGCCTCGCCGATGTCGTCCTTGAGGGAGCTGTTGAACCCGCCGATCGGCCCGCCGTCGGCCGGCTCCGCCATCAGGGCCTTCTTGATGTTGGCGTCGGCCGTCTGCACCGCCTCGACGGCCTTGGCTATCTTCCCGTTCCAGAGGTCCTCGAGCTGGGTGCGCAGGGTGGCGTCCTGGCGGTACCGGTGCTGGTGTTCGCCTGGGATCTTGTCGAAGTTGATGGTGCAGCGGCCCTCGGGGCCGACGTTCAGCCAGGACTGTTCGGCGTCCTCCGCGGCGTCGATGACGGCCTGCCGCAGGGGCTTGAGGATCTCGTAGGCGTCCTGGAGCATCCCGCCGACGGCCTTGGCCTCGTCGCGGGCGGCGGCGTACTCGCCCTGGGTGATCGTCGCCTGGTTGAGGAAAACGCTGGCGCCCTGGCCGGTCCAGGTGCGGTTGTTGTCCGCCCATACGGCGTCGTGGACGTGGTCGCGGTAGTTGTCGTGCAGCTCGCCGAACCGTTTCCCCATGTTCTTCCACGCCGTCGCGGCCTCGTGGAGGGAGGACAGGTCGGTGCTGATGATCTTCTCGTAGTCAACGGGCATGTCCGGGGCGCTTCCTCACAGGTCCGCGATGGGGCTGACGAACGGCGTGGGGCCGGGCCGCGTCCAGGGGTTCTCGCCGGCCGCCCCGGCTTCCAGCTCCGGCGTGATGAGGCCGCGGAGCGCGGACTCCGTCTCCAGCTCGTTGTTCGAGAAGAGGATTCCGGTGTTGCGCAGGCCCTGCAGCTCGGCCTCGATGCGGCCCTTGAGCTGCCGGAGGGCCGTCTCCCACTGCTCCCTGCGGTGGGAGATGCCGGCTTCCAGCTCCCAGCCCCGCAGCGCGCCCGGACTGATCGCGCTCGGCACGTTGGGATCGCCCGTCATGGCGTTGTTGTCCGTGTCGGCCATGACCCCGGCCTTGTTGGTGTCCGGGCCGAGGTGCTTCTCGACGTACTCGGCCGCGGCCTTCTGCTGCGGCACCGACCACCCCACGTCGGGCCCGGCCGGCCCCAGCGGGCCGGGGCCGTCGGCGAGCCGGTTGAGCCGCGTGCCGTTGTTCCCCTCGGTGTCAGACATCCGTACCCCCGTTGTTCGGCGTCAGGACGGCGCGCGTGGCACCGCACAGCGTCGAGCATAGCCAGGGGAGCGGCGAAGACTACAGCACGCGATCCTTGAGGGCGGGGAACTCCGAGCGAACCGTGCCAACTTGACCGAGATCGAGCTCTGCGGTGAGGACGCCCGGCTCGTCATGCGGGAGCTCGGCGACGGTCTCGCCCCAGGGGTCGAAGACGACGCTGTGGCCGAACTGGGGGACACCCGCGTGGGTTCCGGCGGTGCCGCAGGCCAGGACGTAGCACTGGTTCTCGACGGCGCGGGCGCGGGCGAGGAGCGTCCAGTGGGCCCCACGGGCGGCGGGCCAACCGGCGGGGAGGACGAGGACCTGGGCACCCGCGTCGGTGAGGGCCCGGAACAGCTCGGGGAAGCGCAGGTCGTAGCAGGTGGCCAGGCCCAGCGTGGTGTCCGCGGCGTGGAGGGTGACGGGGGCGGTGCCGGCGGAGAGCAGGGTGGCCTCGCCGCGGTCGAAGCCGAAGCGGTGGATCTTGCGGTAGGTGGCGGCGAGGGTGCCGTCGGGGGCGAAGACGAGGGCGGTGTTGTAGAGGGCGCCGTCGGGAGCGCGCTCGATGACGGAGCCCGCGTGCAGCCAGACGCCGGCGTCGCGGGCGGCGGCGGACATCGCCTGGGCGGTGGGACCGTCGGCGGCGGGCTCGGCGGCGGCCTCGAAGGCGCGGAAGGCGAAGGCGCCGACGGGCCACAGTTCGGGGAGGACGACGAGATCGGAGCCGGACTGTTCGCGGACGAGCGCGGCGGCCTGGGTGCGGCGGGCCTCGACCGAGTCGTCCGGATCGACGTGGAATTGGATGAGTGAGGTGCGCATGGTCGGGTGCTCCCTTGGGTCGCAGGTCCACGCCGGGCGCCGGGTAACGCGTCGAAGCGCCTACGATCGTCACGCAAAAGCGGTGCCCGGGTGCCCGTTCGCAGACTAACTTGAAGGACATCCGCCCGCGAACAGATCCGTACCGTTGCCACGAGGGGCCCAGTGACCGAGCACCCGAGCCTTCAACCCTACGTCGACGCCTGGACTCATTCTGTCGAAGCCATATCCGAGCTGGTGCAGCCGCTCGTCGAGGGCGAGTGGAACCGCGCCACGTCTGTTCCGGGGTGGTCGGTGCGGGACATCGTCTCGCACGTGATCGGCCTCGAGTGCGAACTGCTGGGCGACCCGCGCCCGATCCACACGCTGCCCCGCGACCTGTACCACGTCAAGGACGAGACGAGCCGCCGCATGGAGGTGCAGGTCGACGTCCGGCGGCACCACACCGGGCCGGAGATGACCAGCGAGCTCGAGTACACGGTCATCCGGCGGTCCCGGCAGCTGCGGAACGACAAGCGCGCGCCCGACGCGGTGCTGCGGCATCCGCTGGGGCACGAGATCGCCTTCGTGGATCTGCTCCGGGAGCGTGCCTTCGACGTGTGGGCGCACGAGCAGGACCTGCGGCGTGCGCTGGGGAAGCCGGGCAACCTGGACGCGCCGGGCGCGCAGGTGGCGCGGGACGTGTTCTTCGAGGCGCTGCCGGACGTCGTCGCGCGGCGGGCCTCGGCGCCGAAGAACTCGGCGGTGGTGTTCGACGTGACGGGTCCGGTGGAGTTCATGCGGACCGTGCGGGTGGACCGGGAGGGCAGGGCGACGATCGACGGCAGCCCCTCCCTCGGCCCGGCGGTGACGTTCGCGCTGGACTGGGAGACGTACGTGCGGCTGGCGTGTGGCCGGGTGCGTCCGCAGGCGGTGGCGGAGCGGGTCAAGGTCGAGGGCGACCAGCGGCTCGCGGACGCGATCCTGGCCAATTTCGCGGTGACGGCGTGAGGGTTCCGGCGGCGTGAGGGTGCGGAGGGGTTGACGGCGCGGAGGACGTGACGTCGTGACGGCGTACCCGGCCGTGGGCGTCACGTCTGCGCGGGGACGTGCACGGCCTCCACGCGGCTGGCGACGATCCGTTCCCGCTCCCTGCGGTGCGCCCGTCCGCGCAGCCGCAGGATCTGGCTGACCCCGAGGGCCTGGAGGACGAAGACGGCGGAGAACGCGATGCGGTAGTCGTCGCCGGTGAGGTCGAGGAGCACGCCGACGGCGAGCAGCGTCGTCATGGAGGCCGTGAAACCACCCATGTTGACGATTCCGGAGGCCGTGCCCTGACGCTCGGGCGGGTTGGCGGGCCGCGCGAAGTCGAAGCCGATCATGGACGCGGGGCCGCAGGCGCCGAGGACGAGGCACAGCGTCACCAGGACCTCCATCGGGGCCCGCCCCGGCCAGGCGATGACAACGGCCCACAGCAGCGCGGTGGCGCCGACGGTGCCCAGGGCGAGTGGCGTCCTGGCCCGGTGGTGACGGGCGATGGTCTGCCCGTAGACGAGGCCGATGACCATGTTGGACAGCACCACGGCGGTGAGCAGGATGCCCGCCGTCCCGATGTCGAGCCCCTGCGCCTCGACGAGGAAGGGCAGCCCCCACAGCAGCATGAACACCATGGCCGGGAACTGTGCGGTGAAGTGCACCCACATGCCCAGCCGGGTGCCGGGCTCGGCCCAGGCGGCGGCGATCTGCCGTCGCACGTAGCCGGGTTGGCCGTGGTGCGTGGGGTCGGGCTGCTGCCCGGGGGGCGCGTCCCGGAGCAGGGAGAGGACGAGGAGCAGCGCGAGAAGCCCGCCGATGGCGCTGCCCGCGAAGGTGGGGGTCCAGCCGAAGGCGGCCAGGACGCGGGCGAGGACGAGCGTGGTGACGAGGTTGCCGGCCATGCCGATGAGCCCGGCGAGCTGGGCGACGAGCGGGCCGCGGCGGGCGGGGAACCAGCGGGCGCCGAGCCGCAGCACGCTGATGAACGTCATGGCGTCGCCGCAACCGAGGAGGGCGCGGCAGCCGAGGGCCAGGGGGTAGGAGTCGGCGAGGGCGAAGCCGAACTGGCCGATGGTGAACAGGACGATGCCGAGGCTGAGCACCTTGCGCGTACCCCAGCGGTCCACCAGAAGGCCGACGGGTATCTGCATGCCCGCGTAGACCATGAGCTGGAGGAGGGAGAAGGTGGACAGCGCGGAGGCGTTGACGTCGAAGCGCTCGGCGGCCTCGATGCCCGCGACGCCGAGGCTGGTGCGGTAGGTGACGGCGAGGAAGTAGACGGCGACGCCGATGCTCCACATGGCCACGGCGCGGGGGCCGCCGGTCGGGTCGCCGGGGAGCCGGGGCGGCGGGGCCTTCGCGGGGGTGCCCGCCGTCATCGGACGTCGCCCCGGAGCAGGGCGCGCACGGAGCCGACGTGCCGGTGGACGGCGGCCACGGCGGCATCGGCGTCCCCGGCGCGCAGGGCGTCCAGGATCTCGGTGTGTTCGGCGAGGTTCTGGGCGATGCGGCCGGGGTGGGCGTGCATGACGGCGACGCCCATGCGGAGTTGGCGGTCGCGGAGCTGGTCGTAGAGGCGGGTGAGGATCTGGTTGCCGGTGCCGCGGACGATGGCGGCGTGGAAGCACCGGTCGACGACGGCGACCTGGGCGAGGTCGCCGGCCCGCGCGAGCTCCCGCTGCCGCTCCAGCAGTTCCTCCAGTTCGGCGACGAGTGCGGGGGTGGCGGGTCGCCGGGCGGCGTGCTCCTCGACGAGCAGCCGGGTCTCGACGACGTCGCCGATCTCCTGGGCGGAGACGGGCAGGACGAGGGCGCCCTTCTTCGGGTAGAGCCGCAGGAGCCCCTCGGCCTCCAGCCGCAGGAGGGCCTCGCGGACGGGGGTGCGGGAGACGCCGACGGCCTCCGCCAGCTCGCCCTCGGTGAGCAGCATGCCGCCCTCGTACCGACGGTCCAGGACGGCCTGCTTGACGTGGGCGTAAACGCGCTCTGCGGCGGGCGGCGCCTTGCCCGATGTCGGGCCGGGGGTCGGGCCCGGGGACGAGCCGGGGAAGGGAGCGGGCGCGGTGGGCGTGGCGGCGGAACCCCGGGACGTCGACATGCGCACACCATAGATACAACAGCACCCCGCGCGGGCCCGCTTCCGCGATGTGGACCCGACCTGAACACCCGGGCCCGACCGGGAACGCGCGAAAGCGGCCCGCCATGAACGACGGGCCGCCTTCGGGGAAGAGCGGGAGGCTCAGCCCTCCTTGCCGGTGGAGACGGTCAGCTCGACCTTGTCCTCCTCCGGGTCGAAGGGCCGGTAAGCCTCGGGCTTCTGCTCCAGGACGGTGTTCTTGCCGTAGATGGCCTCGTCCTCGTAGGTGATGTCGGTGTCGAGCGTCCAGCCCGCCAGGCGGATGCAGTCCTTCACGGAGTCGATGTGCTTGAAGGTGAGGTCCGGCATGGAGACCGGGGCGTTCTCGCTCTCCTCGTCGTCGAGCGAGTAGTCCCGGGCCTCGGTGCACTTCTCGGCGTCGATCGTCCGGGACTTGTCCTCGTCCTTGAACTTCGGCTTGTCGTCGGCGGGCTCGTGCTCGGGCTCCGAGGTGGGGTCCGTCGGGGTGTTCCCGCTGGGCTCCGGCAGGGCGGACGGGGACGTCTTCGCCTCGGGCTCCTCGTCGTCACCGCCGGACAGCTGGCCGACGAGGACGAGCGCGACGATGATCACGACGGCGGTGACAGCCGCCACGGCGACGATGAGCAGGCTGCGGTTGCCGCCGCCCCCCGTGCCGCCGCCGGAGGCCGGGACGGGGGTGGCCGGTCCCCCCGGGCCGACGGGACCGCCCGGCTGCATGGAGTAGGCGGGCGTCGGGTAGCCCTGCGGCTGACCGGGCGGCGGGGTCGAGGGGCCGAAGCCCTGCGGCGGGTAGGCGTAGCCGCCCTGGCCCATCGGCTGGGTGGGCGGCGGCGGGGTGCCGGTGGAGCTGACCGGCGGGAAGACGGACTGGGCGACGCCGGCGCCGCTGTTCTGGCCGGGGCCGCCGGCGACGATGACCGGCGCCACGCCCGTCGTCGCCCCGGAGCCGCTGATGCGCAGGGTCTCGGTGCGCATGGCCTGGGCGCTCGGGAACCGCTCGTTGGGGTTCTTCCGCAGCGCGCGGGCGACGAGCGCGTCGACCGCCGGGGGCAGCGCCTGGTTGATGGAGGACGGCGGGGCCGGCTCCTCCTGGACGTGCGCGTAGGCGATGGCCAGGGGGGAGTCGGCGTCGAAGGGCAGCCGGCCGGTCAGCAGCTCGAAGAGCATGATACCGGTGGTGTAGAGGTCCGAGCGGGCGTCCACGCCGCGGCCGAGCGCCTGCTCCGGGGAGAGGTACTGGGGCGTGCCGACGACCATGCCCGTCTGGGTCATCGATGTCACGCCGGACTGCATGGCGCGGGCGATGCCGAAGTCCATGACCTTGACCACGCCACGCTTGGTGAGCATGACGTTGCCGGGCTTGATGTCACGGTGGACGAGGCCCACCTCATGGCTGACGTCCAGAGCGGCCAGCACGTCGGCGGTGACCTGGAGCGCCTTCTCGGGAGGCATCGCGCCGTACTGGCGGATGTCCTCGTCGAGTTCGTTGCGCAGCGGCTTGCCGTCGACGTACTCCATGACGATGAACGGCACCGGCGCGCCGTCGATCGTGTCCTCGCCCGAGTCGAAGACGGAGACGATGTTGGTGTGCGTGAGCTTCGCGACAGCCTGCGCCTCGCGGCGGAAGCGCTCGCGGAACGCGGCCTCGCGGCCCAGTTCCGAGTGCAGCGTCTTGACCGCGACCTGACGGTCGAGCACGCCGTCGTAGGCGAGGTAGACGGAGGCCATGCCACCCGCGCCGAGGAGTTCCCGCACCTGGTAGCGGTTACCGACGGTGCGGCCTTCGAAGTTCGTCGGCTGCCCGCCACCGGCATCGGTCATCTGGCTGCTCCCCCTCGGCGCCGCAGCCCGCGGCCGGGCCAGTCTCGCGCATGTACGGTTGCTACTGCGGGGATTCTTCCCCCCGGATACCAGCCAAGTCTGCCTCAGGGGTGCGGCGAGTCAAGCCGCGTGCCCGTTCCGTGATCCGATGCACGGATGGTCGGGCGCCGGGCCGACGGCGGGGCGGACCCCGGCCACCGGGCGGACGCGACTTGCCAGCGCCATCCCGAAGCGGATTGGATGGCCCTTCCTTCTCCCCCACACGCGCGCCCGCACCCGGCGGGTTCCAGACACGGCGAGGACTGATGGGACAGACGAACTCCCCGGGAGACTCCCAGGGCCCCGACGAGGCCGACGACGGCGCGTCGGGCGCCCCTTCCGGATCGTCGGATCCCACCGGTCCGCCCGGTGGGTCGCAGTCCGCCAAGGGCTCCGAGGCGTGGGGCAACGGCGGGCTGGTCGGTGACGGCCGGTACCGGCTGCTGCACCGGCTCGGCCGCGGCGGCATGGCCGAGGTCTTCGCCGCCGAGGACGTGCGGCTGGGCCGCACGGTCGCCGTCAAGCTGCTGCGTACCGACCTCGCCGAGGACCCGGTCTCCAAGGCCCGCTTCACGCGCGAGGCCCAGTCCGTGGCCGGTCTCAACCACCACGCCGTCGTCGCCGTCTACGACTCGGGCGAGGACACGGTGGACGGCAACACCGTGCCGTACATCGTCATGGAGCTGGTCGAGGGCCGCACGATCCGCGATCTGCTCTTCGCCGCCGACGCGCCCCCGCCGGACCAGGCCCTGATCATCGTCTCCGGAGTCCTGGAGGCGCTGGCCTACAGCCACCAGCACGGCATCGTCCACCGGGACATCAAGCCGGCCAACGTGATCATCACCGACACCGGTGCGGTGAAGGTGATGGACTTCGGCATCGCGCGGGCCCTGCACGGTGCCTCCCAGACCATGACGCAGACCGGCATGGTCATGGGCACGCCCCAGTACCTCTCCCCCGAGCAGGCGCTCGGGCAGACGGTGGACACGCGCTCGGACCTCTACGCCACCGGCTGTCTGCTCTACGAGCTGCTGACCCGGCAGCCGCCGTTCACCGGTGAGACCCCGCTGTCGGTGGTCTACCAGCACGTCCAGGACGAGCCGGTGCGGCCGTCCGAGGCGGCGGACGGCGTGCCCCCGGAGCTCGACGGGCTGGTGCTGCGCTCGCTCGCCAAGGACCCGGACGACCGGTTCCAGTCGGCCGAGGAGATGCGCGGCCTCATCCAGTACGCCCTGCGCCAGCTACAGGAGCAGGGCGGCCACACCGGCGGGCTGTGGAACACCGGCCCCGTGACGTCCACCGGCGCCACCCCCGCCATGGGTTCCCCGGCCCCCATGGGCCGCGGCCCGGCCGGTCGCGCCTCCGACACCATCGGTCAGCCCGCGCCGCCGATGCTGCTCGGCCACCCGAACCCGGAGTGGGAGTCCCACCGGACGGAGTCTGGGGGAGGCTATGACGGCGGCGGCTACGAGGAGCGGCGCGGCGGCGGGCTGAAGTACGCGCTGATCTCGTTCTTCGCGGTGCTGGCGGTCGCGGCGGGCGTGCTCTTCGCCTTGCAGAACGCGAACCAGGACGAGGGCAAGACGCCCGGCCCGACCGAGTCGACCCAGTCGCCGACGGACGAGGAGACCACACCGGACGAGAAGCCGGACGAGACGCCGACGGACGACCCGACGCAGGACGACACCGGCACCGGAGGCGTCGAGCCCCCGCACGACGACACCTTCTCCCCGCCGCCCACCGACGAGGACCCGACGGACGACCCCAGCACCCCGACCGAGGACCCGGACGACCCGACGGGCGGCACGACGGGTGACACCGAGGGCGGCACGGACGGCACGACGGACGGCACCACCGACGGCACGACGGACGGGACGACCGACGGCACGACGGACGGGACGACCGACGGCACCACCGACGGAGCCGAAGGCGGCACCACCGAGGGTGGGCCGGGGGACCCGGGCACGACCGAGGGCGGCACGGGAGACTCGGGCGGCGGCACCGGCACGGGTGGCCCCGACGACCTCGCGCCCTGACCCGCCCGGCCCGGCGAGGAGCCCGAGGAGCCCGCGGGGCTCAGCGGCGGTCGGTGCGGGCGTGGTGGCGGGCGACGTAGGCGGCGGCCTGGGAGCGACGGGCCATGCCGAGCTTGCCCAGGAGCGCGGAGACGTAGTTCTTGACCGTCTTCTCGGCCAGGTGCAGCCGGTCGCCGATGGCCCGGTTGGTGAGGCCCTCCCCGATGAGGTCGAGGATGCGCCGCTCCTGGTCGGTGAGGCCCGCGAGCAGCGGGTCGGCGCCCGGCGCCCGGCCGGCGGCGGCCGGGGTGCCCGGAGGGGCGCCCGTGGCCGGCACGGCCGCGGGGGCGCCGCGGAGCCGGGCCAGCACGCGTGCGGTGGCGACGGGGTCGAGCAGGGAGCGGCCGGCGGCGACGTCCCGGACGGCGGCGACGAGGTCGGTGCCCCGGATGGCCTTGAGCACGTAGCCGGAGGCGCCGGCCATGATCGCGTCGAAGAGGGCCTCGTCGTCCGCGTAGGACGTCAGCATGAGGCAGGCGACGCCCTCGTCCCGTGAGCGGACCTCCCGGCAGACCTCGACGCCGCTGCCGTCGGGGAGCCGGACGTCCAGGACGGCGACGTCGGGGCGGGTGGCCGGGACGCGGGCCAGGGCCTCGGCGGCGGTGGCCGCCTCGCCGACGACGTCGAGGTCGGGTTCGGCCTCCAGGAGCTCGCGCACCCCCGCCGGACGACCTCGTGATCGTCAAGGAGGAACACCCGGATTCGTCCACTTTCGGGCACGATGCCAGTCTCACATATTGACCTCCGTTTGCTCTTCCCGAAGGCGCACCCTCCGGGTTAACGTGCGTTAGTCCTTCGAGGCTGCAAGGCTGTGACCAGTGACGCTCCCGGCCACCGTGGAGACCCCGGCGATTTACTTGGAAATCCAAGGAAAATCGCAGGTCAGGGGTGTTTCGCGGCCCTGCCGTGTTACTGGGTAACGTGCCCTGTGCGGGCCGTCGAACGGGACACCTGTCACCGCTCGGTCCAACCGCGCCGCACCCACCCCGTGCGCCGTAGCGACACCGGGCGAGCCGCACTGGCTCTTCCGGAGACCCCGGGGGCCGGACAGACGGAGGAGCACTCGTGACCGTGGAAAGCACTGCCGCGCGCGGAACGTCGCGCAGCGGCGGAAAGCGGACGGCGGCGGCCAAGCCGGCCGCCAAGAAGACGGCGGCCAAGAAGGCCCCGGCCCGCGCCAAGGGCGCGTCCGCACCCGAGCAGCCGGAACTCGTACAGCTGCTCACCCCGGAGGGTGAGCGGGTCGAGCACCCGGAGTACAGCATCGACCTGAGCGCCGAGGAGCTGCGCGGCCTGTACCGCGACATGGTCCTCACCCGGCGTTTCGACGCCGAGGCGACGTCGCTGCAGCGCCAGGGCGAGCTGGGCCTGTGGGCCTCGCTGCTCGGCCAGGAGGCGGCGCAGATCGGCTCCGGCCGTGCGCTGCGGGACGACGACTACGTCTTCCCCACCTACCGGGAGCACGGCGTGGCCTGGTGCCGCGGCGTCGACCCGTCGAACCTGCTCGGGATGTTCCGCGGTGTGAACAACGGCGGCTGGGACCCCAACAGCAACAACTTCCACCTGTACACGATCGTGATCGGCTCGCAGGCCCTGCACGCCACGGGCTACGCGATGGGGATCACGAAGGACGGCGCCGACTCGGCCGTCATCGCGTACTTCGGTGACGGTGCCTCCAGCCAGGGCGACGTCGCGGAGGCCTTCACCTTCTCCGCGGTCTACAACGCGCCGGTGGTCTTCTTCTGCCAGAACAACCAGTGGGCGATCTCCGAGCCCACCGAGAAGCAGTCCCGGGTGCCGATCTACCAGCGCGCCGCCGGCTTCGGCTTCCCCGGCGTGCGGGTGGACGGCAACGACGTGCTGGCCGTCCTGGCCGTGACGCGGGCCGCGCTGGAGCACGCCCGCTCCGGGCAGGGCCCGACGCTGGTCGAGGCGTTCACCTACCGCATGGGCGCCCACACCACCTCCGACGACCCGACCCGCTACCGCACGGACGACGAGCGGGCGGCCTGGGAGGCCAAGGACCCGATCCTGCGGCTGCGCACCTACCTGGAGAAGGAGGGCCTGGCCGACGAGGCGTTCTTCGCCAAGCTCGAGAAGGAGAGCGAGGAGCTGGGTGTCAGCGTGCGCGAGAAGATCCGCACCATGCCCGACCCGGACACCATGGCGATCTTCGAGAACGTCTACGCCGACGGGCACGCGCTGATCGACGAGGAGCGCGCCCAGTTCTCCGAGTACCTCGCGTCCTTCGCGGACGCCGACGAGACCGCCGGAAAGGGCCACTGACATGGCTGCCAAGAGTTCGGGCCAGCTGCCCGTCGCCAAGGCGATCAACGAGTCGCTGCGCGCCTCGCTGGAGGCCGACCCCAAGGTTCTGATCATGGGAGAGGACGTCGGCAAGCTCGGCGGCGTCTTCCGCGTCACCGACGGCCTGCAGAAGGACTTCGGCGAGGACCGGGTCATCGACACCCCGCTGGCCGAGTCGGGCATCATCGGCACCGCGATCGGTCTGGCCCTGCGCGGCTACCGCCCGGTCTGCGAGATCCAGTTCGACGGGTTCGTCTTCCCCGCCTACGACCAGATCGTCACCCAGCTGGCCAAGATGCACGCCCGTGCGCTCGGCAAGGTGAAGCTGCCGGTCGTCATCCGCATCCCCTACGGCGGCGGCATCGGCGCCGTCGAGCACCACAGCGAGTCGCCCGAGGCGCTGTTCGCGCACGTCGCGGGCCTCAAGTGCGTCTCGCCGTCGAACGCGAACGACGCCTACTGGATGATGCGCCAGGCCATCGAGTCCGACGACCCGGTGATCTTCTTCGAGCCGAAGCGGCGCTACTGGGACAAGGGCGTCGTCGACAGCTCCTCGATCCCCGCCCCGCTGCACAGGGCCCAGGTGGTCCGCACCGGCACCGACATCACCCTGGCGGCCTACGGCCCCATGGTGAAGACGTGTCTGGAGTCCGCCGCGGCCGCCGAGGAGGAGGGCCGCTCGGTCGAGGTCGTGGACCTGCGCTCGATGTCGCCGATCGACTTCGACACCATCCAGCAGTCGGTCGAGAAGACGGGCCGCCTCGTGGTCGTCCACGAGGCGCCGGTGTTCTACGGTTCCGGTGCGGAGGTCGCCGCCCGGATCACCGAGCGCTGCTTCTACCACCTGGAGGCGCCGGTGCTGCGCGTCGGCGGCTTCCACGCGCCGTACCCGCCCGCCCGCCTGGAAGAGGAGTACCTGCCGGGTCTGGACCGGGTGCTCGACGCCGTCGACCGCGCCCTGGCGTACTGAGCAGGGACGAGGAGAGTCGTGACGATGACTGCGAACGCGCAGCGCTTCCGCGAGTTCAAGATGCCCGACGTGGGCGAGGGTCTCACCGAAGCGGAGATCCTGTCCTGGCACGTCAAGCCGGGTGACTCGGTGACCGACGGCCAGATCGTGTGCGAGGTCGAGACGGCCAAGGCCGCCGTCGAGCTGCCGATCCCCTTCACCGGGACGGTCAGCGAGCTCCACTTCGACGAGGGCACGACGGTGGACGTCGGTACGGCGATCATCACCGTCGACACCGCCCCCGGCGAGGGCGGCGCCGAGCCCGCGGCCCCGGAGCCCGCCGCCGAGGCCGCCCCGGCGGCCGAGCCCGAGCCGGAGGCCCCGGAGGAGGGCAAGCGGCAGCCGGTGCTCGTCGGCTACGGCGTGTCCGCCACCTCCACCAAGCGGCGGCCCCGCAAGCAGGCGGCCCCGATGCCCGAGCGCGGTGCCGCCGAGGCGCTCCAGGCCGAGATGAACGGCACCGTCCCCGGCGCCCCGGCCCCGGCCGCGCCGACCGGGGAGGCCGCCACCCGGCCGCTGGCCAAGCCGCCGGTGCGCAAGCTGGCCAAGGACCTCGGTGTGGATCTGGCCCGGGTCACCCCGACCGGCCCGGACGGGATCATCACCCGCGAGGACGTCCACGCGGCCGCCGCCCCGGCCGCCGCCCCCGCTGGGGGTCCCCCCGGACGGAGTCTGGGGGAAGCCCCGGCAACGGCGGAGCCCGCCGCCCCCTCGGTCACCGCCGTCGAGCCGCAGTCCATGGCGGCCATCCGCGAGCGCCGGGTGCCGGTCAAGGGCGTCCGCAAGGCGACGGCCGCGGCGATGGTCTCCAGCGCCTTCACGGCCCCGCACGTGACGGAGTTCGTCACCGTCGACGTGACGCGCACGATGCGGCTCGTCGAGGAGCTCAAGCAGGACCGGGACATGGCGGGTCTGCGGGTCAACCCGCTGCTGCTCGTGGCCAAGGCGCTCCTCACGGCGATCCGCCGCAACCCGGACGTCAACGCGTCCTGGGACGAGGAGAACCAGGAGATCGTCTACAAGGACTACGTCAACCTGGGCATCGCGGCGGCCACCCCGCGCGGTCTGATCGTGCCGAACATCAAGGACGCGCACGCCAAGACCCTGCCGGAGCTGTCCCAGGCCCTGGGCGAGCTGGTCGCCACGGCCCGCGAGGGCAAGACGTCGCCCGCGGACATGCAGGGCGGCACGGTGACGATCACCAACGTCGGCGTGTTCGGCGTCGACACCGGCACCCCGATCCTGAACCCGGGAGAGTCCGCGATCCTCGCCGTCGGCGCGATCAAGGAGCAGCCCTGGGTCCACAAGGGCAAGGTGAAGCCGCGTCACGTCACCACGCTGGCCCTGTCGTTCGACCACCGTCTGGTCGACGGCGAGCTGGGCTCGAAGGTGCTGGCGGACACGGCGGCGGTTCTGGAGCGCCCCAAGCGCCTCATCACCTGGAGCTGAGCGGCTCCGCCCGCTCCTGGCCACGCTCGGCGGGCCGTGTCCGGATCTCCGTCCGGCCACGGCCCGCTCGCGTTTCCGGGGCCGCCGCGGTCGGCCGTATCGCCGGTGGGTACCGGCGCCCGGGGGCGGGGGCTGCGCCTGCCGGCCCCGCGCTTTCGGCGCAGACCTCCCCAGCGCAGGGCTGGGCGGTTACAGGTAGGGGCCCGAGCGGCCGGGGGCGCGGCCTTCGGCCTCCTCGGCGTTCATCCCCGGCGGGAGCGCCCGGCGCATCTGCTCCAGCTGGGCCCGCGCGGCCATCTGCTGGGCGAACAGCGCGGTCTGGATGCCGTGGAAGAGTCCTTCGAGCCACCCCACGAGCTGGGCCTGCGCGATCCGCAGCTCCGCCTCGCTGGGCACGGCGTCGTCCATGAAGGGCAGGGAGATGCGTTCGAGTTCCTCGATGAGCTCGGGCGCGAGGCCGTCCTCCAGCTCCTTGACGGAGCTGTGGTGGATCTCCTTCAGCCGGGCGCGGCTGGCCTCGTCGAGCGGGGCCGCCTTCACCTCCTCGAGCAGCTGCTTGATCATGCTGCCGATGCGCATGACCTTGGCGGGCTGCTCCACCATCTCGGTGACCGGGACCTCGTGCGACTCCTCGTCGCCCTCCCCGCCGCCGGGCGTGCCCAGCGCCATGCCGTCCGGGCCGACCACGAGGACATGTGAACGGTCTTGCGGCTGTTCGTTCGTCGGCTGTGTCATGCGTCCATTCTGCACACCCACACCCCCCGGCCCGACGCTCAGCTCCGCCGCAACCGCAGCCCGAGGAAGGCCAGGCCGAGGCCGACGGAGGCGAACCCGGCGCCGAGGGAGAGGACGGGCAGGACGGGGCCGATGACGGGCTCGGCGGCGGCCTGCCCGGAGTGCCTCGCGGTGTCGGCCGGGTCCGCGTAGTCGGCGTAGAGGTCGTAGCTGCCGAAGGTCTCCACCGGGCGGTCGGGCAGCGGCACCCACTGGTGGGCCGGGGCCTGCGGCCTGGGGGGCGCGGGGTTCGCCGCGGGGGCGGACCGGTCGGAGGCGGTGGGCGAGGGCGAGCCGGAGGGTTCGGGGGTGGGGCCGGTGGGGGAGGGCGAGGGGGTCGGCGAGCTGCTCGGGGGTTCCGGCGGCTCGGGGGTCCACGTCCAGCTGGGCGGGGTGCCGCCCGGGCCGAAGCCCGGCTCGGGGGAGATCCGGAAGCCGTCGTCGCGGTACCAGGCGGGTGGCCCGGTGGGCTCCTGGGAGGGCTCGGGGCCGGTGGCGACGGCCGGCGTGGGCACCAGGACGGCGACGCTGACGAGCAGCCCGATGGCGGACCTTCTCACGGTCTCACGCCCCTTCCACCCCTCGTGACCCTGCGGCTCTCACGGCCCTGTGGCCCCTTACGGCCCCGTGGGCACTCATGGCCCCGCGGGCCCTCACGGCTCTGTCGGATCTGGTGGGCCCGGTCGGCTCTCGGGACCCTGTCGGCTCGGTCGGTTCCGGCCGACCCCGTGGGTGCCACGCGACCCGGTCGGTCCCGCGTGGCCCTGTCGGCTCTCCGGACCCGTGGTTCACACTGACCAGTGACCAGGGTCACACAGTGGCTCATACCCGGCATCTCGGGTATGAACTCGTACTCTCGGTAACCATCCCGCCCCACTAGGCCGGTTTCATCGCACCAGCACGACCTTCCCCACGTGTCCGCCCTCCTCAAGCGCCCGGTGGCCCTCGGCGGCGTCACTCAGCGGCAGCGTGCGGTCCACGACGGGCCGCACCCGGCCGCTCTCGACGAGCGGCCACACGTGCTCGCGCACGGCGGCGACGATGGCGGACTTCTCGTCCACCGGCCGGCCGCGCAGCGTCGTCGCCGCGATGGCGCCACGCTTGGCGAGCAGCGCGCCGAGGTTCAGCTCGCCCTTGACGCCGCCCTGCATGCCGATGACGACGATGCGTCCGTTGACCGCGAGCGCCGCCACGTTGGGCTTCAGGTACTTGGCGCCCATGATGTCCAGGATCACGTCGGCGCCGTGGCCGTCCGTCGCGGCTTTCACCTCTTCGGCGAAGTCCTGCTCCCGGTAGTTGACGAGGATGTCGGCCCCCAATTCGGCACAGCGCGCCAGCTTCTCGCGGCTGCCCGCGGTGACGGCGACCCGGGCCCCGACGGCCTTGGCGAGCTGGATGGCCATGGTGCCGATGCCGCTGGCGCCGCCGTGCACGAGCACGGTCTCGCCGGGCCGCAGGTTGCACACCATGAAGACGTTGGACCACACCGTCGCGGTGACCTCGGGCAGGGCGGCGGCCGTCACGAGGTCGACGCCCCGCGGCACGGGCAGCACCTGACCGGCGGGGACGGTGACGCGTTCCGCGTATCCCCCGCCGCTGAGCAGCGCGCACACCTCGTCCCCGACGGCCCACCCAGAGGCGCCGGGACCGACGGCCGCGATCCGCCCGGAACACTCCAGGCCCGGATAGGGTGACGCCCCCTCGGGCGGCGGGTAGAAGCCCTGACGCTGCAACAGGTCCGCCCGGTTCACGGCGGTCGCGGCGACCTCGATCAGCACCTCGCCCTCCCCGGCCTCGGGGTCGGGCACCTCGGCCCACACCAGCGCCTCGGGTCCACCGGGTTCGGGAATCGTGATCGCGTGCATGCTCCGACGCTACCGGTTGTGTGAGACGGTCCGGTGATCGCGACGTGTCGGGTCTCCGACGATCGAGTGGGTCCTGCGGGCCAGTTGGCGCCCCGGAGGCTCCCCGCTCACTGCCCGAGGTCGTCGCGGGGGGCCTGCCAGTCACGCTTGGGGGGCTGCATGCGCGGGGGGTTGCGCAGTTCGCCGGTGTCGTCCTCGTCGCCCTTGCGCAGCTTGGGCACCGCCTGCTCGTCGTGGGCGCGCCGGATGACGACGACCCGGTCCAGCGGCTGGAGCGTCGCCGCCTCGGGGTCGTCGAAGTGCAGCAGCCGGTGGCCCCTTATGACGGCGAGGACGAGGTCGGGGCACTCGCGCGGGGAACGCCCGGCCTCGGCCTTGGTGACCGGCCGTTCGGCGAGCGTCATGCCGATGCCGGTCTGGATGAGGTCCTCCATGATCTGGCCCGCGCTGGGGCTGACCAGGGACAGCCCGAGGAGCCGCCCGGCCGCGCCGGAGCTGGTGACCACGGAGTCGGCGCCGGACTGCCGCAGGAGCGGCACGTTCTCCTCCTCCCGCACCGAGGCGACGATGTTGAGCTTCCGGTTGAGCTGCCGGGCCGTGAGGGTCACCAGCACGGCCGTGTCGTCGCGCTGGGTGGCGATGATGATGCGCCGGGCCCGGTCGATGCGGGCCCGCTCCAGCACGCTGGAGCGGGTGGCGTCGCCGACGACCCCGGCGAAGCCGTCCGCGTTGGCCGCGTCGATGACCTTCGCGCTCGGGTCGACGACGACGATCTGCTCCTTCGTGGCGCCCGCCGAGAGCAGGGTCTCGGCGGCCGAGCGGCCCTTCGTCCCGAAGCCGACGATGACCGTGTGGTCGCGCACGGTGGACCTCCAGTGGGACAGCCGCCACTGCTGGCGGGTGCGCTCGGTCAGTACCTCCAGGGAGGTGCCGACCAGGATGATCAGGAACAGGATGCGCAGCGGCGTGATGGCGAAGGTCGTCAGCAGCCGGGCGGTCTCCGAGGCCGGGTAGATGTCGCCGTACCCGGTGGTGGAGAGCGACACCGTCACGTAGTAGACCGAGTCGAGGAGGGTGATCCCGTCCCCCACGTTGTCCACGTAGCCGTCGCGGTCGAGGTAGACGATGAGGACGGCGCTCAGCAGCACGACGTGCGCCATGAGGAGCCGCTTGGCGACCTGGATCAGCGGGCCGGTGAGCTGCCGCGGGAGCTGCACCCGGAAGGTGTAGTCGTCGGCGTAGGTCAGTTTGTGCCGACGCGTGACGATCGGGTTGCGGAGCTTCATGCGGGGGTCACCGGTCAGTTCCGGGGCAGGCCGAGCAGATGGACGGAGGCGCCCGCGCCGGCGCCGCCGGGCGGGATGACCGCCAGCGCCGTTGCGGAGGCGATCCCCCGGAGCATAGCCGGGCCGTGGTAACGCAGCGGAGCCGCGGTCCCCGAACGGTGGGCGACGGGCACGAGCCGGGTGTCGGTGGGGTGCCCGGGCACGCGTTCGCCGAGCCGCGCGGTGCCGGGCCCCTCGTCCGGGTCCCGGTCGGCCAGGGCACGCAGCAGCGGCTCGGCCAGGGTCAGCAGCGCGGAGACGGCGGCCAGCGGGTTGCCCGGCAGCCCCACCACGTGCCGCCCGTCGGGGAGGACGGCGAGCAGCATGGGGTGGCCGGGCCGCACGGCGACGCCGTCCACGACGAACGTGGCCCCGGCCTCCGTCAGGGCGGGCCGCAGGTGGTCCACGGGGCCCGCGGCCGTCGACCCGGTGGTGACGAGGACGTCGACCCCGCCCTCCCTCCCCGTCTCGGCGAGCGCCTGACGCAGGGCGTCGGCGCTGTCCCCCAGGTGCCGGGTGGCGACGACGTCGGCGCCCAGGCCGGCCAGCCAGGGGCCGACGAGGGGACCGAGGGCGTCGCGGATGCGCCCCTCGGCGGGCACGCCCTCGGTCAGCAGCTCCTCGCCGAGGACGAGCACCTCGGCCCGCGGCCGGCGGGTCAGCGGCAGCGTGTCGTACCCGGCGGCGGCGGCCAGCCCCAGCACGGCGGGGGTCACGGCCGTTCCGGCGGGCAGCAGCAGGTCGCCGGTGCGGCACTCCTGGCCGCGGGGCCGGATGTCCGCGCCGTGCGCCGGGGTGTCGGGCGCGGTGAGCCGGCCACCGCCCGCGAAGCCGTGTTCGCGGCGCAGGACGGCCGTGGCGTTCTCGGGGACGCGGGCGCCGGTGGCGATGGCCACGGCGTGCCCGTCGGGCAGCCGCGCGGGGCTGTCTCCGGCGAGGATGCCGGGGTCGGCCTCGTCCAGCTCCCAGGGCCCGGGGCCGGCCACGGCCCAGCCGTCCATGGCGGAGGTGTCGAAGGCGGGCAGATCGGTGAGGGCGGGCAGCGGCGCGGCGAGCGTGTGGCCGAGCGCCTCGCTCAGGGGGAGCTCGACGGCCTCGCCCGCCCGGCCCGCCGCCCGCGCCGCGGCCCGTGCGTCGGCCCAGGACACGGCCGTTCCGCCGCCCGGCGTCGCCGGGTCGGGGCGGCGCGGCGGGGGCGCGGGAGCCAGGCCCGCCGCGCCGTTGGCCAGGGCCAGGGCGTCGTCGAACTCGTCGTTCATCGGCGGGTTGGGGGGTGTGGGGTTCATCGGCCTTGTTCCCTCGACGTGTTCCTCGGCCGTCAGCCGACGGCGGGTGGGGCGGCGTCCGGGCCGCCCGACGCCTCCTGGTTCCAGCGGTCGGCCAGGGCGGCGGCCTTGCGGAGGGCGACGGTGACGTCCTGCGGGGAGCCGCCCTGGAGGGCGGCGGCGTAGCCGACCAGGAACGTGGTCAGTGGCGCCGCCGGGCGGGCCACGCCGTGCGCGGCGTCACGCGCGAGATCGAGTACGGCGTTGATGTCGACGTCGAGATCGAGGCCGAGTTCCGCCTTGACTGCGGTGGTCCATTCTTCCAGCACACGCCCATGCTCCCTGATGCGCGCGCGGGCCGCCGCGATGTCGCCCCAGGTGTCGCAGTCGGCGGCGGTCTCGGCGGCGAGCGGTACCCGGCGGACGGCGAGCTCGGCGGTGAGCAGCCGCAGCGGCAGATGGTCCAGGCGGCCGTGCTCGGCGGCCAGCAGCGCCAGCTCGCGGCGCAGTGGCTCGGCCCGGTGGACGGCCAGGAGCGGCTGGTCGCGCCCGCCGTGGGTGGCGAGCACGCACTCGGCCTCCGGGGCGCGCGCCAGCTCGGCGTGGAGCAGGCGGACGGCGTCGGGGCCGAGGAAGGGCAGGTCGGCGGAGAGCACGAGCACGGTCCCGGCGGTGACGTGGTCGAGCCCGGCGGCCAGCGCGGCCAGCGGCCCGGCGCCGGGGCGGGCCTCGCGCGCCCAGGTCACCGGGCGGGCGGTGGGCCTGCGGGGGCCGACGACGACGGCCCGTCCGGCGTCCGGGCAGGCCGACAGCGTGCGGTCCAGCAGGGTGCGCCCGCCCACGGTGACGGCGGGCTTGTCGGTGCCGCCGAGCCGCCGGGCGGCCCCGCCGGCCAGCACGACGGCGTCGTACCGGCCGTACCGGCCGTAGGCGCCGCCCGCGTCATCCGTGTCCGTCACGAGGTAGAGCGTACGGCCCGGGTGGCCCGAGGGTACGGGCCACCCGGCCGCCCGGGCCGGACGGCCGGTGCGGCGGCCGTCCCGCGGGCGCGGCCCGGCGAGGGCCACGCGGACTACAGGGTGCGCAGCAGGACCGCGGGGTGCTCGACGCAGTCGGCCACGTAGCGCAGGAAGCCGCCCGCCGTGCCGCCGTCGCAGACGCGGTGGTCGAAGGTGAGGGAGAGCTGCACGACGTGCCGCACCGCCAACTCGCCCTCGTGCACCCACGGCTTGGGCACGATGCGGCCGACGCCGAGCATGGCCGCCTCGGGGTGGTTGATGATCGGCGTGGAGCCGTCGACACCGAAGACCCCGTAGTTGTTGAGGGTGAACGTGCCGCCGGTCAGCTCGGCCGGGCCGAGCCTGCCCTCCCGCGCCACGTCGGTGAGCCGCTGCAACTCGGCGCTGAGGTCCTGGGCGTTGCGCCGGTGGGCGTCCTTGACGACGGGCACCATCAGGCCCCGGTCCGTCTGCGCGGCGAAGCCCAGGTGCACGGCGGGCAGCCGGACGATCTCGCGCCGCTCGGTGTCCACCGTCGAGTTGAGCTCGGGGTAGCGGTCCAGGGCGGCGACGCAGATGCGGCCGAGCAGGGCCAGCAGCGAGATCTTGGGTCCCGCCGCGTTCATGGCCCGGCGGGCGGCGAGGAGTTCGGTGGCGTCGGCGTCCACCCAGCAGGTGGCGTCGGGGATCTCGCCGCGACTGCGGGAGAGCTTGTCCGCCACGGCGCCGCGCAGGCCCTTGAGCGGCAGCCGCTCGCCCGCCGGGGGTCCCCCCGGACGGAGTCCGGGGGAGGGCGCCGGTGCCGGGGCGGGTGCGGCGGGTTCGGGGGAGGGTGCGGCGGCCCGTTCGACGTCGGCGCGCAGGATGAGGCCCTGCGGGCCCGTCCCGGAGACGGTGCGCAGGTCGATGCCGCGCTCCCGGGCGATGCGGCGCACGAGCGGTGAGATGACGGCGAGCGCGGTGCCGTTGGCCTCCACCGGACTCCGTCCGGGGGGACTCCCAGCGACCGGGGGCCCCACCGGACGGAGTCCGGGAGAGGGCGCGGAGGCGGCCGGGGCGGGCGGGGGAGCCGCGGGGGCGGACAGGGTGGGGCGGTAGGCGCTGCGGCGGCGCCTGCGGGGCGCGGCGGCCGTGCCGTAGCCGACGAGGACGTTCCCGGAGCCCTCCTGCTCGGCGGCGGACCGCTCCGAGGTGGTCTGCTCGCCGGCGTCGTCGGCCCCCGGGCCGTCGGCGGACGACGGCGAGGAGGCGGCGACGGTGACCAGGGGCGCGCCGACGGGGATCTCGTCCCCCTCGGCGCCGAAGCGGGCGGTGACCACGCCGCCGTAGGGGCACGGCACCTCGACCATGGCCTTGGCCGTCTCGACCTCGACGACCGGCTGGTCCACGGCGACGACGTCGCCGACCTCCACCAGCCAGCGGGTGATCTCGGCCTCGGTGAGGCCCTCGCCCAGATCCGGCAGTGTGAACTCGCGTACCTCGGGCATCAGCGCACGTCCCCTTCCGTCCACCGCGACTCCCACTGGAGCCGGTCCACGGCGTCCAGGATGCGGTCCACACCGGGCAGATGGTGGCGTTCCAGCATCGGCGGCGGGTAGGGGAGGTCGAAACCGGCCACGCGGAGCACCGGCGCCTCCAGGTGGTGGAAGCAGCGCTCGGTGACGCGGGCGGCGATCTCGCCGCCGGGCCCGCCGAAGCCGGTGGACTCGTGGACGACGACGGCCCGCCCGGTGCGCCGCACGGACGCGGTGACCGTCTCGTCGTCGAAGGGCACCAGCGAGCGCAGGTCCACGACCTCCAGGTCCCAGCCCTCGGCCCGGGCGGCCTCGGCGGCCTCCAGGCACACGGGCACGGACGGGCCGTAGGTGAGCAGCGTCGCGGAGGTGCCGGTCCGGCGGACGACAGCGCGGCCGATGGGCTCGACGGCCGTCGGCGCCTCCGGGTCCCAGGCGTCCTTGGACCAGTAGAGCCGCTTGGGCTCCAGGAAGATCACCGGGTCGTCCGAGGCGATGGCCTCGCGCAGCATGCCGTAGGCGTCGGCCACGGTCGCCGGGGTGAGGACGTGCAGGCCGGGGGTGGCGATGTAGTACGCCTCGGAGGAGTCGCTGTGGTGCTCGACGCCCCCGATGCCGCCGCCGTAGGGCACCCGGACGGTGATGGGCATGGGCAGCGCGCCGCGCGTGCGGTTGCGCATGCGGGACACGTGCGAGATGAGCTGCTCGAAGGCCGGGTAGGCGAACGCGTCGAACTGCATCTCCACGACCGGCCGCAGCCCGTACATCGCCATGCCCACGGCGGCACCGAGGATGCCGGCCTCGGCCAGCGGGGTGTCGGTGCAGCGGTCCTCGCCGAACTCCTTGGCCAGGCCGTCCGTGACGCGGAAGACGCCGCCGAGGGTGCCGACGTCCTCGCCGAGCACGTGGACCGTCGGGTCCTCGGCCATGGCGTCCCGCATGGCGCGGTTGAGCGCCTGGCCGAGCGGGGTGGGCTTGGGGGCGGCCGTCGTCGTCGGGCCGCCCGGTCGGCTGGTGGCCGCCGTGCTCATCGGTGGTCCTCCTCGTGCTGCGCCGCGTCCTGTTCCTCGGCCGCGGCCAGCTCGGCCCGCAGCTGGTCGGCCTGCTCGCGCAGCTGGCTCGTCTTCTGGGCGTAGACGTGGTCGAACAGGCTCATCGGGTCCAGCTCGGCGTCCGCGTTCATGCTGTCCCGCAGCTTCGCGGCCATGGCCTCGGCGGCCTCCCGGGCCGCGGCGACGCCCGCCTCGTCCAGCAGGCCGCGCTGGGTCAGCTCGGCCTCCAGCAGGGCGACCGGGTCGTGCTCGCGCCACTCGTCCACCTCGGCGTCGCCCCGGTAGCGGGTGGCGTCGTCGGCGTTGGTGTGCGCGTCCATCCGGTACGTCACCGCCTCGATGAGCGTCGGTCCGGCGCCGCGCCGGGCCCGCTCGACGGCCTCCGACAGCACCTCGTACATCGCCGGGGCGTCGTTCCCGTCCACCAGGCGGCCGGGCATGCCGTAGCCGACGGCCTTGTGGGCGAGCGTCGGGGCGGCGGTCTGCTTGGACAGCGGCACGGAGATCGCGAAGCCGTTGTTCTGCACCAGGAAGACGACGGGCGCCTGCCAGACGGCGGCGAAGTTCAGCGCCTCGTGGAAGTCCCCCTCGCTGGTGCCGCCGTCGCCGACCATGGCGAGCGCCACGACGTCGTCACCGCGCAGCCGGGCCGCGTGGGCGAGGCCGACGGCGTGCGGCAGCTGCGTGGCCAGCGGCGTGCTCAGCGGCGCGACGCGGCACGCCCGCGGGTCGTAGCCCGAGTGCCAGTCACCGCGCAGCAGCGTGAGGGCCTGCGCGGGCTCCACCCCGCGGGCGACGACGGCGAGGGTGTCGCGGTAGGAGGGGAACAGCCAGTCCTGCTCCTTGAGGGCGAGCGCGGCGGCGACCTCGCACGCCTCCTGACCCGTCGTGGACGGGTACACGGCCAGCCTGCCCTGCTTGGTCAGGGCGGTGGCCTGCTGGTTGTAGCGGCGACCCTTGACGAGCTGCGTGTACAGCTCGGCCATCAGCTCCGGGTCGAGCTCGGCACCGGTGCCCAGCAGGCGGTACGGCTCCTCGTCCGGCAGCAGCGGCGCCGCGTCGGTACGCGGGCGCCAGGCGGGCGGCGGGGCGGGGCGATACGCGCCGGTCTGCGCGACGACCGTCATGTCGGGCACACCTCCGGGTGGGCGGCGGGCGGACGGGTGGGCGGGGGGTGGCGAGCCTCGGGGTGACCGGGGTCTCTCCCCTACCGATTGTTCGGTCTGGCGTGCATTCTGGCTACAGGTGGTGCGCCGCCGTGGACGAATGGCCGTCCACACCCGGGGTCGCGCGCCAGACGTCCAACGAGGGAGGGCCGCACGCCATGGCGGATGAACAGATGGCCGGAACGGGCCTCACGCCCCGGCCGCTGGACGCGGTCGACCGGCAGATCCTCGGCATCCTCCAGACGGACGGCCGGGCCTCCGTCCGCTCGGTCGCCGACCGCGTCCACATCTCCCGGGCCAGCGCCTACGCCCGCATCAACCGGCTCGTCGACGACGGCGTCATCCGCGGCTTCAGCGCCCGCGTCGACCACGAGCGGGCGGGCCAGGGCGCCTCCGCCTACGTGACGCTCAAGATCGTGCAGAACACGTGGCGCACCGTGCGCGAGCAGCTCCAGCAGCTGCCGGGCGCCACCCACATCGCGCTGGTCAGCGGGGATTTCGACGTGCTCCTGCTCGTCCACACGGCCGACAACCGGGCCCTGCGCGAGCTGGTGCTCACCCGCATCCAGTCCATCCCCGAGGTGCTGAGCACCCGCACCCTCCTCGTCTTCGAGGAGACCGACCTCCACCCCACGCCCTGACGGGGAGCCGGGAACCGCGCGAACGGCCACGACACCGCGCGCTTGGGAGGTCTGCGCTGAGGCGCAGGGCTGGCGAGCGCAGCCCCCGGCACCGCAGCCGGGCGGCCGGGGCCCGCGGGTCCGGGGCCCCGGGGCGGAGCCCCGGGAAAAGCCCGCCGCGACGGCGGCGAACCCCACGTCGAGAGTCCGGCGGAAGGGAAGCGAACCCCGGCCACGGCGTGGGAAGCCGCCGGCCGCTCAGGTCACCCGCAGGCCCGCGAAGGCCATGCGGACGACGGCGGCGGCGACCTCGGGCTCGGCCGAGCCGCGCTCGGGCCGGTACCACTCCACGATCGAGTTGATCATGCCGAAGAGAAGCCGGGTGGCCAGCCGCACGTCGATGTCGGCGCGCAGATCCCCCTCGGCCGCCGCCTGCTTCAGCAGCTCGGCGACCTGCTGGTCGAACTCCCGGCGGCGGGCCAGCGCCCACCGCTCGGTGTCCGTGTTGCCGTGGACCCGCAGCAGCAGCGTCACGTACGGCAGCTCGGCCATCAGCACCTCGGCCGTGCGCCGCGTGACGTATTCCAGCCGCTCGATCGCCCGGCCGTCCCGCGCGCCCGGCTCGGCGAGGATGCCGAAGAGGCCGTCCAGCGCCCGGGAGACGGCCCGGCGCAACAGCTCCTCCTTGCCGCGCACGTGGTGGTAGATGGACGACTTGGAGATCCCGGCGGCCTTCGACAGGTGCTCCATGCTCGTGCCGTCGTAGCCACGCTCGTTGAACACGCGCACCGCGACGGCCAACAGGGTGTCCGGGGTGTACGTGTCGCGGCGTGCCATGGTCACCAGGTCACCTTCGTGGATGTCCCGGTCTTCAGGCCGGGGAGGAGACGAAGCTCCTGGGGAGCAGGGCGGGGAGAAGCGAAGTGCCGCCGTGGCGGTTCGGCGTCCACCGCGGTGGTGGTGAGGCGGGCCGCGTGATCGGGAACTCTCAACTGTCGGTCCCTCCGGGTAGGTTGTTGGGTATGACGAGGAAAGCGAAGGCGGGGGATGCCGGGCTTGCCCGGTACACCTACCGGCTGCGCGTGTCGTCGACCGCACGCGCTGGTCTTATGGCCGAGTGGGCGCGCTGCCGGTGGATCTGGAACGAATGCGTTGCCATGTCCCGCAAGGTCCACGCCCGGAACCGGGACGCGGCCAAGCGGACGATGTGCGGTCCGGCGCAACTCGACAAGATGCTGACCGAGGCCCGCAGGGCGGTGGCCTGGCTGCGTGAAGGCAGCTCGGTGCCGCAGCAGCAGACCATCCGGGACTTCGCCAAGTCCCGCGCCAAGGCGATGAAGGACATCAAGGCCGGGCTGCCGATGCGGCAGCGCGCGGGGATGCCCCGGATCAAGCGGAAGCGTGAGGCGCTGCCCACGCTGAACTACACGCGGCGCGGGTTCCGCCTCAGGGGCGGCCGCCTGCACCTCGCGGGCGGGATCGTGCTGACGCCTGTGTGGTCCCGCGGGCTCCCGGCCACACCCTCCTCGGTGCGGGTGTATCGCGACAGCATCGGGCACTGGTACGCGTCGTTCGTCGTCGCGGCCAAGGTGCAGCCGCTCCCGGAGACTGGGGCGGTGCTCGGCGTCGACTGGGGCGTCAGGGAAACCGCCACCACCACGAGCGTCGCCCATGACCTCTCCCATGCCCAGCACGGGAGGAACGCCGCTCAGCGCTTGGCGCGCTATCAGCGGATGATGGCCCGGCGCCGCCCCGCCAAGGGGCAGGCCGCGTCCGACGGCTACCGGAAGGCCCAGGCGCATACCGCGAAGCTGCACAAGAAGGTCTCCCGTCAGCGGCAGGACACCGCCCGCAAGTGGGCCAAGCGTGTCGTCCGGGACCACGACGCGATCGCGGTTGAGGATTTCCGGCCGAAGTTCCTGGCCAAGACCACCATGGCCCGCAAAGCCGCCGACGCGGGGATTGGCGCCACGAAGACGGCCCTGATCGAGATGGGCCGCAAGCACGGACGCGATGTGCGTCTGGTGCACCCCGCGCACACCACCATGGACTGCGCGTCGTGCGGAGCGAGAACCAAGCACGCACTTCCCCTTTCGGAACGTACCTACACCTGCACCGCGTGCGGAGCCGTATCCCCCAGGGACAAGAACTCCGCCCGCGTGATGCTGGTCCGGGCTGGTCTCAACCCGGCTGGCGCTGATGGCGCAAGACCCCCAGGAGCGCTGCTCCCGGAGGCAGCCTGAGCCAGGAATCCCCTCCCCTCAGGGAAGGGAGGATGTCAAGATTGTCCCCCGATCGGCCCAGAGCGGCGCAGCAGGCCCTGGGACGGGGCGTAGCGGCCGGTGGGGTAGGCGGCGTGCAGGGCGCGCAGGACGCCCACGGCCCAGCCCGCGCCGAGCGCGTCGCACCACTCCAGCGGGCCGCGCGGGTAGTTCACCCCGAGCCGCATCGCGGTGTCGACGTCGGCCTCGGTGGCCACGCCACGGGCGACGGCGTCGGCGGCGAGGTCGGCCAGCATCGCCACCGTGCGGGCCACGACCAGGCCGGGGACGGGCTCGACGAGGCTGACCCGCTTGCCCAGGGCCTGGAAGAGCCCGGCCGCGGCCGCCCGGTCGGTCTCGGGGACGTCGTCGGCGCACCCGAGCGCCACCCGCTCCGCGGTGCGGTAGTCGAGGGCGAGGTCGAGGTGGATCTCCCCGAGGGCGGGCGCGTGGCCGTTCGCGGGGCACAGCTTCGAGCCACCGGGCAGGACGAGGTGCCCGCCGGCCCCCTCCGAACCGGCCTCCGCCTCCTCCGCCTCGGCCCGGACGACGCCGATCCCGGCCTTCTCCAGCAGCGCGGGCAGCACGGCCGCCGGGCCCAGCGAGCCGTGCACCGTCACCTGGCGCGGGGCCGGGTGCGGGGGCATGGTGTGCGGTTCGACGTCCGCCGCCCCGTCCCCGTAGGCGAACCAGCCGTGCCCGGACTTGCGGCCGAGCCGCCCGGACTGCACCAGCCGCTGCTGGGCGAGGGACGGGGTGAACTTCGGGTCCTGGAAGAAGGACGACCAGACGCTGCGGGTGACGGCCTCGTTGACGTCCTGCCCGATGAGGTCGGTCAGCTCGAAGGGGCCCATCCGGAAGCCGCCGCTCTCCCGCAGGACGGCGTCCAGCGTGGCCGGGTCCGCGGCGCGCTCCTCCAGCAGCCGGAAGGACTCCGCGTAGAACGGCCTGGCCACCCGGTTGACGATGAAGCCCGGGGTGTCGGTGCAGCGCACCGGCGTCTTGCCCCAGGCCGCGGCCAGGTCGCGGGCCCGGACGGCGGCGGCCTCGTCCGTCGCGTGGCCGCTGACCACCTCCACGAGCGGCAGCAGCGGCGCCGGGTTGAAGAAGTGCAGGCCGAGGAAGCGCCCGGGGCGGCGCAGCGCGCCCGCGACGGCCGTCACGGAGAGGGAGGAGGTGTTGGTGGCCAGCAGGCAGTCCTCGGCGACGACGGACTCCAGGGCCTCGAAGAGCAGCTGCTTGGCGCCCAGCTCCTCCAGCACGGCCTCGATGACGATCTCCGCGTCGGCCAGCTCGCCCAGCTCGGCCACGGCGTGCAGCCGGGAGGCGGCGGCCTCGCGGGCCTCGGCCGTCATCCGGCCCTTCTCCACCAGCCGGTCGAGCCGCCCGGTGATCGCCGCGGCGGCCTGCTCGGCCCGCCCGGGCGCCACGTCGTGCAGCCGCACCCGGTGCCCGGCGACCAGGGCCACCTGGGCGATGCCCTGCCCCATCGTGCCCGTCCCGACGACGGCGACCGTGCCGAACGCCCCGTCTGACCGTGCGGTCTGTGGTGCCTTGTCCTCGCTGGCCATTTCCACCCCTTGTCCCGACCGATCGTTCGGTTACTCTAGCCGTTGTCCGCAAGCTCGCGCACAGCTCGACGAGGAGTTGGTCTTCGATGACCACAGCGCTCAGCGCCAGGAAGCTGATCGACCAGCACCGCCCCACTCTCGACCAGGCCCTGGAGACCATCCGCACCCGGGCCTACTGGTCGCCCTTCCCTGAGCACCCCAAGGCCTACGGGGAGAACGGCTCGCTGAGCGCGGCCGAGGGGCAGGCCGCCTTCGACGCGCTGCGCGGCGCCCGCTTCGAGCTGGACCAGCCCGGCACCGACGGCTGGACGGGCGGCGAGCGCTCCCCCTACGGCGTCGACCTCGGCATCGAGTATCCGCACGCCGACGCGGACGTCCTGCTGCCCGCCATGCGCGCGGCCGTCCCCGACTGGCGGGACGCCGGCCCCGAGGCACGGGCGGCCGTCTGTCTGGAGATCCTCACCCGGATCAACGCGCGCACCCACGAGTTCGCCCAGGCCGTCATGCACACCAGCGGACAGGCCTACATGATGGCGATGCAGGCCGGCGGCCCGCACGCCCAGGACCGCGGCCTGGAGGCCGTCGCCTACGCCTACGCCGAGCAGACCCGCACCCCCGACGCCGCCGTCCGCTGGACCAAGCCGCAGGGCAAGCGGGACCCGCTGGAGCTGACGAAGGAGTTCACCGCCGTCCCGCGCGGCGTCGCCCTCGTCATCGGCTGCAACACCTTCCCCACCTGGAACGGCTACCCGGGCGTCTTCGCCTCCCTGGCCACGGGCAACGCCGTCCTCGTCAAGCCGCACCCGCGCGCCGTGCTGCCGCTCGCGCTCACCGTGCGCATCGCCCGCGAGACCCTCGCCGAGGCCGGCTTCGACCCCAACCTCGTCGCCCTGGCCGCCGAGCGTGACGGCGAGGGCATCGCCAGGACGCTCGCCACCCGCCCCGAGATCCGCATCGTCGACTACACCGGCGGCTCCGCCTTCGGCGACTGGCTGGAGGCCAACGCCCGCCAGGCGCAGGTCTTCACCGAGAAGGCCGGAGTCAACACGATCGTGTTCGACTCCACCGACGACTACCGCGGCATGCTCGCCAACGTCGCCTTCTCGCTGTCCCTCTACAGCGGCCAGATGTGCACCACCCCGCAGAACCTGCTCATCCCGCGTCAGGGCATCGGGACCGACGCCGGGCACAAGACGTACGACGAGCTCGTGGCCGACCTCGCGGGCGCCGTGGACAAGCTCCTGGGCGACGACACCCGCGCCACCGCCCTGCTCGGCGCCATCGTCAACCCGGGCGTCGGCGAGCGGCTCGACGCCGCGCCCTCGCTCGGCGAGCTCGCCCTCGCCTCCCGCGCGGTCGAGCACCCCGAGTTCCCCGACGCCACCGTGCGCACCCCGGCCATCGTCAAGCTCGACGCCGCCGCGCCGGAGGCCGAGTCCGCCTACCTCAGCGAGTGCTTCGGCCCGGTCTCCTTCGCCGTCGCCGTCGACTCCACGGCCGACGCCGTCGCGCTGCTGCGCCGCACCGTGCGGGAGCAGGGCGCCATGACGGTCGGCGCCTACACGACCGACGCCGAGGCCGAGCGGCTCATCGAGGACGCCTGCCTGGAGGAGTGCGCCCAGCTCTCCCTCAACCTCACCGGCGGCGTCTACGTCAACCAGACGGCCGCGTTCTCCGACTTCCACGGCTCCGGAGGCAACCCCGCCGCCAACGCCACCCTGTGCGACGCGGCCTTCGTCGCTCCGCGCTTCCGCATGGTCGAGGTCCGCCGCCAGGCCTGACCCTGACGCCTGATCCCGCCGTCGGCCCCCGCGCACCGTCACCGCGCGGGGGTCGACGGCGTGGGGGAGCCCGGCGCTCAGGGGGCGTCGTAAACCGGCAGACAACCGGTGTCGAGCACGATGCCCAACGGCTCCGGCAGCGGCACGTCGTCCCCGAACTCCCCGTGCAGTACGCCCTGGTACTCGTCCGCCTTCGGCCTGCTGCGCAGCGTCCACGCGCCGCGCCGAGGGTCGACGCTGAGCAGCAGCCGGACGCCAGCCGCCGCGTACCACTCGCCCTTGCCCGCGATGTCCTTCGCGCGCTCGGACTTGGAGATGACCTCCACCGCGAGCTCCACATCCCGCGGGTCCGCCAGCCAGTCGTCGTCCTGGTCCCACTCCTCGGGGAGGATCACGAGGTCGGGGGTGCAGTAGTCGTCCGGGTCGTCCGGCATCGCGATCGACGACACCTCGTACGCTCCGAGCCCGTCGGCCAACACGGGCTCGATCTGCTTGCGCAACCGCCGGATCACGCCCGCGTGCTTCCCCCGCGGGGTCGGGGACATCACGAGCTTCCCTCCCAGAATCTCGACACGCAGACCGGTCGCCCGCTCGATCTCCTCAGCGACGGAACGCAGGTTTCCGGGACGCGCACTCATGGCGGGCATCGTCACGTCTTCGCCTCCGCTCCGGTCGGGGAGAGCCCGGCTGGTACTCACCGTACGCGGGAAACGGGCGTGCGGTCAGCCTTTCCGGGGCCGCAGGACCAGTGGTAGAGGGTCATCGCGACGCTGGTCGCCAGGTTGTAGCTGGAGACGTTCGGGCGCATCGGCAGGGCCAGCAGGTGGTCGGCCCGGGCCTTCAGCTCCGCCGAGACCCCGTGCCGCTCGGTGCCGAAGGCCAGCACCGCGTCGTCGGGGACGACGGACCCGCGCAGGTCGGCGCCCTCCGGGTCCAGCACGTACAGCGGCCCCGGCGGCAGCTCCTTCGGCGTCACCCGCTCCACGGCCGTCGCGTAGTGCAGGCCCGCACCGCCCCGCACGGCCGCCGGATGCCACGGGTCGGCCGGCCCCGTCGTGACGACGCCGGTGGCGCCCAGCCCCGCCGCGAGCCGGACGACGGCGCCCACGTTGCCCAGGTTGCGCGGGTCCTCCAGCAGCACCACGGGCGCGCTCCGGGGCCGGGCCCGCAGAGCCGCCAGGTTGGCCTCCCGGCCCCGGCGGACGGCCAGTGCGGCCACCCCGGTCGGATGCGGCCTGGGCACCAGCTCCCGCAGCACCCCGCCGTCCACCTCGACCACCCGCCCCGCCAGCTCCTCCGCCACGTCCGGGGCCAGCTCCCCGGCCAGCGCGCGCACGGCCGCCGCGTCCCGGGCGAGGACGACGCCGACGTCCGCCCCGAACCGCAACGCGTGCTTCACCGCGTGGAAGCCGTCCAGCAGCACGGCCCCGCCCGCCACCGAGGCCCGCCACGCCCGCACGGCCCGCTCGGCCGCCTCTGTGTTCTCCCTGGTCACCGGGCCAGGTTACTGAGCACCATCCCGCTGCGCGGACGGGTGGGAATCCGGCCCAGCGGGATCGTCAGGTCCTGCGACGGCACCGCGTAGGACAGCTCCGCCAGCCGGGCCGCCACCGCGGCGATCAGCGAGCGCGTCGCCGACTCACCGGGGCAGCGGTGGCCCGACTCCGGATCGCCGCCGCCCTGCGGCACCAGCAGCCGCGGGTCGACACCGCCGCCCAGAAAGCGGTCCGGGCGGAAGATGTACGGGTCGCCCCACAGCGCCCGCTCGTGGTTCTGCCCGTACAGGTCCAGCAGCAGCAACGAGCCGTACGGGATCGGCTCCCCGTGCCACGTCAGGTCCGTCACCGCCCGCCCGGCCACGAACGGCGCGAACGGATAGAAGCGCCGCACCTCGTCCGCGAAGGCGTACGCGTACGCCGCCTCCCCCAGCCGCTCCCGGTGCCGCGGCCATCGGTGCAGGGCGTGCGCCGCGAACGCCGCGTACCAGGCCACGGCGGCCGTCGGCCGCAGCACGTTCAGCACCTCGACGGCCGCCACGTGCGGCTCCAGCGGCTCCCCGTCCGCGTTGCGGTGTGTCGCGATCCGCTCCAGCGCCGACCCCCGCGGCGTCTCCACCTCACCCGAACGGACGCCCTCGACCAGCTCCACCAGCCACGCCTCGCGCTCCACCCGCGCCTTCCGCCCACGCCAGTGCCGGGGCCCGGCCGTCGCGAAGCCGTCCACCATGGCCAGCAGGTCCGCCGCCAGCGGGCGCGCCTCGTGCCCGGCCAGCGGCACCCCCGCCCACCGGGCCACGGCCAGCGTGAGCACGACCCCGGCCTCGTCGAAGAGCACGATCCTGCCGTCACCCAGCCACCCCGGCAACGCCTCCTCCCACGCCGCCGCGAAGCCCTCCGCCAGCGCCTCCACCCGCTCCGGCGGGGAGACCACGTCCATCAGCAGCGCCTTGCGCTCCCGGTGCGCCTCCCCGTCCAGCGACTGCACCCCGCCGCGCCCGAACAGCGTCGCCATCACCGGCTCCGGGAGCGCCGCCCGCCGCGCCACGTGCCGGTCGTCGTAGAAGAACCGCACCGCCTCCGGGCCCCGCAGCCCCACCGCCGGGTGGCCCAGCAGCCGGGTGCGGACGACGGGACCGGTGTGGGTCCGCCACCGGTCCGGCAACCATGCGTAACCTTCGGCGGCGAGGGCGAGAGTGCTGTCCATGGCGCCTTCGGTTGCCCGCACCGCCCCCACCGAAACGGCAACCGCGATGAGTTTCCGCCGACCGGGGCGTCCAATCCCGCGACGGCACCGCACGCGCGGTACCCGGCACACCGAGGAGCACACCCCATGCGCAAGATCGTCAACGCCACGTACATGACGCTCGACGGCGACATCACCAACATGCAGTCCTGGCACATGGACTACTTCGGCGAGCAGGCCGAGCAGGCCGCACGCCGGCAGCTCTTCGAGAGCGAGGCGCTGATCATGGGCCGCGGGACGTACGAGGGCTTCTTCCCCGCCTGGTCCGCGCAGGCCGGCCAGAACGCCTTCGCCGACCGTATGAACAGCATGCCGAAGTACGTCGTCTCCAGCACCCTGACCGACCCGGAGTGGACGAACAGCCACGTCATCGCCGACGACGTCGCCGCCCGCATCCGCGCGCTCAAGGAGGAGGACGGCGGCGGCATCCTCCAGTACGGCTTCGGCGACGTCACCCGGCTGATGCTGGAGCACCGCCTCCTCGACGAGTTCCGGGTGTGGCTCCACCCCGTCCTCTCCGGCAAGGCCCAGCCCGCCGACCTGCTCTACCGCGACATGGCGAAGGTCGACTTCGAGCTCACCGGCACCGAGACCCACTCCACCGGCCTCGTCATCCTCACCTACGCCCCGAAGTACGCCCGCCGATGACCCACACCACCCACACCACCCGGACCACCGGCCACGTCGCCGCCCCGCGCCCCGACGTCTACCGCGCCCTGCTCGACCCGGCGGCCATCCCCCGCTGGCGCGTCCCGGCGGGCATGAGCTGCCGCGTGCACACCTTCGAGCCTCACGAGGGCGGCGCCTTCCGCGTCTCCCTCACCTACGACGACCCGGCGAGCACCTCCGGCAAGTCGACCGCGCGCACCGACACCTACCACGGCCGCTTCACCCGGCTCGTGCCGGACGGGGAAGTCGTGGAGGAGATGGAGTTCGAGACCGAGGACCCGGCGTTCCAGGGCCTGATGACGATCACGACCACGCTCACCGACGCCCCAGGCGGCGGCACCGACGTCAGCGTGCTGCACACCGGCCTCCCCGAGGCCGTCGCCCCCGCCGACAACGAGACCGGCATGCGCATGGCCCTCGACAACCTCGCCCGCCTCCTGGAGCACCCAGGGTGAGCCCGCCACAGCGCGGTCAGAGGCTGCCGAGCAGGCCGTCGAGCGGGGCGGGCACACCGTCGGGATCGAGGGCCTCGACGAGGACCCGGCCGTAGTGGATCTTGCGCCCCTTCTTCGTGCCGAGGAAGCGCCGCAACCGCTGCTCCTGCGAGCGGTCACGCTGCGCGGGCTGACGCAGAAAGCTCTCCAGGGCGCGCTGCTCGCCCTCCGCCCGGACGAGCTCCTCCACCCGCGCCGCACCCAGCGCGCGGATGAGCTCGTCCTCCAGATCCGCCGTACAGACGAAGAACCCGCCCTCCGCCGCGCCGGCCCGCTCCAGGCCCCGGGCGTAGTACGGCCGCTCCCGCTCGTCGCACAGCCCCGTCAGGCGCAACCCCAGGCCGGGCGGGCCCAGCAGCTGCGCGAAGCGCCCGACGCTCATGGCCCCGCCCATCGAGAGCACGCAGACGCCCTCGGCCTCCAGATCCCGCCCCCGGCTCGCGGCCAGCGCCGCGACGGCCGCGACATCGCTCGGCCCCTCCAGCAGGACGGCCGTCCGGACGGCCAGGCCCGCCGCCAGCTCGCGCGCGGGCCCGCCGGGCCCACCGGCCGCCCACCCGACGACCGCGTCCCGGAACTCCCCCATGTCACCCATGGCACGAGTCTCCGCCTCTCCCGGCTGTCGCGGTAGCCGGTTTTCGCCGCTCTCGGCAGTCCGCCGAGGTGCGCGGGACCCGCGCTCGCCGATGTCGCACCGCACGTCGAACGGACTCGCCCATGATGATGCCGTGATTCTTCTGCGCACCGTGGCGACCGGTCTCCTCGCGGGAGGGGCCTGTGTCCTCATCGTCGAGCCGAGGGGCGAGGGGGTCGACCACCTGCGTCTCGCCCTGCTCACCGGGCTGATGATCGGCCAATTCCTCGCACTGCCGGTGGCCCTCGTGGCGGGAGGAGTCGTTGGGTGGCTCGCCAAGGGCAGGGCACGCCCTCGGCAGCGCCTCGACTCCCCCCTGGGCGGCCTGCTGCTTGCCTGCGGTGTCCTGCTGTTCACTCAGGCCTGGATGGTGCTGGAGTGGTTGGACGTGGATCTCCCTCCGGACGGGATCGGCGATCCGGACGGGGAAGTGGGCATCGGGCTGATGTCCGGCGCCTCCGGGACGCTGATGGCTCTGCTCGGCCTGGCGCTGCTGAGGAAGGGGCTCACGGCCTCTCGCAGCGCTGCGGCCCGTCCCGCACCTGCCGGATCTCCTCCTCGGTGATCGGGCCGTGCTCCTCCTCGGCCACCGCGAGCCGTTGATCGCGGCCTCCCGAGCCCGGCGTCAGGGCTCAGACGGCCATGACCTGCACGTCGTACTGGGGCATCCACTTGTCACGGGTGACGAGGATCAGCCCTTCGACCTGCGCCTGGGCAATCAGTACCCGGTCGAAGGGGTCCCTGTGGTGCCCCGGCAGCCGCCCTGCCCGGACCCCGTGCCCGGCGGTGATCGGCAGGCTGCGGAACTGGCTGTCGCGGACCCGCTCCGCGAGGTCGTCCGGGCCGACCAGCTTGCCCAGCGACTGCTTGATCGCGATCTCCCAGGGGGTCACGGCGCTGACGTACACATGGGGCTCGACTTCGAGGAGATCCTTGACTTCCCCGGAGAGCTCGGGAGAGTCCTCAAGCCACCACAGGACGATGTGCGTATCGAGCAGAAGCCTCATCAGCGCATCCCGAAAGCGTCGGCAAGATCATCGGGGAGCTCGTCGAAGTCGTCCCGGATCTTGATCAGCCCGCGCAGCGAACCGCGCCCGCTCCGCCGCACTCTGGAACGCAGCGGAACGACCTTGGCGACAGGCTCCCCCGCCTTGCTGATCACGACTTCCTCACCACTGGCGACCTGTTCCAAGATGCGCGAGAGGTGTGTCTTGGCTTCGTGCACGTTGTACTGACGGGCTTCTTCCATCGCTGCCTCGCATAGAGATCCGCCCACTGGACTAAGCGCTGGACTAAGCATAGCGCCGCCCTCGCCCACGCGTGCCGGATGCGGCGCGGGCCGCCTCGAAGGCGGCGCGGGCCTTGGCGGCGCCGGGTGGGAGCCCGGGGCCCGGGTCCGGCGGCGGGGTGAGGCCCGCGCAGCCCCGGCAGATGCCGGAGAGCTGGCCCCGGGGCAGCGGATCGCAGCACTCGGCGCACTCCGCCAGCGGTGGCGGGGGCGGCGCCGGGGGGCCGGGCGGCTCCGGCGGGGCGACGGGCGCGGGCAGCTTCTCCCGCAACCGGTGCGCCAACAGCTTCGCCGGGGCGTACACCCGGCCGGGCAGCCCGGCCGTCATCGCCTCCCGGAACTCGGCCAGGCTCACGCCTCTCGCCAGCCACTCCCGCGCCAGCGGCGCCAGCCGCGCCGCCTCGGCCAGGCCCAGCCGCAGCCTGGGCTCCGCCCGCCCGACGTCCACCAACGCCCGCACGGCGGCCCCGTCCGGCTCCGGACCGGGCGCCGGTTCCGGCTCCGCGTCCGGCGCCGCTTCGGACGCGGGCTCGGGGCGGGGAGGGTGGTGGGTGTTCTCCCCGTTGTTCTCAAGGGGTTGCTCGCCGAGCGCCTGCTCCGGCGGCGGGCCGACCGGCGGGTCCTGGTCACTCGGCGGCTGCCCGGCGGTGCAGGCGGCGAACGCGGCGTCCACCTCCTCGGCCGTCCTCAGCGCCGTGTTGGACACCAGCACGACCGTCCGCCACCGCCCGCTCTCGGCGCACTGGAGGTGCCGGGTGTGGACGTATCCCTCTTCGGTGAGCTGACCGCGCGCCTTGCGGACGGCCATCCGACCCTCGGGCATCCTCTCCGCGAGCGAGGTCAACGTCTCGCGGGAGTCCGCGGGCAGCGACAACGCCCAGCTCAGCAGGCGGACGGCCGTCCCGTTCAGACGCGGGTTGCGGATGAGTTCGTTCGGAATCTGCGAGTAGAAGCGCGTCGGCGCGCTAACATGCCGGAGCATCCCAGGGCCTCCTAGTGACCTTGGCGATGAAGGCCCTCAACCGGTGTGGCTAGCACCGTTGTTGGGGGCCGCCTTCTTTGCGGACGGAACGTGGTACTGAGGTCACGTTATTCCACAAAGTAACCGGCAAGTGCCACTCGGTCACGAACGGTCAAATACCGCCCCGACTGCGACGATTCAGCTCACGAAGACGGGCCGAGAGCCGCTCGTCCGGTGTCGCCGCCCGGAGGAGATCCGGTGGGCAGTCCCACTCCCGCCCGCCCAGCAGCGGCCGGAGCTGGACATACGCCCCGCCGTGGGCCATGACCTCCCCCACCCGGCCGTCCCGCGTGTCCACCGCGCACGCCCCGCGCGGCGGCGGCGCCGTCACAGCCCCTCCCGCTGCCGCAGGGCGACGACGAGCCGGCGCACCGTCTCCAGGTTGCACCGCCCCAGGTCGATCAACGGCGCCGGCTCGCTCCCCGCCGCCGACACCGGGTCGATCCGCAGCGACGGCAACACCACCGCCGACTTGCGCAGTTGCTCCCGGAGATCGTTCGCCGCCTCCTCCGCCTCCCGCAGCCGCGCCAGCGCGTTCCGGCGTCCATCGGTCATCGCCATGTGCTCTCTTCACCTTTCACGTTGGGTATCCCCGTTCAGCACACAGCGTGGTGCCTCGAATCTACGATGTGCAGTGTCAAGCCCTTCAGGACCAGAAGGCTGAAACGAGGCGAACCCATGCCTGCTGCAAAGCCACTTGACCCCCGCGCGTCGATGGCCGCTTACCTCGGCTCCAGAGTCCGCAAGCGCCGTGAGGCGCTCGGCTGGACGCAGAGGGAACTGGGCTGCCAGGTCCACGTCACCCACAACCGCATCGCCCAGATCGAGCTGGCCACCGACCCGCCGCCGAGAGCCCTGGCGGAAGCCATCGACCTGGCCTTGGAGGCCGATGGCGAGATCACCGACCTCTGGTGGCACATGACCCGTGAGACGTACGTCGACTGGGTGCGCGCGTTCATGGAGAAGCAGGCGCGCGCGGTGAAGATCCTCGAATACACAGCTCAGTCTGTACCTGGGCTCCTCCAGACCCCTGCCTATGCGCGAATCACGCTGCGCGAAGGGCTACCCCATCTCAACGAGGAGGAATTGGATCGCCAGATCGAAGCGCGCATCAGCCGACGTGTCCTGCTGGAGGGGGACGACCCACCGTTTCTCTGGGCAGTGCTCGACCAGGCCGCTCTGCGAAGGCAGGTAGGCGAGAAGGTCACCATGCACGAACAGTTGAGCCATCTGCTGTCGATGGCGAAACGTCGCCACATCACACTTCAAGTGCTGCCCTTTGAAGCGGAACAGCACCCCATCACCGGGGGGTCGCTCACTCTCCTCTCCCTCCCGGACGGCCCGGACGTGGCGTATCTGGAGGGCTACGACAGTGGCGAATTGGTGGAGCTCCCGGACCGGGTCACCCGATACGCTCACGCGTACGACCTGTTGCAGGTCCACGCACTCCCACCGGCCGCCTCAGAGCGCCTGATCCGGGACACGATGAAGGAGCAATACGCATGAGCCACAAGCCCCTTGATCTCAGCACTGCCGTTTGGTGTAAGTCCAGCCGCAGCAACAACACGGGTGGCAACTGCGTCGAGGTGGCCCGTGACTTCCCCGGGGCCGCGAGGTGGCGCAAGTCCAGCCACAGCGACAAGTCCTATGGAGCCTGCGTCGAGGTGGCGGACGGGTGTGAGGGGGTCGTCCCGGTACGGGACAGCAAGCGGGCCGGGGGCGATGTGCTCGTGTTCCCCGCCGCCGCGTGGGCCGCGTTCGTCGCCGACGTCAGCGCATGACGTCGTATCGCATACGCGCGACCACGCTCGCCCTCGCCCTCGTCGCTGTCCTGGCCTCCGCCTGCGGAGGAGGCGACGACGCCCCGGAGTGGACGCCGCCGCAGACCGAACAGCAGACCCATGCCCTGATTCAGCGCGTCCAGCTCGAACCCGAGGACTGGGGCGAGAAGTTCAAGCCCAGCGAGGACTTCTACGAGCATGAGCTCACGCCGTGGGGCAAGCTCGACGAGGAGTGCAGCTGGCAGGACATGCGGGACGAGGCACCGGAGCAGACCGGCCTCCAACGGCTCTCCGGCACCGCCACGCTGGACGCGTTCTCCCAGGTGCTCGTCCACAAGGAGCAGGCCACGGCGGAGCAGTGGTACGCCATGTCGGAGGGACGCTCCGGAGAGTGCGGCACGCAGGACTACGGCTCAGTGGTCTTCACAGAGGTGCGCATGCGCCCGCTGACGTTGGACGGCGTGGACGAGGGGTACGCGGAGTCGGGGTTGTTCGCCGCCGACGAGGGCGAGGAAGGCAGCACGCTGCCCAAGAGCCCCCGGCGCTTCGCGACCGCCATGGCGCGCAAGGGGCCGGTGATCATCTCGGTCCAGCTCGAGGGGAAGCGCGGGCGGTACACCCCGGAGGAGCTGAACCAGCACGTGGACGCGGCGATGGCCACGATGATCGACCGCCTCATCGAGCAACCCTGACGCGCGGCCCAGGGGCACAGGAGTTCTACCGCCCGGCGTCCGGACGGTAGAACCAGCCCTGTTGTCAAGCCAGTTCGGCCGCAGCCTGCTCGAGATCGCCGACGCCGCCGGACATGATGGTGCGGACGTGGTCGGTGATGTGCTGAAGCGGCCAGTCCCACCACGCCACGGCCAGGAGGCGGTCGATGTCCGCGTCGCCGTACCGGCGGCGGATGAGCCGGGCGGGGTTGCCGCCGACGATCCCGTAGTCGGGAACGTCGTCCGCGACGACGGAGCCCGAGGCGATGACGGCCCCATGTCCGATGCGAACACCGGGCATGACCAATGACTGGTAGCCGAACCAGACGTCGTTGCCGACGACGGTGTCGCCCCGGCCGCGGAGACCGGTGATCAGGTCGAAGTGCTCGGACCAGGACCCGCCCATGATCGGGAAGGGGAACGTCGAGGGGCCGTCCATCCGGTGGTTGGCGCCGTTCATGATGAACCGCGTGCCCTCGCCCAGGGCGCAGAACTTGCCGATGATCAGCTTCTCCGGCCCGTAGTGGTAGAGCACGTTCCGGGTCTCGAAGGCGGTCGGGTCCGACGGATCGTCGTAGTAGGAGAACTCCCCGACCTCGATCAGCGGTGAGCTGACCAGCGGTTTGAGCAGCACCAGGCGCGGCTGTTCGGGCATGGGGTGCACGACGGTCGGGTCGGCGGGGATCGAGCGTGTCACGAGTGGTTCCTTGTCCGGGAGGCTTGGCGTCGCTTGGGGGATCGCTGGGCGTGAGCCGCAGGCACGGCTACGGCCTGCGGCTCTCGGCGGAGGCGATGCCCAGCCAGGTGTGGCGGTTGCCCCACCAGCACCAGCCGACCTTCGGGGCATTGCGCCGCTCGCGGCCGTCGCGCCCCGTGCCGTTGCTGATCCAGAGGGCCGGAGTACGGGCGTCCAGGGTGCCGTTGGCCTTGCGGAGGCGGGAACCGATGGTCATGAAACAGTGGTTGCGCTCAAGGGCGGTCGGCTGTTGGAGCACCCAGTGCATGCCCTCAGTGAGCAGCAAGGGGCTGCGGCCCTCCTCGCTGAGGACGGGCAGGGCTTCCTTGGGAGTCCAGTTGGCCAGGCGGTCCCCACGGTCGAGGCCGTTGACGACGTACAGGGGAGCGTCTGGCAGGTCGACGGCGCTGGGGGCGAAGTGGTCGACGTCGGGCATGTCGGTGACGACGAAACCGGGCTTGCCGTCGTGGCGGAGCAGCGGTGCGATGGCGGATGCGGACAGGCGGTCCGGGTGGACGGCGAGCAGGTCGCCGCCGGTGGCCCGGCCGGAGTCCGCGGCGAACGTGCGCAGGTCCTCTACGCGCATCCCCGCCAGCTCGGGTATTCCGAGCTCGATGAGGTGTTCCGCCTGGGCGGCGAGCGGCGGGAGCGAGGCGACGGTGGGCGAGCTGCTGGTCAAGGCACTCCTCGGGGCGCGGTCCAGTGTAACGAGGCTGGGCCCGGGCGCCTGGTGTGCAGGCCGGGGCACCATGTCCTCATGCCGTTGAGGAAGACGACGATCATGGTTCGCGCGGTTGCCGGTCCCGGGGTCCGCGCTGACGCTCGACCACCGCGACGTCCGCCGCATCGCCCCTGCTGGACATCCGCGAAGGAGACCCGGTGAAACGGCTGGCGGCGTGGGGGTGGCACGCGTTGCGGGGGTCGGTGCAGTGGCGGCTGCTGTGGTGGGCCAACGCGACGTTCATGGTGGGCGTGACCGGCGTCGTCCGGGACGAGGCGGGTCGCGTCCTGCTGCTGAAGCACCGGCTGTGGCCGGAGGGGCGGCAGTGGGGGCTGCCGTCGGGCTTCGCGGTGCGGGGCGAGGAGTTCGGCCGGACCGTCGAGCGCGAGGTGAGGGAGGAGACCGGGCTGGACGTGCGGGCCGGTGAGCTGATCCACCTCAAGAGCGGCTTCCGGCTGCGGGTGGAGGTGGCCTACGAGGCCGAGTTCGTCGGCGGGACGCTCGACCTCGACGCGTTCGAGATCCTCGACGCCGGCTGGTTCGCCCCCGACGCCCTCCCCGAGGCCCTCCAGCCCGCCCACCGGCCGCTGATCCACCGCACCGGGCCTCGCAGGATGTGAGCGCGGGGAACGGGGTCAGCGGTAGTCGGGGTTGGGGAAGTCGAAGCGGCAGCCGGCGTCCCACTCGGCGCGCTGGTTGCCGTGGGCGGGGAAGCCGCCGGCGTCCTTGAGCAGCCGGGCCATGTGCATGAGGTTCCAGCTCATGAAGGTGGTGTTGCGGTTGGTGAAGTCGTTCTCGGGGCCGCCGGAGCCGGGGTCGAGGTAGGAGGGGCCGGGCCCGGCCGCGCCGACCCAGGCGGAGTCGGCCTGAGGCGGGATGGCGTAGCCGAGGTGCTGGAGGGAGTAGAGGACGTTCATGGCGCAGTGCTTGGCGCCGTCCTCGTTGCCGGTGATCAGGCAGCCTCCGGCCCGGCCGTAGTAGGCGTACTGCCCGGCGTCGTTGAGGATGGCGGAGCAGGCGTAGAGGCGCTCGATGACGCGCTTCATCACGGAGCTGTTGTCGCCGAGCCAGATCGGCCCGGCGAGGACGAGGATGTCGGCGTCCATGACCCGCTGGTAGAGGACGGGCCACGCGTCGCTGGCGGCGCCGTGCTCGGTCATGTCCGGGTAGACGCCGGGGGCGAGGTCGTGGTCGACGGCGCGGATCTGGTCGACGCGCACGCCCTGGGCCTCCATGACCCCGCGGCTGATGTCGATGAGGCCCTGGGTGTGGCTCCGCTCGGGCGAGGGCTTGAGGGTGCAGTTGACGAACAGGGCGCGCAGGTCGTCGTAGCGGCGCTGGGGCGGGGCGGACGCGGTGTCGGACACGGGAGCTCCTTGCCGGGGCGGAGGCTGCGGGGTGCCCTCCATCCAACCCGGCCGGGTGCCCTCGGGGTGGCCATGCGGCAGGCGCCGCGCGCCCAGGTTCACCCGTCCGGGAGCCCAAGCGTCCCCGCGTCACGGTCGCGGAGGCCGGGGGCCGTCGGAGTGGGGCCGAGCTCCGTGCGTCTCCCCCGGGCCGACCGCCCTGTCGGGCACCGCAGTGTAAGCACGCTCACAGAGCGCCGGGCGCGAGGCGGCTAGCGTGAAATGCAGGGGGCGGCGTTGTCGTGCCGTCCGCCGCTGTCGGCGATCCGGGTCCGGGCCCGGCGTTCCGGAAGGGAACCCCTTTATGTACAGGCGTACTTCGCGTCTCCGCACCACTACCGCCGCCGCTGTCTGCGTCGTCGCGCTGGCCACCCTGACCGCCGCGTGCGGCGACGACGGGGACGGCGCCACCGGCTCGGCCGCCGCCGAGGGCGCGTCCGGCCGGGAGGCGGCGGAGGACGACCCGGGCGAGGGCGCCGGCGGGGACGCAGGAGAGGGCGGCGCGGTGCCGGAGGAGCTGCGGTTCACGGCCACCACGCTCGACGGCTCCGCGTTCGACGGCGCCTCCCTGGCCGGGGAGAGCGCCGTGTTCTGGTTCTGGGCACCGTGGTGCACGGTGTGCGCGGCCGAGGCCCCGCACGTCAAGGAGGCGGCCGAGGAACACGGGGACGACGTCACGTTCGTCGGTGTCCCCGGCAAGGGCGGCACGGCGGACATGGAGAAGTTCGTCTCCACGCACGAGCTCGACGGGTTCCAGCACGCCGTGGACGCGGACGGCGCGGTGTGGTCGCGCTTCGGCGTGGCCGCCCAGCCCGCTCTCGCGTTCGTGGACAAGACCGGCAAGGTGGAGGTCGTGCCCGGAACGATGAGCGCGGACCAGCTGAACCAGCGCGTGGCGGAACTGGCCGGTTCGTGAGCTCCGTCCCCTACTCGCTCGCGGTGACGGCGGGCATGCTCGCCGCCGTCAACCCGTGTGGCTTCGCTCTGCTCCCCGCCTACCTCGGGCTGTTCGTGGGCGGCGGGGAGGGCGAGCGGCGCCGTTCGGCGGCGCTGCGCCGGGCGGGGGTGGCCACGGCGGCGATGACCGGGGGGTTCACTCTCGTCTTCGGGACCTTCGGGCTCGTCGTCTCACCGCTCGCCCTCTCCGTCGAGCGGTGGCTGCCGTGGGTGACGGTGGTCATCGGCGTCGTTCTGCTGCTGACCGGGGGCTGGCTGCTCAGCGGGCGTGAACTGCGGCTTCCGGTGCCGAAGCCCAAGCCGCGCGGGGGCGGGCGTCCGTCCGACTCCGCGCGCTCGATGGCGCTGTACGGCGTCTCCTACGCCGTCGCCTCGCTCTCCTGCACGGTCGGGCCGTTCCTGGCGCTGACGTCGACGGCCTTCCGGGGCGGCAGCGTCCCCGGCGTGATCGGCGTCTTCCTGGCCTACGCGGCCGGGATGGGCGTGGTCGTCGGTGCCCTGACGCTGGCCGTGGCGCTGTCCCGGCAGGCGCTGATCGCCCGCGTCCGCGGGGCCCTGCCCTATGTCACCCGGGCCAGTGGCGTCCTGCTGCTCCTGGCCGGGGCGTATGTGGCGTACTACGGGTGGTACGAACTGCGGGTGCTGAGCGGCGAGGCCGCGGACGACCCGGTGGTCACGACCGCCACGCGGTGGCAGGGCGAGATCACCCGCTGGCTGAACGACCTGGGCTTCTGGCCGGTCGCGGGCGCGGCGGCGGTGCTGCTGGCGGCCCTGGCCGCCGTCGGCTCGGTGCACCGTCGGCGCGCCACCCGGCCCCCGTCGCCGTCCAAAGGCCCCGGCCGGTCCGGGACGTGAGGCCGGCGGTCACTCCTGTTGGTCCCCGCGGCCGTGCCGGTCGGAACCGGTGCGGTGCGGGGCGACGGAGGCGGGCTCGGGGGCGGGGCGCGTCGGGTCCGGCTCGGAGGCGGCGAGCTCGGGGGACGTGCGGGGGCCGGGTACGGGGGCCGGAGCGGCGGGTGGGCGGCGGCGGAGGCGGGACGTCAGGCCGGAGGCGCGGGCGCCGAGCCAGAGCAGGAAGACGGTGGGCAGGAAGACGGCGTCGGCCGCGATCATCGCCATGGAGAAGAAGGGCAGGCCCAGGATCACGGCGATCGAGAGGTGCTCGGCGATCATGACGGCCAGCAGGACGTTCTTGACCCGCCGGTTGAACAGCGTGAACGGGAAGGCGACCTGGACGATCACCGTGCCGTAGCTGATCAGCATCACCATGACCCCGTTGCTGCCCAGCAGCTCGGAGAGGGCGGGCCAGGGCGAGAAGTAGTCGAGGTGCATCGGGTAGTAGACGGCGGTGCCGTCCTGCCAGCGCGAGCCCTGCACCTTGTACCAGCCGGCGGTCGCGTAGATGAGGCAGACCTCGGCCATGATCACGAGCAGGGCGCTGTTGTGCAGCAGGTTGGTCAGGCCGTCGAACGTCGTACGGGTCGACGTGTTGCCGAAGCGGCGGACGGCCCACCAGGCGGCCTGGGCGAGCCAGAGGGCGCAGAAGACGAGAATCCAGCCGATGGACAGCAGCCCGAGGGCGATGCTCGTGACCAGGGCCAGCCCGGTGACGGCGGCGAGCACGATCCCGGTCACGTCCGGGCCGTCGTCGGCCCCCCGGCGGCGGGCGCGGCGGGCGTCGAGGGACCACACCCGGCCACAGCGGGTCAGGACGAGGTAGATCGCCATCAGGTGGATGACGTTGTCGCCGCCGTCGCCCATGAAGACGCTGCGGTTCTGGAGGGACAGCACGCCGATCATGAAGAAGACGGACGCCGTGCGGGTGCGCCAGCCGACGAGGAGGGCCGCGCTGGCGGCGATCGCGAGGAGGTAGACCGCCTCGAACCAGAGCGTGCTGTCCGACCACAGCAGGACGGTGAAGGCGTCGTTGCGGTCGATCAGCCGCTCGGCGAGCGTGAAGCTCCACGGGGAGTCGGGGCCGTACAGCTCGTGGCGGTGCGGGATCTCGCGCAGGAGGAAGAACAGCCAGGTCGCGGCGAAGCCGATACGCACGATCGCCGTCTGGTACGGGCCCAGCGCGGAGCCGGTGACGCGCAGGAAACCGGTCAGCAGGGCACGGTCGAAGCGGACGGCGAGGGGCTGCTTGCGGTCGGCCGCCTTCCCCTCGGACGCGGGCGGGACCGGGGGCGGGGAGGCAGAGGCCGGGTGGTGCGTCATCGGGCGGCCTCCGGGATGTCGGCGCTGGCGACGGGCCACCACGGCAGGACGCGGTAGCGGGTGCTGGTGTCCACGGACTCGTTGCTCCACTCCGGGCGCTCGACGGTCGTGCGGGCCGAGCGCAGCTGGAGCTTGGTGACGCGGTCGACGTCGAGGCGGTCCCCGAGGCGCAGCATCGCGATGCGCTTCAGGTACGTCTCGGACATCTCGCCGCGCGGGCCGGTGGGCTGGTTGTCGTCGTCGTGGGAGCCCTTGAAGAAGTCCCAGGCGCGGCGGAGTTCGTTCTGGTCGGTGTGGCTGGGGAACGGGTTGCCGCGGATGTTCTCGGCGTCGATCGCGGTGAGGTCGACCCAGCCGGTACGCCGCAGGGTGCCGTCCTCGTCGCGGATCTCGGCGCGGGCGTGCACGGCGATGTTCTGTTGCAGCGGGTTGGGGGCGAAGAGCCGCCAGTTCTGCTCGAACTCCGGGTAGATGTACTCGTCCAGCGTCTCGTCGTGCTGTCGGCTGACGGTGTTGGACGGCGCGACGTGGAGGAAGACGGCGGCGAGGTGCGCGGCGACGACGACGGCGAGCACGGCCGCGGCGGCGATGAGGACCAGCTTCGAGGCGAGCGGCAGGGATATGACGCCGCCGGCCGCGTCCCCGGGAGGCGGCCCGGCGAGCCCCGAGAGCGCGGGGACGGCGGGGGCCTGGTCAGAGCCCCGCGCCGCACCGCGGTCGGAGCCGGGTCCGGAACCGGGGTCATGCGCCGCCGCCGCGTCGGAACCGGGTGTCGCGGCCGGGTCGGGGTCATGCGCCGCGGCCGGGCCGGGACCGTCGTCGGTGTCGGAGACCTCGCGGGGGCCAGGGGCCTCGGCGGTCCCGGGGGCGGCGTCCGCCGGGCCCGTCGGCCCGTCCGCGCCGGTGGCCTGCGGCGACGCGGCGTCCCGCGCCCAGGAGGGCGCGGTGGGCCGCCGCGTGGGCGGCTGCTCGTTCGACTCCATGCGTTCCCCGTCTTCCTTGGTGCGTCCCCCCAGAGGTTAGCCACTCCTTGACAGCCGGGACGGGTCGCGCCAATCATTGAACCGAACGATCGGTCGGTCGGTTCGACTACGGAGGGGCTCAGCATGACGACAGTGCTGCCGGAGCAGGACCCGGGCGCGTCCGGACGGGGGTCCGAGGAGGCGTTCCAGGCGGCCTTCGACGCCGCCGTCGCGGCGGACGAGCGCATCGAGCCGCGGGACTGGATGCCGGACGCCTACCGGGCCACCCTGGTGCGCCAGATCGCCCAGCACGCGCACTCCGAGATCATCGGCATGCAGCCCGAGGCGAACTGGATCAGCCGCGCCCCCTCGCTGCGCCGCAAGGCCATCCTGCTCGCGAAGGTGCAGGACGAGGCCGGGCACGGCCTCTACCTCTACAGCGCCGCCGAGACCCTCGGCGCCAGCCGGGACGAGCTGCTGGACAAGCTGCACACGGGCCGCCAGAAGTACTCGTCGATCTTCAACTACCCCACCCTCACCTGGGCCGACGTCGGCGCGATCGGCTGGCTGGTGGACGGCGCGGCGATCACCAACCAGGTGCCGCTGTGCCGCTGCTCGTACGGGCCCTACGCACGGGCGATGATCCGCGTCTGCAAGGAGGAGTCCTTCCACCAGCGGCAGGGCTACGAGCTGCTGCTCGCCCTCAGCCGGGGCACCGAGGCGCAGAAGGCCATGGCGCAGGACGCGGTGGACCGCTGGTGGTGGCCGTCCCTCATGATGTTCGGCCCGCCGGACGACGAGTCCGCGCACTCCGCGCAGTCGATGGCCTGGAAGATCAAGCGCCACTCGAACGACGAGCTCCGCCAGCGTTTCGTGGACATCTGCGTGCCGCAGGCCGAGTCGCTGGGCCTGACCCTGCCCGACCCGGAGCTGCGGTGGAACGAGGAGCGGGGCCACCACGACTTCGGCCCGATCGACTGGTCGGAGTTCAAGCAGGTGCTCAAGGGCAACGGCCCGTGCAACGAACAGCGGATCAGCCAGCGCCGCAGGGCGCACGAGAACGGGGCATGGGTACGCGAGGCCGCCGCGGCCTACGCGGCCAAGCACAGCGGCCCCCAGGGGAAGGGAGAGGCAGCGTGAACGCAGCACGGACGGACTGGCCACTGTGGGAGGTCTTCGTGCGCGGCCGGCGCGGCCTGTCCCACACCCACGCCGGGAGCCTGCACGCGCCGGACGCCGAGATGGCCCTGCGCAACGCTCGGGACCTGTACACCCGGCGCAACGAGGGCGTCTCCATCTGGGTCGTGCCCTCGGCGCGGATCACCGCCTCCTCGCCGGACGAGAAGGACCCGTTCTTCGAGCCCTCGGCGGACAAGCCGTACCGGCATCCCACCTTCTACGAGGTCCCGGAAGGGGTGCAGAACCTGTGAGCGGCACCGCGGCCCGTCCGGGCAGCCCCGGGAACATGGCGGCCCTCGCCCTGGGGGACGACGCGCTGATCCTCGCCCAGCGGCTCGGCGAGTGGGCCGGGCACGCGCCGGAGCTGGAGGAGGAGGTCGCGCTCGCCAACATCGCGCTGGACCTCCTCGGCCAGGCCCGCACCCTGCTCTCCCTCTCCGGGGACGAGGACGAGCTGGCGTTCCGCCGCGAGGAGCGCGACTTCCGCAACGTCCAGCTCGTCGAGCAGCCGGGCGGGGACTTCGCGCACACCATCGCGCGTCAGCTCTACTTCTCCACCTACCAGGAGCTGCTGTACGGGCAGCTGGCGGGCGGCACCGAGCCCCTGTCCGCGCTGGCCGCCAAGGCCGTCAAGGAGTGCGCCTACCACCGGGACCACGCCGAGCAGTGGACGCTGCGCCTCGGCGACGGCACCGAGGAGAGCCACGCCCGCATGCAGCAGGCGGTGGATGCGCTGTGGCGGTACACCGGCGAGCTGTTCCAGCCGGTCGAGGGCCTCGACGTCGAGTGGGACGCCCTGGAGGCCACCTGGCGTTCCAGCGTCACCGGCATCCTCACCCAGGCCACGCTGACGGTGCCGGAGGGCCCGCAGACGTCGCCGTGGGCGGCCGGGGCCGGGCGGCAGGGCGTCCACACCGAGCCGTTCGGGCGGCTGCTCGCCGAGATGCAGCACCTGCACCGCAGCCACCCGGGGGCGTCGTGGTGAGCGCCCCCGCGCCCGAGGCCGGGTGCGAGACGCCGGTGGAGGCCGAGCTGCGCGCCCTGGCCGGTGCCGTGCCGGACCCGGAGCTGCCGCAGGTCAGCCTGGCCGAGCTGGGCGTCCTGCGCGGGCTGCACCTGACCGGCCCCGGCCGGGTCGAGGTCGAGCTGACGCCGACGTACACGGGCTGCCCCGCCATCGAGACGATGGCCGCCGACGTCGAGCGGGTCCTGCACGAGCGCGGGATACCGCATGTGGCGGTGCGCACGGTGCTCGCCCCGGCCTGGTCCACGGACGACATCACGGCCGAGGGGCGCCGCAAGCTCGCCGAGGCCGGGATCGCCCCGCCCCGCCCCGGCCGGGCGGCCGACGGCGGCCCCGTCCCGCTCACCCTGGGCATCCGCTGCCCCAACTGCGGCTCCACCGACACCGAGCTCCTGAGCCGGTTCTCGTCCACCGCCTGCAAGGCGCTGCGCCGCTGCACCGCCTGCCAGGAGCCGTTCGACCACTTCAAGGAGCTGTGATGATCTTCCATGCGCTCCGCGTCGCCGCCGTGGACCGGCTCACGGACGACGCCGTGGCCGTCACCCTCGCGGTGCCGCCCGAGCTGCGGGAGACCTACCGGCACGTCCCCGGCCAGCACATCACCCTGCGCCGCGTCATCGACGGCATCGAGGTCCGGCGCACCTACTCGATCTGCGCCCCCGCCACCGCCGAGCCCGTGCTGCGGGTCGGCATCCGGCACGTGGAGGCGGGCGCGTTCTCGTCCTTCGCGCTCAAGGAGCTGGCCGTCGGGGACGAGGTGGACGTCATGCCGCCCACCGGCCGCTTCGTGCTGGAGCCCCGCCCCGGCCACTTCGCGGCCGTCGTCGGCGGCAGCGGCATCACCCCGGTGCTGTCCATCGCCGCGACACTGCTGGAGCGGGAGCCGTCCGCGCGGTTCTGCCTGATCCGCACCGACCGCACCGCCGCCTCCGCGATGTTCCTGGAGGAGACGGCCGAGCTCAAGGACCGCTTCCCCGAACGCTTCCACCTCGTCCACACCCTCTCCCGCGAGGAGCGGCAGACGGGCCTGCCCAGCGGGCGGCTGGACGCCGAACGGCTCACGGAGCTGCTGCCCGCCCTGCTGCCCGTCGCGGACGTCGACGGCTGGTTCCTGTGCGGCCCGCACGGCCTCGTCGACGGCGCCGAGCAGGCCCTGCTCGGCCTCGGCGTCCCCCGGAGCCGGGTGCACCAGGAGATCTTCCACGTCGAGGGGAGCGTCGGGGAGAGCCCGGCGCGCCCGGCCGCTCCCGCCGCGGGCGGCTCCGGGCCGGAGGCCACCGTCACGGCCACGCTGGACGGACGGCAGGGCAGCTGGCCCGCCCAGCCGGGCGAAACGGTGCTGGAGACGGTGCTGCGCCACCGCGCCGACGCGCCCTACGCCTGCAAGGGCGGCGTGTGCGGCACCTGCCGCGTGCGGCTGCTGGACGGCGAGGTGCGCATGGACGTCAACTACGCCTTGGAGGACGACGAGGTGGACTCGGGCTACGTCCTGGCCTGCCAGTCCCACCCGGCGACCCCCACGGTCACGGTGGACTTCGACGCCTGAGCCCGAGGCGCCGGGGCCGTCTGCTTCCAGCGGGCCCGGCGCCACCCGCTACAGCGCCACCGGCTACAGGACGAAGGCGTCCCCGCCGTCTGCGGTGAGCGGGCGGCCGGCGGCGGCCCAGCTCTGCATGCCGCCGTCCACGTTGACGGCGTCCACGCCCTGGGCGACGAGGAACTGGGTGACCTGCGCGGACCGGCCGCCCACCCGGCACACCACGTGCACCCGGGCGTCCCCGGCCCGCTCGGTGACCTCGCCCACCCGGGCGACGATCTCCCCGATCGGGATGTGCAGGGCGCCCTCGGCCCGCCCGGCGGCCCACTCGTCCGGCTCGCGCACGTCGAGCAGGAAGGCGTCGGCGGGCACGTCCTTGACGTCCACGGACGGGATCTGGCCGTAGTGCATGGTGTTCTGCGTCCTCTCAGTGCTCCGGCTCGGGGGGGGCCGGACCGGCGTCCGGCTCGGGAACTCGGCTCGGGGCCGCGCTTCAGGGCTGTGCCTGGAGCTCGGCGAGCCGCTGCTCGCGCTCGGCCACCTGGGCCGCGAGCTGCTCGGCGATCTCCTCCAGCAGCCCGTCCGGATCGTTCTGCGCCAGCTTCAGCATGCTGCCGACGGCGCTGTCCTCCAACTCCGCCACGACCTGACTGAGCCAGTCCTTGCGGGCGGCCAGCCACTCCAGCCGGGCGTACAGCTCCTCGCCCCGGCTCAGCGGCTCGGGCTCCGGGCGCGGGCCGGCGGCCCACTCCTCGGCGAGCGCGGCGAGCGCGGCCTCGTCACCCTCGGCGTAGGCCCGGTTGACCCGGACGACGAACTCCTCGCGGCGGCGCCGCTCGTCCTCGTCCGTGACGAGGTCGGGGTGCGCCTTGCGCATCAGCTCGCGATAGCGGCGGCGGGCCTCCTCGCCGGGCCGGACCCGCTCCGGCGGGGTCACCGCCCGCTCGGTCAGCATGGCCTGCGCCTCGGGCGACACGCCCTCGGACTGCATCCAGCCGCCCAGGAGGGCGTCGACACCGGGCATCGGCGCGACGGCCGCGCGGGCCTCGCGGGCCCGGGCGATGTCCTCCGGGTCCTGGGTGCGGGCGGCGATCGCCTCGGCGATGGCCGCGTCCAGCTCGTCCAGCCGCAGGTAGACGGGGCCCAGGCGCTGCTGGTGCAGGCGGGAGAAGTTCTCGATCTCGATGCGGAAGCTCTCGACCGCGATCTCGTACTCGATCAGCGCCGACTCCGCCGCGCGGACCGCGCGTTCCAGCCGGTCCGTGGCGGGTTCCGGCTGCTCCGGCTGCTCCGGTTCTTCCGGCTGGGCCTGCGTGGGCTGCTGCGGCGTACTCATCCCCGCCACCCTACGTGCGCGCCGCTCAGGGCTGGAACTGCTGCGGGCAGGAGGCGCCGCCCTCGGGCAGGTGGGCGTCGGCCCAGCGGGTCAGCTCGACCAGCGCGGGGCGCAGCGCCATGCCCGCCTCCGTCAGCCGGTAGGTGACGCGCAGGGGCGGGCCCTCGTCCACGCTGCGCAGGACGAGGTCCAGGTGCGCCAGCTCGCCGAGGCGGTCGGAGAGCATGCGCTCGCTGATGCCGGGCACGGCGCGGCGCAGCTCGGCGAAGTGGCCGGGGCCGCTCATCAGCGCGGCGATGATCAGGCCCGTCCAGCGCTTGCCCAGCAGCTCGAAGACGCGGGTGATGCCGTCCGTGGGCGAGGAGCAGCCGGACGGAGAACCGGCAGACGCCGGGGGCGCCGTCACCTCGGTCTGTGCTCGTTGCTCGGCCATGCCCTCAGCGTACCGCACAGGGCACTAGGAACTTTCGAAAAGTAAGCAGCTGTGTTATCAATAGGTGCAGACGGAAGTGCACCTACTTATCTCCGAGGAGAACCTCATGGCCACTCTGCTGCACGTCGACACCTCCCTGAACGGCGACAACAGCGCGTCCCGCGCCGTCACCGCGGCCTTCCGCGCCGAGTGGGAGAACGCGCACCCGGAGGGCACGGTGGTCTACCGCGACCTCTCCACCGAGCCCGTGCCGCACCTGGACGTCTCCGGCCTCGGCTCCGCACTGCAGGAGACCCTCATCCGCGAGCTGGAGACGGCCGACACCGTGCTCATCGGCGCGCCGATGTACAACTACACGATCCCCTCAACGCTCAAGGCGTGGCTCGACCACGTGCTGGTCATGGGCCGCACGTTCGGTGGCTCCGAGCCGAGCGCCGCCGGCACGCCCACCACGGTCGTCGCCAGCCGCGGCGGCTCCTACGGCCCCGGCACCCCGCAGGAGGGCAACGACTACGTACAGAACTACCTGCAGTACGTCCTCGGCACCCAGATGGGCCTGGACGTCGAGTTCATCGTGCCCGAGCTGACCATGGCGCCGTCCGTGCCCGCCATGAAGGACCTGATCCCGCTGTTCGAGCAGTCCCGGGACGCCGCGGACGCCGCCGCCCGCCAGCGCGCCAAGGTCCTCGCCGCCGCCCACGCCTGAGCCGCTCCACGACGCCGCCCCGCGCGCTGGCGCGGTTCCCCGCACTCCTCCGGGGCACGCCGCCCAGCCGAGCCGGGCACTGCCCCGCGCGCTTGGGAGGTCTGCGCTGAGGCGCAGGGCTGGCAAGCGCAGCCCCCGGCACCGGGCACCCCCGCGCAGGGGTGCCCGGTGCGCAGCCCGCGGCCGCCGCGCGGGGCTAGACGGCTTCGGTACCGGTGAAGGCGGTGAGGATGCGGTCCGCGGCGAGGGAGGCGGTGAGCTTCCCGGCGCGGACGTCGGCCTCCAGCCCGGGAGCGAGGGCCCGGACCTCGGGGTGGTGGGTGAGGCGGTCGAGCAGCTGGTCCCGCACCATCGACCAGACCCACTCCACCTGCTGCTCGCTGCGCTTCGCCGCCAGTGCCCCCGTCCCGGCGAGCAGGGCGCGGTGCTGCTCGACGCGCTCCCACAGCGCTTCGAGCCCGGTGCCCTCGCGGGCGCTGCACGTCAGCACCGGCGGGCTCCACTCGGCGTTCGGCGGCTGCAACAGCCGCAGCGCGCCGGCCAGTTCCCGGGCGGCGGCCTTGGCGTCCCGCTCGTGCGGTCCGTCCGCCTTGTTGATGGCGACGAGGTCGGCCAGCTCCAGCACGCCCTTCTTGATGCCCTGGAGCTGGTCACCGGTGCGGGCGAGGGACAGCAACAGGAAGGTGTCCGTCATCGCCGCGACCGTCGTCTCCGACTGCCCGACGCCGACGGTCTCCACGAGCACGACGTCGTACCCGGCGGCCTCCATGACGACCATCGACTCCCGGGTGGCCCGCGCGACCCCGCCCAGCGTGCCCGCGGAGGGCGAGGGCCGCACGAAGGCGTTCGGGTCCACGGCGAGCCGGGCCATGCGCGTCTTGTCGCCGAGGATCGAGCCCCCGGTGCGGCCCGAGGACGGGTCGACGGCGAGGACGGCGACCCGGTGACCGAGCCCGGTCAACAGGGTGCCGAGCGCGTCGATGAACGTCGACTTGCCCACGCCGGGCACCCCGCTGATGCCCACGCGCCGCGCCTTGCCGGCGTGCGGCAGCAGCTCGGTGAGGAGCTGCTGCGCCAGCCTGCGGTGGTCGGGACGGCTGGACTCGACGAGCGTGATCGCCCGGGCGACCCAGGCCCGTGAGCCCTCCAGGACGCCCTGTACGTACGTGTCGAGATCCGGCTTCCCCATACGGCCAGCCATGCCCACCCGTCTACGGTCCGTGCCTTCAGTGCCAGTGTTGCCGTGGTCCTACAGTTCGTGGCCGAGGTCGGCGGCGAGGGTGCGCACGAGGTCGTGCGCGGCCTCCGGGATGACCGTGCCCGGCAGGAAGACCGCGGCGGCGCCCATCTCCCGCAGCGGCTCCACGTCCGCGGGCGGGATGACCCCGCCCACCACGATCATGATGTCCTCCCGGCCCTGCGCCCTCAGCTCGTCCCGCAGCGCGGGGACGAGCGTAAGGTGCCCGGCGGCCAGCGAGGAGACGCCGATGATGTGGACGTCGGCCTCCACCGCCTGCCGCGCCACCTCGTCCGGCGTCTGGAACAGCGGGCCGACGTCGACGTCGAAACCCAGGTCGGCGAAGGCGGTGGCGATGACCTTCTGGCCGCGGTCGTGCCCGTCCTGGCCCATCTTGGCGACCAGGATGCGCGGACGGCGGCCCTCGGCCCGCTCGAAGTCGCCCACCAGCTCGCGGGTGCCCGCCAACGCGGAGGACTGCCCTGCCTCTTCTCGGTACACACCGGAAATCGTACGGATCTGACCGGCGTGCCGTCCGTACACCTTCTCCAGTGCGTCGGAGATCTCACCGACGGTCGCCTTCGCCCGGGCGGCGCCCACGGCCAGGTGCAGCAGGTTGCCGTCCAGCGAACCGCCGTCCTGGTGGCCCTTCTCGGCCGCGGCGGTCAGCGCCCGCAGCGCGTCCTGCGTGACGGCCTCGTCGCGCTCCTCGCGCAGCCGCCGCAGCTTGTCGATCTGCTGGGCGCGCACGGCCGAGTTGTCGACCTTGAGCACCTCGATCTGCTCGTCGCTGGCGACGCGGTACTTGTTGACGCCGATGACCGGCTGGCGCCCGGAGTCGATCCGCGCCTGGGTGCGGGCCGCGGCCTCCTCCACCCGGAGCTTGGGGATGCCCGCGTCGATGGCCTTCGCCATGCCGCCGGCCTCCTCGACCTCCTGGATGTGGCTCCAGGCCCGGCGCGCCAGGTCGTACGTCAGCCGCTCGACGTAGGCGCTGCCGCCCCACGGGTCGATGGTCCGGCAGGTGCCCGACTCCTGCTGCAGCAGCAGCTGGGTGTTGCGGGCGATGCGCGCGGAGAAGTCGGTGGGCAGCGCCAGCGCCTCGTCCAGCGCGTTGGTGTGCAGCGACTGGGTGTGGCCCTGGGTGGCCGCCATCGCCTCGACACAGGTCCGCGTCACGTTGTTGAACACGTCCTGCGCCGTCAGCGACCAGCCGGAGGTCTGCGAGTGCGTGCGCAGCGACAGCGACTTGGGGTTCTTCGGGTCGAAGCCCTTCACCAGCTTCGCCCACAGCAGCCGCGCCGCGCGCAGCTTGGCGACCTCCATGAAGAAGTTCATGCCGATCGCCCAGAAGAACGACAGCCGCGGCGCGAACGCGTCCACGTCCAGCCCCGCTCCGAGCCCGGCGCGCAGGTACTCGACGCCGTCGGCCAGGGTGTAGGCCAGCTCCAGGTCGGCCGTGGCCCCGGCCTCCTGGATGTGGTAGCCGGAGATGGAGATCGAGTTGTAGCGCGGCATCTTCTGCGAGGTGTACGCGAAGATGTCCGAGATGATCCGCATCGACGGCTGCGGCGGGTAGATGTAGGTGTTGCGGACCATGAACTCCTTCAGAATGTCGTTCTGAATGGTTCCGGCCAGCTTCTCGGGCGGGACGCCCTGCTCCTCGGCGGCGACGATGTACAGCGCCAGGACGGGCAGCACCGCCCCGTTCATCGTCATCGACACGCTCATGCGGTCCAGCGGGATGCCGTCGAACAGCTGCCGCATGTCGTAGATCGAGTCGATCGCGACGCCCGCCATGCCGACGTCACCCGTCACCCGCGGGTGGTCGGAGTCGTAGCCGCGGTGCGTGGGCAGGTCGAACGCGACGGACAGGCCCTTCTGCCCGGCCGCCAGGTTCCGCCGGTAGAAGGCGTTGGACTCCTCGGCCGTGGAGAAGCCCGCGTACTGGCGGATCGTCCACGGCTGGTTGACGTACATCGTCGGGTACGGGCCGCGCAGATAGGGCGCGGCGCCCGGGAAGGTGTCCAGGAAGTCCAGGCCCGCCACGTCGTCGGCGGTGTACAGCGGCTTGACGCCGATGCCCTCGGGCGTCTCCCAGACGCTCTCCTCCGGGCCCCGCCCGTCCGCCGCCGCCGCGAACGCGGCCCGCCACGCCTCGGCGTCACCCTTCGGGGCGGCGCCCCCCAGCTCGACTCCGGTGAAGTCGGGGATGTGGCTCATCACTTCACTCCCAGCTCGTCCAGGACGCCGGCCAGCAGGCCCACCGCGTCCCCGCCGACGGCGACGTACCCGCTCACCCCGGCTGCCTCCAGCGTCTCGCGCAGCTCACCGGGGCGCCCGGCGAGGAACACCGTGCGGGCGCCCGCGCCCCTGACCGCCTCGGCCACCGCGGCGGCCTCCTCGGCGTAGACCTTGTCGCTGGAGCACAGGCACACCACCGTGGCCCCGGCCTCGCGCACCGCGCCGGCCGCGCTCTCCGCGTCCACCGGCACCGTCACGGGCTCGACGCCGCCCGCCTGGAACAGGTTCGCGGCGAAGGTCACCCGCCCGGTGTGGGCGGCGGCCGAGCCCAGCGCGGCCAGCAGCACCTTCGGCCGCGCGCCCGTGGCCTCCCGGTGCGCGTCCGAGCGCGCCCGCAGCACCTCGTACGCGTCGTCCCTGCGCACCCGGGGCAGCCCGCCGGACAGCGGCTCCGGCGCCGGGTCCCGGCGCACCGGCTCCTCGTCCAGCAGCGGGAACTCGCTCACGCCCGTCACCGGCTCGCGGCGGTGCGCCAGCGCCTCGCGGCGCCGCGCCCAGGTGGCCGCGACGCGCTCGCCGACCAGGCCGGAGCCCAGCGCGGCCCGCTGGCCGCCCGCTCCCTCGATCTCCTGGAACCACGCCCAGGCCGCCCGTGCCAGCTCCTCCGTCAGCCGCTCCACGTAGTAGGAGCCGCCGGCCGGGTCGACGACCCGCGCGCAGTGCGACTCCTCGATCAGGATCGTCGAGGTGTTGCGGGCGATGCGGCGCGCGAACGCGTCGGGCAGCCCCGCCGCGTCGTCGAAGGGCAGCACCGTCACGGCATCCGCCCCGCCCACCCCGGCCGCGAGCGTCGCGACCGTCGTGCGCAGCATGTTCACCCACGGGTCGCGGCGGGTCATCATCACCGACGACGTCACGGCGTGCTGGCGCTGCGCCGCCGCGTCCGAGGTGACGCCGCACGCCTCGGCGACCCGCGCCCACAGCCGCCTGGCCGCGCGCAGTTTGGCGATCGTCGTGAACTGGTCGGCCGTCGCCGCGTACCGGAACTCCAGCTGGCGGCAGGCCGCTTCGGCGCTCAGCCCGGCCTCCGTCAGACTCCGCAGGTACGCCACCGCCGTCGCCAGGGAGCAGCCCAGCTCCTCGGCGGGCGAGGCCCCGGCCTCGTGGTACGGCAGCGCGTCGACCGTCATGGCCCGCAGCCCCGGGTGGGTGCCGCCGACGCGGCCCGCCCACCGGACGGCGTCCGCGAGCAGCTCGTCCACCGGCGCGTCGTCCCCGGTGCGGGCCAGCAGCCCGAGCGAGTCACCGCCCAGGTTGCCGCGCACCTCCGACGGCGCGACGCCACGCTGCTCGTGGACGTCGAGGAGCGCCCGGGCCGCGGCGTCGAACTCCTCGCCCGGCTCCAGCACGACGGGGGCGAGATCCAGGTAGACGCCCTCCAGCGCGGCCGGGAGCGCGCTCACCGGCAGCCCGGCCCGGCCGAGCACCAGCCACAGCGAGCTGACGCCGTTCTCCAGGTCGCCCAGGACCTCCTCGTGGGTGCGGGCGGCGTCCGCGCACCGGAACCGCTGACGCACGTCCCAGCCCGCCGGCGAGGCGCCCTTGGGGGTGCCACCCCGTACGTAGGGGGCGAAGCCCGGGTACCCGGCGCCACCCTCGGGGGCGTCGTCGGAGGTGTACAGCGGGCGGGTGCTGAGCCCGTCCTCTAGCGCGGTGGAGAGCGCCTCTTCGGCTCCTGCCCCGGTGGCGTCACTCGCGCCGGACTTCCGCAGCACACCCTCGACGAGGTGCTGCCACTGCGCGCGCGTGACTTCCGGGAACTCGGCGGCCAGAGAGAGCCCGTCATCAGGCAGGACCGTCATAGCGGCAGGCTAGGCCGTCCGCACCCGGGAGCGCAGCGCCGCACCGCTGTGACCTTGGACTCTCGGAGGAGAATAAGGGGCCCGTACAGACGGTTTCAGGGGCCACGAACCGGTGGAGGGGCCATCCATTCCCCGGCTCCGCCAGGCTGAATCCATGACTCCGGTCACGGAACACGCTCCCTGGGGTCCTCCTCCGGGCCCCGGGCCGGGCGCAGGGAGTGCACGTGGGCGTCCGGGCCGGGGAAGACGAGCGAGACCCGCCCGGTGTCGGACCAGCGCACGTCGTAGGGGGGTGTGCCGTCCGCGTGGTGCAACCCGACGATCTCACCGTCGCGCCGGGCGACGCCGTCGCTCGGGGTCCGCACGATGAGCTGGTCTCCGACCCGCGCCCGCATCGCCATCACCGTCCCGCTCGCGCCCGAACCGCTCGTCCGTTCCTGACCACCGTGGCACCGCGGGCGCCCGGAGACAGGGGTCGAGCGGCCCTCGCCCCGGGCCGTTCGACCCTTTGCCGGGGCGCACGGGGCGCACGGGGCGCACGGGGCCAGGGGGCCAGGGGGGTCAGGGGGTCAGGCGACCGGGAGGTCGACGACGAGGGAGGAGCCGGGGGCGACGGCGTAGGCGCGACCCGCGACGGTCAGCGGCAGGGGTGCCTCGGCGGAGGCGGGGACGGTGACCTCCAGCCGTCGGCCCTGGAGCCGAAGCCGCACACCCCAGTGCCCCCGGTAACGCACCGAGACGCAGAAGGGGGAGAGCTGCGGCAGCGGAGCCGGGTCGAGCCGCAGGCCGTCGCCGTCTCCGTCGGCCTCCAGGCCCGTGAGGCCCCGCTGCACGAGGTCGAGCGTGCCGGCCATCGCGCCCAGGTGGACGCCCTCGGGCGTGGTGCCGCCCTGGAGGTCGGCGGCGTCGCCGAGGAGCGCCTCCCGGCAGAACGCCCAACTGTCCGGCCTGCGGGCCCGGGCCAGCACCCAGGCGTGGACGACGCTGGAGAGGGTGGAGCCGTGGCTCGTGCGGCGCAGGTAGTAGTCCACGGTCGCGCGCCACAGCTCGTCGTCCATCCGGTAGCCCAGTTGCCGGAAGAGGTCCGCGAGCCGGTCCGGCGGGAAGAGGTAGCCGAGCATGAGCACGTCCGCCTGCTTCGACGCCTGGTAGCGGTTGACGCTGTCCCCCTCCGCCTCCAGGACCCGGTCCAGCCGCCGGAACTCGCCGTAGCGCTCGCGGTAGGCCGCCCAGTCGAGCTCGGCCAGGTCGCCGTACCCCTCGAACTGGCTGATCACGCCGCGGTGCCAGGGCACGTACAGCTTCCGGGACACCTCCTCCCACCGGCGGGTCTCCTCCTGGTACAGGGCGAGGTGCTCGGCCAGCTCGCCCCGCCGCGGCTCGGGCAGTTCGCGCAGCAGGTCCAGGGCGCGGGCCAGCACCCAGGCGGCGGTGACGTTGGTGTAGGCGTTGTCGTCGATCCCCGGCCGGACGGCGCCGGGATAGGCGTCGTGGTACTCGTCGGGCCCCAGCACCCCGCGGATGCGGTAGCGGCCCCGCGCCCCGTCCCACACGGCCGCGTCGCCCCACAGGCGGGCGATCTGCAGCAGCATCTCGGCGCCGGGACCGTGCAGGAAGCCGAGGTCGCCCGTCGTCCGGCCGTAGTGCCACACGTTGTAGGCCACCGCCGAGCCGACGTGGTGCTGGAGGTGGGAGTGGTCCGGCAGCCAGCGTCCGGAGCGCGGGTTGAGGTGCAGCCGCTGGGTCTCCTCGCGGCCGTCGCTGCCGCTCTGCCACGGGTACAGCGCCCCGCGCCGACCGGCCGCCACGGCCGACTGCACCGCCCTCGGAAGCCGCCGGTACCGGTAGAGCAGCAGCGCGCGTGAGACCTCGGGGAGGTGCAGGTTCAGGTACGGGAGCACGAACAGCTCGTCCCAGAAGACGTGCCCGCGGTACGCCTCGCCGTGCAGCCCCCGCGCCGGCACGCCGACGTCGAGCCCCGCGGTGTGCGGGGAGAGCGTCTGCAGCACGTGGAACAGGTGCAGCCGCAGCAGGCGGCCCGGCTCGCCGGGCGCCGTCAGCTCCGCCCGCCGCCACAGCCGCGCCCACGCGGCCCGGTGCGTGGCGCGCAGTCGCTCGAACTGCGGCGCGTCACACACCCGGCACTCGCACGCGTAGACCAGGTCGCTGACGGCCGCGTCCAGCGAGGTGTGCAGCGCGACGACCTTGTCCACCGCGACCGTGCGCCCCTCAGCCAGCGGGACGTTCAGGGTCTGTGTGACGGCGCGCTCCGCCGCCCGCGCCCGCACCGGCTCCGGGTCGGGCGCGGCCGACCGGGTCCGCGCCGCCAGCGCCAGCCGGACGCCGGAGGAGCTGGTGCGGCACTCCAGCCACAGCACGCCCTGCGGGGTCTCCCCGGTGCGCCAGCCCGTCAGGTGCCGCCCGCGCAGGGCCCGGTACCGCTCAACGCCCTCGTTGCGGACGTCGCCGTCGAGCGCCGACTCGACCTCCAGCACGCCCGTCCAGCCCTCCGCCGTGAACTCGGTGCGCAGCGCGGCCAGGTGCGGGTCGACCAGGTGCACGAGCCGTTGCTGCCGCACCCCGAGCACCCGGCCCGCCCCGTCACGCAGCCGCATCCGGCGGGTGAGGGTGCCCCCGGCCAGGTCGAGGCTCTGCCGGTACGCCAGCACCTCGGCGTCGTCCGGTGACAGCCACGGGCCGGCGGCGCCGTCCCCCGTCTCCCGGACGCGGAAGCGCAACGGCAGCCAGTTCGGCAGGTTGACCATGTCCTCGTTCTCGACCGTGTGCCCGGCGACCCGCGAGGTCAGACGGTTGTAGCAGCCGGCGCGGTAGGTGCCCGGGTAGTGGGCGGGGCCCGCCACGGCCTCGGGCGCGGCGCCCCGGGTGGCGAAGTAGCCGTTGCCGAGCGTGCACAGCGCCTCGCGCAGCCGCTCCTGGTCGGGGTCGTACCCCTCGTACTCCCACCGGCGGCCATCCCCGTGCTCGCTCATGTCGGGGTCCTCACGGCCGCGTCCAGCAGTTCGGCCAGGTGGGAGACGACGACGTCGGCGCCGTGGGCCCGCAGTGCGTCTTCCTGAGCTCCGGCACCGTTCCCGCCCGACGTCCGGTCCACGCCGACGACGGTCCGGAAGCCGCCGCGCCGGGCGGCCTCGACACCCGCCACCGCGTCCTCCACGGCCACGCACTCCGCCGGGGGCACGCCCAGCCGGGCGGCCGCCTCCAGGAACAGCGCCGGGTCCGGCTTGCCGGGCAGGCCCAGCCGTGCCGCCTCGGCGCCGTCCACGACGACGGCGAACCACTCCAGCAGGTCCGCGCGGCGCAGCAGTTGACGAGCGTGCCGGGAGGCGGAGACGGCCGCGCACGCCACTCCCGCGTCCCCCAGCGCCCGCAGCAGCGGCGGGGCGCCGGGCAGCGCGGGCACATCCCGCTCGGCCAGGCCCCGGGCGAACGCGGCCTCCTTGGCCGCGGCGAGCGCGTGGACGCTGCCGGTGCCCGGACCGTCCGCGGGATCGCCCGGCGGCAGCCGGAGCCCGCGGGCGGCCAGCAGGGCGGCGGCACCGTCCAGCCGGGACCGGCCGTCCACCCAGCGCCGGTACTCCGCGTCCGGGTCGAAGGGCGGCTGCCCGGCGGCCGCGAAGCAGGGGTCGAAGGCGGCCTTCCAGGCCGCGGCGTGCAGCCCCGCCGAGTCGAGCAGGACGCCGTCGGTGTCGAACACGACGGCGCGGGCCCCGCGCGGCGGCGGAGCGAGCGGGGGCGGTGACGTCATCATCCGCGCCTCTTCCGGGCCCGGGGAACGGGTCGGCCGGGTCGATCGGGTCGATGGGCGGCCGGCGGCGGGGGCCGACGTCCCCATCGTGGGCCATGACGACGGCCGCCGCGACTCCCGCGGGGCGCGGCGGGCTGAGGCCGGTCGGCGTCGGGGCGGGGCCGGGTGGCCCCTGCCCGGGGGAGCCGGGCTCCCGCAGGCTGACGGTGGAAGGTGCCGGCACCGGCCGCGGGAGGACGCGATGGACACCTCGCCCCACACCGTCAGCGACGTGATGACCCAGACCGTCGTCGCCGTCAGCCCGGACGCGCCGTTCAAGGAGGTCGCCCGGACCCTGCGGCAGTGGGGGATCAGCGCGATGCCGGTGCTGGCCGGCGACGGCCGGGTCGTCGGCGTGATCTCCGAGGCGGACCTGCTGTTCAAGGAGGAGTTCCGCGACAGCGACACCTCCGCCTTCGAGCGCTACCGGCGGTTGGAGGAGCTGGCCAAGGCCGGGGGCCTGGTGGCCCGGGACCTGATGTCCAGCCCGGCGGTCTCCGTGTTCGCCAGCGCCACCCTCGCCCAGGCGGCCCGCACGATGGCCGTACGGCACGTGAAGCGGCTGCCCGTGGTGGACGGCGAGGGCCGGCTCGCGGGCATCGTCAGCCGGGCGGACCTGCTGAAGGTGTTCCTCCGTGCGGACGAGGAGCTCGCCGAGGAGGTGCGTCGGCAGGTCGTCGAACCGCTGTTCCCGCACCGCAGGCCGGCGATCGGCGTCCGCGTGGAGGAGGGCGTGGTGACCTTCACCGGAGCCTTCGGCGACCCCGCGCTCGTCCCCCTGGCCACCCGGATGGCCCGCGCCGTCGAGGGCGTCGTGGACGTGTGCTTCGACCGCGGCGACATCGCGACGGCGCGGCGGACCGGGCAGGAGACCGTCGGTTCGGCGCCCTGACGACGGCCCGCGTCGGCAGCACGACGGCCCGCACGGCCGCCTCGCGGGGCCGGTCGGCCCATGGCGGCGCCCGCCCGCGCCCCGCACGATGGAATCCGCGGGACGCTCCCACGAGCAGCCGAGGACGGAACGATGAACCGGACACCAGAGGCCGCGGCAGAGCAGCAGATCGAGGTCTTCCTCCTGGACGACCACGAGGTGGTCCGCCGTGGCCTGCACGACCTGCTGGACGCCGAGGGCGACATCGCCATCGTGGGCGAGGCCGCCACCGCAGACCAAGCCCTGGCCCGCATCCCCGCGCTGCGCCCCGACGTGGCGGTCCTGGACGTGCGGCTGCCGGACGGCGACGGGGTGGCCGTCTGCCGCGAACTGCGCTCGCGCCTGCCGGACCTCGCCTGCCTGATGCTGACCTCCTTCGACGACGACGACGCGCTGCTCGACGCGATCCTCGCGGGCGCGGCCGGGTACGTGCTCAAGCAGATCAAGGGCTCCGACCTGGTCGCCGCCGTACGGACGGTGGCCTCGGGCCGGTCGATGCTGGACCCGGCGACCACCGCACGGCTGCTGGACAACCTGCGCCAGGAGCAGAACGCCCCCGCGGAGGACTCCGCGCTGGCCGCCCTGTCCCCCCGGGAGCGGGAGATCCTGGACCTGATCGGGGAGGGCCTGACGAACCGGCAGATCGGCCGACGGCTCTACCTGTCCGAGAAGACGGTCAAGAACAACATCTCGCGGCTGCTGGCCAAGCTGGGCGTCGAGCGCCGCGTCCAGGCGGCCGTCCTGGCCACCCACGCGCCGCCCACGACCGCGCCACACCGCCCCCACTGACCGACCGTTCGCCTACCCGTCCCGCGGCGGCCCGGCACCGCCCAGGGGAACCGACCAGACGAGCCGGGTACCGCCGGCCTCCGCTGTCTCGACGGTCAGCCCGCCGCCGAGCCGCTCGGCGCGCTCCGCCAGGTTGAGCAGCCCGCTGCGGCGTCCGCCCACGGGGATGCCGACACCGTCGTCCCGCACGGTCAGGCTCACCCGGCCGCCGCCGACGACCAGGGCCACGTCGGCGGCGGTCGCGTGGGCGTGCCGGGCCACGTTCGTCAGCGCCTCCGCCAGCACGGTGACCACCTCGTCCCCCACCTCGGCGGGAACGTCCGTGTCCACCAGGCCCTCGGTGTGCAGCGACGGAGTGAAGCCCAGCGCCCGCGCCGCCTCCTCGGCCGCCTCCGCCACCCGCACCCGCAGCCCGTGCCGACGGACTCCCGGCTCCCGGCGGCGCAGACCGAAGATGGTGGAGCGGATGATGCGAACCGTCTCGTCCAGGTCGTCCACGGCGTGCAGGAGCCGATGCTCGGCCTCGGGGTGATCGACGAAGCGCAAGGCCGACTGGAGTGAGATCCCGGTGGCGAACAGCCGCTGGATGGCCAGGTCGTGGAGGTCGCGGGCGATGCGGTCGCGGTCCTCCAGCAGCGCGACCTGCTCCGCGTCCCGGCGCCGGTCGGCCAGCTCCATGGCGAGCGCGGCCTGACCGGCGTAGGTCAGCAGCGGCGCGGCCTCGTACTCCCCGAACGCCGGGGGCTCCTCGCGGGCCAGCAGCAGCACCCCGCGCACGTCCTCCCGGGACTCCATGGGCACCGCGACCGCGGGCCCCAGCCCCTGCCAACGCCGCGGCCCCCCGGTGACGCGGGGATCGTGGGCGATGTCGGGGCTGGTGATGGGCTTCCCCGCACGCACCGCCGCGCCCACGAACGAGCCCTCGGCCGGGACCACCAGCCCCTGGTGCCCCTCCCACCGCTCACCGGAGACACGCACGAAGCGCAGCTCGGCGCCGTCGTGCACGGGAACGGCCAGGGCGCCCAGCTCCGCGTGGAGGATGTGCCGGGCCTGCCGGACGATCAGCTCGACGACGGCGGACTCATCGGCGCCCGAGAGCAGGCTGGCGGTGACCTCGGCATTGGCCTCCAGCCACCGCTGACGGTTGCGGGCCTGCTCGTACAGCCGGGCGTTCTCGATGGCGACCCCCGCCGCCACGGCCAGCGTCGAGAGCACGGACTCGTCCTCGGCGTCGAACGCCCGGCCGCCGCGCTTCTCGGTGAGGTAGAGGTTGCCGAACACCTCGTCGCGCACCCGGACGGGTACGCCGAGGAACGTGTGCATCGGCGGGTGGCCTGCGGGGAAGCCCCGCGAGGCGGGGTGCGCGGAGAGGTCGGCCAGCCGCAGCGGCCTCGGGTGCCGGATCAGCTCGCCGAGCAGGCCGTGCCCGGTGGGCAGGTGGCCGATCTCCGCGTACTGCTCCTCGCTGATGCCCACGGGCACGAACCGCGCAAGCATGCCGTCGTCGCCGATCACGCCCAGCGCCCCGTACTCGGCATCGACCAGCACCGTCGCGGCCTCCACGATGCGGCGCAGCACCTGCGGCAGATCCAGCTCGCTGCCCACCGTCAGCACGGCTTCGAGCAGGCTGTGCACCCGGTCCCGGGTCCGGCGCATCTCGTCGACGCGGGCCTGCAGCTCGTCCACGAGCTCGTCCAGGGGCAGCCGCGGCAGGCCCTCGGACGATCCGCCCCACTCCGTGGTCACGGGGGCCTCCTGCGGGTGTCCGAAGGTGCGGCGGTCCCCCCGCCTCACGGTACCGGCAGGCCCGTGCCCGCCGCACGGCGCGACGGGCACGCGTAGGCCGGACGGCGGGCACGCGATCGCGGCCGGGGGCCGCCTCGTGGTGGACCTCGGCGGCCGGAATCGGACCGGTGTGGCTCCACGACCAGCCGGAGTGCGGCGGGCACGGATGAGCCGGGCGGTGGGCTCACCGGTTCAGCGGAGGCTCCCCTCCGGCCACTGGCCGCTGCCGTACGGCCCGTACAGGTCGAGCAGCCGGGTGCGGGCGTGCTGTAGCCGGTGCCCGACGATCTCCGCCACCCGCACGGCCAGCGTGTAGCCCAGACCCGGGTCCTCCTCCGCCAGCTCGCGCACGTGGACGGCGTCGAACTCCCACGCCCGGACGTGGCTGCGGGCCTCGGCCCCCAGGTGCCAGGCGTGCGGCGGCACCAGCCACGACCACCCGATCAGGTCGCCCGAGCGGAGCGTCTCGACGACGGCGGGGCGGCGGCCGGGCACCTGCAGATCGATCGCCACGGTCCCGCTGCGGATGATCCAGAACCGGTCGGCCCGCTGCCCCTCGCGGAAGATCCGCGTTCCGGCGGGATACTCCACCGGACGCGACAGGGCGAGCAGCCGTGCCCGGCCCTCCTCCGGCAGCGAGCTCAGCAGGCTGTTCGAAGTGGTGATCATGGTGCTGCCTCCCGGGTCGCCGCCGAGCCTGAACCGTTCCCGCTCCATCCTGACGCCGGACAGCCCGGCCGGGGCAGGACCGAAGGGCCCCGTGGGGCGGACCCGCACGGCCCTCCCCGAGGTGCCGGGCGGGGCGGAGGCTGAAGGGGTCGCCGACGACGAGCGGGACGAACGGAGAGTGGATCATGCGCCATCGCACCGTGCGGGACCTCATGACGCGGAACGTCGTCAAGGCCCCGCGGGACCTGCCGTTCAAGGAGATCGTGGAGCTGCTCGCCGACAACGGGGTCACGGCCGTGCCCGTCGTGGACGCGGCCGGGCGCCCGATGGGCGTCGTCTCCGAGGCGGACCTCCTGCGCAAGGCGAGCGACCAGCCCGACGCCTCAGGGCTGACGGTCGTGCCGCACCTGGAGGCCTGGCAGCACGCCAAGGCCGAGGGGGCGCGGGCCGAGGAGCTGATGTCGGCACCGGCGATCTGCGCCCGCCCGGAGTGGACGGTGGTCGAGGCGGCCCAGCTCATGGAGGTCCAGGGCGTCAAGCGGCTGCCCGTGGTGGACGCGGCGGACCGGCTCGTCGGCATCGTCAGCCGCTCCGACCTGCTGCGGGTCTTCCTCCGCCACGACCAGGCCATCCACGACGAGATCGAGCTCGACGTCCTGCAGCACACCCTCGGGCTGGCCCCCCACCAGCTCGCCGTCGACGTGCGGGCGGGGCGGGTCACCCTGCGGGGCACGGTGGAGTCGAGGAGCACGGTGCCGCTCGTCGTCCGGCTGTGCCGCGCCGTGGACGGCGTGGTGGCCGTGGACGAGCACCTGTCGTTCCACACGGACGACACCACCGGCGACACCGCGAACGCGCCCACCGGCTGAACGCCCGCGACCGGCCGCCGCGACGTGCGGGGCACGGGCGGCACGCGACGGCGGAAAGGGCCCATCCGCTTCTCGCGGACCCTGATTACGCGGTGCGCGGGCCTCTAACCGCTTCCCCGCGTCTCTCGTATCGGACCCTTTCCGTCACTTCCAGGAAAACACCTCGCGCGGGCCCACGCGAGGGCCGACCGGCCCCCGTGCCGACCCGGGACCCGCGCGGGACGTTCGGCCCTGCCGACGGCCGGTGCCCGCGCGGTTCACTGAAGGCGAAGGGCGTCACCACGTCGCCACACGAGAGTCGAGAGTGAGGAGGAGACCTGGTCATGGCCACGCTCGCACGCAGGCAGCGGTTCCCCTTCGCGGAGCTGCCCGACTGGTTCGAGGACTTCCCGACCCGCTTCACGATGCCGGGCATGGCGGACCTCTACACCATGCGCGTCGAGGAGTACACGGAGGAAGGCCGGTACGTGATCCGTGCGGAGCTGCCCGGTATCGACGTCGAGGACCTGGACGTCACCGTCGAGGACGGCGTTCTCACCGTCAAGGCCGAGCGCACCGAGCGCGAGGTCGACAAGCACCGCAGCGAGATCCGCTACGGGTCGCTGACCCGCAGCCTCACCCTGCCCAAGGGCGCCAACGACGACGACGTCCGCGCCGACTACACGGACGGCATGCTCACCGTGACCGTGGGCCTCGGCGAGGAGAAGGCGAGTCCGAAGCACATCGAGATCAAGCACACCATCTGAGACCTGGTGTGTCGCGGGCCTCCGGGCGACCACGGCCGCACGTCCGGGGGCCCGCGATCGTCAGATGTCAGGTCCTCCCCGTGGTCCGTTCGAGGTCCAGCTCCAGGAAGTGCGCCGAGCAGGAGATGCACGGGTCGTGGTTGCGCACCGCCCGCTCGCACAGCCGGGTGAGCGCCTCGTCGGACGCCTCCCCGCGCTCCAGCGCGGCCTGGACGAGGCGGCGCAGGTCCTCCTCGATGGCCCCCTGGTTCTGCGCGGTCGGCGGCACGATGCGGGCGTCGGCGACCCGGCCCGCGCCATCGAGCACGTAACGGTGGTAGAGCAGGCCCCGGGGCGCCTCGGTCGCACCGTGCCCCACCCCCGCACGGGCCGGCACCTCCGTGTACGGCCGCTCGGGCGGCTCGTACTCCGCGATGATCCGCAGCGCCTCCTCGACGGCGTAGAGGACCTCCACCGCCCGGACGAGGATGCTCCGGTACGGGTTCCGGCAGACCTCCGCGCCCGTCCGCTCTGCGCCCGGGGCCCGTGGCGGCTCGCTCAGGCCGGCCTCCCGTGCCGCCTGCCGGGCCACCGGTGACAGCAGGTGGCCGCTGACGGCGTAGCGGGCGAGGGAGCCGGTGAGCTGGCGCCGGCCGTCCAGCCGGGACTGGAGCGCTGTGGAGTGGGGAACCTGCTCTTCGGTGACGTGCTCGGAGAACGTGTGGAGGGGAAAGCCGCGAGGCGACGGCGGGGCGCCCGGCCCCGCGTAGGGGAGCACGGTGGGGACCCCGGACTCGATGGCATAGGTGCCGGGCTCGACGAGCGCGAGCAGGTCGGCCTCGCACTCGGCCTCGGGGAAGTCGAAACCCGCGACCCAGCGCACCGTGTCCCAGGCGTCGTCCAGTGCGGTGCGCAGCCGTTCGGCGAGCGGACGCAGTTCGCCGGGCGTCGGGGCCCGGTGGAAGCCGCCGAGGCGCACGTTGACCGGGTGGATGGCCCGGCCCCCGAGCAGCTCGACCACGGCGTTCCCGGCCTGCTTGAGCCGCAGCCCGCGTTCGACGTGCGTCCGGTGCTCGCGGGAGAGGCCGACGACGTCGTCATGGCCGAGGAAGTCCGGTGCGTGCAGCAGATGGACGTGCAGTGTCTGGCTCTCGATCCACTCCCCGCAGTACATCAGTCGGCGCAGGGCGGCGACGGGTCCCTCGACGAGGACGCCGCACGCCTCCTCGACGGCCCGGCAGGCGCTCATCTGGTAGGCGACGGGGCAGATCCCGCAGATGCGCGAGGTGAGGTCGGGCGGTTCGGTATGGGCCCGGCCCCGGAGGAAGGCCTCGAAGAACCGGGGCGGTTCGTAGATCGCGAGCCGCGCCTCGGTCACGGTGTCGTCGTGCACGCGCAGGTGCAGCGCGGTCTCGCCCTCGACGCGGGCGAGCGCGGGGACGCGCAGCGTCCGGGTGCGGGGTGCGGACTCGTCCGGCTCGTTCATGCGGGACCGTGCTCCTCCACATCCGTGAACGCGGTGACGTTGAAGGTGTGCAGGAGCCTGCCGACGTCCTCCTCACCCATGCCGTCGCGGTGCATGAGCGGGATGAGGGCGGGGAGGTTGGTCGTCCCGGCGGGGCCGAAGCAGCCGTAGCAACCGCGCCCGTACGCGGGGCAGATGGCCCCGCAGCCCGCGTGGGTGGCAGGGCCCAGGCAGGGCGTGCCGTGGGCGACGGTGACGCAGACGGTACCGCGCCGCTTGCAGGAGAAGCAGACGCTGTGGTTCGGGACGTCCGGCCTGCGGTCGGAGAGGAAGGCCGTGATGACCTCCAGCAGCTGGGTGCGGTCGATAGGGCAGCCGCGCAGCTCGAAGTCGACGGGCACATGGGCGGAGACGGGGGTGGAGGTGGCGAGGGTCTCGATGTAGTCGGGACGGGCGTAGACGGCCTCCAGGTACTCGCCCGCGTCGGCGTAGTTGCGCAGGGCCTGGACGCCGCCGGCGGTGGCGCAGGCGCCGATGGTGACGAGACGGCGGGACGCGGCCCGCACGCGCCGGATACGCGCGGCGTCCTCCGGGGTGCTGACCGAGCCCTCGACGAGGGACAGGTCGTAGGGGCCGGGACCGACGTCGCTCGACGCTTCCAGGAAGTGGGCGATCTCCAGCTCGGCCGCGATGCCGAGGAGTTCGTCCTCGCAGTCGAGCAGGGTGAGCTGGCAGCCGTCGCAGGACGCGAACTTGAACACCCCGAGGCGGGGGCGGGCGGCCGGTGCGGTGTGCGTGCTCATCTCACGGCTCCTCTCACGGTCCCTCCACGGCTCCCCTCGCGGCTTGCCCACCGCTGTTCCCACGGCTCCCCTCACGGCCTCTCACAGTCCCTCCACGGCTCCCCTCACAGCTCCCGGACGGCGAGCAGGGGTTCGGCCTCGTCGTAGCCGACGACCGGACCGTCCCGGCAGAGCAGCAGCGGCCCGAGCTGGCAGTGGCCGCAGTGCCCGGTGGCGCAGCGCATGTTGCGCTCCAGCGACACCCGCACCCGCCCGGGCGGCACCCCGCGGCCGAGCAGGGCCCGGGCGGTGGCGCGGATCATGACCTCCGGGCCGCAGACGAACGCGGTGGTGTCCCCGGGGGCGAACCGCGCCTCGTCGAGCAGCGTGGTGACGACGCCGACCCGCCCGGCCCAGCCGACGCTCGGCCGGTCGACGGTGGCGACGGCGAAGGGGCGCCGCCAGTCGGGGAACTCGTCCCGGTAGAGCAGGTCTTCGGGAGACCGGGCGCCGGCCAGGACGTTCAGCCGCCCGTACGCCCGCGGCTCGGCCAGGACGGCGTGGACGAGGGGCCGCAGCGGGGCGAGCCCGATGCCCCCGGCGATGACGAGCACGTCCCGGCCCCGGGCGGTGGCGAGGTCCCAGGGGGTGCCGAACGGCCCGCGCACCCCCACCGAGGCGCCCACCCGCAGGCCGCACAGCGCGCGGGAGACGGCTCCGACGGCGCGCACCGTGTGGGTGAGACGCGGCCCGTCGACGATGCCGGACACCGACACCGGGATCTCGCCGACGCCGAACGCGTACAGCATCGCGAACTGCCCCGGCGCGAAGGGCTCCAGGCCCCCGCCGGCCGGCTCCAGCACGAGCGTGACCGTGTCGCCGGTGTCCTCGCGGCGGGCCACCAGGCGGTAGGGAAGCGGCACAGGCGTCATGGCGGTGGCGCGCTCCCCTGCGGCGGCCCGTACAGGTCGAGCAGCCGGGTGCGGGTGGCGCGGAGCCGCTCCCCGATGGTGGCGGCCACCGCGGTGACCAGCGGCAGCCCCAGGGCCGGGTCCGCGGCGCACAGTGCGCGCACCGCGTCCGCGTCGAACTCCCAGGCGCGTACCGTCTCCAAAGCCTCGGCGCCGAGGTGCCAGCGCCGAGGGTGGAACAGCCACGACCAGCCGAGCAGCCCGCCGGCGCCGATCGTCTCGACGACGACCCGCCCGGGGCCGGGGAGCTGCACGTCGAGTGCCACGACGCCGCCGCGCAGCAGCCAGAAGCGGTCGGCGTCCTCCCCCTCCTCGAAGATCCGGGCGGCGCCGGGGAGGGTGACGTCGCGGGCGAGGGCCAGCAGACGCTCCCGATGCTCGGGGGTCAGCTCCGCGAACGTGCCGGTCGTCGCGGCCGCGTCGGCCCGCGGGCTCACTTCCGGCCCTCCTCGCGTGCGGCCTCCTCGCGCAGGGCGTGGGCCTCCTCGGTGAGGTCGATGCCGGTGGGGCACCAGACGATGCAGCGGCCGCAGCCCACACACCCCGAGCTGCCGAACTGGTCGTGCCAGGTGCCCAGCTTGTGGGTGAGCCACTGGCGGTAGCGGCTGCGCGGGCTGGCACGCACCGGGCCGCCGCCCAGGAGGGAGAAGTCCAGGTCGTAGCAGGAGTCCCAGCGGCGCCAGCGCTCGGCGTGGTCGCCGGTCAGGTCGGTGACGTCCTCCGTGGTCGTGCAGAAACAGGTGGGGCACACCATGGTGCAGTTGCCGCAGCTCAGACAGCGCGCCGTGACGTCGTCCCAGCGCTCGGCCTCCAGGTTGTCCCGCATCAGGGTCCGCAGGTCCACCGGGGGCATGGAGCGGCCCATCCGGTCGGCCGCGTCGCGCACGGCGTCGGCCGCGGCCGTACGGGTGGGGGCGTCGGCGGTGCGACGGGGCAGCTCCACGAGCACCTCGGCCCCCTCCGGGCTCCCGCTGCGGCACAGGAAGCGGTGCCCCTCGCCGTCCAGGACCTCGGTGAGCGCGAGGTCGTACCCCGCGTCGGCCGCCGGGCCCGAGCCCATCGAGACACAGAAGCAGGTGGCCCCCGGCTCCGTGCACTCGACCGCGACCAGGAAGGCACCGGTCCGCCGGGAGCGGTAGGCCGGGTCCCGGTGCCGGCCGCCGATCATCACCCGGTCGAGGACGCGGATGGCTCTCAGGTCGCAGGGCCGCACCCCGAGAAAGGCGTAGGCGACGCCCCGGGGCCGGTCCTCGCGCACCGTCATCCCGCCGTCTGGCTCCCGGTCGGCCGTCCACTGGCGGACCCGTTCGGGGTGCAGGAACGACTTCCACGACTGCGGCCCCGCGCTGTGGGCGAAGGCGGCCCCGTCCTCCCGGCGGCGCAGCCGGTACCGTCCCGCCTCCAGCTCCACCCCCCAGCCCCAGGGCAGCGCCCCGGCGGAGTCCAGCTCGTCCAGCACGATCGCACCGTCGCGGACCGTCGGCCCGACCACCGTGCGCCCACGGCGCCGGAGGACGCTCACGAGCGCCTCCAGGCCGTCCCGGCCGAGGACGGCCTCGACGTGGCCCTCCGCGCCCGCTCCGGCCGCTCCCGTCTCCGTGGGGTCCGTCATCCTCTGTCCTCACCCTTCCCGCGACACCCTGTGCGTCAGGACCACTACAGAGTGTCAGCAGGTGGAACGTCCCGGCCCGAAGCCGCCGGGTGTGTCCCCCCGCCGCCCCAGCGGGCGACGTCCGCCTCGATGAGCTCGGCGAGCCACGGCACCACGCGGGCGACGGCCGGGCTGAGCCCGCGGCCGGGCGCGTGGTCCGCACCCTCGACCGCGTAGCCGACCAGACGGCCGGGGGCGCGCCCGAGGACGTCGGCCAGCCGCAGCGCCTCGGCGACGCCGAGGCCGTGCGTGCTGTGCCGCCCCGGAGCCACGGCGAGCGGGGCGGCCCCCGAGGCCGAGCACCATCGATGGGTCCGCCCGGGGCAGGGCGCCGGGGGGAAGCAGGCGTCGACGATCACCGTGAGCGCGCTGCCCTCCCAGTGCCCGATGAGCCGGCCCGGCTCCCCGTCGCACACGGCGAACGACGTACCCGGAGGCGGCGGGCGCCGCTCGGCCCGCTCCCGCAGCAGCGCGACGACCGCCCACCCGACGCCGTCGTCGCCCCGGAACGCGTTGCCCACCCCGATGACCGCGGTACCGGCGAGCGGCTTCATCGATCCGTACGTCCTCACCCGAGCCCCGAGCCTGCGCGGTGCGCCTGTGCCGTCCATCGTCGACGAGCCGGCCGCGCGGGAGGCGCAGCGACGCACCGGGCGCACGGTCAGCCGTCAGGGGGCAAGGGGCAAGGGGCAGGGTTCACGGGTCACGGGTTCAACGGCCCGGAGCCGGTCCAGCGCGGCTCCACCACGTTCCACTCGCCCGCCCAGTCCGCGTCCGCGCGGCGGTCCAGGGCGTGCAGGCGGAGCTTGAGGAGCCCCAGGGAGGCCAGGGAGACGCCGCCGGCCACGGCGAGCCCGGCGTGCGCGGCGGCCAGGGCGACGTCCGCGTCCGAGCGGGGCGCGGCGACCGGGTTACCGGCGTCGTCGACCCACAGCGGCACGGTGCTCCCCGAGTCCGTTCCGCTGGGCACGGCGACGGTGCCCCGGTGCTCCTCGGCCTGGGGGAAGCGCCAGACCGCCGGCGCCGTCGCGTCACCGCCGCCGCCGCGGTACGGGGACTCCCTCGGCTCCGCCTCGGCCAGCGTCCGTGCGCTCACCGAGTGCCGGTGCCGGGCCTCTTCCTCGGCCGTCCGGCTCTCGCCGTCCAGGGTGGCCAGCCCGGCGGCCGAGCCCAGGACCACGGCCAGCGGCAGCGCGGCGGCGAAGCCGACGACCGCCCGGCTGCGCGCCCGGTCGAGATCACGGCACAGGGGGCCGGTGTCCCGGCCCCTCGCCCGCCGCCAGTGCGTGCGCAGCGGCGTACGGGGCGGGCCGCCCCCGGGCGTCGCGAAGTTCTGTCGGGACACGGAGCACCTCCTCCACCGCTCGTGCGCGCCCGGTCACCCGGAGTCGTCCGCGGACTCGCGGTCCACGTCGGGGTGCACGATCCTGCGGCCGGTGACCCGGGTCGGGGTGATCGCGAGCCACCGTCGACGCCGCCCGCCCGGCCACGGCTCCGAGGCGGTCCGCTCGTCCAGCCGCCCCACGGCGTCCGGGTCGGTGACGGCCCGCCCCTCACCCACGGCCAGCACGCTCCAGCCCTCGCTGAGCACCTCGTCGATGCGGTCCACCTCGAAGGCCACCTCGGCCCCCTCGACGGCCGCCGGGACGGCCTCCTCGGCCGTGCGGAACGCGATGTCCCCGGCGGACACCACGTAGTTGACCGGGACCACGGCCGGGCCCTGGGGGGTGACGACCGCCACCCGCCCGACGCCGTGCGAGCCGAGCAGCCCGCGGCACTCCGCCTCGTCCAGCTCCAGCAGCCGGGCACCCCGGAACGCGGTGCCCCCGCCCCCCGGCGGCCGGTCCGACGCGCTCCCCGTGAGCTCCGCGAGCGTCGTCCGCAGGGCGTCGGCGAGCCGCAGCAGCACCCCCACACCGGGCGAGGAGGAGCGCTCCTCGACGTAGCGGATGTACGTGGTCGCGGCGCCGGTGCGCTCGGCGAGCTCCTCGCGGCTCAGCCCCAGCTCCTCGCGCCGGGCGGCCACCCGCCGCCCGAGGTCGGTCCCGTGCCCGGCTCCGGTGCGCTGGTCCGCGGTGTTCGGCATCTCCCTCACGTCCTTCCGGACGACGGCTCACCGGCCACCGGCTCCGGTGCGAGCGCCCCAAGGGCGACCCTGATCTCCGGCGGGTGGGTGAGCGTGTTCTTGACGGTGCAGCGCGAGACGACGGCCTCGAAGGCGGCGGCGCGCTCCGGTGGCAGCCCGGGCGCGTCGACCCGCAGGGCGAGCGTCGCGACGTGGGCCGGGGCCTGGGCGGCCAGGGTGTGCTCGGCGGTGACGCGCAGGCCGCCGCGGTCGAGTCCGTGCCGGTCGAGGAAACGCCCGGCGTAGTGCGCGGCACAGGTGGCCACGGAGGCCACGAAGAGCTCCACCGGCGAGGGAGCGGTGTCCCCGCCGCCCTCGGACTGCGGCTGGTCGACGGTCAGGACGTGCCCGCGCACGCTCGCCTCGTACGCGTCACCGCCGAGCGGTACCACCTCCACGCGCCCCGGCCCTCCGTCGACCTGTTCGACGGCGGCCGCCTGGGCCAGCAGCAGCGCCGCGATACGCCGCGCCTCCCGCGGGGTGAGGGACGCCCACACCTCGCTGTCGTCGTACGGCTCGCGCGCGGTGTCCAGAACCACCCGCCCCATCCCGGCGGGCAGCCCCGGAAGCGTGAACCGGGTGACGTTGACGTCCCGCCCGCACCGCGTCCGCACATGCTCGCCGTGCCCCGCGTTCCGCTTCTCGTCCACAGGCCCACCATCCGCCCGCCGACCGCCCGGCCTCCAGAGCCGAACGGCCCCCGCCCGGGGCTGATGGCCCCGGGCGGCGCAGCGTCCGCTCAGTGCTGCGTCAGGTCCTTGTAGGGCCCGATCTCCCCGGCCCTCTCGTTGACCTCCGGGTCCACGAAGCGTTGCCAGCGCTCGCTGGTGACGACGTTCCGCAGCTCCTCAAGGCTGACCGGCGGACTCATCGCCACGACGGGGCCGCCCTCGATGTCCACGCCGTTGGCGGTGCCCACGAACACCCGCGTGCCGTCCGGACGCAGCAGGTCCGCATGGCGCCGGACCAGCAGCCCGGACCGCACCTCGTAGAGCATCAGCACCGAGCCGTCGGCGAGCTGCGTGACCCCGCACTTGGTCATGGACCCGTCGCCCTCGCGCCCCTCGCAGGAGTAGAAGCCTTCCAGCGAGTTCTCGAAGTCCTCGTCCGGGTCGGCCCACTCGCTCCGGTGGAAGTCCGGCTGGAAGTTCACCAGCACCTCCGAAGCCGTCGGCCCCCAGCCCCCCACCCGCAGGCTGGCGTAGGTCTCCTGGCTCCACGTCCCGTCCTGGCCCTCGTAGTGACCGGTGTCGGCGCCGTCGGGCAGCAACTCCTTGAGGATGTGTGCCGTGGCCCGCCCGGTGAGGGGCTCCTTTCCCTCCGGGGGCCGCGGGTCTTCGGGAAGCCGGGAGAAGTCCGGGAGGTCCACCTCCCCCGGGCCGCCGGAGGTGCTCCCCGGCAGGGTCGTCGTCGTGCCGCTCACCGTGGGCAGGTAGGCGCCGAAGACCGAGCCCCCGGCGAGCATGCCCGCCAGCACACACACGACCGACCCGGCCACGACCCTCCGTCGCCGGCGCATCCGGCGTCCGCGCCGCGCCGCGCCGTCGATCAGCTCCCGGGTGGGCGGCCGCACCCCGCCGACCGCCTCGCCCATCACGCGGGTCAGCTCCCGCTCGTCCATGTCCATCGTCATGCCGCTCCTCGCCCCCTCGTCATCAGCCAGTGGTGAGCGACTCGCGGTCGCCGTCGAGCAGTTCACGGAGCCGGGCCAGCGCGGTCATACTGCGGTTGCGCACCGTTCCCGCCCGCAGCCCCAGCTCGGCCGCGGTCTGCTCCACGCTGCGGTCCTCCCAGTAGCGCAGCACCAGCACCGCCCTGTCCCGGGCGGGCAGCCGGGCCAGCGCCTGCAGCAGCGCGACCCGCAGCGCGGGGTCGCCCTCGCCGCAGGCGCTGTCGGGCACCACGGCCACGGGCCGCTCGGTGCTGCGCCGCAGCCGCCGCTGCGAGAGATGCGTCCGGACGAGAACCGTGCGGACGTACGCGTCCTGGTTCTCCGCCCGCCGGACCCTGCCCCAGGACGCGAACGCCTTGGCCAGCGCCGTCTGCACGAGGTCCTCCGCCTGATGCCAGTCGCCTCCGGTCAGCAGGAGGGCGGTGCGCAGCAGCCGGGCCCCGCTGTTGCCCGCGAACTCCTGGAACTCCTCCAGTTGCGCTCTCGACCTGCCCACCGCGTGCCCTCCCCGTCGGTTCTCACGAGCCACTCACTCCTGAGACGCCTCGACGGGACGGTCTTGTCACTGGCCGGGGTCAGGGGGCGCGGTGTCATCGGGCAGGAGTCAGGGGCGCCGTGTCAGTCGTCGCGTCGTCGGCCACCGCGGCTCCCCGCCGACGGGCACAACGAAAAAGGTGCCCTCCCTCAGTGACGTCCGTCACCGTGAGAAGACACCTCAGTCGGTACTGCTGAGTGCGCGAGGGGGGAGTTGAACCCCCACGCCCTTTCGGGCACTGGAACCTGAATCCAGCGCGTCTGCCTATTCCGCCACCCGCGCATGGGTGTGTCGTCAGGATAGCCAACCGCTCCGGGTGCCTGAATCTCTCAGGTGACCTCTCGGGCCGCCCCGGTGGGCTGCTCCCTGCCGACATCCAGAAGACTAGCACGCTGCCGAGGGTGTCCTCACATCCCTTGCGGCCACCCCACGGCACCGCCGGGTGGGGGACACTGGGCGCAAGGCACCTCTACGATCCGTGTGAGAGGTGACACCCACGCGGCGGAGCGGGAAGCGGAACCAGCTCTTTCCCTCGCGCGTGGATACGATCAGTAAGCAGTACCGGTTGTTGCACCCTGGACGGACGCACGAGAGCACCGGAACGTGGGAAGGAGGTGCACCGTGGGAGTTCTGAAACGCTTCGAGCAGCGTCTCGAAGGCCTCGTCAACGGCACCTTCGCCAAGGTGTTCAAGTCCGAAGTCCAACCCGTCGAGATCGCCGGGGCCCTCCAGCGCGAGTGCGACAACAACGCGACGATCTGGAACCGCGAGCGGACGGTCGTCCCGAACGACTTCGTCGTCGAGCTCAGCGCGCCCGACTACGACCGGCTCTCCCCCTACTCCGCGCAGCTCGGCGACGAGCTGGCCGGCATGGTGCGGGACTACGCGAAGCAGCAGCGCTACACCTTCATGGGCTCGGTCAAGGTCCACCTGGAGAAGGCGACGGACCTGGACACCGGGCTCTACCGGGTCCGCAGCCGCACGATGGCCGCCAGCTCCTCGCAGCCGGGGCCCGCCTCACCCGCACAGCACGGCGCCCCCGCCCCGCAGCCCGGCGTCCCGCCGAGGCCCCCGGGCGCACCGCGGATGCCGTCGACGCCGCCCCCCGGCGCCGCGCCCACGCCCGGCCACGTCCGGCGCTGGGTGGAGATCAACGGCAACCGGCACCAGATCTCCCGGACGACCCTCGTGCTCGGCCGCTCCACCGAGGCGGACGTGCGGATCGACGACCCCGGTGTATCCCGCAAGCACTGCGAGATCCGCACCGGCCCGACGGTCGTCGTCCAGGACCTCGGTTCGACGAACGGCATCGTGGTGGACGGACAGCGGACCACACACGCTACGCTCCGCGACGGCTCACGGATCGTCGTGGGCAGCACCACGATCATTTACCGGCAAGCCGAAGGGTGAAGCGGGGGCAATGTCAGAGCTGACCCTGACGGTCATGCGGCTGGGCTTTCTCGCCGTACTGTGGCTGTTCGTCATCGTGGCCGTGCAGGTCATCCGCAGTGACCTGTTCGGCACCCGGGTCACCCAGCGGTCCGGGTCCGCGCCGCGCCGCGCGCCGGAGCGCCAGCCGGCCCGGCCGCCGCAACAGGCGTCCGGCGGGGGCCGCGGAGGTGGCCGCAGCCGCCGGGGCGCCCCGACGAAACTCGTGGTGACCGAGGGGTCGCTCACCGGAACCACCGTCGCCCTCCAGGGGCAGACGATCACTCTGGGCCGGGCCCACGACTCCACGATCGTGCTGGACGACGACTACGCGTCCAGTCGGCATGCCAGGATCTACCCGGATCGCGACGGCCAGTGGATCGTGGAGGATCTCGGCTCGACCAACGGCACGTACCTGGACCGCAACCGACTCACCACGCCGACGCCGATCCCGCCCGGTGCGCCGATCCGCATCGGCAAGACGGTCATCGAGCTGCGGAAGTAGACGAACATGACGACCGGAGGGTGGGCACCGTGCGGATGTACCCGGAGCCGACAGGCGAGGTGCGCATGAGTCTGTCACTGCGTTTCGCCGCCGGATCGCACGACGGCATGATCCGCGACCACAACGAGGACTCCGGCTACGCCGGGCCGCGCCTGCTGGCCGTCGCCGACGGCATGGGCGGCCAGGCGGCCGGCGAGGTCGCCAGCTCCGAGGTGATCTCGACGATCGTGGAGCTGGACGAGGACGTGCCGGGCTCGGACGTCCTGACCTCGCTCGGCGAGGCCGTGCAGCGCGCCAACGACCAGCTGCGCGTCATGGTCGAGGAGGACCCGCAGCTGGAGGGCATGGGCACGACCCTCACGGCCCTGTTGTGGACCGGGCAGCGGCTCGGCCTCGTCCACGTCGGCGACTCCCGCGCCTACCTGCTGCGCGACGGCGTCCTCAGCCAGATCACCCAGGACCACACCTGGGTGCAGCGGCTCGTCGACGAGGGCCGCATCACCGAGGAGGAGGCCACCACCCACCCGCAGCGCTCGCTGCTGATGCGCGCGCTGGGCAGCGGGGACCGGGTGGAACCCGACCTCTCGATCCGCGAGGTGCGGGCGGGGGACCGCTACCTCATCTGCTCCGACGGCCTGTCCGGCGTGGTCAGCCACCAGACGATGGAGGAGACCCTCGCCAGCTACCAGGGCCCCCACGAGACGGTGGACGAGCTGATCCAGCTCGCCCTGCGCGGCGGCGGCCCGGACAACATCACCGTCATCGTCGCCGACGTCCTCGACGTGGACGGCAACGACACCCTGGCCGGCCAGCTCAACGACACCCCGGTCGTCGTCGGCGCCGTCGCCGAGACGCAGAACGACATCGGCGGCGGCCCCGGCGCCCAGGCCACCCCGGCGTCCCGCGCCGCGGCGCTCAGCCGCTCGGTACCGCAGCAGCCGACCGCCGAAGGCACCCCGGAGGGCTTCGGCCCACCCGGCAGCGGCCCGGCCATGGGCGCCCCGCCCCCGGTCGGCGGGTTCGGCGACCCGGTGGAACCTCCCGCGGGCGAGGGCGGCACGCCCCGCAGACGCGGCGGCTGGATCAAGCGGACGCTCTTCATCCTGCTCGCGCTCGCCCTGCTGGGCGGCGGCCTGTACGCGGCCTGGAAGTGGTCCAGGGGCCAGTACTACGTCGGCGCCGAGGGCGACAAGGTCGCGCTCTACCAGGGGCTGAACCAGAAGCTGGGCCCGCTGGAGCTGGGTGAGGTCAAGAAGAACACCTCGATCGAACTCAAGTACCTGCCGGTCTACCAGCGCAACCAGGTCAAGGACACCATCTCCATGGGCAGCCTCGGCCAGGCGGAGGACAAGATCGCGGAGCTGGCGGACCAGGCCGAGGTCTGCGAGATCGTCGCCCAGCAGAAGGCCTCCGCCGAGCAGGCCAAGCAGGACGCCGACGACGCGCAGCCCGGCGGTGACGGCGGCGGCGGGTCCGTGGCCGACGACCCCGCCCCCGGACCCTCGCTGACGGCGGAGCAGCAGCGCCTCGCCAAGCAGTGCCGGACGCCGTGAGGGGCAGCGAATCCATATGAGCGCCAACACCACCACCGGGAGCACCAGCACCATCTCGGCGGGCGGTCCCCCCAGCCGCCGCAACACCGAGCTGGGGCTCCTGATCTTCGCCGTCGTCATCCCCGTCTTCGCCTACGCCAACGTGGGCCTGGCCAAGAACGGGACGCTCCCGGCCGGGATGGTCGGTTACGGGCTCGGCCTCGGCCTGCTCGCCGGCGTCGCCCACCTGCTGGTGCGGAAGTTCGCCCCTTACGCGGACCCGCTGATCCTGCCGATCTGCACCCTGCTCAACGGGCTCGGGCTGGTGCTGATCTGGCGGCTCGACCAGGAGCCCGGTGTGGAGCCGCTGAACGCCGCGCCCGGCCAGCTCATGTGGTCGGCCGTGGGCGTCGCCCTGTTCCTCGCGGTGCTCGTCTTCCTCAAGGATCACCGCATCCTGCAGCGCTACACCTACATCTCCATGGCCGTCGCCCTCGTGCTGCTGGCGCTGCCGATGTTCTTCCCCGGCGTCAACGGCGCCAAGATCTGGGTGACCATCCCCGGCGTCGGCTCACTCCAGCCGGGCGAGTTCGCGAAGATCGTCATCACCGTCTTCTTCGCCGGCTACCTCATGGTCAAGCGGGACGCGCTGGCGCTGGCCAGCCGCCGCTTCATGGGCCTCTACCTGCCCCGCGGGCGCGACCTGGGGCCCATCCTGGTCATCTGGGCGCTCAGCCTGCTCATCCTCGTCTTCGAGACCGACCTCGGCACCTCGCTGCTGTTCTTCGGCATGTTCGTGGTGATGCTGTACGTCGCCACCGAGCGCACGAGCTGGATCGTCTTCGGGCTGCTGCTCTCCGCGGCCGGGGCCACGTTCGTCGCCTCCTTCAACGGCCACGTCGCCGGCCGCGTGCACAACTGGCTCAACCCGCTGGAGCCGGGGAGCAACGGCGGCACCACCGAGACCGCCCAGGTCATGTACTCCTTCGGCTCGGGCGGGCTCTTCGGCTCCGGGCTCGGTGAGGGCTTCACCCGGCTCATCGGCGGCATCGCCGTCAAGAGCGACTACATCCTCGCCACCGTCGGCGAGGAGCTCGGCCTCACCGGCATGATGGCCATCCTGCTGCTCTACGGGCTGCTCATCGAGCGCGGCATCCGCACGGCCCTGGCCGCGCGCGACCCGTTCGGCAAGCTGCTCGCCGTCGGGCTGTCCGGCGCGTTCGCGATCCAGGTCTTCGTCGTCGCGGGCGGCGTCACCGCGCTCATCCCGCTCACCGGCATGACCATGCCGTTCCTCGCCCAGGGCGGCTCCTCCGTCATCGCGAACTGGGCGCTGTTCGCCATCCTGCTGCGGATCAGCGACACCGCCCGCCGTCCCGCCCCGGCCCCCGCCCCCAACCCCGACATCGAGATGACCCAGGTGGTGAGGACGTGAACAAGCCGCTCCGCAGGATCGCGATCTTCTGCGGCATCCTCATCATGGCCCTGCTCGTGCGGGTCAACTGGGTGCAGTTCGTGCAGGCCGAGGAGCTGCGCACGGACGAGGCCAACCGACGGGTGCTGATCGAGCGCTACGCCCACCCCCGGGGCGACATCATCGTCGAGGGCAAAGCGATCACCGACTCCGTCGAGACCGACGACCGGGACTTCAAGTACAAGCGCTCCTACACGGACGGCCCCATGTGGGCGCCGGTGACCGGGCACGCGTCCCTGTTCAAGGCGACGCTCCTCGAAGGCGTCCACGACGAGATCCTCACCGGCACCGACGACCGGCTGTTCTTCAACCGCACCATCGACATGCTCACCGGCAAGCCGATGGAGGGCGGCAACGTCGTCACGACGCTGAACGCCGCCGCCCAGCGGGCCGCGTTCGAGGGGCTGGGCGACAAGAAGGGCGCCGTCGCCGCCATCGACCCGCAGACCGGCGCGATCCTCGCGCTGGCCAGCACGCCCTCCTTCGACCCCAACTCGATCGTGGGGAACACCAAGGAGGCCAGCGAGAACTGGGTCGCCCTCGAGGAGGACCCGGACAAGCCCATGCTCAACCGGGCCCTGCGCGAGACGTACCCGCCGGGATCGACCTTCAAGGTCGTCACCGCCGCCGCGGCCCTGGAGAGCGGCCAGTACGACATCGACGAGCCGACGGGCATCGAGGACCCGTTCAAGCTGCCGAAGTCGAGCCGGGAGCTGAGCAACTTCGGCAACCCGCCCTGCGACGACGCCACCCTGCGCGTCGCCCTCCAGTGGTCCTGCAACGCCACCTTCGCCGGCATCAGCCACGAGCTCGGCAACGAGCAGATGATCGAGATCGCGGAGAAGTTCGGCTACAACGAGGACCGCCTCGACATCCCGGTCCGCGCGGCCGAGAGCGTCTACCCCGAGGACAACCAGCCGCAGAACGCCATGGCCGGCATCGGGCAGGCGTCCAACCGCGCCACCCCGCTCCAGATGGCCATGGTCACCGCGGCCATCGCCAACGACGGCGTGCTGATGAAGCCCTACATGGTGGACCGCCTGGAGGGCCCGCGCAGCGTCGTCCAGCAGAACGAGCCCGAGGAGCTGAGCAAGCCCCTCTCCCCCGAGAACGCCAAGAAGCTCCAGCAGATGATGGAGACGGTGGTCGAGGAGGGGACCGGCACCAACGGGCAGCTCGACGCCTTCCCCGAGGTCGCCGTGGGCGGCAAGACCGGCACCGCGCAGCGTGGCGTGGACAACAGCGAGAAGCCGTACGCGTGGTTCATCTCATACGCGATGACGGACACGGGCTCCCCGGTCGCCGTCGCCGTGGTGGTGGAGGACAGCAACGCCGAGCGTGACGAGGTCTCCGGCGGCGGGCAGGCGGCCCCGATCGCCCGGGCCGTCATGGAGGCCGTGCTGGAGAACCGCCGGTGAGCCTCGCGACGTCAGTGACGGCAGTGACCCCTGTGACAACGGTGACGTGGAGCACGGGTGTCCAGGCAGCAGACGGCGTTCCGGTACGCGGCACACGTCCGGGTACCGTATGCCGAGCAGCACGCCGCCGGACCTCACACGGGTGCGGTCCGGACGAACGGAGAGGGCTGGAGATATGGACGAGCCGCGTCGCCTAGGCGGGCGGTACGAGCTGGGGCAGGTGCTCGGCCGCGGCGGCATGGCCGAGGTGTACCTGGCCCACGACACGCGTCTGGGCCGCACCGTCGCCGTCAAGACGCTGCGGGCCGACCTCGCCCGTGACCCCACGTTCCAGGCCCGGTTCCGGCGCGAGGCGCAGTCCGCGGCCTCGCTGAACCACCCCGCCATCGTCGCCGTGTACGACACCGGCGAGGACTACGTCGACGGCATCTCCATCCCGTACATCGTCATGGAGTACGTCGACGGCTCGACGCTGCGCGAGCTCCTGCACTCCGGGCGCAAGCTGCTGCCCGAGCGCGCCCTGGAGATGACCGCCGGCATCCTCCAGGCGCTGGAGTACAGCCACCGCAACGGCATCGTCCACCGCGACATCAAGCCGGCCAACGTCATGCTGACGCGCGGCGGCCAGGTCAAGGTGATGGACTTCGGCATCGCCCGCGCCATGGGCGACTCCGGCATGACGATGACCCAGACCGCCGCCGTCATCGGCACCGCCCAGTACCTCTCCCCGGAGCAGGCCAAGGGCGAGACCGTGGACGCGCGCAGCGACCTCTACTCCACCGGCTGCCTGCTCTACGAGCTGCTGACCGTGCGCCCGCCCTTCGTCGGGGACTCCCCCGTCGCCGTCGCCTACCAGCACGTGCGGGAGGAGGCGCAGCCGCCCAGCGCGTTCGACCCGGAGGTCACGCCGGAGCAGGACGCCATCGTCCTCAAGGCGCTCGCCAAGGACCCGGACTACCGCTACCAGAGCGCCGACGAGATGCGGGCCGACATCGAGGCCAGCCTCGACGGCCAGCCGGTCGGCGCGACGGCCGCGCTCGGTGTGGCCGGCTACGGCGCGGGCTACGGCGGCCACGCCCCGCCCGAGGACCGCCCCACGCAGGCCCTGCGCACCGCGGGCGGCGGCCACACCTCGATGCTCCCGCCGATACGCGAGGACGACGGCGGCTACGGCTACGACGAGCCGCGCGGCCGGCGCCGGGAGCAGAAGGGCAGCCAGCTCTCGACGATCCTGCTCGTCGCGGCGGGCATCCTGGTGCTGATCGGCGCGATCTTCATCGGCAAGGCGCTCTTCGGCGGCGGCGGCTCGGACACCGTGCAGGTGCCCAAGCTGGCCGGGCTCTCCCTCAAGGAGGCCACGCAGCGCGCGGAGAACGCGGGCGTGACCGTGACCGAGGGCCCGAGCGAGCACTGCGCGGAGGAGAAGGACACCGTCTGCCGCACCGATCCCGAGGCCGAGACGGAGGTGCAGCGCGACGAGGCCGTCACGCTGATCATGTCCGAGGGCCCGGAACCCGTGGCCGTGCCCGACGTCGTCGGGGACGCCTTCGAGGACGCCCAGAGCGAACTTCAGGACGCCGGGTTCAACGTGACGCAGAACGCCGTCTCGTCCTCCACCGAGCCCGAGGGCACGGTGATCGAGCAGGACCCGGGCGGCGGCCAGAAGGTCGATCCCGGCACCCGCGTCACGCTGGACGTCGTCCGCACCGAGACGCGGCAGGTGCCGCCGGTCACGGGCAAGAGCCTCGCCGAGGCCCAGCAGCAGCTGGAGGCCATCGGCTTCGTGGTGGCGACCACGGAGAAGGAGGACGGCTCCAAGCCGCCGAACACCGTGCTGTCGCAGGACCCGGCCGGCAACTCCCAGGCTCCGAAGGGCGACACGGTCACCCTCACGATCGCCAAGGCGCCGGAGCAGGAGATGGTGAAGGTTCCGAAGGTGGTCGGCGAGCGCGTCCAGCCGGCGCTGAAGAAGCTCACCGACGCCGAGTTCCAGGTCCAGCTCCAGGGCCCGGACCGCAACGCCACCGTGCTCTCCGTCAATCCGGGCGAGGGGCAGGAGGTGCCGAAGGGATCGGTGGTCCAGGTGATCACCGTCCCCGCCACGGGTGACGACGGCGGCGACGGGGACGACGACCCGCTCGGCGGCATCTTCCCGAACCAGGACGACGCCCGCAGGGACGACTGAGCCGCCGCCCCGCCGGCGACGGCCTCGGCCGCTGAACGCGCGAAGGGCCGGTGCCCCACCAACCGTGGGGCACCGGCCCTTCGGCGTGCGGGGGCTCGGCCCGGGGCGTCAGCCCGGCTGCTCGCCGTCCTCGGAGACGTCGGTGGGGGCGGGGGGCTCGACCAGCCAGTCCGGGTTGGACTGCTGGTCCCACCAGCGCCAGGCGGCGTACGCGGCGCCGGCGACGAGGCCCAGCATCAGCAGCTTCCTGGTGCCGCGCCCGCAGGCCGAGCGGCGGGCGCGCTTCTTCCTGAGCCGCTCGACGTCCCGGGCCGAGATCTCACCGCGCAGGGCGGCCACGGCGACGGCCGAGCGGGCGGCGGCCTCCTCCCGGGCGGGGACGGCGGCGGCGCGGGCGGCCTCGATGCGCGGCTGGGCCTGGACGGCCGCCTCCCGCGCGTACTCGCGGGCGTACTCCCTGGCCTCCTGGGCGGCCTCGCGGCTGCGCTGCATCGCGCGCTGGGCCGCGTGGTCCATGGCGGGCGGCAGGGTGGTGCGGGCGTGCGCGATACGCGGGGCCACCACGCTCTCGTACTGCTCGCGGGCGGTGTGCTGGGCCTGGCGCGCGGCCAAGGTGACCTTGGGCCCCACCACCTCGGCCGCATGCCGCACGCTTTCCTTCGCGGTGCCGGTCGCGGCGCGCATGCTGTCCTTCCGGGTCACGGGTTCCTCCTCCTGGTGGCAACGGTGGCACGCGGTCCGGCCGTGGGCGTCGCCCGGTCGGCCCGTCTCTTGTTCGCCTTTACGCCCGCTTCGAGATCATGCCTGTGAACACGGGGTTCGGCATGTGCTGGCAGGCGTTCGGGGCACCGGTCGCGCATGCCTCGACGCCGGGCGTCGTGAGCGACCCGAGGCCGACAATGCCACGATTCGGTCGCAGACGGGCCGATTCGGACGATACGCGCGACCGACTTCGCCCGATCGTCACTCCGATGCGAGCCCACGACCCGGCCCCAGGCGGTCCATGGGAGGATCGGAAACCGTCAGTAAGGACTATGGAAGGTAGATCGTGGCCGAGAAGCTCTACGCCACCCTGAAGACGAACCACGGCGACATCGAGGTCGAGCTCTTCCCCAACCACGCGCCGGAGACGGTCAAGAACTTCGTGGAGCTCGCCGAGGGCACCCGGGAGTGGACGCACCCGAAGACCGGCAAGAAGTCGACGGACAAGCTCTACGACGGCACCGTCTTCCACCGGGTGATCAGCGGGTTCATGATCCAGGGCGGTGACCCGCTGGGCAACGGCACCGGCGGCCCGGGCTACGAGTTCCGGGACGAGATCCACCCGGACCTGGCCTTCACCAAGCCGTACCTGCTGGCCATGGCCAACGCCGGTCCGGGTACGAACGGCTCGCAGTTCTTCATCACCGTCTCGGCGACGAGCTGGCTGACGGGCAAGCACACGATCTTCGGCGAGGTCACCGGCGAGGCCGGGAAGAAGGTCGTCGACGCGATCGCCGCCACCCAGACCAACCCGCGCACCGACCGCCCCGTCCAGGACGTGGTGATCGAGTCGGTCGTCATCGAGCGCCGCTGAACCGCCCCCGCGGCGGCCGAACGGAGAGCCGCCGCGCGGGAACGCTCCGCCCCGGCTGTCCGTCGTACAGGTGGGGCGGTTCACAGGGCTGAGCCGCCGTACACGACGCGCCGTCGGGGCGTCGTTCGCGGCAGGCGCGGAAGCGAAAGGTCGACAGGATGGAACACCAGCAGGGCGGGCTGGGGCCCCAGCACACCCTGCCGGGGTGTTACCGGCACCCGGGCCGGGAGACGGGCATCAGCTGCACCCGCTGCGACCGGCCGATCTGTCCGGAGTGCATGATCGCCGCCGCCGTGGGCTACCAGTGCCCGGACTGCGTCCGCGGCACCGGCCCCGGCGGCTCGGGGCCCGCGGTGCGACCGCGGACACTGGCGGGCGGCGCGGTGGTCCAGGACACCCGGCTCGTCACCAAGGTGCTGCTGGGGCTCAACGCCGCCGTCTTCCTGCTGGCCCTCGCCCTGGGCCCGGCGTTCGTCGACGACCTGGAGATGATCGGCTACGCGCTCGGCGGGCGGGAGGCTCCGGAGATCGTCGGCGTCGCCGACGGCGAGTGGTACCGGCTGCTGACGTCGGCGTTCCTGCACGACCAGTTCTGGCACATCGGCGTCAACATGATGGCGCTGTGGTTCCTCGGGCCGCCGCTGGAGGCGGCGCTCGGCCGGGTGCGCTACGTCGCCCTGTACCTGCTGTCCGCGCTGGGCGGCAGCGTCGTGTCGTACGTGCTCGCCGCGCAGAACCAGCCCTCGCTGGGCGCCTCGGGCGCGGTCTTCGGGCTGTTCGGTGCGACGGCGGTGCTGATGCGCCGGCTGAACTACGACATGCGGCCGATCCTCGTCCTGCTGGCGATCAACCTGGTGATCGGTTTCGTGCCGGGGCTGCGGATCGCCTGGCAGGCGCACCTGGGCGGGCTGGTCGTCGGCGCGGCGTTCGCCTACGCGCTCATCCACGCGCCGCGCAAGGGGCGCACGCTGGTGCAGTGGGGCACGGGCGCGGTGCTCCTCACCGGCCTGGTGATCGTCTGCCTGGTGCGGACGTCGGCCCTGCTCGGCTGAGCTTCTGCGACCCCGGGCGGGCAGTTATCCACAGGCGGTAGCCGATCTTGTGCATGACGCCCCGCGAGTCGCACACAGGTACGTTTCCGTGCGAGATCAAGGGAGAACGCTTGTCCGGACAGCCGGATCGGCGTCAACCCGATGCGGGTTATCCACAGATCGTCTGAACTTTTCCCAGCCCTGTGGACAGCCTGTGGATAACCTCGGTGGGTGCCGCGGCGCCGGAGGCTACTTCCACTGGGTGGAGACGACGAACCCGAGGGCGATGAAGCCGAAGCCGACCACGATGTTCCAGTTGCCCAGCGGGTCGATCGGCAGCGTGCCCTCGGTCAGATAGAAGACGACGATCCAGGCCAGCCCGATCGCGAACATCGCCAGCATGAGCGGCGCGACCCAACGACGCCCGGAGCTGAGGTCGATCTTGTTGGACCGCTTCGCCTCAGGCGGGGTGTAACCGTCCTTCTTCTTGCGAATCCGAGACTTCGGCACGAGGGGGTCTCCTGTCGATGCGCTGTAACCGCGCGCTGAACGGATGTGCTGTGGTCCGTTAGCGTAGTGGTTCCCGGCGGTGGAAGGAGACAAGGGTACGGTGACCTCTTCGTCGACGCCTCCCCCGGGGCCGGATCGGACCCCGGACACGACGGCTGACACCACGGCGGACGCCGCCGCGCAGGCGGCGAACGGCTCCACGGCGCGCCCGGGCCGCGCCCCCCGCGTGCTGCGCTCGCGCCTGCTGCGGCTGGCCAGCCTGTGCGTCTTCGCCCTGGCCGGCCTGCTCTTCTGGGTCAGCTTCGAGACCTCCCAGGGCATCGACCTGCGCAGCGACGACCCCATGCTCCGGCTGCCCGACCTCATCGCCGAGCGGAGCAGGGAGAACGGCAAGCTGGAGTCCTCCACCGCGGAGCTGCGCGAGGAGGTCAAGGCCCTCACCGAGGAGCGGGACGAGGGCCGCAGCCCGGCCGAGCGCAGGGCCGCGGAGGAGCTGGAGGCGGCGGCCGAGGCCAAGGAGGTCTCCGGCGAGGGGCTGACGGTGACGCTCACCGACGCCCCGGCCGACGCCACCGCCCGGGTGCCCGGCTGGCCCGAGCCCGAGCCGGACTTCCTCGTCATCCACCAGCAGGACCTCCAGGCCGTCGTCAACGCGCTGTGGGCCGGGGGAGCCGAGGGCATCCAGGTCATGGACCAGCGGCTCATCTCCACCAGCGCCGTCCGCTGCGTGGGCAACACCCTCATCCTCCAGGGCCGCCTCTACTCGCCGCCCTACGAGGTGACCGCCGTCGGCGACCCGGACAAGCTGCGCGCGGCGCTCGACCGGGCCCCGGCCATCAGCGCGTACAAGGAGTACGTGAAGGCGTACGGCCTCGGCTGGGACGTGGAGGAGCACGACGAGACGACGCTCCCCGGCTACTCGGGCACCGTCGACCTCCAGTACGCGAAGCCCGTGGACTGACCTCCCCGCGCCACCGAGGCCACGTACTCTGGTGACCGCACGACGCGCGCGGGCCCCGGCGCGCCGCGCGCGTGACGACAGGGCGGGGAACGGAAGGGACGGCACCACGGCATGTACGGCTGGATCTGGCGGCATCTGCCGGGCAACACACTCGTGCGGGCGCTGATCTCGGGCGTGCTCGTCCTCGGAGTGGTGTTCCTCCTCTTCCAGTACGTGTTCCCGTGGGCCGAGCCACTGCTGCCGTTCGGCGACGTGACGGTCGACGAGAACTGACCCGGATCGACGACAAGGGCTGACGCGGACCGATGAGCGCACGCATTCTCGTGGTGGACAACTACGACAGCTTCGTCTTCAACCTCGTCCAGTACCTCTACCAGCTCGGCGCCGAGTGCGAGGTCCTGCGCAACGACGAGGTGCGACCCGAGCACGCCCAGGACGGCTTCGCCGGCGTCCTGCTCTCCCCCGGCCCCGGCACGCCCGAGGAGGCCGGGGTGTGCGTGGACATGGTGCGGCACTGCGCCGACACCGGGGTGCCGGTCTTCGGGGTGTGCCTGGGCATGCAGTCCATGGCCGTCGCCTACGGCGGCGTCGTCGACCGCGCCCCGGAACTGCTCCACGGCAAGACGTCGGTCGTCACGCACGAGGGCGAGGGCGTCTTCGCCGGGCTGCCCTCGCCGTTCACCGCGACCCGGTACCACTCACTGGCCGCCGAGCCCGCCACCGTTCCCGATGTCCTCCAGGTCACCGCGCGCACCGAGTCGGGCGTGATCATGGGCTTGCGGCACCGGGAACTCCCGGTGGAGGGCGTCCAGTTCCACCCCGAGTCCGTGCTCACCGAGTGGGGCCACCGGCTCCTGGCCAACTGGCTCACCGTGTGCGGTGACCCGGGCGCCGTCGAGCGGTCCCGGGGCCTCGCCCCGGTGGTCGGCGGGTGACGACGCCCGAGGACCCCTACGCCGATCCGCAGGACCTGATGGCGGCGGTCGGCCGTCTCGACGACCCGCTGAACGACCCCCTGCCCGGGCGGGACGCGCCCGCGGACCCCGGACAGCGGCAGCCTCGGGCGCACGGGCCGCACGAGGCGCACGAGGCGCACGGGCCGCACGGGCCGCACGGGGCGTACGAGGCGCACGGGCCCCAGGGGTCACACGGACCGCAGTCGCCCCAGGGAACGCAGTCGCCGCGGCGGTCACCCGGGTCGCACGGGTCCCCGTGGTTCCGACCGCACACGGCTCCCACGGCCGGCCCCGGAACGCAGGGGCAGGAGCAGCCCGGGGCCTCGGGACGTCACCGGCTCCGGACGCAGCCCCCGCCCGGAGCCGGGGAGGCCCCGCCCGGGGCCGGGCCGACGGGCGAGCCCGTACCGGGGCCGCGCGGCGCGCCCGCGCCCGGGCCCGCCGTCGTCCCCGAGGAGCGTCCCCCGGCACGGTCAGCGGCC
>NZ_JABLSI010000070.1 GCF_019303475.1 Streptomyces sp. JJ38
CGCGCGTCCTGCTCCGCAGGAACGACGCACGTCGCTACGCGACGTCTCCCGAATTGCTCCGCAATTCGGGGAAGGGATTCCTTCGGAATCCCTAGCAATTCGCTCCGCGAATTGCATGTGAATTGCTCCGCAATTCACCGCACACGTTCCGGTCGTGGTGACGCTCAGTCAGCGTCTTTCCCCATGAGAGGATGTGACTGTACAAACAGGCTGGCTACGCGTCAGGGGGAGGGGCGGCTTGTGTCCGGAGTGGTGGGAGAGATGGGCTCGGAGGAACACATGTGCGCCCCCATCTGACGGCTTGACAGGTGGGGGCTGGTGGGGAATTCTGGCCGTGGTCGTGTCGCTCTGAGCGGTGATGCATCACGGGTAGCGCTTGGGAAAACTCGGGGGCGCTCCCTTCAGGGGAAGAGTGGCCGCATCCGGGGTGGCGTAATTCCGTCATCAGGTCCAACTCGCACAGGAGATCAACCGGTGGACAAGAATGCTGATGCGGTCGGGTCTTTTACCCTGAGGCCGCATCAGAAAGAGGCCGTAGAGGCCATCTTGCGCGGCCTTTCCGACGTGGGCGCGGGAGATGTGCGGGGGACGGTGGTGATGGCGACCGGCACCGGGAAGACCATCACGGCCGCTGCTGCCGCGCACCGTCTCGTGCCGCATGGCCGGTGCGGGGTGCTCGTGCCGACGCTGGACCTGCTGGCGCAGACAGCGGAGGCGTGGCGGCGTGCCGGGCACCGGGGCCGCATGGTCGCCGTGTGCTCGCTGGAGGACGATCCGCTGCTGGACGCGCTGGGAGTGCGGTGCACCACCAATCCAGCGCTGCTGGCGCGGTGGGTGGCCGAGGCTGGGTCGGTGGTGGTGTTGGCGACATACGCCTCCCTGGTGCCGCAGACCGCCCGCCAGGACGACGGCGAGGAAGGCGTGGACGGGCCACAGAACGCCGTACGGGCCCGGCGTGGGGTGCTGGAGCGGGCGGTGCACGGTGAGGGCTTCACCGGGCCATCTCTGCCTGCCTTCGACCTCCTAGTGGCGGATGAGGCGCACCGCACGTCGGGGGATCTGGGGAAGGCGTGGGCGGCGGCGCTGGATGGCGCACGGGTGCCGGCGGTGCGGCGGTTGTTCATGACGGCGACGCCGCGGTTGTGGGAGGCCCCGCCCGTGTCCGGTGGTGAGGGCCGGTTGGTGGCCTCGATGGACGACGAACGCCTCTACGGGCCGGTGCTGTTCGAGCTGGAGCTGTTGGAAAGTGTGGAGCGGGGTTTGTTGGCGCGGTGGGAGGTCGACGTGCTGGAGATCACCGACCCCCAGGCGCCAGGCCCAGAAGCGGGCGCTGAGGAGGTGCAGGGGCGGCGTCTGGCCGCGTTGCAAGCCGCGCTGCTCACGCATCTGGACGACGTCGGCGGGCGGTCGCTGCTCACCTTCCACTCCACGACGCTGGCCGCGATGGCGATGGCCCGCTCCCTGCCCGGCACGGCCGGCGAGCTGTATGCCGGTGATCCGGCGCGGTACCCGGCCCGGGTCGGGTCGGAGTGGCTGTCCGGGGAACACCCCGCCACGTACCGGCGGGAGGTCCTGGCCCGGTTCGCGGACGGCATCACCGACGACGGATGGATCGCCGACGTACAGATCCTCGCCTCCTGCCAGGTCCTCGCCGAAGGCGTCGACATCCGCGGCCGGGCCGGCGTCGACGGCGTCGTCCTCGCCGACGCACGCTCCTCCCCCGTCCAGATCGTCCAGATCCTCGGCCGCGCACTACGCCAGGAACCCGGCGAGGGCAAGGTCGCACGCATCATCGTGCCCGTATACCTCGCGCCCGGGGAACAGCCCGACGCGATGATGACCTCCGGGGCCTACCGCCCCTTGATTCAAGTGCTTCAGGGCCTCCAAAGCCACGATGCTCGCATCCCGCAGCGGCTCATGCTGGCCACCCGCACCGCCTCCGGCGAACCGACGGCAGTGGTCGAACTCGACCCCGGCACACCCGAGCCCACCAAGGCCGGCCACACGGCAGGCGGCCGGGCTGACAAGCACGACCAGGAGCAGCAGGAGGGCCAGGCGCAGCGGGGCGAGTACGGCCAGGACGAAGACGACCAGGAGCAGCAGGTTGGGCACGACGACGAGGGCCACGGCCAGGAGCAGGGTGGGACGGCTGGGAGGGGGGTGGGGGTGCCGTTGCTGCGGTTCACCCAGCCCCGTGACCCGGCCGTCATCGCACGGTGGCTACGCACCCGCGTCCTCCAACCCGACAGCGAGGTCTGGCTCACCGGCTACGAAGCCCTCCGGGAATGGGTCGCCTGGCACGGCAACGCACACGTACCCACCGACGCCACCATCGCCACCGACACCCACGAGCAGGGCTATCCGGTCGGGAGGTGGGTCAGCGAGCAGCGGCGGGCCTTCAGCGACGGGAGGCTGCGCCCACACCGGTGGGAGCTGCTGGGCGAACTGGGCATGGTCTGGGACGTCGCCGACGCCCGCTTCCAACACGGGCTGATCGCCGCCCGCGCCTACTACGCGGAATTCGGCACCGTGTGCGCGCCGCGTGATGCGGTGATCAACGGATTCGCGGTCGGGCAATGGGTAGAAAATCTTCGGAAAGGCACCATGGTGCTGACCGAAGCACGCGATACGGCGTTGCGGGACATAGACCCGTACTGGAACCCGGCATGGCCGGTCTCCTGGCAACGCCGCTACACCGCCCTCGCCCACCACCTGCACCACGAAGACGGCAAAGACCGCGGGGACCGCGCGCCCGAGGTACGCCCGGGGACGCGGGCCGACGGGATCGACATCGGCACCTGGTTGCAGCGACAGACCAGCCCCACCGGCTGGGCCCAGCTACGGAACGAGCAGAAGGAGCTGCTGGAGAAGCTCGGTATCCAAGCCCCCGCAGCGACGGCCGGTACCGAGGCGCAGCGCAGAGAGGTGCCGGCCGTGCCCGGCCTGGAGGGGCTGGACGCCTTCGGGCGGGGTCTGGCCGCCGCCCGCCAATACCTCAACCGCGAAGGCCACCTGAAGGTCCCACGACAGCACGAAGAGCTTCTCCACCCCGCCAACGAGGACGGCGCTCCTGTGGCTGTCTTGCTAGGGGTATGGCTCACCAATCAGAAGACCCGGCGGGCAAAGCTTAGCGAGGAGCGGCGGACGGCGCTGGCCGGTCTTGGACTCCACTGGGCGGTGCACTGAATCTGGGAGGGCCCGGCGACGACGACCAGACTCATCCGCCGAGGTGCGGAGCGACGGGGTGGCCACCGCCTAGAAGAGTTGGGCGGGGTGTCTTGAACGGCTTCGCTGGCCCCACCCGGACGGACTGACTTAGCCCCGCCCCTCGAACGGGCGGCCGACAGTTCACTGGAGCCCCGGACGGCCTCTTCTCGCAGGTGCCGCTTGTGCACCGACCGCCCACCGACCCGACAGTCGAACACCTGGTGGCGCCAACGGAACCCGTTCTGGTGGGGCCACTGGAGCCCGTCGCAGACAGGCGGGGCGTCGATGCCGCGAACCAGCGGCGCGCCTACCGGTGCGGCGGCAGCCATCGCAGGGACCGTGCGCGTTTGCATCCACGTCTGCGGCCGACCAATCGGCTGCCCGCGGGTGAGGCACACAGGCTGGCCCGGGGCGGCTGATCTCGTCGCGGACCGGCGAGTGCTCCAGTCGGCCACACTGGCCAACTGTGCCGCTCAGTCACAGCTCGTCTGAGCCGAAGCACGGTCTTTGTCACAAGCCACGGGATGGGTGGGGAAACTGTTGCTAACTGCGGGTGCCCTTCGGGTAGCTCCCCTGCAGGGTGAGATGACGCTGTCGTTCTTGGGGCGGATCGCGGACGGTTACGGGCTGACGGTGCGGAGTCTGCTGTCGTCGGTTACCGAAGTGGCTGGCCAGCAGGGCGTCGTCGGGGCTCTGCAGGGCGACAGTGAGGTGTTCCTGAACGCCGCGGCCCGGGACCGGGTCGCGGCGCTGTGTCGTGTGCCGCACGTGGGCTTACGCCGTGCGTTGCCGACCTGGACGCGGGAGGAGCCACCGGGCCCCTCGAAGGAGAGGCCGACGGCGCGGTTCCGCAACGGAGTGGAGACGGTTGCCGCCTGGGGCCCAGCGTGCCCGGGCTGTGTGGCTGCGCGGACCGGTCGCGTTGCACCAGCCCGGGTGTACCTGGCGGCGCACCAGCGAGTCTGCCCACGTCACCGGTGCTGGCTGATGGGCGTGCCTGGCATCGAGGGCCGTGTCGTCAGGTTGGCCGGATGTCCGGAGGTGGTCCAGGCGCAGGCCGATCACCGGAGGCTGATGCGCCGCTCGCCCGTCGCTGCTTCGGCGTTCCAGGTTGCTGAGGCGGTCACAGCCTGGTGGTGGGCGCAGGTGTGGCCCGAGGAGCGCCTGTGGGCGATGCGGCTGGAGGCGGCCATGCCTGCGGGCGAGGATCCGCAGCGGTGGCGGATCCTGGCGCGGGATTTGGTCACCTACCCCGAGACCGTCGCCCTCGCCGCGCTTCTGGCCAGCCGGGTCTGGCGGCTCCGTGTCGCTGCTGACGGTGGTGGTCACCTCCCCTACCGGTTGGCTGATGTGCCCTGCGTGCCCAGCGAGCTGGGCCATCGCTTGCGGCGACCGTGGCTCGCCGAGCGTCTGGCCGCCTGCACCCACGGACCGCTGTTTGCCTGGACGTACCAGTGCGTCCGTACCAAGGGCGGCAGTGGAGACGACGAGCAGCGGTTGTGGCAGGTCCCCTTGGCTCTCCGGCCCCGGCCTCTCGCCGACGTTCTTCGCGGGCTACCAGCGTCGGCAGGCCGCGGGTGCAGAGGGTCTGCCGGCTCAGAAGCGGCTGCGGGACCACAGTGTGCACGCCGAAGGGGCCTTCGCCGCCGGCCTGGCCCATGCGCGTATCTACGCCGCCCAGCACGGCCACCTCGCCACTCACCGTGATACCCGAGTCGGTTCTTTTTCCCTGGGGAAATGGGTGCACAACCAGCAGGCCCATGCCTTGGCCCTGCCTGAAGAAAAGGCCATCGCCCTGAAGGAGGTGGATCCGTGGTGGAACGTCCCCTGGTCGGTGAAGTGGCAGCGCTCCTACTACCGTGCCCTCGACCACGTCAGACGCCACGGCCCCCTCAACGCCGCCGACGGGTTCCCCGACACCCACGTGCTGACCGGGGAGTGGCTGTATCTGCAGTGCACCGACTACGGCTCACTCCATCCCGAACAGCGCCGTCTCCTGGCCGGCATCGGCCTCACGGCCCAGGCCGTCGGTAGCGCACGCCCGCGCCGAACGAGGCGGACAGCTGGCATTGATACGGCTGTTGCTTGTGCGCGCGCCTTCGTCGCCGAACACGGATGCCTGGCCTTGGCCACCAGGAACACCTCCTACCAGGGTTTTCCGCTCGGAAAGTGGCTCAATGCCCAGCGTGTCCGCGCCCGCCGCCAGGAGGAGCCCCGCGCGCACCTTCAGGTGCTCGACGCGATCGACTTGTGGTGGAACCCGCCGTGGCCCTTGGCGTGGCAACGCACCTGGCACCGGATCCGCGCTCATGCCCGAGACCGGCACCAAGGGGCCGCGGAAGGGAGCTGGCCGGACAGCAGTGACGGCTGGGCCACGTGGCTGTCCAAACAGTGCACCGGCTACAAGCAGCTGCATACGCCGCAGCAGCATCTGCTGGCGCAGCTCGGCATCACCGCCGAGACCGCCGCTGCTCGCCCCCACGAAATCATCGCGCAGCTCTGCGGTACGGGCCCCGGGCTGGCCCACGCGGGCACCTACGCCGCCGCACACGGCCACCTCGCCACGCCCCTGAAAGCTTGTCATGAAGGGTTTCCGCTGGGCCGGTGGCTGAGCGAACAGCGCCACCAGGCGCGGGAGCACCACCGGGCAACGGGTAGCACATGGCCGGTCAGTACGCTCCTCGCCGCGCTCGACCCCTGGTGGAACCCGGCCTGGTCCTTGGAGTGGCAACGCAATTGGAGCCGCGAACGCAAGCGGTCAGAGTCCGCGCCCGCAGCCGACAGCAGTGGTGGTACCGGCATTCCGGGCCTTGAGAAGGAGCTGGCCGGCTGGCTGAGGCGTCAGTGTGTCGACTACGGCACACTCCACCCCGAACAGCACCGCCTGCTGACCAAGATCGGCATCACCGCCGAAACAGCCCGCGCCGCCCAGCCACCGGCTCCACACGCCGAGCCCGATCTCCTGGACACCGCGCTCGCACAAGCTCGCGCCTACGCGGCCGAATACGGCCACATCGCCGCGCCCGCCAGCACCGTCCTTGACGGGTTCCCGTTGGGAAGGTGGCTGGCTTGGCAACGACAACGCGCCCATCAGGGACGCCTCTCCCCCGCCCGGGCCCAAGCCCTCGCCATGATCGATCCGTGGTGGAATCCGCCCTGGCCCCTGCAATGGCAGCAGGCCTACCACCGCCTCCGCACAGCAGCTGCGGGTGCCGACGGCGTACCGGCCACGAACCTCCCCCGAGGCCTTGGCCGCTGGGCCCGTGTCCAGCAGGAGTCCTGGAAGCTTCTCTACCCCGGCCAGCAGAACCTTCTGACCGCCCTCGGCATCACACCCCACGCTGTCGTAAGCGAACAGCCCGCCCCTGCCACACGCTCCTACCCCGCCAGCCCCGGACTCGACCACGCACACGCCTACGCCACCCGACACGGCCACCTCACCCCGGACAAACACACCCGACAAGACGGCTTCCCCCTCGGCAGATGGCTGTGCCAGCAACGCCGCAAAGCCCGCGCCGGCACCCTCTCCAGCGCCACCATCGAGGCGCTCACCGCCCTGGACCCGTGGTGGAACCCACCCTGGCCCTACACCTGGCACCGCACCTGGCAGCAATACCGCGCCGCGATCAGCGGGAACGAACCCGCCTCCGACACACTTCAACACTGGGCCAACGTCCAACGCGCTCAATGGAGCACCCTCCACCCTGGCCAGCGACAGCTCCTCACCCACACCGGCGTCACGGGATGAGATCGCGGAGTCCAACAAGGCGTGCAGCGACCCTGTATGACTAACCGTCAACTCGCATTGTGAAATGCATCACACATTTTTCAGTGCGGCGTGCCCATGCCCTGGCCGCAGGGGTGGACCGGTAGGTTGCCCACCAAGTCTTGGTGGGCAACCTACCGGTCCACCCCTCGCGTAAGGGCATGACCTGCAGGAATGCAAGTTGCCCGTCTCCACGAGTTCCAACCAGTCTTGACGACGTGCCGCGGCGCCCGGCACGCCCCAACGTCACGTCAAGCTGGAGGGGATAGCCCCCGTGCTCAACACCATCGGCAGCCTCCTGCCCACGCTCCTCGGATGCCTCGGACTCATCGCGCTCGCCTCGAACGCAACCGCGCCCTGTGGCACGCGTGCCGAGAAACCCGCCACCACGGTCACCGATCACCTGCGCGCCATCGCCAACCACGCCCGCGCCATCGTCGCGACCATCACCAGCCGCAGCGGCCTGAACGGCGACCAGGGCTGAGCAACCGCACCCGCGCTACCCGGTTCCGTCCTCAGGCAGTCACACCATCACCGTGTTCCTGAAAGGCTGCCTGCGGATGGACTGCTCAACTCCCTCAGAGTCTGGGAGGCGAAGTTCTACCTCGATCCCGGGCCGCACCGCTACCAAAGGCACCAGACCAGCTCTCCCATCGCGGCCAGGTGACGCTCCCGTCGTCCGGGATAGGATCTTCGGTCGCTCTCCTACGCGCTGACGTGCCCTCTGCAACGTTGGGATCCCAGCTCTCCCGTGCCTCATCAGACGCTAGAGTTTTCCCACCTCGTCCCGAAGTGGCGTGTTTCAAGGGCGCGTTGACGGCTGCTGGCCACCCGCGTGTCCGTGCCGTACAGCAAGGGAGCATTGTGCGACTCGTTGAACTCAGCGTCACCAACTTCCGCTCGCTGGGGGACGTCCAGGGCATCCCGATCCACAAGCAGACCATCCTGACGGGGCACAACGATTGCGGTAAGACAGCGACCCTGGACGCGATCGCTTTCCTGCTCGGCGAGCGCCCTCTCGCGGACAGTGACATCTCTCAGTTTGCCGAGAGTGAACCCGCGCGCGCTGCCCTGCCGTCGGACGATGACGCCGCGGAGCCGATCGCGGTGACGGTGGAAGGCCGGTTCGACCTGTCAGACGCCGAGAAGCAGGCCCTGGGTCTCTCCTCTTCCATCCAGGTGCGCCGTCGACACGTGGAAGGTGAAGGCGTCTGCCTTGAGTGGCTGGCGCAGGTGCCGCAGAACCCCGCCCTACGGAACATCTCCTCCCTGAAGGCGCCCGAGCTCCGCAGCCTCGCCTCCGATGTAGGCGTCAAGTTGCGTGAGGGCCAGCCGAACGTCAAAGCGAGCTGGATCGAGGTTCTCGAAGAGCATGCGGCCTCAGCCCCAACGGTTGCCGGTTGGGCTCAGGCGCCTGAGCACGTGGTCAGCGCCCTGCCGCAGCTCCTCTATTTCCGGGGCGATGCCGCGGAGACTCCCGACACCGTGGTCCGCAGCATCCTGACGGCGAAGTTGCGCGAGTACACCCTGCGTGAGGAGACCCGGCAGAAGATCACCGATCTGGAGACCGATTTTTCCGGCCTGCTCAAGGACGATGCCGACCGCCTGCAGAAATTGGTCGAGGAACGGTGCGGCTTCGACTCTTTCTCGCTGGAGCCGACCGTGCAGTTCCGGCCGACTGTCAGTGGCGTCTCGATGACCGCTGCGGCACCGGGCCAACGGGCCGTGTCACTGGCTTCGGCCGGGGCGGGCCGGTCCCGCCGGATTTCGCTGGCGCTGTGGGAGGCCAGCCAGCAGCTTCTGTCAGAAGCAGCGGAGGACGGCGTCACAGGCGGTGTGATCATCGCCTATGACGAGCCCGACACGCACCTCGACTATGAGCACCAGCGTCGCATCATGGACATGATCAAGGTGTCCGCGTCCGCCGCGCAGTCCACCGTGATCGTTGCAACCCACTCCCTGAACCTGATCGACGGTGTCGACATCCAGGACATCGTGCATCTCAACAGCAGGGACGGACGAGCCTACGTACAGTCGCTCGGCGCAGAGGACAGTGACGAGGACACCCGGCGCTTTCTGTCGAACATGGCGGTTTCCCTGGGCTTCCGCAACAGTGTCCTCCTGCACGAACGGTGTTTCGTCGGCGTGGAAGGCCCCACCGAGTACGCGGCACTGCCGGCACTCTTCAAGCTGGCGTTCGGCTACCCGATCCAGTCCGCAGGCATCGCACTGTGGGACTGCGGTGGCAACGACGGCGCCCTCAACTTCGCCAAATTCCTCAAGAAGCACAAGCGCACCGTCTTGTTCCTGGTCGACGGCGACTCGATCCGCGACAAGGAAAAGGAGTTCAGCCTCAATCGTCTGGAGAAGTACGGTTTCACCGAGAAGGACTGCCTCTTCCTCGGAGACCCGAACGAGCTGGAGGACGTCTTCAGCGACGATCAGTGGGCCGACACCATGAACGCCGAATGGCCTCGCAAGGACGAGCAGCAGTGGACACCCAAGGATGTCGCAGACCTGCGCAGCACCGGCAAGTTCAGCAAGTCGCTTCACAGCCTGCTGTACCAGCACTCCGAGCAGGCTCCGCGTAAGAAGGAGAGCATGGTCGTCGAGTTGACTCGTCGGCTGCGCAACCCCTCCGACGTCCCGCCCGCCCTGGTGAAGTCCTTCGAGGACGCAATCAAGGTAGCCCGTGAAGCCGGACTGGCCTACTGGCCCGAGGAAAGCTGACCCAGGCGCAGTGCACGGCGGGCTCGCATCCGGCTCAGACGCTGCTCTCGGGTGGGCTCCTCCCATGAGTGCACACCCACAGACGACACCCAGCGCCGACCATGCCGGTCTTTCTCCTCACCGCACCACCGGCATCCAGACGGCGCAGGGGGGCCCGAATGGCGAACACGGACAGCCATAGCATGCACCTCAGTACTCTCCGCTCGTTGTGCCGGTGACGTACTCAAAGAGTCCCACGCAGCACTGACAATCGGCAGAGCGAGAGCAGAGCCCCGGCGAGCTGGCACCGCCCGGAAATCACCAGGACCCCGCGCGACACCTCCAGACCATATGCACAGCTTCTTGGAGGAGCTTCGGTGCCGTTGTCTACCCTCACCGGGTTCTGTCAGCGCCCTCAGCGCTGCTGGCGGGCCCCGCGCAAGTCCTATATGTCGTCGAAACTGGGCTGACTCCATGGCGCGTCGGGGGGTGGACCTTGGGCGCCGAGAAGCTGGGTGATCTTCTCGGCTTCATCATTTGAGAGATCGGAGAGCAGGCGCGTTGTCGTGCCGAGGAGGGCGTCCAGGGGTACCTGGGTACGTGCTCCGCGGGCGCTGGCGATTCCGGTGCCGAACAGGCACTGGAGAGTCTCGCCGGAGGGGATGCGGGCATCGGCTTCGATGACTCCCTCGGCCTGTCCCAGCGCGTCGCTGATGCCGTCGAGTTGGGCGTCGTGGGAGATGTCGTCTCCGGGGCCGCCGTATCCGACGTGGCGGTCCGTCACGACCATTCGAAGAGAGGTCAGCGGGATGCCGAAGCGGTCGGCCCTGTTCCTCACTTCGTCGAGGCGGGGCAGGTCGTGCTCCTGCCCGGGCGGGAGCTGGCGCCGGGACTGGGCAACGAGCACATGGAACCGCGGGGTCTGCAGGATCAGCTGGCCGGCCTTCACAGCCCAGCGCCACGGGCTGATGTCCGCGTCTGCTGCGCCGGGCCCGATCATGCAGACGCGGCTGGTCCAGAGCTGGATCGCCTCACGCATCAGGTGCTGAAGGTTTCCGGTGCCGGCGGCCGGGGTGCGCAGCAGGATAGGGAGGCTGATCATGCGGACGACCCGGTTCCAGAACGCGGCGTCGGCGATGTCTTCGGATTCCAGGAGGTACATCAGGGCCGTCTCGTCGAGATGGCCGACGCCTCGCTGGGGTGCGGGGAAGCTGGCGAGTGTGGATCCGCCGCCCTGCCAGAGCGCGGCGAGGAAGGCTGACATCCGGTCGGCGACGTCGGTGGTCATCCGTGCGGTGAGGGCGTCGACGGCGTCGCGGGTGGGAACGCGTTCTCCCACACGGGCGGCCTCGGCTCCCTGGACGACCGTGTTCAGGAACTCCTCGGTCGCCGCTTTGTCGAGGGTGCCGCGGCCGCCTTCGAGAACGGAGCGGGACACCAGACGGGGAATGCCGGGAGAGTCGTCGGCCGGCTGGAGTGCGCCGAGCGCGGAAGCGTCGAGGAGCAGCGCGGTGCTGCTGCCGGGCAGCGAGGGAAGATCTCCTTGCTGCCGTGCGGTGGGCAGCTGGCCAAGCGCCAGGAGCACCGGCCGGTCGGCACGGGGAAGGCGCTGCAGGTCGTCCTCCAGCTCGCGCTGGTCGGATGTGGTGCGCAGGTAGATGAACCGGCGCGGTGTGCGGGGCCTGCCGGGCCATTCGAGGACCATGTCGGGGACATGGGTGTGGTTGAAGAACTCGGTCTTGGTGACGGTTGCACCGGGGTCCATACGGCGCAGGTGCCGGGCTACTACGTCTTTGACCTGGGTGAACATCAACCGGTCGTCGGGCTCGTCCATGGCCTGGGAGATCGACTGCTCGACGATGTTCACCACGAGCCCTCTCTGCGGGTGAGTTCGGCGGCGACAATGGCTGCCCAGTCCTTGAGCGGCAGGAGGGTTTCCTGCTTGTCCGAAAGCACGATCAGCCACAGACGGGCGGCGACCGACCGGACGAGTTCAGCGTCCAGAAGTTTTCGGGCTTCCTCGGGGTCGCTGGTGCCGAAAACACGGCTGCTGTGCTGAAGGACCGCGGTCTCCACCTGGTCAGGTGAGTTGAGGGTGGACCAGGAGTTCGCCCGGAACGGTGCCCAGGTGATCCACATGAAGTGATCGCTGAGATGGTGCTGGGCCTGGGCGGCCACGTAGCACTTGGCGAGAAACTCGTCGAACTGGGTTCCCTGGTCGCTGGGTTGCGCGTAGTTCTTGACCTCCGCGCAGAACATGTCGTTCTGGTAGGGGTCACCGCGCATGGCACCCCCCAGATCGAAGGAGAACGTCCGGCCTCCGTACGGCCAGGACAGAGTCAGCCGACGGCCACAGGACTCCGAGTCCGTGTTCGCGTACGCGCCGAAGATGCGCATCGTGCCCTCGAGCCACTGCTTGGCTCTGCGGGCCCCCGAGAAGCCCTTCACCTGAGCATCTTCGCCAACCACCACAGGCGTAGCTTAGTGCGATCGGATCATCACGGTGCGCTCGAATGGCCGAATCCCCGGCACGGCGACGCCTGCCCACTCCAGGAAAGTGAGATCTACGGCCTAAGGGAAGTAGGCCGACGACGGGGCCGAGGACCGGCCAGCTACTGCGAAATCCCCCGCCCGGAGCGGTGAACACGAGACCGTGGTGGAGTGACCCGTCTTCCCGGCCTCCTGCGGATCGCTCCCCTGCAGGGGGAGACGACCTCGTCGCTGATCTGCCGCATCGCGAGCCGCTACGGGATGGAAGCGAAGGTGTTGCGGGCCTGCTGGAAGTGGCGCAACTACCCGCCCGGACACGACGGCGGGGGCGCGCGGGCCGACGCCGAGGTGCTGCTGAACGCGGCCGGACGCCAGCTCCTGGCAGGCACGTGCGGCGTCGAGGAAGCCGTGCTGGCGCGGGCGTTGCCGTCCTGGGCGGAAGAGGATGCCAAGCTACGCGCCGAGGATGACGAGCCGGTGGGGCTGTGGCGGATCGGTGGCGCGGTGGCCGGTCCGGTGGGGTTCGGCTGCCGGCTGTGCACGGCCCGGCGCACCGGGCAGGCGCTGCGAGTGGTGCGGTACGCGCCGCGGTGGGAGCGGGTGTGTGTCCGGCATGGGCGGTGGCTGCTGGACGCGGACGCCGACCAGCCTCTGGAACACCTCGACCTGCGTGGCCTGCCGGAGGTGGTGGCGGCGCAGCGGCGGTGGGCCCGGGTGGCGCGGCGGGCGGTGCGGGCCGGTGCGGAGCCGGAGCGGGTGTTCGCGCTGGCGGGGGCGGTGGTGGCCCGGTGGTGGGAGCAGGCCCTGCAGTGGGAGCGGGAGACGGTCTGGCCGCGGCGCCTGCACCAGGTTGCGGGCGGGGATGCGGGGGGTGATCTGGAGCGGTGGCGGATCGTGGGGCGGGACGCGGTCGTCTTCCCGGAGGTGGTGGCCGTGGCCGACGCGCTGCTGGACCCGGCCATGGCCGAGCTGGTGTGGACGGACAGCGGTGCCGGGCGGCCGCGGGCGCTGCCCGCCGACGGGTTGTTCTGCCGCGGGCTCGGTGAGCGGCTGGGGCGGGGGTGGCTGGGGCCGCTGGCCGCGACGGACCACGGCGGGCCGCTCATCGCGTGGATGGGCAGCGTAATCCGTCTTCGCCGCGGCGCCGGGGGGCCGCCCGGGTACGACAACGACCCGTCGTGGCTGCGCCGGGAACACCAGGCCGCGACCATGGCCGGCCAGTTGCGGGTGCTGGGCAAGGAGAAGAAGGCACCCGGCTCTGGGACGATGTGGCGGGCTGCGGTACCCGCAGAGCAGCGCAGGCTGATCACCAGCACGCTCGACAGCGCCCAGGAGCAGCTGCTGCAGCTGCGCGGGGTGCAGACCGGTCCGACCGCCGACGTCGCCCGGCGGCTGCTGCGCGGGCTGGGTCACAGCGCGGGCCTGATCGAGAGCGCCTGGAAACGGACTGCGGTGGCGGCCGTGAACGGCGGGGTGCCCTTGGAGGAGGTCGCCGGGTGGGTGGACGTGCCCGTTGAGGTGCTCCGGGAAATGCTGACCGCGGGCGGGCAGGAGAGCGGCGGCTGAGCCCGCGCGCCCGGGGGCGAGTCGGCTGTTAGCTGATACGGCACTCGTTCGTGGCAGGAATACTGAAAACGGCGGTGTGCGCCGGTGGCGGCGGCTTGGCTTGCGCGGGTGACCAGCACAGGAGCGGTCCGGCCCAGGAGCCGGGCAGGGCGAGCGGCTGCGGGCCGCTTGGGCGGGTTCGAGGCGGTGTTCCTCGACCCGGTGGGGCAGGCGGTCCAGCAGCGGTGGGCGGATGCCGCCATGACCGTGGCGTTCGAGGAACTGCCGCCGGTGTCGGCGTTCCCAGTGATCCCGGGGCGGCGCTGGGGGCCGGGTCTGTGGTGGTCGGCGACCACCGGGCGGCATGTGGCCGCGGGGTCGAACGCGATGCGCGTGCAGTTGATGGTCCTGGACCGCGATCGGGACGTGACGGGTCTGGCGGGGCGGCCGGTGCGGCTGCTGTGGCGTGATCCGCGCGGGCAGGTGCGTTCCTGGGTGCCGCAGCTCTTCGCCCGCCGTGCCGACGGCACCGCGCTGCTCGCCGACTGCCCCGGCCACCCCGACGCGGGCGGTGAACGGGCGCAGAAGGCCGCCGAAGCGGTGGCGCAGGCGTGCGCGGACATCGGCTGGACCTACCGGCGCCTTCCACCGCTCGACGACGTCCTGGCCGCCAACCTGAAATGGCTGGCCGGCTACCGCCACCCCCGCAACGCCGGCCGCCCGGGCCTGACAGCGGCGGTCGTCGAGGCGTTCACGCGGCCACGGCCGCTGATCGAGGGCACCGAAGCGGTCGGCGACCCGATCGAAGTCCTCCCCTGCGTCTTCCACGCCCTGTGGCACGGCCGGCTGACGGCCGGCCTGGACACACCGCTGCACGAACGCGTCCCCGTCGGCCCGCAGGGCTGGAGCGACCCGGACAAGACGGGAGGTGCTGGGTGAGCGCGCGGCGTGATGCCCGGCCGGCCGTGAAGGCCGGTACTCGGGTCCGGTTCCGTGGCGTGACGTGGCAGGTGGTCGCCCTGTCGGGGCAGGAGATCCACCTCCTCGGCCCGGACGGCGGCGGCCAGGCCGTGCTCGCCGGGCACCTGTTCGCCGACCCCGGCTTCGCCGTCATCGGAGCCGATGCGCCTCAGGCGGCCCCGCAGTGGGGGCTGTTCGAAACCGCCCCCGCCGCAGCGCGTGAGAAGGCGCTGGCCTGGCGGCGGCACGTGCGGGAAGTCGAGTGCGGGCTTGCCGGCGGGCCCGGCAGTGAAGGAGTGGTCCGGCCGCAGTACGACCCCGAGCGGCACACGCTGGCCGAGCGGGAACAGGCCAAGGCCGAGGAGCTGACCGCGCTCGGCTTCGGCCGGGTCTCGCGCACCACGGTGCAGCGCATGCGGCTCGCCCACCGCAAGCAGGGCCTGTGGGGGCTGCTCGACCACCGCACCACCCGTGCTTCCAGTCCCACCGGGCGGGCCGACGAACGGGTCGTCGCCGCCGTCCGCGAGGCGCTGCGCCGCCGCCGCGGGCGTTCCAAGGGCACCATCAACGGCCTGTTCCCGCTGATCAACCAGATCCTTCAGGACCGGCACGGGCCCGGCACGGTGCCCGCGCCGTCGCAGGCCACGCTGTACCGGCTCGTCACCACCCTGGCCCGGCCCGGTGAACTGCCCACCGGGCCCGTGAGGCAGGTGTCGGCCAGCGTCGACGGGCGGGCCTTCACCCCCGCCACGGCGCTGCGGCCCGGCGAACAGGTCCAGGTCGACACCACCCGCCTGGACGTCCTCGCCCTCTTCGACGACGGGCGCCTGGCCCGCCCCGAACTCACCATCGCCGTCGACGTCGCCACCCGCGCCATCCTCGCCGCCGTGCTGTGCCCGAGCGCGACCAAGGCCGTCGACGCCGCCCTGCTACTCGCGGAGATGGCCGTCCCCTACCCCGCCCGCCCCACCTGGCCGAACATCCTGCGCATGGACCACGCCGCACTCCCCCACCAGCGGCTGGCCACGCTGGACGAGCGCCTGGCCGGGGCTGCGGCCCGGCCCGTCGTCCTGCCCGAGACGATCGTCGTCGACCGCGGCAAAATCTTCGTCTCCGCCGCTTTCACCGCCGCCTGCGAACACCTCGGCATCAGCGTCCAGCCCGCCCCGCCCCACGCCCCCACCGCCAAAGGCATCGTCGAGCGGACCTTCGGCACCATCAACCACTTGTTCTGCCAGCACCTGCCCGGCTACACCGGCTCCGACGTCACCCGCCGCGGCCCCGACACCGAACAAGACGCCTGCTACAGCGTCCCCCAACTCCAGGACCTGCTTGATGAGTGGCTGGTGCACTACCACCACCGCCCCCACGAAGGCCTGCGCCACCCGCTGATGCCGAAGAAGGCCCTCACCCCGAACCAGATGTGGGCCGCGCTGGTCGCCGTCGCCGGGTACGTGCCCGTCCCGCTCACCGGCCGCGACTACCTCGAACTGCTGCCCGTGCGCTGGCAGGCCATCACCCCCGCCGGCATCCGCATCCACCACCGCACCTACGACCACGATCTCCTCGCCCCCTACCGCGGCCAGGCCTCCCCCGTCGCCGGCCGCGGCGGGAAATGGGAGATCCATTACAACCCCCACGACGTCCGCCAGATCTGGGTGCGTCTGCCTGACGGCGAGCTGACCGAGATCCCGTGGATCCACCGCGACCACATCCACCAGCCGTTCAACGACAACACCTGGCAGCACATCCGCACCCACGCCCACCACAGCAACCACGACGACAGCCAGCAACACGAAGCCGACCTGGCCGACGCCCTCGACCAGCTCATGCGCCGCGTCCACAACGGCCACGCCACCACCACAGAACAAGCCCTGCTCTCCCGCGCCACCACGCTGCCCCTCCCTGCCGCCCGGCATCCGCAACACGACACCGGCACCGGCGAATCGGCGCAGCACGACGAACTGGCGCAGCACAACGGGCTGGCGCAGCACGACGAGGACGACAGCATCGACGACCTCGACGACCTCCCCGACGACAACACCCGCCCCGCCGCAGCCACCGGATTCGGGCTCTACGACGCATACGAGGAAGCCGACAAGTGGTGAAAAACGCCCGCCCCCGACCCGCACCGCAGAACACGAGCAGCGCACCCATCGGCACAGGCAGCAACAACACGGCCGAACCGTCCTGGCCCCTGACCACCTGGCAGGGCTGGCACCGCTTCGCCACCACCGACCCGCCCGCACCGCCCCGGCCCGAAGACCCACCCCGCAGCCTCGAGGAGCGCCTCGCCTACCACTCCGCGTTCGTCACTATCCGCACCCCCGCTATCAGCCAGCTCGCCACTCAGGTCCGCACCCTGATGGTCCTCGGCCGCCACCAGCAGACCACCGCCCGGCCCTCACTGATCGTCACCGGACCCGCCGCAGCCGGGAAAACCACCGCCCTCCTCCATGTCGGCCGCGCCTGCCACCTCGCCCACGCCCGCAAGAACCCGGCACCGCCCGGATCAGCCCACGGCGCGGCACCCGTGGCGTACGTTCTGGTCCCGCCGGGCGCCACCGCGAAAACCCTCGTCACCGAGTTCGCCCGCTACCTCGGCATCCCCGTGGCCACCCGCATGACCCAGACCCAGATCACCGACGCCGTCTGCCACACCTACACCCAAGCTGGCGTCCAACTCGTCCTCATCGACGAGATCCACCGCCTCAACCCCCGCACCACCACCGGCGCCCAGGCCGCCGACCTATTGAAAGACCTCACCGAACGCCTGCCCGCCACGTTCGTCTACGCCGGCATCAACGTCACCGACACGCCCCTGTTCACCGGCACCCGCGGCGCCCAACTCGCCGGACGCGCCACCCTCATCACCTGCGGCCCCCTCCCCGCCCGCCACGGCACCCGCCAACCCTTCCGCGACGTCATCACCGACATCGAAAACGCCCTCGACCTCACCCACCACAGACCCGGAACCCTCCCCCGCCACGCCCCCTACCTCCACCAACGCACCGCCGGCCGCATCGGATCCCTCACCCGACTCATCCGCCAAGCCGCCATCACCGCCATCCACGACGGCACCGAACGCATCACCAAAACCACCCTCGACGCCGTACGAGGGTCTTGACCCCGGTTCCTGGACACGGATTATGCGGCTTGCGTCAGCGTAGGTGATGTCGTTCGGAAGGTGTTCTCGTAGGCGATCGGACTGCGGTGTCCGAGGCGGGAGTGACGGCGTCGGGTGTTGTAACGGTGCAGCCAGCGGAACGCGTCGAGGCGGGCCTCGCCCTCGGTGGACCAGTGCTTTCGGCCCTGAAGCGTCTCGCGTTTGAACGTCGCGTTGAAGGACTCGGCGAGCGCGTTGTCCGCGCTGGAGCCGATCGCGCTCATGGACTGGCGGACGCCGGCTTTGCGGCAGGCGTCGGCGAAGGACCGGCTGGTGTACTGGGCCCCGTGGTCGGTGTGCAGGACCGCCCCGGCGAGGCCGCCGCGGGTCCGCTCGGCGGCGGCCAGGGCGTCGGTGACGAGGTCGGTGCGCATGTGGTCCGCGATCGCCCAGCCGGCCAGGCGCCGTGAGGCGAGGTCGATGACGGTGGCCAGATAGAGGAACTTCCCGCCGCTCAGCGGGAGATAGGTGATGTCGCCGACGTACTTCGTGTTCGGCTTGCTTGCGTTGAAGTCGCGGCCGATGAGGTCCGGGGCCTTCACCGCGGCCGGGTCCGCAACCGTGGTGCGGTGTCTGCGGCGCAAACGCACGCCCGCCAGACCGGCACCCCGCATCACGCGCGCGATCCGCTTGTGGTTGACGCGCTCGCCCGCTTCGCGGAGCTCGGCGGTGATCCTCGGGACACCGTAGGTGCCGTCCGACTCGCGGTGCACGGTCCGTATCCGGGCGGCAAGGCGGGCGTCGGCCGCCTGCCGGGCGGCCCGGTCCGCGGCGGTGCGGCGCCAGTAGTAGAAGCTGGAGCGGGCGATGCCGAGGATAGTGCACAGCCGCTTCACGCCGTAGCGGCGGTGGTGGTCGGCGACGAACTGGAAGCGGTTCACCAGCGCGTCTCCCCGGCGAAATACTTCGCCGCCTTGCGCAGGATCTCGCGTTCCTCCTCCAGCTCGCGGACCTTTTTGCGCAGAGCGGCGTTCTCCGCCTCCAGTGGCGTGAGCGGCTCAGTCGGCACCTCGGCCCGGCGTCCCCGGGGCCTGCTCGCACCAGCGGCCCGGACCCAGTTACGCAGCGTCTCGGGATTGATCCCCAGATCGGCAGCGACCTGCCGGATCGTCGCTTCGGGCCGCGACTGGTACAACGCGACCGCGTCCGCCTTGAACTGCGGCGGATAGTTCTTCATGACCACGAGATGTCCGTTCTCAGATCCTCAGGATCCAGTGTCTCGTGTGTCCAAGATCCGGGGTCAAGGCCC
>NZ_JABLSI010000071.1 GCF_019303475.1 Streptomyces sp. JJ38
GCCCCCGGCGGCCGGGCCGGCCGCGCGCCGGGGCGGCCCGGCGCCCCGGAGGGGGCACGGCCTCAGGGCGCGTGCAGCCGCAACACCGCCCGCTCCGCGCCCTCCGGAGGCGCGCCCCAGCGCAGGGAGACGGCGATCATCACGGCGAACGCGAGCGGTACCGTCCACGACGCGGGCTGCGCCAGCAGCACCGTCAGCAGCCCGGACTCGTAGGTGCCCAGTGCCGAGGCGAGCGCCCCGCCGGTCGCGGAGACGCCTCCGACCACGAGCCCGCCGACCGCGCCGGGCAGCGTCAGCCTGGGCCACCAGATCCCCAGCACCAGCAGCGGGCAGAACGTGGACGCCGCCACCGCGAAGGCCCAGCCGACCATGACGTTGATGTCCACGTGAGCGGCGGGGAGCGAGAGCAGCACCGCGACGAGGGCGCCCACGGCGACGGCCAGCCGCAGCCGGGACAGCCCGCTGCCGAACAGGTCGTGCGACAGACCGCCGGCCAGCGCCAGCAGCAGCCCGGAGGAGGTGGACAGGAACGCCGCGAAGGCACCGGCCGCGACCAGCGCCGTCAGCAAGGAGCCCAGCAGCCCGGTGGCCACCTCGCCCGGCAGGGCGACGGCGACGGTGTCGGTCGTCCCCTCCCGGACCAGGTGCGGCGTCAGCACCCGGCCCAACAGCCCGTACACCACCGGAAAAAGGTAGAAGACCCCGAGCAGGGCGATGACCATGACCGCCACGCGACGGGCGGCCCGCGCACTCGCACTGGTGTGGAACCGCATGATGACGTGCGGCAGCCCCACGGCGCCCAGGGTCGTCGCCAGCAGCACCGACCAGGTGCCCAGCAGCGGGTACCCGGCGTCCCCGATGTCCAGCAGCGGGCGGCTCCACCCCTCGGGGACGGCCACCGGGGCCAGCGCCCGCGCCCGGGTGTCGGCCCCCGCCCGTACCACGAGGAACACCGCGGGGACGGCGATGAACACGAGCTTCACCAGATAGTGGAAGGCCTGCACGTAGGTCGCCGAGCGCATGCCGCCCATCGCGATCGACCCGCTGACGACGAGCCCCGCCAGCACCACGCCCACCCAGTACGGGGTACCGCTCACCAGGTGCAGCACGACGCCGGCGCCCTTGAACTGCGGCACCAGATAGAGCCACATGATGACGAGCACGATCAGCCCGCACAGCCGCCGCACCGCGGGCGAGCCGAGCCGGTACTCGGCGAAGTCGGGCACGGTGAACGCTCCGGAGCGCCGCATCGGCCCGGCGACCAGGGCCGCCACCGCCACGTAGCCCGCCGTGAACCCGACGGCGTACCACATCGTGCCGATGCCGTCCTTCAGCAACAGGCCCGCCAGCCCCAGCACCGAGGCGGCCGACACGTACTCCCCGGCGATGGCCATGGCGTTCCAGCCGCCGCCCACCCGGCGCGAGGCGACGAGGAAGTCGGGTGTCGTGCGCGCCGCCCGCACGCCGTACACCCCGATGGTCAGGCTGGCGGCGAGCAGGAAGCCGATCGCCAGCAGCCCCGTCACGAGCTCCCGCCCTCCGTCGTCCACGGCGGCGCGGCGGCGGACCCACCGCCGTCCGTGCCGGGCCCGGCCCACGCCGCCCGCCCGGTGCCCCCGGCATGCCGGGGGCACCGGGCGCGCTCGGCGTGGGCCGTGCGCTCGGCCGTCCGGACGTGCAGGACGGCGATGACCAGCAGCACCGGATACGTCGCCGCGGCCAGCACGAGCCAGGAGACCGGCACGCCGCCCAGGGTGACGCGGTCCAGGGCGGGCAGCGCCGCGATGAGCCCGCTGGTGCCGAAGAGCACCAGTGCCAGCAGCCCGAGCGTCCGGGCCAGGGCACGGCGCTGAGCCGCGAACACGCGCCGGGCCAGCTCGGGATCGGGCGGCCCGGGCAGCGGCAGCGGGCGCCGCACCCCGCGGACGCCGCGGGCGAGCGCGATCCTGGTCTGCGGACTGGTGACCCGCTCCCGCCGCGCCGTGCTCATCGCGCCGCCCGCCCCAGCTGGCCGCTGCGGGCGGCCTCCATCAGCCGCTCCTTCAGCCCGCGCGCGTGCCGGCGGCTCACCGGGACGTCGCCCGCCGGGGTGCAGGCCACCAGCCCCGCCGAGCTGGTGACCCGCAGATCGTGCACCCAGCCGACCGCCACCAGATAGCCGCGGTGGACCCGGACGAAGCCCGCCGCGGCCCACACCTCCTCCAGATACGACAGGGACAGCCGGATCAGATGCCTGCCGTCGGCGGTGTGCAGACGCACGTAGTCCCCGTGCGCCTCGGCGAACTGGATGTCGTCCCGCCGCACGAACACCGTGCGCCTGCTGTGCTCGATCTGCACGACGGCCAGCTCGTCCGCGGGCGGCGCGCCCTCCGGGGCGGCCCGCCGCTGCCGGACGATCCGCGCCACGGAGTCCGCCAGCCGCTCCGGACGGACGGGCTTGAGCAGGTAGTCGACGGCGCCGATGCCGAACGCCTCGATCGCGTGCGACTCCGAGGCCGTGACGAACACGATCGCGGGCGGCCGGGAGAGCATGCTGATCACCCGCGCGACCGCCATGCCGTCGAGGCCCGGCATGGAGATGTCCAGGAACACCGCGTCGAGCGCCGTCGTCCCGAGCATGCGCACCGCGGCCTCGCCGCTCTCCGCCGCCAGCACCTCGGCGATCTCCGGCATCTCGGCGAGGAAGCCGTCCAACTCCGCACGGGTGGAGGGCTCGTCCTCGACGACCAGGACCCGCAACGTCATTCGGCAACCACTCCTCGCATGAAGCGCGGCACCCGGATGACCACCTTGGTACCGCTGTCGGGCGCGGTCTCGATGAGGAGGCCGTGCTCCGGTCCGTACACCGCACGCAGCCGCTGGTCCACGTTGGCCAGCCCCACGCCCTTGGCGGGCGGCCCGCCACCGGCGAGGATCGTCCGCGCGAGGGCGGGTTCCATGCCGAGGCCGTCGTCCTCGATCTCGATGACGACGAACGGGCCCTCGCCGAAGCCGGAGACGCTGATGTGGCCGCGCCCCGCCTTGCGTTCCAGCCCGTGCCGCACGGCATTCTCCACGATGGGCTGCACCACCAGGAAGGGGATGGCCACCGGCAGAATCTCCGGTGCCATGCGCACCGTGATGTCCAGGCGGTCGTCGAAGCGGGCCCGCTGGAGCTCCAGATACGTCTGCGTGGCCTGGAGCTCGGCGGCCACGGTGGCGTAGTCGCCCTGGGTGGAGAAGGAGTAGCGCAGGTAGTCCGCGAAGTCCGTGAGCAGTTGCCGGGCCCGGTCGGGGTCGGTGCGGATGTGCGCGGCGATGACGGCGAGCGCGTTGTGCAGGAAGTGCGGTGAGATCTGGGCCCGCAGGGTCCGCAGGTCGGCCGCGGCGATGCGGGTGCGGGCGGTGCGCAGCTCCGCGTGGTCGAGCTGCTCGGCCATCAGCCGGGCGACCTCGCTGAGGTCCTCCTCGCCGACGTCCCCGGCGGCCACGACGCAGCCGGCCAGATCGCCGGCGACGATCAGCGGCGCCGCACACCAGGGGGGACGGCGGACGGCGGAGCCGTGTTCGTAGACCTCCGCGAGCAGGGCCGCCGGGTCGCCGCCCGGGGGCAGGGTGCCGTGCCGGGCCACGGGACCGTCGAGATCGGCGAGGAGGACGGCGTCGGCGCCCAGGAGCCGGCGGACGCGCTGGGCGGCGGACGAACCACCGTGGCCAAGCCCGCGCCGCAGGTCCGCGCTGAGCAGGCGGGCCTCGCGCAGCGCCCCGATGGTCGCCGGCACGTCCGTGTCCGGGCGGCGCCACCGACCCCTGATCGTCCAACCCACGGCCGAACCGTAACCCGCGGCCACACGGCGGAGAACCCCCGCTCACGCGGGGGTTCTCCGGCTGACCGTCCCAGGCGGCGGGGGAGGAGGCCACCCGGGACGGAAACCTCCGGGTCAGTGCTTGGCGGCGGGCTCCGCCCCGGCCCCCGTCAGCGCCCGGACCTGGAGTTCGGCGAACCGGCGGGGGTCGTTCTCGTCGGACATCAGCGTGCCGACCACCGCGCACAACAGGCCCAGCGGAATGGAGACGATGCCGGGGTTGGCCAGCGGGAACCAGGAGAAGTCCGCCCCGATGACGAGCGCCTTCTCCGAGCCCGAGACGACCGGGGAGAAGATCACCAGCCCGACCGCGCTGATCAGGCCGCCGTAGATGCCGGCCACCGCGCCCCGGGTGTTGAACCGCTTCCAGAACAGGCTGAGCAGCAGCGTGGGCAGGTTCGCGGAGGCCGCGATCGCGAAGGCGAGGGCCACCAGGAAGGCCACGTTGAGGCTCTGCGCGAAGATGGCCAGCACGATCGCCACGGCACCCACGCCGAAGGCCGACCACCGGGCCACCCGGACCTCGTCGGCCTCGGTCGCCTTCCCCTTGCGGAGCACGCTGTTGTAGAAGTCGTGCGCCAGCGACGAGGAGGAGGCGATGGTCAGCCCGGCCACCGTGGAGAGGATGGCGGCGAAGGCCACGGCCGCGATGATGGCGAGCATCACGGCGGCCAGTCCCGAGCCGCCGAAGTGGTCGCCCGCGGCCTCGGCGAGCTGGGGCGCCGCGGTGTTGCCGGCCGCGTTCTGCGCGGTGATGGCCTCCTTGCCGACGAGGGCCGCCGCGCCGAAGCCGAGGACCAGGGTCATCAGGTAGAAGGTGCCGATGAGGCCGATGCCCCAGTTGACGGACTTCCGGGCGGTCTTGGAGTCGGGCACGGTGTAGAAGCGGATGAGGATGTGCGGCAGTCCGGCCGTCCCGAGCACCAGGGCGAGGCCCAGGCTGATCATGTCGAGCTTGTTCCACAGCGTCTGGAGCGCGTCGCCCGGGACCTCGGTGCCGAACCGCAGCCCGGGTTCGAGGAACGCCTGCCCGGCGCCGCTGGCGTCGGCGGCGTCGTTCATGAGCGAGCCGACGTTGAAGTCGTAGACGGCGAGCACCATCACGGTGAGCAGGAACGCCCCGCCCATGAGCATCCCGGCCTTGATGATCTGCACCCACGTGGTGCCTTTCATACCGCCGAAGGTGACGTAGACGATCATCAGGATCCCGACGACGACGATGCCCGCGATCTTGGCGGTGTCGGCGTCCATCCCGAGGTACGTCTCACCCGGCTCGATGCCCAAAAGCAGCGCGATGAGGGCGCCCGCCCCGACCATCTGGGCCAGCAGGTAGAAGATCGACACCGTGATCGTGGAGACCGCGGCCGCGGTGCGCACCGGGCGCTGCCGCATCCGGTAGGACAGCACGTCGGCCATCGTGAACCGGCCGGAGTTCCGCAGCAGCTCCGCGACGAGGAGCAGGGCCACGAGCCAGGCCACCAGGAAGCCGATGGAGTAGAGGAAGCCGTCGTATCCGTACAGGGCGATCATCCCGGCGATGCCGAGGAAGGAGGCGGCGGACATGTAGTCGCTGCCGATGGCGAAACCGTTCTGCAATCCGGTGAAGCCCCGGCCCCCGGAGTGGAAGTCGGCCGCGGACCGCGTCTGCCGGCTCGCCCTGACCGTGATGCCCAGGGTCACGGCGATCATCGAGAGGAACAGCAGCAGGGTGAGGGCGCGGCTGGAATCACTGACCTCAGCGGCGATGGTCATGCGGGACGCTCCGAATCCTCGGGGACGGGGTGGGCGGCGGAGGCGGGGGCGTCCGGGCCGCCCAGCTCACCGCGCAGGCTGTCGGCCAGGGCGTCGAGCCGCCGGTTCGCGTAGCGGGAGTAGAGGACGGCGATGCCGAAGGTGCTGACGAACTGCAGCACCCCGAAGACGAGGGCCACGTTGACGGTGCCGAACACCACCGTGGACATCACACCGCGGGCGTACGCCGACATCAGCACGTACAGCAGGTACCAGACGAGGAAGGCGACGCTCATGGGGAAGACGAAGACCACCAGGCGCCGCTTCAGCTCGACGAAGCGGGGATCGGTGTGCATCGCCACCGTCCGTTCCTCCGCCGCCGCCTCCGGTGAGCGGGACTGAGGTGGGAGATCTGGGGACATGGACGCCTCCTCGGCACGGGGAATGGGGGGAAGGTAAGCAGCGTCACATCGCGGGGGAAGCCGTACTCCGACACGTGCGGTGAGCGCGCGGGGTGCGCGACAAGCGGTACACCTCCGTGCGACGACCGGTCGGAAAACCACGCCCAGCGGTCGTCAATACGCCCCCGGCCGTCGCCCCTTCGGGCGAAATGCGGCACGCGGCGCGGGCGCGCGGGCGGATGGGTCGTTGGCCCGGGTGTGATGAGCGACAACAGCCAGCAGGGACAGCAGCAGGGGCGCACGCCCCGTCAGCGCCCCGCCGTCGCGCGGCTGCGCGAGGAGCGCGAGCGCGAGCAGGCGACCGAGAAGCGCAAGCGTGGGGTGAAGGCCGCCGTGCTGGTCGCGGCCGTCCTCGCCGTGGTCGGCGTGGTGGGCTACGCGGCGACCGGCGGCTCGCCGGAGAAGGGTGACGGACAGGCCGCGGCGCCGATCACGGAAGGCAAGGGGGCGGCACCCGTCACGCTCACGGTGTACGAGGACTTCCGCTGCCCCGGCTGTGCCCAGTTCGAGCAGGCCTTCAAGGACACCGTCCACGAGCTGACGGACGAGGGGAAGATCCAGGTCGAGTACCACCTGGTGACGATCATCGACGGCAACATGGGCGGGACCGGCTCGACGAAGGCGGCCAACGCCGCCCACTGCGCCGCCGACGCGGGCAAGTTCACCCCGTACCACGACCTCCTCTACACCGAGCAGCCGCCCGAGCAGAAGGACGCCTTCGGCGACGAGGGCCACCTGATCGAGCTGGCCGGGAAGGTGGAGGGCCTGGACACCCCCGCCTTCCGCTCCTGCGTGCGCGAGGGAACCCACGAGGCACGGGTGCGGCGGACCAACGACGCCTTCCTCGGCTCCGAGTACAACGCGACCCCCACCGTCCTGCTGGACGGCGAGAACGTCTACGGCGACCCGAGCGCCCCCCTCACCCCGGAGAGCCTGCGGGCCAAGGTGGCCGCCGCGGCGGAGGGCGCCTGACCCCCGGCACGGGCCGGGGCCCCGGGCCCGGCCCGTGCCCGGCGCCCGAGGGCTGTCAGGGGAAGCGATGGTCAACCCCGGGGTTACCCGGTGGGGGGCGCGGCAAGGTAGCGTCTGAAGGGCCATGGACATCCTCGCGTCAATCCCCAGCCCGTCGAGCGGTGAGCTCGAACTCGGCCCGTTCCCGCTGCGCGGCTACGCCGTCTGCATCATCATCGGCGTGTTCGTCGCCGTCTGGCTCGGCGGCAGGCGCTGGGTCGCACGCGGCGGTCAGCCCGGCACCGTGGCCGACATCGCCGTCTGGGCCGTGCCCTTCGGCCTCGTCGGCGGCCGGCTGTACCACGTCGTCACCGACTACCAGCTCTACTTCGGCGAGGGGCGCAGGCCCCTCGACGCCCTCAAGATCTGGGAGGGCGGCCTCGGCATCTGGGGAGCCGTCGCCTTCGGCGCGCTGGGTGCCTGGATCGCCTGCCGCCGCCGGGGCATCCCGCTGCCCGCGTACGCCGACGCCGTCGCGCCCGCCCTCGCCGTCGCCCAGGCGATCGGACGCTGGGGCAACTGGTTCAACCAGGAGCTGTACGGGCGCGCGACCGACCTGCCCTGGGCCGTCGAGATCGACAACGGCAAGCACGAGGGCACCTTCCACCCGACGTTCCTCTACGAGTCGCTGTGGTGCCTGGGTCTCGCGGGGCTGGTCATCTGGGCCGACCGCCGCTTCCGCCTCGGCCACGGCCGGGCCTTCGCGCTCTACGTCGCCGGGTACACGGCGGGCCGGTTCTGGATCGAGTACCTGCGGATCGACCCCGCGAACGAGATCCTCGGGCTGCGGCTGAACAACTGGACGTCGCTCCTGGTCTTCGTGGCGGCTGTGGCCTACCTCGTCGTCTCGGCGAAGCTGCGCCCGGGACGGGAGACGGTGGTCGAGCCGCGCCGGGACGGGGACGAGCCCGCGCGGGCCGACGCGCGAGAGGACGAGGCGTCCGCGAGCGCCGCGTCCGAGGACGCGGGCGACGCGTCCCGGGACGAGGCCGGGGCGTCGGAGGCCGGGGCTGCGGACGCCGGGGCGTCGGACGTGAAGCCGTCGGCCGAGGACGCCGGGGCGGACTCCGCGCGGAAGTAGCGGAAGAAGTCACGCGCCACACGGCCGCGCCGGTCCCGGGCACCCGGCACGAGGGGTCACCCGGGGCCGTCCGGCCCGGGTGAGTACGGCCTACCTTGCTGGCGGCGCGCCCCGTGGGTGCCTACCGTCGGAGTTGTGCAGGTAAACCGGCGCCATTCCCACCGCGACGTCAACGGCGGCTGGCTGCGGCCCGCCGTCTTCGGGGCCATGGACGGCCTCGTCTCGAACCTCGCGCTCATCACGGGTGTCGCCGGCGGCTCCGTCGCCCCGCAGACCATCGTGATCACCGGGCTCGCGGGTCTGGCCTCCGGCGCCTTCTCCATGGCGGCCGGTGAGTACACCTCCGTCGCCTCCCAGCGGGACCTGGTGCTCGCGGAGCTGGCCGTGGAGCGGCGTGAGCTCGCGGAGGACCCGGAGGGCGAGCGGGCGGAGCTCGCGGACCGCTTCCGGGCCCGCGGTGTGGCGGCGCCGCTGGCCGAGAGCGTCGCCGAGCAGTTGTCCCGGGACCCTGAGCTGGCCCTGGAGATCCACGCCCGGGACGAGCTGGGCGTGGACCCGCGGAGTCTGCCGTCGCCGCTGGTGGCCGCCGTCTCCTCGTTCGGCTCGTTCGCGCTCGGCGCCTTCCTGCCCGTCCTGCCGTATCTGCTGGGGGCGACGCAGGTGTGGTCGGCGGTCGCGCTGGCGCTGTCCGGGCTGTTCCTGTGCGGGGCGGCCGTGTCGAAGGTCACCGCCCGTCCCTGGTGGTACACCGGGCTCCGACAGTTCATCCTGGGAGGTGCCGCCGCCGCGGTGACGTATGTCCTGGGGTCACTCCTGGGAGCCGCGATCGGATGACAGCGCCGGGTGATCTCGTTTCCCGGCGGTTTCAGGATCGTGAGCACCGGGCAGAAGCGGTAAGCGCCGCGAGCAATGAAGCCCGCACCGCCCCCTGCGTGAGCAGGGACAACACTTCCTCGGCAGAGCGCGGACGACCCCGATGTCGTCCGTATGGTGGACTCGACTTTCCGCTTTTCGGGATCATGACCATCATGTAATCTGCACGAAAATTTTGATCGCAGAGGGCCAACGTCGTCCCTCGGCACTGTTCATGCCACGACGACGACGGGAGAGCCGATGCGTGCAGCGTCTATGGCGGCCCACCCTGCCAAGCAGGGGTTGTACGACCCCCGATACGAGCACGACGCCTGTGGCGTCGGCTTCGTGGCCACCCTCACCGGCGAAGCGAGCCACCAGCTCGTGGAGCAGGCGCTGACCGTTCTGCGCAACCTGGAGCACCGTGGCGCCACCGGCTCCGAGCCGGACTCCGGCGACGGCGCCGGCATCCTGGTGCAGGTCCCGGACGCGTTCCTGCGCGAGGCCGTCTCCTTCGAGCTGCCCGAGGCCGGCGCCTACGCCGTCGGCATCGGATTCCTCCCCGCCGACGCGGCCGAGGCCGACGCCGCCGCCGCGCGCATCGAGGCCATCGCCGCCGCGGAGGGCCTGAAGGTCCTCGGCTGGCGCGAGGTCCCCGTGGCGCCGAACCTGCTGGGCAACGGCGCGCGCGCCACCATGCCGAGCTTCCGCCAGCTCTTCGTGGCCGACGCCACCGACGGCGACGCCCGGACCGGCCTGGCGCTCGACCGGCTCGCCTTCGTCCTGCGCAAGCGCGCCGAGCGGGAGGCCGAGGTCTACTTCGCCTCGCTGTCGGCCCGCACCATCGTCTACAAGGGCATGCTCACCACCGGTCAGCTCGAGCCCTTCTTCCCGGACCTCTCGGACCGCCGCTTCGGCTCGGCGATCGCCCTGGTGCACTCGCGGTTCTCCACGAACACCTTCCCGAGCTGGCCGCTGGCCCACCCCTACCGGTTCATCGCGCACAACGGTGAGATCAACACCGTCAAGGGCAACCGCAACTGGATGCGGGCGCGCGAGTCCCAGCTCGTCTCCGACCTGTTCGGCGACTCGTCCAAGGACCTGGAGCGGATCTTCCCGATCTGCACCCCGGACGCCTCCGACTCGGCCTCCTTCGACGAGGTGCTGGAGCTGCTGCACCTCGGCGGCCGTTCGCTGCCGCACTCGGTGCTGATGATGGTCCCCGAGGCGTGGGAGAACCACGACTCGATGGACCCCGCCCGTCGGGCCTTCTACCAGTTCCACTCCACGATGATGGAGCCCTGGGACGGCCCCGCCTGCGTCACCTTCACCGACGGCACCCAGGTGGGCGCCGTTCTCGACCGCAACGGTCTGCGCCCGGGCCGCTACTGGGTGACCGACGACGGCCTCGTCGTCCTCGGCTCCGAGGTCGGCGTCCTCGACATCGACCCCGGCAAGGTCGTCCGCAAGGGCCGCCTCCAGCCCGGCCGCATGTTCCTCGTCGACACCGCCGAGCACCGCATCATCGAGGACGACGAGATCAAGGCCGCCCTCGCCGCCGAGCACCCCTACCAGGACTGGCTGGAGTCCGGCATCACCCAGCTGGCCGAGCTGCCCGAGCGTGAGCACATCGTGCACACCCACGCCTCGGTCACCCGCCGCCAGCAGACCTTCGGCTACACCGAGGAGGAGCTGCGCGTCCTGCTGGCCCCGATGGCCCGCACCGGCGCCGAGCCGATCGGCTCGATGGGCACCGACTCGCCCATCGCCGCCCTCTCCGACCGGCCGCGGCTGCTGTTCGACTACTTCACCCAGCTGTTCGCGCAGGTCACCAACCCGCCGCTGGACGCCATCCGTGAGGAGCTCGTCACCTCGCTGATCTCCTCGCTCGGCCCGCAGGGCAACCTGCTGGAGCCGAACGCCGCGTCCTGCCGCAGCGTGACGCTGCCGTTCCCGGTGATCGACAACGATGAGCTGGCCAAGCTCATCCACATCAACGCCGACGGCGACCGCCCCGGCATGAAGGCCACCACCCTCTCCGGCCTCTACCGGGTGAGCGGCGGCGGCCGGTCGCTGGCCGACCGGCTGGAGGAGATCTGCCGGGAGACCGACGCGGCCATCGCCGGCGGCGCCCGCATCATCGTCCTCTCCGACCGGCACTCCGACGCCGAGCACGCCCCGATCCCGTCGCTGCTGCTCACCTCCGCCGTCCACCACCACCTCATCCGCACCAAGCAGCGCACCCAGGTGGGCCTGCTGGTGGAGGCCGGTGACGTCCGCGAGGTGCACCACGTCGCGCTGCTGATCGGCTACGGCGCCGCGGCCGTCAACCCCTACCTGGCCATGGAGTCGGTCGAGGACCTCGTCCGCGCCGGCACCTTCCTGGAGGGCGTCGAGGCCGAGACGGCGATGCGTAACCTCATCAAGGCGCTCGGCAAGGGCGTGCTGAAGGTGATGTCCAAGATGGGCATCTCCACCGTCGCCTCCTACCGCGGTGCCCAGGTCTTCGAGGCCGTCGGCCTGGACGAGGAGTTCACCGAGCGGTACTTCAACGGCACCGCCACCAAGATCGGCGGCGCGGGGCTCGACGTCGTCGCCCGGGAGGTCGCCGCCCGGCACGCCAAGGCGTACCCCGTCTCCGGGATCTCCGCTACCCACCGCGACCTGGAGATCGGCGGCGAGTACCAGTGGCGCCGCGAGGGCGAGCCGCACCTGTTCGACCCCGACACCGTCTTCCGGCTCCAGCACTCCACGCGCGAGCGCCGGTACGACATCTTCAAGCAGTACACGCAGCGCGTCGACGAGCAGTCCGAGCGGCTGATGACGCTGCGCGGCCTGTTCCAGTTCAACTCCGGCCGCGAGCCCGTCTCCATCGACGAGGTCGAGCCCGTCTCGGAGATCGTCAAGCGCTTCTCCACCGGAGCCATGTCCTACGGCTCCATCTCGCAGGAGGCGCACGAGACGCTGGCCATCGCCATGAACCGGCTGGGCGGCAAGTCCAACACCGGTGAGGGCGGCGAGGACCCCGAGCGGCTCTACGACCCGGCCCGGCGCTCCTCCATCAAGCAGGTGGCCTCCGGCCGCTTCGGCGTGACCAGCGAGTACCTCGTCAACTCCGACGACATCCAGATCAAGATGGCGCAGGGCGCCAAGCCCGGCGAGGGCGGTCAGCTGCCCGGCCACAAGGTGTACCCGTGGGTGGCCAAGACCCGGCACTCCACGCCCGGCGTCGGCCTCATCTCGCCGCCGCCGCACCACGACATCTACTCCATCGAGGACCTCGCCCAGCTCATCCACGACCTGAAGAACGCCAACCCGCAGGCGCGCATTCACGTCAAGCTGGTCTCCGAGGTCGGCGTCGGCACCGTCGCGGCCGGTGTGTCCAAGGCCCACGCCGACGTCGTGCTCATCTCCGGCCACGACGGCGGCACCGGCGCCTCCCCGCTGACCTCGCTCAAGCACGCGGGCGGCCCCTGGGAGCTCGGCCTGGCCGAGACGCAGCAGACGCTGCTGCTCAACGGTCTGCGCGACCGCATCGTCGTGCAGACCGACGGCCAGCTCAAGACCGGCCGCGACGTCGTCATCGCCGCGCTCCTCGGCGCCGAGGAGTTCGGCTTCGCCACCGCGCCGCTCGTCGTCTCCGGCTGCGTCATGATGCGCGTGTGCCACCTGGACACCTGCCCGGTCGGCATCGCCACCCAGAACCCGGTGCTGCGCTCGCGCTACAGCGGCAAGGCCGACTTCGTCGTGAACTTCTTCGAGTTCATCGCCGAGGAGGTCCGCGAGCTGCTGGCCGAGCTGGGCTTCCGCACGCTGGACGAGGCCATCGGCCACGCCGAGCTGCTGGACACCAGCCGCGCCGTGAACCACTGGAAGGCCCAGGGCCTGGACCTGGCACCGCTCATGTACGTGCCCGAGCTGCCCGAGGGCGCCGTGCGGCACCAGCTCGTCGAGCAGGACCACGGTCTGGAGAAGGCGCTGGACAACGAGCTGATCAAGCTCGCCGCCGACGCCCTGAACGCGGACAGTGCCGAGGCCGCCCAGCCGGTGCGCGCCCAGCTCGCCATCCGCAACGTCAACCGCACCGTCGGCACCATGCTCGGTCACGAGGTGACGAAGAAGTTCGGCGGAGCCGGGCTGCCCGACGACACCATCGACATCACCTTCACCGGCTCGGCCGGCCAGTCGTTCGGCGCCTTCGTGCCCCGGGGTGTGACGCTGCGGCTGGAGGGTGACGCCAACGACTACGTCGGCAAGGGCCTGTCCGGCGGGCGGCTCGTCGTCCGCCCCGACCGCGGGGCCGACCACCTGGCCGAGTACTCGGTCATCGCCGGCAACACCCTCGCCTACGGCGCCACCGGCGGCGAGATGTTCCTGCGCGGCAAGGTCGGCGAGCGGTTCTGCGTCCGCAACTCCGGCGCGACGGTCGTCTCCGAGGGAGTGGGCGACCACGGCTGTGAGTACATGACCGGCGGCCGGGCCGTCGTCCTGGGCGAGACGGGCCGCAACTTCGCGGCCGGCATGTCCGGCGGCGTCGCCTACGTCCTCGATCTGGACACCGACAACGTCAACCGGGAGCTGGCCGCCTCCGTCGAGGAGCTCGACGCCGAGGACCAGCAGTGGCTGCACGACGTCGTGCGCCGGCACCAGGAGGAGACCGGCTCCACCGTGGCCGAGAAGCTCCTCGCCAACTGGACCGAGACGCTGCCGCGCTTCCGCAAGGTTCTCCCGCCCACCTACAAGGCCGTGCTCGCCGCCAAGGACGCCGCCGAGCGGGCCGGACTCAGCGAGTCCGAGACCCACGAGAAGATGATGGAGGCGGCGATCAATGGCTGACCCCAAGGGCTTCCTGACCACCGACCGCGAGGTCGCCACGACGCGTCCGGTCGCAGAGCGGGTCAAGGACTGGAACGAGGTCTACGTCCCCGGCTCCCTGCTGCCGATCATCAGCAAGCAGGCCGGCCGGTGCATGGACTGCGGCATCCCGTTCTGCCACAACGGCTGCCCGCTGGGGAACCTGATCCCCGAGTGGAACGACTACGCCTACCGCGAGGACTGGGAGGCCGCCAGCGAGCGGCTGCACGCGACGAACAACTTCCCGGAGTTCACCGGGCGGCTGTGCCCGGCACCGTGCGAGTCCGCCTGCGTCCTCGGCATCAACCAGCCCGCCGTGACCATCAAGAACGTCGAAGTCAGCATCATCGACAAGGCGTGGGACAACGGTGACGTCACCCCGCAGCCGCCGGAGCGGCTCTCGGGCAAGACCGTCGCCGTCATCGGCTCCGGACCGGCGGGCCTCGCCGCCGCCCAGCAGCTCACCCGCGCCGGGCACACCGTCGCCGTCTACGAGCGCGCCGACCGCATCGGCGGGCTCCTGCGCTACGGCATCCCCGAGTTCAAGATGGAGAAGCGGCACATCAACCGCCGCATCGAGCAGATGCGCGCGGAGGGCACCAAGTTCCGCACCGGGGTCGAGGTCGGCCGCGACATCAGCGCCACCGACCTGCGCCGCCGCTACGACGCCGTCGTCATCGCCGCCGGCGCGACGACGGCCCGCGACCTGCCCGTGCCGGGCCGCGAGCTGAACGGCATCCACCAGGCGATGGAGTACCTGCCGCTCGCCAACAAGGTGCAGGAGGGCGACTTCGTCTCCCCGCCGATCACCGCCGAGGGCAAGCACGTCGTCGTCATCGGCGGCGGTGACACCGGTGCCGACTGCGTCGGTACCGCGCACCGCCAGGGCGCCGCGTCCGTCACCCAGCTCGAGATCATGCCCAAGCCCGGTGAGGAGCGCGCCCCGCACCAGCCGTGGCCTACCTTCCCGATGCTGTACAAGGTCACCTCGGCCCACGAGGAGGGCGGCGAGCGCGTCTACTCCGTCTCGACGACCCACTTCGAGGGCGACGAGAACGGCGACGTGAAGTGGCTGCACCTGATCGAGGTGGAGTTCGTCGACGGCAAGCTCACCCAGAAGCCCGGCACCGAGCGGAAGATCCCGGCCGAGCTGGTGACCCTCGCCATGGGCTTCACCGGCACGGACCAGGAAAACGGTCTCACCCGGCAGTTCGGGCTGGCCATGGACGAGCGCGGCAACATCAACCGCGACGCCGACTACGCCACCAACATCGACGGCGTCTTCGTCGCCGGTGACGCGGGCCGCGGCCAGTCCCTCATCGTCTGGGCCATCGCCGAGGGCCGCTCCGCGGCGCGCGGCGTGGACCGCTACCTGACCGGCAACAGCGCACTGCCGGCTCCGGTCAAGCCGACGGACCGGGCCCTCACCGTCTGAGCCCGCTCCCCGGCGCCCGTTGTCCCGTACAACGGCGTGCGGACACCGGTGGCCGCCCTCACCCCCGACCGAGGGCGGCCACCACCCTTTTCTCCCCCCGGGCGGCCGGTCCGGAACCGGAACGCGCCGTGCCGCGTCAGAGGTGCACCCGGCGAGGAGGAGAACATGCGACACACCCGAAACAGGACCCGACGCACGGCCGCGGCCCTGGCCCTGGCGGTCACCGCCGCACTCACGGCGGCCGGCTGCGGAGACGACAGCTCGGCGCAGAACAGCAGTGACTCGGTGAAGGTCTCCGAGCAGTCCGAGCAGCCGAAGCAGCCGGACGAGGGCGCCCAGGGTGACGACAAGGGCGAGGACGGCCCCTCCGACACCGGCAAGGACGGCCTCCAGGGCCCGGACGGGGAGACGCCCAAGGGCCCGAAGAAGGAGGACAAGCCCTTCAAGCCCTCCGGCGACAGCCCCTTCGAGAAGCGTGCGGACGCCCTCGAACACTTCTGGCCCAACGTCGAGCAGGCCGGACAGGCCGAGGGTCTCCAGCCCGTGCCCGCGGCCAAGAAGGCCAAGGACAGCAAGGTGCTCACCGTCACCGTCGGCTACGGGGCCTGCGACGCCGACCACGGCGTCCACGTCGCGCAGTCCGAGAACCTCGTCATCCTCGGCGGCTGGCGCGAGGAGGGCACCGCCGACGCCTGCACCGAGCAGCTCCTGACCGACACGGTGAAGATCACCCTCGACGCGCCCCTGGGCGGCCGCGCCGTCGTCGACGCCGCCACGGGCGAGACCCTCGTCAACGCCACTCTCACCCTGGAGTGAGCCACCGGGGGCGGGCCACGCCGTCGGGCTCTGCCCGCCCCTCCCGGCGTGACGCTCGCCCCGGCCCGCCGGCCGGGCGAGGTCCGGACCCGGGACGTGCGGTCGGGGGACGTGCGGTCGGGTGAATGACGGCGGCGGTCCGTGATGTGCCGGGCTCGATGACGCAAGGTGGCACTGTCACCAGTGGTGTCCCCGCGGCACCACGCGCAGTGCACGGCGTGAGGAGCCCGGCCCATGACGAACCGTGTCCGGCGCGGCGCCGCCGCCTTGGCCACCGCCCTGTTCCTCACCCTCCCGGCCCTCGCCGGCTGCGGCAACGGCGCGGCCGACGCCGGAACGCTCACCGTGTGGATCATGGAGGGCACCAACCCGGACCCCGGCCCGTTCTTCGAGGACGTCTCCCGGGAGTTCGCCGAGCGCACCGGGGCCGAACTCGACGTCCAGTACGTCCCCTGGCCCGACGCGCACGACAAGTTCACCAAGGCGATGGCCGGCGGCACGACCCCCGACGTCGCCGAGATCGGTTCCACCTGGACCTCCGAGTTCGCCGACGCCGGGGCCCTCGTCGGCCTCGGCGAACGCAGCCGTGACGCCGGCCTCGACGACGACATGGTCCCCGCCCTGCGCACCGCGGGCACCTACGACGGCGAGCTCTACGGCATCCCCTGGTACGCGGGCGTCCGTGCGCTCCTCTACCGCCGGGACGTCTTCGACCAGCACGGCCTGCGCGCCCCCGCCGACTGGGACGAACTGCGCGAGACCGCCGTCGCCCTGGAGGAGGCGGAGCCGGACATGCTCGCCTTCCCCGTCCTCGGCGACAGCGAGTACACCCTGGACGCCTTCGTCTGGGGCGCGGGCGGCAACCTCGCCACCCAGAGCGACGGACACTGGACCGCAACCATCGACCGCCCCGACGCCGTGCGCGGCGTGGACTTCTACACCTCGCTCGCCACCGAGCACGGCACCTCCGCCAAGGCCGCCACCACCTGGAACGAGGCCGACCTCGTCGCCGCCATCACCGACGGCAAGGTCGCCATGGCCGTAGCCGGAAGCTGGACCCCGGCCACCATCCTCGCCGACAACCCCGAACTCCACGGCAAACTCGCCGCCGCCACCATCCCCGGCGCCGACGGCGGCATCAGCCCCTCCTTCCTGGGCGGCTCCCACCTCGGCATCTTCAACACCGCCCCCGACCAGGACCTGGCCTGGGAGTTCGTCGAGCTCATGACCTCCGAGGAGTACGCCGCACAGTGGGCCGAGCAGTCCGGCTACTTCGCGGGGCGCACCTCCCTGGTCGCCCGCACCGAACGGGACGGCGGCCCCCTCGTCGCCCCCTTCGCCCGTCAGATGATCGAGGCGGGACGCACCGTCCCCACCACCCCCGCCTACGGAGAGATCCAGGGCAAGAAGGTCTTCGCCCAGATGGTGCAGTCCATCCTCAACGGCAAGCAGAGCGTGAGCGAAGCGGCCCAGGCCGCCGCCGACGACATGGACCGGTCCTTTGGCAACTGAGATCCCCGAAGCCGCGCCCCCCACCCGCACGGCGGAGGCGAGCGCGCCCACCCCGCCCGGGGGCCGGCGCCCCGGCCCCCGGGTGGCCGCCCGCGCCGCCGCCCGCAGC
>NZ_JABLSI010000072.1 GCF_019303475.1 Streptomyces sp. JJ38
CGCGCGCGGGAGCGGGCGCGGCCGACCGCGACGCCGCTCGTAGCCCCCGGGCAGCGGTCGCCCGCGCGGACCGCGGGCCGCGGCGACGCCTGAGATCCGCGCCGGCCCCTCCCCCGGCGTCACGGTTCACGTCACGGCCACGGTCCACTGGCCGGCGTGGGCGGTCAGGGCGACGGTGGCCAGTGGGCGCACGTCCAGGTGCCAGTAGGCGGCGGGGGACGCTGTCAGGGCGTGACACAGCAGGGCGCGGACGACGGCCGGTTCGGCGACGGCGACGATGGAGCCCTCACTGTCCGGGACGTCCCCACGGCCGGGGTCGGGCACGGGACGGGTGTCCAGCCAGGAGCCGACCCGGGCGATGAAGTCGGCCAGGGACTCGCCGCCGTGGGGGGCCGCGAACGGGTCCGCCAGCCAGGCCGCGACGGCGCGCGGCTCGAACGCCATGACCTCGCGCAGGGTGCGGCCGGTCCAGCGGCCCATGTCGCAGTCGCGCAGGGCGGGCTGGGCGAGGGGGGCCAGCCCGAGGGCGCGGCCCGTGTCGCGGCAGCCCGCGGAGGGCGAGCAGTAGCGCAGCTCGGCGGCGGCCAGGGAGCCGAAGGCGGGGGCCAGCCGCCGCAGCTCCAGCCAGTCGGCGTCGTCCAGGGGCCGGTCGTCGTCGAACCGGGTGTCCAGCAGGGGGGCGCTCCGGGCGGCGGCGAGCAGCGTGAGTCGGGCGCGCATTGCGCGATCGTAGAGCGATCGGCGCGTATGTTCGATCCTTCCGGCAGACCGATTCAGGCCCTCACGGCATGCCGCGCGTCATGTAGCCCTCCGGTTCGGCCATGCCCGTGAAGCCGAACCTGGCATAGAGGCCGTGGGCATCCGCGGTGGCCAGCAGGATGCGGCGCAGCCCGTCGGGCTCCAGCTCGGCGCAGACGGCCTCGACCAGCGCGCCGCCCACGCCCGTGCCGCGCACCGCGCGGTCGACGTAGACGTCGCAGAGCCAGGCGAACGTGGCCCGGTCGGTGACGACCCGGGCGTAGCCGATCTGCCGCCCGTCGGCGGCCGCGTAGACGCCGAAGTTGAGGGACCCGGCGATGGCGCGCTCCTGCTGCTCACGGCTGCGGCCCAGGGCCCAGTAGGCGTCCGTGGACAACCAGTGGTGAAGCCGTTCGACGTCGAGCCGGGCCGGGTCGGTGGAGATCTCATAGCCGTCGTTCATGATCGGCAGGTTTTCAAGCCCGGCCCGCCCGCGACAACCGGGTTAACCGGCCGGGGCCGGGACGGCGGCCCGCAGTCGGTGGACGCCCTCGGCCAGTTCGGCGGGCCCGGCGGCGGAGGCGAAGGAAAGCCGCAGGTGCGGCGCGGGCGGCTCGGCCGCGAAGTAGGGCCGGCCGGGAGCCACCGCCACCCCGGCACGCAGGGCGTTCGCGGTGACGACGGACTCGTCCGCGCCCGGCGGCAGCCGCAGCCATAGCTGGAACCCGCCCCGGGGGACGTGGGAGGGGACGAGTTCGGGCAGTTCGGCCGCGAGGGCGGACAGCAGGGCACCGCGGCGGGCCCGAAGCTCGGTGGCGACGGCCCGCAGGTGGCGTGGCCAGGCGGGGGCGCCGACCAGTTCGAGCGCGGCCTCCTGGAGCGGCCGGGGCACGAAGAAGCTGTCGACGATCTGGATGGCCCGCAGCCGCTCCAGCACCGGACCACGGGCGGCGATGGCACCCACCCGCAGGTTCGGCGAGGTCACCTTCGTCAGGGAGCACAGGTGGACGACGACGCCGTCCGGGTCCTCGGCGGCGAGGGTGGGCGGCGGCTCCCCCGCGTCCTCGTGCGCCAGCCGACGGGCGTAGTCGTCCTCGACGATGAACGCCCCGGCCGCCCGGGCGGCGGACAGGACGGCGGCCCTGCGCTCCTGGGCCAGGACCGCGCCGGTCGGGTTCTGGAACAGGGGCTGGCACACGAACACCCGGGCCCCGGTGGCCCGGAAGGCGTCGGCGAGGAGGTCGGCCCGGACCCCGTCCGCGTCGGCCGGAACGGGCACGGGGCGCAGTCCGGAGGCGCGGGCGACGGCCAGCAGTCCGGGGTAGGTGGGCGACTCGACGAGAACCGGCGCGCCCGGCGGGGCGAGGGCGCGCAGTGCCGTGGTGATGGCGCTCTGGCCGCCCGCGGTCACGATCACCTCGTCCGCGGTGCGGGTGCCGCCCGGGCCGGCGATCTCGCGGGCGAACCAGGACCGCAGCTCGGCCACGCCGCCCAGGGGCGGGAGCCGCCAGGCGTCCGGCCGCCGCCCCGCGCGGGCGAGCGCGGCGGACAGGGCGCGCTCGGGCTGCAGCGCGGCGGGCAGATAGCCGCCGTGCAGCCCGATGACGCCGGTTCCGGGCGGGCTGAGGGTGGTGAGCAGCCCGGTGGCGTCGACGGTGCGCGGCACCTGGTCGGCCGCGGACTCGGCGCTGAGCGACACCTCCTGCCAGGAGGTGTCGCCGCGCTGCCCGGCGAGGGCCTCGGCCTCGGCGGGCGCCGCACGGAAGGCCCCGGCGCCCGGACGGGTGACGACCAGCCCCTCGGCGGCGAGCTGGGCCAGGGCCCGGCTCACGGTGACGGGGCTGACCCGGAACCGGTCGACGAGCGCCCGGCTCGAGGGCAGCCGCTCCCCGATGGAGTAGCGGTTCAGCTCAGATCGCAGGTTTCTGGCCAACTCGGCGACACTGCTACTCTGATTCATGAGAGCCAAGGATAGCGCTATCGCCGAGCGGACGATAGCGGTCACCACCGCTTCGAGCCCCGACACCGCGGCCCCCGCACCGGCCGGAGGCATCCCCGCGCACGCCGCGCCCGCCGACCGGCGCACCGGCACTGGCACCGGCACCGGTTGGGGAAGCCTGCTGGCCGCCCTCGGGGTGCTCGCCTTCTCCCTGACCTTCCCCGGCACCGTCTGGGCCCTGGAGGGCCTGGGCCCCTGGTCGGTGACCGGCTGCCGGCTCGCCCTCGCCGGACTGCTCGCCCTGGGCTGTCTCCTGGCCGTCCGCGTCCCCGTCCCCGCCCGCCGCCACTGGGCCGGGCTGGCGCTGGTGGCCACCGGAGTCGTCGTCGGCTTCCCGCTGCTCACCACTTTGGCCCTGCAGACGTCCAGCACCTCCCACGCCGCCGTCGTGGTGGGCCTGCTGCCCCTGACGACGGCCGCATACAGCGCCTGGCGGCACCACGTCCGGCTGCCGTGGCCGTTCTGGGCCGCCGCCCTCACCGGCGCCGCCGTGGTGGTGGCCTTCGCGCTGTGGCACGGGGGCGGAGGGCTCACCGCGGCCGACGGCTTCCTGTTCGCGGCCCTGCTCGTCTGCGCCGCCGGGTACGCCGAGGGCGGCCGGCTCGCCCGCGAGATGCCCGGGTGGCAGGTCATCTGCTGGGCGCTGGTGGCCTGTCTGCCGCTGGCGGTGCCGGGCGCGCTGCTCGCCCTCACCGTGGAGCCCGCGCACTTCGGATGGACCGCCGCGGCCGGACTCGCCTGGCTGGTCATCGGCTCGCAGACCCTCGGCATGGCCATCTGGTACCGGGGCATGGCCACCATCGGCGTGGCCCGCGCGAGCCAGCTCCAGCTGGCCCAGCCGCTGCTCACCCTCGGATGGGCGGTCCTGCTCCTCGGCGAGGCCCCGGGCGCGCTCGCCCCGCTGACGGCGGTCGCCGTGCTGGGCTGCATCGTCGTCACCCAGCGCTCCGCCACCCGCGGCTCCGCCCCGCCCACCGGGCGCGCGCCCGGTGGGCGGGGTGCGCGGTCCGCCCTAAACTGGCACGGACGCGGATGAATCCGGCAGTACGGAGGCGCGAACATGCACGCTGAAAAGGGCGACAAACTGGTGGTCCACGGCCGGGTCGTGGGGCAGCACGACCACACGGTGGAGATCGTCGAAGTGCTCGGTTCGAACGGCGAGCCCCCCTACCGGGTGCGTTCCCAGGACGGCCACGAGACGGTGATGTCCCCCGGCCCCGACTCGGTCGTCCGGCACGAGAAGCAGGCCGGGCGCTGAGCCGACGGGCCGCCCGCACTCGCGGGCGGCCCAACGCCACGGGCGGCCACCGGCGCCGACGGTCCACCGGCCCCGGCGGCCTACCGGTAGTGGTCGGCCACGACCCGGCTCATCGCACCGAGCGGATCGGCCGCGACGTGCCGCGCGGAGAAGAACACGTGGCCCTTCACCCGGGGCTGGTGGCGGCAGAACGTCAGATGGCGGGAGAGCTCGGCCGGATCGTGCCAGGGCTCGGGCTGGCCCTCGAGCCCGACCTTGTAGAGCGCCTCACCGATGTAGAGCTCGACCCCGGTGCCCCGGCACACCTCGTCCCACCAGCGCACCAGCGTGGCGTAGTCGGCCGGCGGGAAGCCGAGGTGCCAGTACACCTGCGGCACGATGTAGTCGACCAGCCGGTCGCGTACCCACCCGCGCGTGTCGGCGTACAGGTCGTCGTACGTCTGCACGCCGGCTCGCGTGTCGGAGCCCGCCGGGTCCGTGTCGGCGTTCCGCCAGACGGCGAAGGGGCTCACCCCGAAGCGTGCCTCCGGCCGGACCTCGCGCAGCCGCTCGCCCGCCTCGCGCACGAGCCGGTCCACGTTGTCCCGCCGCCAGGCGGCCCGGTCCGTGAAGCCCCGGCCGTAGAGGCGGAAGGCCTCGTCGTCGTCGAAGGTCTCCCCGGCGACCGGATACGGGTAGAAGTAGTCGTCCCAGTGCACGCCGTCCACTGCGTAGCGCTCGACGGCGTCGAACATCGCGTCCTGCACGAAGCGGCGCACGTGCGGCAGGCCCGGGTTGTAGTAGAGCTTGCCCCCGTAGGGCACTGCCCAGTCCGGATGCCGCCGAGCCGGGTGGTGCGCGGCCAGGCGCTCCCGGTCCCCGTGGTTGGCCACGCGGTAGGGGTTGAACCAGGCGTGCAGCTTCAGCCCCCGCTCGTGTGCCTCCCGGACGGCGAAGGCCAGCGGGTCCCAGCCGGGGTCGCGCCCCTGCTCCCCCGTCAGCCAGGCCGACCACGGCTCGTACGGCGAGGGCCACAGGGCGTCGGCGGAGGGCCGCACCTGGAACATGACGGTGTTCAGCCGCCGCTCGACCGCCAGGTCCAGCAGCTCCACGAGCTCCCGCTGCTGGGCGGCGGCGTCCGGCCCCGGGACCCGCGGCCAGTCGATGTTCTCGACGGTGGCGATCCACAGGCCCCGCACCGGGAAGCCCCGCCGGATCCGGCCGCCCGCCACCGGGTCCGCGTGCGCGTCCCGTACCGAGGCGAGCGTGCCGGACAGCAGCGCCGCCGCCACCGCCGTGAACGCCCGCCGCGTGACGTGCCCCATCACGCCCCCTTGTCACTGATCCGCTACTACAGGTGAGTATGCCCAGAATGCACCCGTCGATCCCCCGGTCGGCGCGGAACGCGCGGGCGGGCCGGGGGCGGACGGGAAATCCCGCCGTTCCGGACGAACCACGCACCCGGGCCTCACGGCGCCCGCGGAGCGGGGTAACGTCGACGCCGATGCGACGCGGCCACCACCCTCGCGGCAGTGCGTCGCGACCGGGACCAAGAGCGAAAGGCACGATGTGACCGACATCGAACGCGTCGGAGTGGTGGGCTGTGGCCAGATGGGCGCCGGCATCGCCGAGGTGTGCGCGCGGGCCGGACTGAGCGTCATGGTCGCAGAGACCACCGGCGAGGCGCTGGAGCTCGGCCGGACGAGGCTGGTGAACTCCCTGGACCGCGCCGCCGGGCGCGGCAAGATCACCGAGGCCGAGCGGGACGCGACCCTGGCGCGGCTGACGTTCACGACCGACCTGGGCGAGTTCGCGGACCGCGACCTCGTCATCGAGGCCGTCGTGGAGAACGAGCAGGTGAAGACGGAGATCTTCCAGGTGCTCGACCAGGTCGTCACCCGGCAGGACGCGATCCTCGCCTCCAACACCTCCTCGATCCCGCTGGTCAAGCTGGCCGTGGCGACGTCCCGCCCCGACCAGGTGCTCGGCATCCACTTCTTCAACCCGGCCCCCGTACAGCAGCTCGTCGAGCTGATCCCCGCGCTGACCACCAGCGAGGAGACCGTCGCCCGCGCCGAGGCGGCGGTGACGAAGGTGCTGGGCAAGCACGCCATTCGCGCGCAGGACCGCTCGGGCTTCGTCGTGAACGCCCTGCTGATCCCCTACCTGCTGTCGGCGATCCGGATGTTCGAGTCCGGCACCGCCAGCCGGGAGGACATCGACAACGGTATGGAGATGGGCTGCGCCCACCCGATGGGTCCGCTCAAGCTCGCCGACCTCATCGGGCTGGACACCGTCGCCTCGGTCGCCCACTCCATGTACGAGGAGTTCAAGGAGCCGCTGTACGCCGCTCCCCCACTGCTCCAGCGCATGGTCGACGCGGGTCGGCTCGGCCGCAAGACCGGCGCGGGCTTCTACCCGTACTCCGGCTGACAGAGCGACGCGGCCGGCGGGCCACGGCCCGCTGACGCACGAGGGCCCGGTGGGCGGATCCTGGGGATCCGCCCACCGGGCCCTTCCGTTCGCGCCGCTCAGGCGCCGCGGAGCTCCGCTCCGGTAGCCGCGACGGCCGAAGCCACGGCGGCGTCCCGTGCGGCCGAGGCCTCCTCGGCGGTCAGCGTGCGGTCGTCCGCGCGGAAGCGCAGGGCGTAGGCGAGGGACTTGCGACCCCCGCCGACCTGCTCACCGGTGAACACGTCGAACAGCCGCAGCGACTCCAGCAGTTCACCGGCTCCCGCCCGCAGCGCGGCCTCCACCTCGGCGGCGGGCACCTCGTCCGCGACGACCAGGGCGACGTCCTGCGTGGCCACCGGGAACGTGGACACGCTCGGCGCCTGGACGGCCCCGGCGGCGGCCCGGCGCAGCACGTCGAGGTCCAGCTCCATCGCCGCCGTGCGGGCGGGCACCTGGAACGCCTTGGTCACCCGCGGGTGCAGCTCGCCGGCGTGGCCGAGCAGCGTGCGCGCGCCGTCCACGTCGACGTACAGCGCGGCGCACCGGCCCGGGTGCCACGGCTCGTGCCGGTCGGCGACGATCTCGGGCTCCACGCCGGCCTCCCGGGCCACGACGCGGGCCGCCTCGACGGCGTCCGCCCAGGTGGCCGGCCGGCCCTTGCCCCACCAGCCGCTCTGCTCGCCGGCCCCGGCCAGGACGGCGGCGACCCGCAGCGGCTGCGCGGGCAGCGCGGCGTCCTGCGCGGCGACCTCCGCGTCGCTCGGACGGGCGTCGACGGGCAGCCGCACCGCGGGCCGCTCCTCACCGGTGGGCCGGAAGACCAGGCCCGTCTCGAAGAGGGCGAGACCGCCCTGGTTGCCGCGGCCGTCGTTGCGGCGCAGCGCGGCGAGCAGACCCGGCAGCAGCGTCGTGCGCAGCAGGGGCTCCTCGTCCGACAGCGGGTTGAGGAGGGCGACGGTGCGGCGCCGCGCGTCCTTGGCGGGCAGCCCCAGCCGGTCGAAGGCGGCGTCCCCGAGGAACGGGTAGTTCGGCGACTCCACGTACCCGGCACCGGCCAGCGCCCGGCCGACCCTGCGGTGCAGCCGCTGCGCCTCGGTGAGCCCGCGGCCGGCCGGGGGGCGGGGCAGCGTGGAGGGCAGGTTCGCGTAGCCCTCCAGCCGGATGACCTCCTCGGCCAGGTCGTTGGGGTCGGTGAGGTCGGGGCGCCAGCTCGGCGGGGTGACGGTCAGCTCGTCCGTGCCCGTCACGTCGCAGCCGACCTGCTGCAGGCGGCGGACGACGGCCTCGCGGCCGTAGGAGACCCCGGCGACGCGGTCCGGGTGGTCGGCGGCGAGGGTGATCGCCTGCGGCTCGGCGGCCGCGCGCACCTCGGTGACCCCGGCCTCGGCCGTGCCGCCCGCGAGGAGCACCAGCAGGTCCGCGGCGCGCTGGGCGGCGGCGGCCGCCGCCTCCGGGTCGACGCCGCGCTCGAAGCGCCGGGACGCCTCCGAGCCGAGCTTGTGCCGGCGGGCCGTCCGCGCCACCGTGACCGGGTCGAAGTGGGCGGCCTCGATGACGACGTCCCGGGTGCCCTCGGCCTGGCCGGTGGCCGGGTCGATCAGCGCGTCGTGGGCGTCGGTGATCTCGGTGTGGGCCCCGCCCATGACACCGGCGATGCCGATGGGGCCGGAGTCGTCGGCGATGACCAGGTCCTCCGGGTCGAGCGCGCGGGTCACCCCGTCGAGCGTGACGATCTTCTCGCCCTGCTGCGCGCGGCGCACCCCGATGGCGCCCTCGATCCGGCCGCGGTCGTAGGCGTGCAGCGGCTGGCCGAGCTCCAGCATCACGTAGTTGGTGATGTCCACGGCCAGCGAGATGGGACGCATCCCGGCCTTCTGCAGCCGCCGCTGGAGCCAGATCGGCGAGCGGGCCTCGGGCCGCACACCGGTGACGGCGCGGGCGACGAACCGGTCGCAGCCGCGCGGGTCGGCGACGTCGACCTCGGGGCCGTAGTCCCCGGGGGCGGTGACGTCCAGCAGGGCCGGGTCGCGCAGCGGCAGCCCGTAGGCCGTGGCCGTCTCCCGGGCGAGGCCGCGCATCGACAGGCAGTAGCCGCGGTCGGGGGTGACCGCGATGTCGAGCACCTCGTCGCGCAGCTCCAGCAGCTCGACGGCGTCCGTGCCCGGCTCGTACTCGGGCGGCAGCACGACGATGCCGTCGTGGTCCTCCCCGATGCCCAGCTCGCGGGCCGAGCAGATCATGCCCTCGGAGACCTTGCCGTAGGTGCGGCGCGCGGAGATCTCGAAGTTGCCCGGCAGCACCGCGCCGGGGAGCACCACGACGACCTTGTCGCCCACGGCGAAGTTCGTCGCGCCGCAGATGATGTTCTGCGGCTCGCCGGTGCCGTTGGCGTCGGCCACGTCCACCTGGCAGTAGCGGATGGGCTTCTTGAACTCGGTCAGCTCCTCGATGGCCAGCACCCTGCCGACCACGAGCGGGCCGGTCAGGTCGGCGCCGAGCTGCTCGACGGTCTCGACCTCCAGGCCGGCCGCGATGAGCTTCGTCGCGACGTCCCGTCCGGTCACACCGGCCGGCAGGTCGACGTATTCCCGCAGCCAGGAAAGCGGGGCCCGCATCAGATCTCCATCCCGAACGGCCGGGTGAAGCGCACGTCACCCTCGACCATGTCTCGCATGTCCTCGACGTTGTGGCGGAACATCAGCATCCGCTCGATCCCGAACCCGAAGGCGAAGCCGCTGTACCTCTCCGGGTCCACGCCGCAGGCCGTCAGCACCCGCGGGTTGACCATGCCGCAGCCGCCCAGCTCGATCCAGCCCTCCGAGGAGCAGGTGCGGCACGGGCGCTCGGGGTCGCCCACCGAGGCGCCCTTGCAGACGTAGCACACCATGTCCATCTCGGCGGACGGCTCGGTGAAGGGGAAGTAGCTCGGGCGCAGCCTGGTGCTCATCCCGGGGCCGAAGAGCGCCCGCACCATGTGGTCCAGCGTGCCCTTCAGGTCGGCCATGGTCAGGCCCTCGTCCACCGCGATCAGCTCCACCTGGTGGAAGACCGGGGTGTGGGTGGCGTCCAGCTCGTCGGTGCGGAAGACACGGCCGGGGCAGATGACGTAGACGGGGAGCTCCCGCCCCAGCAGGGCGCGGATCTGCACCGGGGAGGTGTGGGTGCGCAGGACGACGCCGGACTCGTCCCCGTCGCCCGCCTCCATGTGCCCGCTGGACACGAAGAAGGTGTCCTGCATGGTGCGCGCCGGGTGGTCGGGCCCGATGTTGAGGGCGTCGAAGGTGAACCACTCGGTCTCGACCTCGGGGCCCTCGGCGACCTCGTAGCCCATGGCCACGAAGACGTCCTCGATCCGCTCCATCAGCGTGGTCAGCGGATGGCGGGCCCCGGCGGGCCGACGGTCGTAGGGCAGCGTGACGTCCACCGCCTCCTCGACCAGGACGCGCTCGTCCCGCTCGGCCTCCAGGACCTCCTGGCGGGCCACCAGCGCCTTGCTCACGGCCTTGCGGGCCATGCCGACGCGCTTGCCCGCGTCCGCCTTGGCGTGCGGCGGCAGCGCGCCGATCTCGCGGTTGGCCAGGGCCAGCGGGGAACGGTCACCGGTGTGGGCCGCCTTCACCTCGCGCAGCGCGTCCAGGTCCGCCGCCTCGGCGATGGCGGTGAGCGCCTCCTGCTGCGCTCGTTCGATGGCTTCCGGTTTCAGTGCCTCGACCTCGACCGGGTCGTACGACTTGTTGGGTGCCGACATCTCTTCCCGTACTTCCGAATTGGCTGACGCCTTGCGCTGTGAGCCGCGCCGACACCGGTTGAGGGCGCGGGCGGTGCCGGGGCACGAGTCTACGGGGCGGGGCGCCTGGACTTGGACGCGGAGCAGCCCGCGGGTGACGCTCGGCTGATCCCGGCGGACCACGGGCTCGGTGGCCCGGCGGATCACGCCAGGACGGCCGGGACTCCCACGGGCAGGGTAAATCGGAACTCGGCGCCTCCGGCAACCGAGCGGCCGACGGTGATCGTCCCGCCGTGCGCCTCCACGATGCCCTTGACGATGTAGAGGCCCAGCCCGGTGCCGCCGCGCTTGCTGCCCCGCCAGAAGCGGGTGAACACGCGGCTCATGGACTCCTCCGGGATGCCGGGGCCTTCGTCGCTCACGGTGACGGTGATTCCTTCCCTGACCGCCCGGCAGGGCTGTGCGGGCGCTATCTCGATGGTGACAGTACCCGCGCCGTGCCGCACCGCGTTTTCCAGCAGGTTGCTCAGTACCTGGTCGACCTTGTCGGGGTCGGCCCACAGCCGCGGCAGCGGCCCGGTGACGTCATGCCGGAAGCGCTCGCGCGGCTCCCCCGCCGCCAGGTGCCCCTCGACGTGCCGGCAGACGGCCGCGACGAGGTCCACGGGCTGGCGGCGCAGCTCCAGCCGCCCGGAGTCGATGCGGGAGATGTCCAGCAGCTCGGCGATGAGCCGGCTGATGCGGGCGGCGTCGGCGTCCACCGTCTCCAGCATGAGCCGCTTCTGGTCTTCGGTGAACCGCTCCCACTTGGCCAGGAGCGTCGCCGTGAAGCCCTTCACCGAGGTGAGCGGGGAACGCAGCTCGTGCGCGACGGTGGCGATCAGCTCGGCGTGGCTGCGCTCGGTGCGACGGCGGGCCTCGGTGCCGCGCAGCGACACGATCAGCCGGTGCAGCGGCCCGGTGGGCACGGCACGCACGTAGCGCGCGGAGACGAGCACCTCGCGCCCCCCGGGCAGCAGCAGGTTGCACTCCGGCTGCCCCCGGCGGACCGACAGCCCGCCGTAGGGGTCCGTCAGCTGCCACCAGCGGCGCCCGTCGAGGTCCTCCAGCGGCAGCACCCGCTCGACCCGGTCGCCCAGTACCTCGTCGGGGCGCCGCGCCGTGATGCGGGCGGCGGCACGGTTGAAGCAGATCACCCGTCGGTGCTCGTCCGCGACGACCAGCCCGTCGGGCAGATCGTCCGGGTCCACCCCGCACCAGACCGCGTCCGGCATGTCGTCCCCCTTCCCCCTCGGCCTTTCCCCGTGGCGGAACCCTACTCACCGGCGCCCCGCGGCGTCACCGCACCGCCCGGAGCTCCGCCGTACATGCTTCGGAGCCGGGACGGCGCCGGACGGGTACCGAGGCTCAGCCGTGGCGCTGGGCCCGCGCCGAGGCGTAGAGGCACACGGCGGCGGCGGTGGCCAGGTTGAGGGACTCGGCGCGGCCGTGGATGGGGACCCGGACCACCTCGTCGGCCAGGGCCCGGGTCTCGGGCGGCAGCCCCCAGGCCTCGTTGCCGAAGATCCACGCCGTGGGGGCGGCCATCGTGCCCCGGTCGAGCTCGTCGTCGAGATCCACGTCACCGGCGCCGTCGGCGGCCACCACGCGCACCCCGCCCTCGCTCAGGCCCGCCACGGCCCGCTCCACCGGGACGCCGACGCACACCGGCAGATGGAACAGGGAGCCGACCGAAGCGCGCACCGACTTCGGGTTGTACAGGTCAACGGAGGCGTCGGTGAGGACGACGGCGTCGGCCCCGGCGGCGTCCGCGCAGCGCAGCACCGTCCCGGCGTTCCCGGGGTCGCGCACGTGTGCGAGGACGGCCACGAGGCGCGGGCGGGCGGCCAGGACGTCGTCGAAGGGGACGTCGAGGAAACGGCAGACCCCGATGAGCCCCTGCGGGGTGACGGTCTGCGAGATGTCCGCCATCGTCGCCTCGGAGGCGAGGGAGATCCGGATGCCCGCGCCCCGGGCGGCGTCGAGGATGTCCGGGTGCCGTTCGGCCGCCTCGGCGGTGGCGAAGAGCTCGGTGAGGGTGTCGCCGTGGGCGACGGCCTCGCGCACGGCCTGCGGGCCCTCGGCCAGGAAGCGGCGCTCCCTGACCCGGGTGGCGCGCCGGGCGAGCCGTCGGGCGAAGACGACCCGGGGGTTGCGCGGGGAGATCAGGTCGGCGGTGCCCATGGCGCGGCGTCTCTCGCTTTTCGTCGGTACGGGGTCGGGCCGGACATGCGGCGGACCCGCAGGCGCTGGGCCTGCGGGTCCGCTGACGCTGAAGGGTTCAGCCGGTGCTTCAGGCGGCCTTCGGCGCGTTGACGTCGCTCGGAAGCGCCTTCTTGGCGACCTCGATGAGGGACGCGAACGCGTTCGGGTCGTTGACGGCGAGCTCCGCGAGGATCTTGCGGTCCACCTCGACCTCGGCGGCCTTCAGGCCCTGGATGAAGCGGTTGTAGGTCATCCCGTTGGCCCGGGCGGCGGCGTTGATCCGCTGGATCCACAGCTGGCGGAAGTCGCCCTTGCGCTTCTTGCGGTCGTTGTAGTTGTAGACGAAGGAATGGGTGACCTGCTCCTTCGCCTTGCGGTACAGGCGCGAGCGCTGGCCACGGTAGCCGCTGGCCTGCTCGAGGATCGCCCGGCGCTTCTTGTGGGCGTTGACTGCCCGCTTGACGCGTGCCACGTGTTAACTCCTTGTAGCGGGGCCGTGGAGGACTCACACGGCCCGGACATCGATGAGGTCCCGGACTTCGGCCCCGGCCCGGCCCCGGCGTGGGGCGGGCCGACGGGTCACTTGCCGAGAAGCTTCTTGATCTTCTTGGCGTCGGCCGGAGCCATCTCGGTCTTGCCCGCAAGACGGCGCGTCAGCGTCGACGGCTTGTGCTCGAGAAGGTGGCGGCGGCCGGCGCGCTGCCGCATCACCTTGCCGGAGCCGGTGAGCTTGAAGCGCTTGCTCGCACCACTGTGCGTCTTGTTCTTCGGCATGTCGCCGTTCTCTCCTCGTCGGTGGCGTTCCCGTCGGCTCCGCTCGCGGTGAGCGGGCAGGCGGGAACGTCAGCTCTATCGGTGGGACGTTGCCGGGGCCTTCGGCCCCGGCGAGGCTCACGCCTCGGCCGGCTCCTCGGCGGTCTCGGCGGGAGCGGCACCTCGCTGGGCTTCCTTGCGGGCTGCCTGCGCCTGCCGGGCCTCGGCCATGGCTTCGGTCTTCTTCTTGTGCGGGCCAAGCACCATGATCATGTTGCGGCCGTCCTGCTTGGGGTTGGACTCGACGAAGCCCAGCTCCTGGACGTCCTCCGCGAGGCGCTGCAGCAGCCGGTAGCCCAGCTCCGGACGCGACTGCTCACGACCGCGGAACATGATCGTGATCTTGACCTTGTCACCCTGCTTGAGGAACCGGACGACGTGACCCTTCTTGGTGTCGTAGTCGTGCGGATCGATCTTCGGCCGGAGCTTCATCTCCTTGATGACCGTGTGCGCCTGGTTCTTGCGCGCCTCACGGGCCTTCATGGCCGACTCGTACTTGAACTTCCCGTAGTCCATGAGCTTGCACACGGGAGGCCGGGCGTTCGCGGCCACCTCGACGAGGTCGAGGTCGTACTCCTGTGCGAGCTCCAGGGCCTTGGCAAGCGGCACGATGCCGACCTGCTCGCCACTGGGACCGACGAGTCGCACCTCGGGGACGCGAATCCGGTCGTTGATGCGGGGCTCGGCGCTGATGGGGCCTCCTAGGTAGCACCACGCAACTGCCTGGCCGACAGCCGCGTCACGTGTCTGTGTGGTGAGACCGCCCCGTCATGGGCGCGACGTGAGAAACGCCCCGGACGGGACACAAGACGGGGCTCCGAGCGGACCGGAGCACCGCCGCGTTCACCGCGGGGCGCGACCTGACCTGGGACCTGCCGACCGTGAAGCCGATCAGGTGGGAGATGGAGCCTCCACTTGCGGGCCGGACAACCGCGCTTCCACCATGCTGACCCCGGACTCGCCGCCTTGGGCTGGTCCCGGACTCGCACCGTGCCTTCACGCAGACGTCTGGCCGGTCGCGTCCCATGGTACATGACCCCCACCGGCACCGCGCCCGTCCGGTGCGGGGCCCGCGCGGGGCTTCCCGGCGGGACCGGCCTAGGCTGGTCCCGCGATCCCCGTGAGCCCGCCGGCTCCGGCCATCCCCCGACACATCCCCCAGGCCCCCAGGAAGCGAAGAACGATGAGCGACGCCGCCCCCGCCCCCGGTCCGGACACCTCCGAGGCCACCGCGCCCGCCGACGGCACCGGCGCCGCTCAGCCCCGCGACCCCGACGCCGCGACCCGCGACATCGCCGACGTCCCGGCCGTGGAGGTCATCACCACCGTCGCCGTGCACCTGATGAGCGCCGCCGCCGTCAACCTGGGCCTGGCCGAGGAGGGCGAGCAGCACAAGGACCTGGACGAGGCGCGCAAGCTCATCCAGGCCCTCGCCGGCCTGGTGACCGCGAGCGCCACCGAGATCGGCTCCTACCACGCGGCGCCGCTGCGGGACGGCCTCAAGTCGCTCCAGCTCGCCTTCCGTGAGGCGTCCGTCGTCCCGGACGAGCCGGGCCAGGGCCCCGGCGAGAAGTTCACCGGCCCGGTGTACGGCTGAACAGCGGCTCTCCCGGCAGCTCCGCCTCCGGCGGCAGCAGTGCCAGGTCCAGGCCGCGCACCAGGTGCTCGCGGAGCACGGCGTCGGCGGCCAGCGCGCGGGCGATCCGGGCGACCGCCTCCTTCGCCGGTGCCCCGGGCACCAGCCGCAGCGCCAGCGTCCCGTCGGCGCGCCCGCCCGGCGCCAGATGCGCCCCGGCGACCTCGGGCTCCGCGGCGAGGACCGCACGCACGGCCTCCGCGACGGCCGGCTCACCCACCGGCCCTGCGCCACCGGTGCGCCCCGCGGCCACCGCGCGCAGCGCGGCGCCCGTGAGCGGGTAGGTGACCGGCCCGGCCAGGTCGAAGACGAGCGTGTCGGCCCGCTCGTGGGCGGCGGCCTGGAGCGCCCGGGCGAGATCCACCGCCACCGGGCGGGCGTCCTCCCGCCAGCGGGCCAGCGAGTCCGTGGAGGTGAACACGGGGAGCGCCTTGCGCCCGCCGGGCGCGGTGAGCGTGGGCACGGCCATGTCGCTCGTCTTCTCGCGGCGCAGCCCGTCCGGTCCCGTCTCGACCTCGCCCAGCAGGGCCACCACGGGTACGAGCAGCCGGGCGCCGCGCAGGGCCTCCAGCACCCGCGGCTCGGCGCCGCGGTCGGCGGACCAGGCGGACAGGGCCTCGGCCAGCGCCGGGTCGGCCGAGCCGTCGTCGTCGGCGAAGCCGGGGTCGGGAATGTTCTTGAGCGCCACCCGACGAGGGTATCCGCCGTCCCTCAGGGCCGACGGGGCGGGCGGCCGCCGAGGTAGAGGCCGACGGCACAGCCGACGAGGACGAGGCCGGCGAAGCCCGCGCCGAACGCCGCCCACAGGGGCCGGAAGCCGGACTCGGGGGCGGGCCCGGGCCCGAAGTACTCGGAGCCGTAGCCGCGCGGCGCGGGCCGCTGGGCCTCCGGCTCCAGGGCCGCGGCCGCCTCGAGCGCGCCGGCGGCGTCCACCACCCCGGTGCCCAGGGCGTCGCTGCGCCCGCCGGCGGGCGTGCCGTTCGCGGTGTCGGCCAGAAGTCGCTTGATCTGGGCGGGGCTCAGCTCCGGGTGGGCGGAGCGGACGAGCGCCGCGGTGCCGGAGACGACGGCCGCCGCGGCGCTGGTGCCCCAGCCCTGGTAGTAGCGGCGGTCCGGGTCGGCCGTGACGACGTCCTTGCCCGGCGCGGCCACGGTGGCGTACCAGCGCCGGGTGGAGAAGTCCGCCCTGACGCCCTCCGACGTCACGGCCGTCACGGCGATGACCCCCGGGTAGGCGGCCGGGTAGGAGACGGGGTCGCCGTCCTTGCCGCCGTTCCCCGCCGACGCGACCACCACGACGCCCCGGCTCAGTGCGTACCGGACGGCGGCGTCCTCCTGCGGGTCCGGGTGCGCGGAGGCGCTGTCGTCCCCGAGGGAGAGGTTGATGACGTCGGCGCCCTGGTCGACGGCCCAGCGGATCCCGGTGGCCAGGATGCTGGGGCCTTCGGCCTCCTGGGCCCTCTCCCGCGCCGGATCCTCCTCCTCCAGCAGCACCCGCACGGGCAGGATCTCGGCCTCGGGAGCGATGCCGATGACGCCGTCACCCCGGTCCGGCCCGTGGCCGCGCCCTGCGATGATGCCGGCCATGGCGGTGCCGTGCCGGGCCCACTCCTCGTCACCCGGCTCGGCTCCGATGCCCACCAGGTCCCGGCCGCCCTGGACGGCGCCGGCCAGGTCGGGGTGGCTCGCGTCCACTCCGGTGTCCAGGACGGCGACGGTGATGCCCGCGCCCCGCGTCGTCTCCCACGCCTCCCGCGCGCCGACCACGTCCAGCGCCCACTGGCGCTCCCGGATGGTGTCGGCGTGCGCGGCGGGTGCGGGGGCCAACGGCAGCAGCACGAGCAGGACGGCACACAGAGCGGCGCGCGCGAGGCGGGCGGCACGGGTGGGTCGGATGCCTTCGAAGCTGTTCACCGGCCCTCCTCCACGGCCTCGCGGGCGGCGTCCAGCAGGCCCCGCTCGACGAGGCGGGCGACGCCCTCGGCGGCGTGGCCGAGGCCGGACTGGGCGGCGGCGCTCGTCTCGCCCTCGGCGACGGCCCGCTCCGCGGGCTGGGGGTCGCTCACGGTGCGGCCGTCGGCGAAACCGGAGACGGCGTAGACGACGACCGGGAGGTCGGTGCGGACGTGGACCGTCCAGGTCGCCCGCTGGGCGTCCCCGAATCCGGCGGCGTCGGTTCCGGGCTCCGCGTAGGGGCGGGGCATGAGGTCCGTCCGGGAGAGCAGGTGCTCGCCGTCCTCGTCCGCGAACCGCGCGTGGAGGTCGCGCATGCCGGGAAGGTCGGCCTTGGTGAAGACGATGCCGACGGTGGTCAGGCCCGAGGAGGTCTCGTCGATGTAGGTGGCACGCAGCAGACGACGGCAGCCCACCGGGGCGAGAGCCTTGCCCAGGAGTTCGTCGAAGGCCTGGTCGCAGCCGCTGTCGGGGGCGACGGCCACGCGTATCCAGTGCCGGTCGGCACCGCCGGGGCCGGCGCCCTCTCCTGCCAGCTCGGCCGGGAAGATCGCGTCGACCGGCAGCTCGCGCCACAGGTCACGGGAGGCCGAGAAGGTCTCCTCCACCGAGGGCTCGCCGTGCGGGCCGCTGCTGACCCACGCACCGACGGCGGAACCGCCCAGCAGCCCCACGCCCAGGACGAGGCACAGCGCCGCCGCGGCCGTACGGGAGCGCCGGCGCCGGGCGGGTGGCAGGGGCGGTGCGTCCGGGAGGCCCGTGGGCGGCCAGGACGGCGCGGTCGCGGTGTCCGGCGACGGGGGCACCGCCCGCGGGACGCGCTCCGGCGCAACCGGGCCGGCCTGGGCGGGGAGCGCGGGCCGGGC
>NZ_JABLSI010000073.1 GCF_019303475.1 Streptomyces sp. JJ38
GACGCTTCCTTCGGATTCCCTTCCGGGTTTCCTCCGGGCGCTTCCCTTCGGTGTCTCCGACTTTACCAGACGTTTTCCGGCCCGAATTCCACCTGGCTGAAGAAGCAAGGGGAATCCGCACGACGGATTGCGGTGGATCAATCGGAAGGTTGCCCGCACCGTTGGTGTCGAGCAGAGGGGTTGACACTACAGCGGGGTCTGTGAGGCATGCAAATCGCGCGTGGACGAGTCGGGACAGTTGGGATGTCTTACGCTTCTGAACGGTGCGCCGTGCGGAACGGACGGCGGCGGCCGAGCGACCCCCGGCTCCTGGGAGGCTTCCATGACCACCGTGACGTCCCCACTGGCAGGACGTGTCATCGGACTCGGGGAGGTGCCGGATCCGGTCTTCTCTGGTGCCATGGTCGGCCCCGGTACCGCCGTCGACCCGCTGCGGGAGCCCTGCCAGGCGTTGGCCCCGGTCGACGGACTTCTCGTCTCCCTGCATGCCCATGCCTTCGTCGTGGTCGACGCCGAAGGCCACGGCGTGCTCGTGCACCTGGGCATCGACACGGTGCAACTCGGTGGCACCGGGTTCGAACTGCTCGCTGCCAAGGGCGACAGCGTTCTCCGTGGGGATCCCCTCGTGCGCTGGGACCCGACGGCGGTGGAGGCGGCGGGCAAGTCACCGGTGAGCCCCGTGGTGGCCCTGGAGGCCACCCGGGACGCGCTCGCGGACCTGGTGGACGGGGGCGTCGAGCTGCGCTCCGGGGACGTGTTGTTCACCTGGAACTGACCGGGGAGGCGCCGGGCGGCGACGCTCGGTGACACAGGAGAGATCCGCAGGAGAGACCCCACGGCGGCAGGCCGCGTGACCTGCCGTGTCGATTCGGAGACCAGGATGGACACCAAGCTTCAGGGCGTCGGCGTAAGTCATGGCGTCGCCATCGGCGAGGTACGGCACATGGGGACGGCCGTGCTGGAGCCCCCGGCCCAGCGGATCAGCGCCGACGAGGGCCCACGGGAGCGGCAGCGGGCCCGGCAGGCGGTTGACGCTGTTGCGGCGGATCTCGTCGCGCGCGGCAACCTGGCCGGCGGCGAGGCGCAGGCGGTCCTGGAAGCGCAGGCCTTGATGGCCCAGGACCCCGAGCTGATGGCCGACGTCGAGAGCCGGATCACGGTGGGCAGCACCGCCGAGCGGGCCGTCTACGACGCGTTCGCCGCCTACCGGGCGCTTCTCGCCGGGGCCGGGGAATACCTGGCCGGGCGCGTCGCGGACCTGGACGACGTGCGCAACCGGATCGTGGCACGGCTGCTGGGCGTTCCCATGCCGGGTGTGCCCGACAGCGACGAGCCCTACGTGCTGATCGCGCGCGACCTGGCTCCGGCCGACACGGCGCTGCTGGACCCGTCTCTCGTGCTCGGGTTCGTCACCGAGGAGGGCGGGCCGACCAGCCACAGCGCCATTCTGGCGCGGGCGCTCGGCGTACCCGCAGTGGTGGCCCTGCCCGGAGCCGTCGAGCTGGCGGAGGGCCTTGTCGTCGCCGTGGACGGCAGCACCGGGGAGGTGGTCGTCAATCCCGACGAGAACGAGCAGGCCGCGCTGTCCCGGGACGCCGAGGAGCGCAGGGCCGCCCTCGAAGCGGCCAAGGGGCCGGGCGCGACGTCAGACGGGCACAAGGTGCCGCTGCTCGCGAACATCGGTGGCCCGGGGGACGTGGCGGCGGCGGTGGCGGCCGGGGCCGAGGGGGTCGGCCTCTTCCGGACGGAGTTCCTGTTCCTGGACGACGGCACCCGCGCGCCGTCCGAGGACCGGCAGGTCGCCGCCTACCGGGAGGTGCTGGAGGCGTTCCCGGAAGGCCGGGTGGTGGTGCGCGTCCTCGACGCCGGCGCCGACAAGCCCCTGGATTTCCTGACGCCGGCCGAGGAGCCGAATCCCGCGTTGGGCGTGCGAGGGCTGCGGACGCTACTCGACCACCCGGAGGTGCTGCGGACCCAGCTCACCGCGCTGGCCCGGGCGGCCGAGGGGCTGCCCGTGTATCTGGAGGTCATGGCGCCCATGGTGGCCGACCGGGCCGATGCGAAGGCGTTCGCGGACGCCTGCCGGGAGGCCGGTCTGCGGGCCAAGTTCGGGGCGATGGTGGAGATCCCCGCGGCGGCGCTGCGGGCCCGTTCCGTGCTGCAGGAAGTGGAGTTCCTCTCGTTGGGCACGAACGACCTCGCGCAGTACACCTTCGCCGCCGACCGGCAGGTGGGGGCGGTGGCGCGGCTGCACGACCCGTGGCATCCCGCGCTGCTCGACCTCGTCTCGCTCTCCGCGGAGGCGGCCAAGGCGGAGGGCAAGAGCTGCGGAGTGTGCGGTGAGGCGGCCTCCGATCCCACGTTGGCCTGCGTGTTGACGGGGCTGGGTGTCACGAGCCTGTCCATGGGGGCGTCCGCCATCCCCTACGTCCGCGCGACTCTGGCCCAGCACACGCTGGCCCAGTGCGAGCGGGCGGCGGCCGCGGCCCGCGCCGCCGAGAGTGCCGAGGAGGCACGCCGGGCGGCACAGGCCGTGCTGTCCGGCGAGTAGCGCGGGCCGCCTCCGCCGCTAAGGCGGTGGCAGGGGGAATCCCGGGCGGTAGGCGACCCCGGGCTCCGGTGGGACGGGCTCGCCGGTGGCCGGGTCGGTGCAGTAGGCGGTGAACACCTCCGCTTCCGTGAGCGGTTGGAGCCAGCCGTTCGCCAACCGCCAGCCCCGGACCGTCTGGTGGCCGCCCCGGGTGGTGCGCAGCACCACGCCCCCGGCGCTTCCGGTGCCGAGCCCGGCGGCCAGCACGACGGTGAACAGCCGCGTGGGTGTCTCGTCGCTCTCGTCCCCCGGACCCGGGCTGTCGCCGCTGAGCGGCAGGGCCGCGACGAGTGGCAGCGCGGGGTTGGGGGTGGGTGGGGTGACGCTGCACACGAGGTGGTGCTCCCCGGCTCCGGCCGCTGTCAGCACGTGAGCCAGTGCCGATCGCGCGCGGTGGTCGGCCTCGGCGCAGAGCGTCGGCTCGAGGTGACGGCGGCCCAGGGCCGTCGGACGCCGGGCGGTGTCGGCCACGTCGGCGCCGTTCAGCAGCCGTGACAGGAGCTCACGCACGGGCTCGCCGTCGTAGGACAGGCTCGGCCCCGTGGCGGCGACCTCGGCGGTGTAACGCGCCCGGCTGCGCGAGGTGTCGGCGTCCAGGCCGGCAGCCGCGCAGAACCGCCGGAACCCGGAGGGCTCGAAGAGGGCGACCCGCGCGTGAACGCCCTGCCCGCGCAGGGACCGCAGCAGGTCGTGAACGGAGCGCAGGTACCCGGCGTGGTCCCGGTGGGGGAAGCTCCGGTAGCGCCGCATGGCCGCGAAGTCGCGGGCCCGGGCCAGGACGGCGACGGTGCTCGCGGCCTCGCGGCGCAGCGCGCGCCGCTCCGCGCGGCGCAGGCGTCGCCAGGACCGGCACCGGGACGGAGCCGACGCGGATTCGGCGACCGTGAGCGCCGCCGCTGGTGCTGCCGCCGTCGTGCTTCCGTGGAAGCGGTCCGTCTTCTTGTGGGTTCGGCTGTCCATGAGGCCCCCCGGCTACGGTGGTCAGATGTTCACTCACCGTAACCGGGGGGACTGACAGCGGCTTCATCGCGCCGCGCGTTCCCGGCCGAGACGCTCGTAGACGCGCAGCAGCTCCACGTCGTCCACGGACCCCGGGTTCACGGCCTTCTCCAGCGGGGTGCCCTGGAGGAGCCGCTTGACGGGAACCTCGAGACGCTTGCCGGTGAGGGTGTGCGGGACGGCGGGGATCTCGATGATCTCGTCCGGCACGTGGCGCGGGGAGAGTTGGCCGCGGATCGTCCGCTTGACCCGGTCGCGCAGGTCGTCGTCGAGGACCGCGCCCTCGGCCAGGTGGACGAAGAGCGGCATCCAGTATCCGCCCTCGGGCTCCTCCACACCGATCACGAGGGACTCCCGGATCTCCGGCAGCCGCTCGACGGCCTCGTAGATGTCGGCCGAACCCATGCGGACGCCCTGCCGGTTGAGGGTGGAGTCCGAACGGCCGTGGATGACGACGGAGCCGCGGCCGGTGAGGGTGATCCAGTCGCCGTGGCGCCAGACGCCGGGAAACATCTCGAAGTAGCTCTCGCGGTAGCGGGTGCCGTCCGGATCGTTCCAGAAGCGGACCGGCATGGAGGGCATCGGGTTGGTGACGACCAGCTCGCCCACCTCGTCGACGAGGGGCTTGCCGTGCGGGTCCCAGGACTGCAGGTCGGTGCCGAGGCAGGGGGCCTGGAGCTCACCGATGTGGACGGGGAGGGTGGGCACGGCTCCGGCGAAGCAGCTGCACACGTCGGTGCCGCCGCTGACCGAGGCGATCCACAGGTCCTCGCCGGCCTCGTCGTGGAGCCAGCGGAAGCCGTCCGGAGGCAGCGGGGAGCCGGTCGTGGCCACGCAGCGCAGCGCCGAGAGGTCGCAGTCGCGGCCGGGGTGGACGTCGGCCTTGCGGCAGGCCATGACGTAGGCGGCCGAGGTGCCGTAGAGGGTGGCTCCGGTGCGCTCGGCGATGTGCCACTGGGCGTCGGTGTGCGGGTAGCCGGGGCTGCCGTCATAGGTGATGACGGTGGTGCCGGTGAGCAGGCCGGAGACGAGGAAGTTCCACATCATCCAGCCGGTGGAGGTGTACCAGAAGAAGCGGTCCCCGGGCCCGAGGTCGCAGTGGAGGCCGAGCTGCTTGAGGTGCTCCAGCAGGATGCCGCCCTGGGACTGCACGATGGCCTTCGGCAGCCCGGTGGTGCCCGAGGAGTAGAGCACCCACAGGGGATGGTCGAAGGGGACCTGCTCGAAGACGGGGTCGACGTCCGATGACGTGAGCGAGTCCCAGGTGAGGGCACCGTCGGGTGCGGGGGTGCCCAGCAGCGGGACGTGGACGACGGCCCGGAGGGTGGGGAGCTCCGCGCGGAGCTCGGCGACCGTGTCGGCGCGGTGGTGCTCCTTGCCGCCGTAGCGGTAGCCGTCGACGGTGAACAGCACGACCGGCTCCACCTGCTGGAAACGGTCCAGGACGCTGCGGGCGCCGAAGTCGGGGGCGCAGGAGGTCCACACCCCGCCGACGGCGGCGGTGGCCAGGAGGGCCACCGCCGCCTCCGGGATGTTGGGGAGGTAGCCGCTGACCCGGTCGCCGGGCCGGACGCCGAGGCGGCGCAGCTCGGCCGCGAGCGAGGCGACCTGCCGGCGCAGCTCGCGCCAGGTCACCGCCTGGGGATCCTGACGCTCGTCGACGTGCAGGAGTGCCGGGTCGCCGGCGCGCGCGGGATCCTCGGCGGTGCGCAGCGCGTGCTCGGCGTAGTTGAGGGTGGCTCCGGGGAACCAGGTGGCGCCGGGCATGTCGCGGTCGGCGAGCACGCTCGCGTAGGGCGTGTCGAAACGGACGTCGAACCACTCGGTGACGGCCTGCCAGAAGGCGGGCAGCTCATCCACCGACCAGCGGTGCAGCGCGGCGTAGCTCGCGGCCGGGTCCCCGGGGGCCGGGGCGGGAGCGCCGTGCTGTCCGGCGGCCCAGGCGTGGAAGCGCGTGAGCTGGGCGCGGGCGATCCGGTCGGGTCCCGGCTGCCACAGGGGGCGGGGCTCGGGCGTGGCGGCTGCGGCGGTCATGGGCGGCTCCTGGACGGTACGCGAGGGTGTGCGTGCGTTCCGCGCACGGCGGGGTGTGCGCGTGACGCGGCTGTGCAGGACGATGCCATGTGAGCGTGCGCCACACCAGGGGCGGCACCCCATATCGGGGCGCCTCGGTATGTGGTGCAACGTCCGGGGTGTTTCGGGTGAACACCGGTTGAACGCGTTCCGGGCGCTGCGTCGGCAATGGCAGTCTGAGCTGCATGGACGCTGGGGGTCTGCGGTGGTCGGCCGCGCGGCTCGGGACGGGTCGTGCGGGACAGGCCTGGTGGCTGGGGCGGCGCGCGGCCGCCGCCGGGGAGCGCCTCGGCGAGAAGCGGCTCCGGGCCCGTGCCCCGGGTGCGGTGCTGGGCGCCGAGGCTGGTCCGGGCGGGGGCCTGGTGCGCTGTGAGCGCTCGGAGCTGCGGGTGCGGGTGGCCGTCGGGGGCGCCGTGTTCCTGGGCTGGGACGGGGCCGAGCCACGGGACGACGCGTCCGGTGGCGGCCACGGGTGCCCGCCGCCGGACGGCCGGGCGACGCTGGAGCCGGACACGGACGGAGGGTGGCGGGTGGTGTCACAGCGCGTCCTGTTGACGGTGGGCCGCGACGGCGTCGTCCGGGTCCGGACGCCCGGCGGGGTCCTGCTGCGGCGGGACGCGCCGCCGCGCTGGTGGGAGTCCGAGCCGGGGACGGGAGGCGCCTGGCTCCAGCGGTCGCGGGTGCGCGCGGACGCCCGGTTCCTCGACGCCGACGGCCGGCGGGTCCGGCCGGGGGTGCGGGCTGCGCTCCCCCAGCTCGTCGTGGCCCGGGCGGGCACCCATCTGATGTTCCACGACGGCCGCGACGCCGGGGGCCGGGGACGGGTCACCGTGCGCGAGGGCGTGCCGGGCGAGGGGTCCGGTCACGACCGGGAGGGGCGCAGCGAGCTGCGAGTACCCGGAGGGCCGGTGGCGTACTGGGTGCTGGTGGGACCGTCCGACTGGGCGCTGCGGGAGTGGGCGGACCTGTCGGGCGGCGGGGACGGTGGCTCACGGCGGTGAGTTGTCACCCAGGCGGCGCGGCCTGCCCGCCGCCTCGGGGCGGGCGTCGCCCGAGGCGTGGACGTCGCCCGAGAGGGTGAACCGCCGGGCGTGACGGCTGCCCGGGGGCAGCGTGCGGGTACGGCCTCGGCCATGCGACGTGTGGTGGCGGTGATGGTGACGTGGGGCGCCCTGGTGTCCGCGTCCGGGGTGCCGGACGCGGTGGCGGCAGCGGAGGAGGAGCGCGCGCCCGCGGGTTTCGTGGCGCTCGCCGACGTGGCGCCCGGCGTGCTGCAGGAGATCCGCTACGCCGGTCCGCACAACTTCGTCGGGGAACGGGTGGACGGCTACCGGGAGGGCAGGTGCCTGCTGGCGCGGGAGACGGCGCTGGCGCTGCGGGAGGTGCACCGGGCGGCGCGGCGGCACGGTTACGGGCTGAAGACCTACGACTGCTACCGGCCGCAGCGCGCCGTCGACCACTTCGTCCGGTGGGCGCTGGACCGGAGCGACGTGCGGATGAAGGCGGAGTTCTACCCGCGTGTGCCCAAGCACCGGCTCTTCACCGAGGGGTACATCGCGCGGCGTTCCGGGCACAGCAGCGGCGGTACGGTGGACGTCACGCTGGTGCCGCGCCCGGTACCCGGCACGCGGTCCTACGTGCCCGGTGAGCCGCTGGTGCCGTGCTTCGCCCCGCGCATGGTCCGCTTCCCGGACACGTCGGTGGACATGGGCACCGGATACGACTGCTTCGACGCGAAGGCCCGCACCCTCCACCCGGAGGTGACCGGTGCGCAGCGCGCGAACCGGCTGCTGCTGAAGCGGCTGATGGAGGCCGAGGGGTTCGAGAACCTGCCGCAGGAGTGGTGGCACTTCACCCATCGGGACCAGCCGTTCCCGCACCGGCGTTTCGACTTCCCCATCACCCGGGACGCCGTCGAGAGCCCGGGGTGAGGCCACCCGTCCGGGGCCCGCACACCGCGCTGATCCGGGCGGGTTCGGTCATGCTGGTGGGCAGGTGAACGGCCTGCGCGAGGAGCGGTCATGGACTATCCAACCGGCGACATCTTCATCGGCGAGATCATCGGCACGGCGATCCTGGTGCTCTTCGGCGTCGGTGTCGTCGCGGCCGTGACGCTGCATCACTCGAAGGCGCGGGCCAGCGGCTGGGTCGTCATCTCCTTCGGCTGGGGCTTCGGCGTCATGGCCGGCGCCTACACGGCCGGCCCCCTCTCCGGTGGGCACATCAACCCGGCCGTGACCCTGGGTATCGCCCTCCAGGGCGGCGACTGGGACAAGGTTCCGGTCTACGTGGCCGGACAGCTCATCGGGGCGATCCTGGGCGCCGTCCTCGCCTATCTGGCCTATCTGGCCCAGTACCGGGCGAACGCCGAGTCGGAGAACCCGCAGCCCACGCTCGGCGGGTTCGCCACGATCCCGGAGATCCGCAGTCCGTTGATCAACCTGGTCACCGAGGTCATCGCGACGATGGCGCTGGTACTGCCCATCCTGGCCTTCGGGCTCACCGAGGGGCTGGGGGTGTCGGGCACGCAGACGCTGATCGTCGCGCTCCTGGTGGTGGGGATCGGCCTGTCGCTGGGCGGCCCGACGGGCTACGCCATCAACCCGGCGCGCGACCTCGGCCCGAGGATCGTGCACCAGCTGCTGCCGATCCCGAACAAGGGCACCTCGGACTGGGCCTACTCCTGGGTGCCGGTCGTCGGTCCGCTGCTCGGTGCCGCGATCGCCGCGGGGGTGTTCAAGGCGGCGTTCTGACCCCGGCCCCGGCGGCGGGTCGCCCCTGCGCGGTACGGGCGCGCAGGGCGTGCTCGACGAGGTTCACGAGCACGTCACGGGCCGAGTCCCGGCGTCGGGCGTCGCACAGGACGACGGGGACCCGCGGGTCGAGGTCCAGGGCGGTGCGGACCGTCTCGACGGGGTACACGCGGGCGCCGTCGAAACAGTTGACGGCCACGACGAAGGGCAGCCCGCGGCGCTCGACGTAGTCGACGGCGCCGAAGCTGCCGTCCAGTCGCCGGGTGTCGGCGAGCACGACGGCGCCCAGTGCCCCGGAGGCCAGTTCGTCCCACAGGAACCAGAACCGGTCCTGGCCCGGGGTTCCGAAGAGGTAGAGCAGGGTGGAGTCGCCGAGGGTGATGCGGCCGAAGTCCATGGCGACGGTGGTGGTGGACTTCGCCTCGACGCCCGAGAGGTCGTCGTGCGGCCGGCCGGCCTCCGTGAGGGCCTCCTCGGTGCGCAGCGGCCGGATCTCGCTGACCGCGCCGGTGAAGGTGGTCTTGCCCACCCCGAATCCCCCGGCGACCAGGATCTTCAACGTGACCGGCGCATCGGTACCACCGGGCCGGTCAGAGCGCCCGAAGACCATTGATCACCTCTCGCAGGATGTTCTCGTCCGGCAGCTCGGCCGGGGGGACGGGACGGGTGACGCGCACGACTTCGGCGTCCGCGAGGTCACCGATGAGAACCCTCACCACGCCCACGGGCAGGTCGAGGTCGGCGGCGAGTTCGGCGACGGACCGGGGTTCCTCCTCGCAGCGGCGCAGGATGGCCAGGTGCTCGGGCCCGAGGGCGGCCACCGAGGGGCGCTCGGCGGCGGCCCCGGGGTGGCCGCCCCCGGCGTCCCGCAGCGCACCGTCCTCGGTGACGACGAGCGCGATGAGGTCGAGCCGGAGACGGGCGTCGCTGCGCGTGCGGCCCCGCGTCATGGCGTAGGGCCGCACCACCGGCCCCGCCGCGTCGTCGAACCAGGCGTCGGTCATCCGCCGGCCTTCACCCTCCGCCGTGCAGATCGGCGCGGGGCGCCGTGCCCAGGTGTACGCCGACACGCTTGACCAGGAGCGTCATCTCGTAGGCGACGAGGCCCACGTCCGACTCGGCGTCGGCGAGGACCGCGAGGCAGCTGCCGTCGCCCGCGGCCGTGACGAACAGGAAGGCGTCGTCGAGCTCGATGACGGTCTGCCGTACGCCGCCGACGCCGAAGTGGCGGCCGACCCCCTTGGCGAGGCTGTGGAACCCGGAGGCCACCGCCGCGAGGTGTTCACCGTCCTCGCGGGAGAGATCCTGGGACGCGCCTCTGGGCAGCCCGTCTCCGGACAGGACGAGGGCCTTGCGGATGTGGCCCACGCGCCCCACGAGGTCGTCGAGCAGCCAGTTGAGTTCTCCGCCCTCGCCTGCGGCGCTGTCGGCTGTGGCATTCGGTGCGGTCATCGACCGTCCCCCTCGGGTGTCGTTCCGTCGTTGTGCTCCCGGCCGCGCCGCCAGCCGCGCTGCAGCGCGGCCATCCGGTCACGGACCTCCTCTGCGTCCCGGTCCACGGCCGGGTCGGTTCGCGGCCCCGCCGCGGGCCGGGGCCCGTCGGCCGGGTCCTCGCCCCCGGGTTTGAGCTGGCGGGCGAGATGGGCCTGGCGACGGCGGCGGGGCAGCCCGTCGACGGTGGCCGGGCCCCCGGATTCCTCGCGACGCGGCGGGGTGCGCCCGTCGGGCTCGCCGACCGGCCTGCCGTGGTCGGAGACGAGGACGGGGCGGCCGGACGTCCCGGGCCGCCGGCGCGGCAGTGCCGCGGGGGGCTCCGCGTCGGCCTCCGCGTCCGGCCCCGGTGCCGACGCCGGGCCGGGTTCGGTGCGGGCCCCGCGTCCTCGGCGGTCCTGCGCGCGCTCGTCGGCCTCCCGCGTCCCGGCCCGCTCCGCGTCCGGTTCGGCGTTGTCGCGGTGGCGCTGGCTCAGGGCGTGGTAGATGCTGCCGATACCGTGGGCGGGCGTGTCGGCGGGAGCCGGGCCGTCCAGCGGGTCGAGCGCGTCGAGGTCCAGGGGTCCGTCCAGCTCCACGGGGCGCCCCTTGCCGGACAGGCCCGCCGGGTACTGCGGCCCGCGGCCCACGCCGAGCGCGGCGGCGAGGTCGCGGGGCGGGGCGGACGGCACCCGGGTCAGGGTGGCCCGGCCGTCGCCGTCGTCGGCGTGGCGCGGTTCGAGCGCGGCCTCGGTGCCGTCCGTCTCGTTGAGGACCGAGCCGGGGACGAGGACGACGGCCGTGGTCCCGCCGTAGGGCGAGGGCTGCAGCGACACCCGCACCCCCTGGCGCTTGGCCAGCCGGGAGACCACGAACAGCCCGAGCCGGTCGGTGTCGGAGAGTTCGAACTCCGGGGTCTCGGTCAGCCGCAGGTTGGCCTCGAGGAGCGCCTCGGGCGTCATGCCGAGGCCCCGGTCGTGGATCTCCAGCGTGAAGCCGTTGGCGACGCGCTGGCCGCGCACCTGGACGGCGGTGTGCGGAGGGGAGAACGAGGTGGCGTTCTCCAGGAGTTCGGCAACGAGATGGGTGAGATCGGCGACGGCGGGGCCGTCGACGGCGAGTTCGGCGAGTCGGCGGATCTCGATGCGCTCGTAGTCCTCCACTTCGGCGACCGCCGCCCGGACGACGTCCATGAGACGCACGGGCTTGCGCCACTGCCGGGACGGCGCGGCGCCGGAGAGGATGACGAGCCCCTCGGCGTGCCGCCGCATCCGGGTCGTCAGGTGGTCGAGCCGGAAGAGGTCCGCGAGCTCGTCCGGGTCCTCGGTGCGGCGCTCCATGACGTCCAGCAGGGCCAGCTGGCGGTGCAGCAGCACCTGGCTGCGGCGGGCCAGGTTGACGAAGACCTCGGAGACTCCACGGCGCAGCTCGGCCTGCTTGACGGCGGCCTCGACCGCGGCCCGCTGCAGGGTGTTGAGCGCCTGTCCCGCCTGACCGATCTCGTCCTGTCCGTACTCCAGCCGCGGGGCCTCGGTCTCCACGTCGACCTGGTCCCCCGCCGCGAGACGGCGCATGACGGCGGGCAGCCGGACCCCGGAGACCTCGTGGGCCTCCCGGCGCAGGGTTCCGAGGTCGCGGACGAGACGGCGGCCGATGCGGAGCGAGACGACGACGGACAGCAGCACGCCGCAGAAGCCGAGCACCCCGGCGATGCCCGCCTGGACGAGCACCGAGACGGCCGCGGGCTCGACGCGTTCGGTGTAGCGGTCGCGGGCCTCCTCGCCCATGCGCTCCAGGTCGTTGAGGACGGCGGAGGTCGCGGCGTCCCAGCGTTCGGTGTTGACGGCGGCGAGGGCGCGCTGCGGACCGGCCTCGACGGCCGTCTCCTCCAGTTCGCTCAGGGTCGTGCCGTTGGGGCCCGACCAGTACTCGCTGAACAGTCGCCGGTCCTCGTCCGGCAGCACCGCGAGGTTGTTGACGTAGGTCATGTCGCGTTCGGCGATGCGGTCGGAGATGGCGCGCAGTTCGGCCTGGGTGACCCGGCCGGCGGCCAGCGCGGCGGCCATGAGCGCGTCCTCGCGGGCGACCAGCTCGCGGGCACGGCTCAGCCCGACGAGCGCGCGGCCCTCCCGGTCCAGCTTGCCGTCGTGCAGCGAGTGGAGCGTGACGAGCAGCGCGTGGCAGGGGTCGATGACGGAGTTGTAGGAGGCGAAGGCGCTCTCCCGGGTGGCGGTGTTGCGCTCGACACCGGCGCGGACGGCGGGGAGTTTGTCCAGCTCCGTCAGGAGCGCGTCGAGACGCTCGGTGGAGTCGTGGGAGAGGTCCCCGCGGAACGCGGCGGCCTGCTCGCGCAGCCGGGTGACGGCGGTGTCGGTCCGGTCCTGCCGCTTGGCCAGTTCGGAGAGCGCGTCCGAACGGCGCGGGTCGGCGAGGTGGACGAGGACCTGTCGCCGTTCCTCCTGGACGGCCAGGACCGTCTCCTCGGCGGGGCGACCGATTTCGGTCATGATCCGGGAGCTGTCGAGCAGCCGCTTGGCGTCGCTGCCGGTGTAGTAGGTCGCGTACGCCCAGATGCACACGAGCGTCACCAGGGGCACGAGCATCAGCGCCACGATCTTCCGGCGGATCGTGCTCCCGCGAAAGCGCATGGCCTCCCCTACGTCGGCAACGCCACCGCCGGGCGCTGGCGTTGTACTCGGCGTGCTCTGTCAGTTCCGGCGTTCCCCGACGCCCGCGGCCCGCGACGGACTTCGGCCACTTTCGGTGTTCCGGAGGCGTGCCACCGGTGAACGGCGCGAGCCTACTACTGCGATGTGGAGAACTCGTAGATGAGTCCGAGCCATGGCACGCGTGAACGGACGACGCCCACCGGACGTTTCACATGATGGCGGGATAACGCGGTCGGTCTGTGGTAGAGCACAGCGTGGTACGGGCACATCCATCGGCACGGGGCGAGAGAGGACCGTCCATGTACGACAAACCGCGGCTGCCCGATCCCGTACGCGGCGCGGCCGTGCGCGCGGTGATCGTCTCCGCCCTCGTGCTGGTCCTCGTCCTGATCGCCGTGCTGTGCTCGATCGCGGGCGTGTGGCTCGCCTTTCCGGCCGTCCTGAGCGCCGTGGCCGGGACGGTGGTGGCCACCTGGACGGTGCTGGACGTGTGGGTGACACGGCAGGTGTGGATTCAACGGCACGGCGTGCGGTCGGAGCCGAGCAGCGTCGCGCGGGAACGGGTCCTGCGCCGCCACCGTCAGGAGGACTGAGCCTCCTCTGGCGGACGGCGGAACATGCGGGTCGCGGTGATCTCGCCGTGCACCGCCTCGGCCTGCTCCTCCCCCTCCTCCCGACGGGGCAGACCGGGACGCAGGTGCTCCTCCACGCTGATGTACTTCAGCCCGGCGCGCAGGTCGGCGTCGTTGCGCAGCCGGATCACCAGCGGGAACTCCGCCAGCGCCGTGGTGTCGAACAGCCCCGTGGTGTACAGGAGCTGGACGCCGAGGGCGTCGGCGACGGCACGTTGCAGCTCCAGCAGGTAGGTGGCGTTGGCACGGCCGATCGGGTTGTCCAGGAACAGCGTGCCCGCGTGCCGGTGTTTGTCCCGGCCGCGGTCGTGGCTGCGCAGTGCCGCCATCGTGCAGTAGAGCGCGATGGCGGCGGTGAGGAGCTGCCCGCCGGAGAAGACGTCGCCCATCTGGCCGACGGGGACACGCTCGGCGCGCAGGACGGCGTCGGGTTTCAGAATCTCCACACTCACCCCGCGGGGCTGGAGGGCCGCGTGCACCCCGCGCAGCAGCAGGGTCATGCCGTCCCGGCGCAGGTCGGTGTTCTTGCGGACCGCCGCGCGGGTCGCCTCGTCGATGACCTCGCCCAGGCGCTCGGTGAGGGTGGCCTGGTCCGGGTCGTCGAAGCGGATGCGCAGGAACTCCTGCCCGGACCACTCGCCCAGACCCTCGGGCAGCCGGGAGAGGCGCTGTGCCGAGCGCAGGGTGGCCAGCGCGGACTCGGTCAGGCCCCGCAGCCGGTCCACGATGCTGTCCCGGTTGCGTTCCAGCTGGTCCAGCTCGTCGGTGAGCACACGCAGCCGGGGGGCGAAGGCCTCGGCCCAGGCCGCGGCGTGGTCGGGCAGCGCGGCGGCCGGGAGTTCGCGGATCTGCTGGCGGGCGGGCGTGCGGACGGACTCGTAGCGGGCGGAGTTGGCGTGCCGGACCAGGACGTCGCTCGCCTCCCGCACGGCCGTGTCCGCGGCGGCGAGGTCGGCGGCACAGCCGCGCAGCGAACGGCGGGCCTCCGCGGCGGCGCGGCGGGCCTCGGCCGGAGCCCCCGGGTAGGGCTCCGCCGGGGGCTCGTCGGGATCGGCCGGGGCGGGGTCGCGCAGCAGGTCACGCAGGAGCGCGGCGGTCTCCTCGAAGGCGGCCGCCGCGTCCTCGGCGGCACGGTGCGCGTGCAGGAGGTCCTCGTGGGCGGCGCGGGCGGTCTCCAACGCATCGGTACGGGAGGCCAGTTCGGAGTTGGCTGTGCGCAGCAGCGTCTGGGCCTCCTCGGCACTGCCGGGACGGCGGTCCTCCTCGAGCTCGGCGTGGGCGGTGCCCTCCGGCGGGGCGAGCCGCTCGGCCTCGCCGCGCAGCCGGCCGAGTTGTTCGCTGGCGTCGGCGGCGCGGGACTCCAGGAGCTGGACGGCCTCCTCGGCGCGGGCGGCGGCCGCCTGCCGGGCGGGGCCGTCGGCGCCCTCGGCCGTCCCGAGCAACTGCTCGGCACGGGTGCGGACCTTCTTGGCGAGGCGTTCCAGCTCGGCGAGGGCCGCGCCCTCGTCGCTCTCGGCACGGGCCTGTTCGGCCCGCAGGTCGGCGCCGACGCCGACCTTGTCATAGAGCTGGGAGGCGGAGCGGTAGGCCTCGCGCAGCGCGGGCAACGAGGCGGCCGGCGCGTCGGCGGCGCCTTCGGTGGCGGTGTCCGGCAGTTCGTCCGGGGCACCGGCGATCTCGGCGCGCTCGGCGCGCAGGGCGCGGGCGGTGCGGTGGGCGTCGTCGGCGGCCCGCTGGGCGGCGCGCCGGTCCTCGTCGGCGGCCCGGGCCCGCTCCAGGCAGGCGGCCGCCCGGCCCTGGGCCTCGGCCGCGTCGTCGGCCAGTTCCCGCAACCGGGCCTGCCAGGCGGCGCGTTCCCGCAGGCGGAAGGCGAGGCCCGCCAGAGCGTCGGCGGAGCGGCGGGCCCGGGCGGCGGCCTCCTGACGTTCCTCGCGGAGGGCGGCCGCCTCGGCGGCGGCCTGCTGGGCTTCGGCACGGTCGGCCGCGGTGCGGGTGTGGTGGTCCACCGCCTCGTCGGCCGCGTCGCGGGCCGAGGCCGCGGCCTCGGTCAGCTCCGCGAGGCGCCCGCCCGGGCAGCCGGCCCGCCAGGAGGCGAGACGGGCGGCCAGGGCGCGGTCGCCGGAGAGCCGGGCGGCCAGGGCCCGGATCTCCTCCTCCCGGCCTGAGGCCCGCTCGCGCAGGGCGTGCCGCTCGCCGTCGGCGGCGCCCTCGTCGTGCATCGCCGGGTTGGGCGGGACGAGGAAGACGCCGCGGGCGCCGGGGGCCTCGTCCGGGCCAAAGGACGCGGGGGCCAGCAGCGCGGCGGAGGTGCCGACGGCCACGGCGGAACGGGGCAGCAGCGAAGCGTCGGCGAGGAGTTCGCGGGCACGGGCGTAGCTGTCGGTGTCGGTGATGACGACGCCGTCGACGAGCTCGGGGTGCGCGGCGAGGACGGAGGCGTGGTCGGCGGGGGGCACGGACTGGGCGAGATAGCGCCAGCCGGGCAGGGCGGGGATGCCGTGTTCGCCGAGAAACTCGACGGTGGCCAGGACGTCCGGCCCGGGCGGGAGCAGCCCGCCGTCGCCGAGGGCCGCGAGGATGCGGGAGTCCTCGGCGGCCGCGGTGCGCAGGTCGAACAGCCGCCGCTCGGCCTCGGTGATCCGCCGCTCCAGGAGCTCGCCCAGCGCCTCGGCGGCCCGGTCCAGCTCCTCGGCGCTCAGCGGTGCCGGGGCTTCGAGGAGTTCGACGAGCCTCGGCTCGGCGCCGAGGGCCTCGGCCGCCGCCCGTTCCGCGGCCCAGGCCGCCTCAGCGGACTGGGCGGCGTCGGCGGCGCGGGCCGCGGCCAGTTCGGCCCGGCCCAGGGCGGCGGCGGTCTCGCGGTCCCGCTCGGCCGC
>NZ_JABLSI010000074.1 GCF_019303475.1 Streptomyces sp. JJ38
GGTCGCGGCCGGGGGGTCGGGGCGGGTGCTGGGCCCGCTCGGGCGGCGGGCGGCGCGAATGTGGCCGGGGCGGCGCGCCTCGGTGCCGCTGCCCCGGCTCCGGGTGGAGGCCGACGGCGTGCTGCTGGCCGATCCGGGGCGCCCTGTGGTGGAGGTCTCGGTGCGCACCGAGCCGGGCGGCGCGGGCGGTGGGCTGGCGGAGGTGGTGGTGCGGCCGGCGAACGCGGCCCGGGTGCCGTCGGGGGAGTCCCCGGTGCGGGCGCGGGCGCGGGCCGTGACCGTCTCGGGCCCGGAGTTCCGCACCCGGACGTGGACGGTGTCGCCGTCAGCCGTCCGCCTCACCCTCCCCGCGTCCTGACCCGGGCTCCGGACGGTCGGCGTCCTGCTGTTCGCGCCGCTCGCGCCACCGCTCCATGACGCCGTGCAGCTCGTCCCGCAGATAGGCGAGGAACTCACCGGTCTCGGCGACGCGGCGGCCCGCGGGGGAGCCGGGCTCCAGTGCGGCGAGGCCGCTCTCGAAGGTGTTCAGCCAGCGGTTCATGAGGGCTTCGCGGCTGGTCAACGACTCGTACCAGACGTCGGCGTGCAGCCGGTAGCGCTCGCGGCGGGAGCCGGGGACGCGCTCGCGGGTGAGCATGTGGAGCTGCCCCAGGTAGCGGACGGCGCCCGAGACGGCGGCGGGGGAGATCCGCAGCCGCCGGCCCAGCTCGGCGGAGCTGAGCGCGCCCTGTTCGGAGACGAGCAGGCAGGCGAAGACGCGGGCGGCCATGCGCTGCATGCCGGCCTCGGTCAGGTCGCCGGCCAGCCGCTCGACGAAGGCCGCCACCGGGGCGGAGTACTCGGCGTGCACCCCCGCGTCGTCGTCGGCGCCGGCGCGGTGGGCTTCACGAGGGCCTTCCTGCGGGTCCTCGCGTGGGTCCTCGCGTGGGTCCTTCGGGGCATCAGTGGATTCAGGGGACACGTAGATCATCTTCGCAGGTGAGTGGCGGTGGGGGCGAGGGCGTCTTTTGACGCTCTCCTAACTTCACAAATTTCTGAAACAAGCGTACCGTCGCAGCCATGGTGAACGCGATCTCCACATCCGGGCTCGTCAAGACCTTCGGTCGCACCCGTGCGCTGGACGGTCTCGACCTCACCGTGGCCAGGGGGGAGGTGCACGGCTTCCTCGGGCCCAACGGCGCCGGGAAGTCCACGACGATCCGCGTGTTGCTCGGGCTGCTGCGCGCCGACTCCGGGGCCGCACAGCTGCTCGGCCGCGACCCGTGGCGGGACGCCGTGGCCCTGCACCGCCGGCTGGCCTATGTGCCGGGCGACGTCGAGCTGTGGCCGAACCTCACCGGCGGAGAGGCGATCGACCTGCTGTCCTCGCTGCGCGGCGGCGTCGACCGGCGGCGCCGCGACGAGCTGCTCGAACGCTTCGACCTCGACCCGGCCAAGAAGGGCCGCAGCTACTCCAAGGGGAACCGGCAGAAGGTGGCCCTCGTCGCCGCGCTCGCCTCCGACGCCGAGCTGCTGCTGCTCGACGAGCCCACCGCCGGCCTCGACCCGCTGATGGAGGCCGTCTTCCAGGAGCTCATCGGGGAGGCGAAGGCGGCCGGCCGCACCGTCCTGCTCTCCAGTCACATCCTGGCGCAGGTCGAGAAGTTGTGTGACCGCGTCAGCATCGTCCGGCTCGGGCGGATCGTGCAGTCCGGGACGCTCGGCGAGCTGCGACACCTCACCCGCACCACCGTCGAGGCGGAGACGGAACGCCCCGTCCCCGGCCTCGCCGACCTGGAGGGCGTGCACCACCTGAGCGTCGAGGACGGCCGGGTGCGCTGCGCCGTCGACGGCGGCCGGCTCGACGAGGTCGTCCGGCTGCTCGCCGCCGCCGGGGTCCGCAGCCTCGTCAGCCACCCGCCCACGCTGGAGGAGCTGATGCTGCGCCACTACGGCGACCGCGTGCACGACACCGCCGCGGACGCCGCCGAAGCCTCGGAGAGCGGACGATGAACACGACGACCCATCCCGCCCGCGGCGCCCGCACGGAACCGGCGCGCCCCGAGCGCACCGGCACCCTCACCGGCACCGGCAGGCTGCTGCGCTTCGCGCTGCGCCGGGACCGGGTGCGGCTGCCGGTCTGGATCCTCGCCCTGTCCCTCGGCACCCTCCTCACCGCGACCAGCCTCCGCGACCTCTACACCACGCCCGCCTCCCGCCGCTCGGCCGCCGAGACGATGGGCAGCCCCGCGGCCCTGGCCACCTCGGGGCCGGAGCACTACCTCACCGACTACACCCACGGCGCCATGCTCGGGCACCAGATGCTCGGGTTCACCGCCGTCCTCGCCGCCCTCCTCGCCGTCCTGACCGTCACCCGGCACTCCCGCGCCGAGGAGGAGAGCGGGCGCGCCGAACTCGTCCGCTCCGCCGTCGTGGGCCGGCACGCGCCGCTCGCCGCCGCGCTGGGCACCGCCACCGTGGCCATGGTCGCCCTGGCAGCGGCCCTGGCCCTCGTCCTCGGTACGGCCGGCATCCCCGACATCGACTGGGGCGGTTCCCTGCTGTACGGCGCCGCGCACGCGGCCGTCGGGCTCGTCCTGGCCGCCGTCGCCGCCGTCACCGCGCAGGTCACGCCGCACTCCCGGGGCGCCTCCGGGCTCGCCTTCGCGGTGCTCGGCCTCGCCTACGCCCTGCGTGCCGTGGGCGACGTGAGCGGCGCCGACGGGGGCGGTGGCGCGCTGTCCTGGCTCTCGCCGATCGGCTGGGCCCAGCGCACCTACGTGTACGTCGACGACCGCTGGTGGCCGCTGCTGCTCGCGCTCGCCGTCGCCGTCGCCACCACGGCCCTGGCGGTACGGCTCAGCACCCGCCGCGACCTCGGCGCCGGGCTGCGGCCCGCCCGCGGCGGGCCCCCGCGCGCGGGGGCCGCGCTCCTCCACCCGCTCGGCCTCGCCTGGCGCCTGCAGCGCGGGCTGCTGCTCGGCTTCTGCGTGGCGCTGTTCCTGCTCGGCGCCTCCTACGGCTCCGTCCTCGGGGACGCCGAGGACATGCTCGACGACATCGCCGCGGTCGAGGACGTGCTGGCCGAGATCGGCGGCGCGAGCGTCGTGGAGTCCTTCGCCGCGATGGTCATGATCGTGCTCGCGGTGATCGCGGCCGTGCACGCCGTGCTGGCCGCCGCCCGGCCCCGGGCCGAGGAGACCGGCCGGCGCGCCGAACCCCTCCTGGCCACCCCGCTCTCCCGCGCCCGCTGGGCCGGGGGCCATCTGGCCGTCGCGCTGGCCGGTGGCACCCTCGTCCTGCTCGCGGCCGGGCTGGGCTTCGGCACGCTCGGCGCGGCCACGGCCGGGGACGCCGCTCTGGTGCCGGAGCTGACCGGCGCGGCCCTGGCGTACGCGCCCGCCCTGTGGGTGACCGTCGGCGTCAGCGCGGTGCTGTTCGGCTGGCTACCGCGCGCCCTGCCGCTGGCGTGGGCGGTGCCGCTGTGGGGCTTCGTCGTGGACTACCTCGGCCCGATCCTGCAGCTGCCCGACTGGCTGGCCCGGCTCTCGCCGTTCGGCCACGTGCCCAGCCTGCCCGCCGACCCCGTGGCCTGGACTCCGCTGCTGGTGCTGACGCTGCTGGCCGCCGCCCTCGTCGCCCTCGGGCTCGCCGGGCTGCGGCGCCGGGACCTGGACACGACCTGACGCGCCGTCCGCTCACCGGGTCCTCCCGCGCGGCCCCGGGGCGCGGGCCGAACTGACGAGCCGTCGGGCGGGTTTCCCGGGACGCGGCGCCCCCTGATGGCTCAAGGCGGCACCCGGCGGGAGGTATCCGGGGTGCGACGCGCCCGGGCCGCTGTTCGCATGGGGACCAGGCGCGCGGTCACCGCTCGGGAACGGCCCCTGCACGCGCGCCCTCAGACCGGAGGTCACACTCCTGATGCAGAAGATGCGAACCCTCGCCACAGCGGCCGCGTCCACCGCGCTCGTCCTCGGGATGGCCGCCCCGGCCTTCGCCGGCGGCGACACCGGCGGTCACGGCGGCCTCAAGCTCCACCCCTCGTCCGGCGGCCCGGGCACGGTCGTCAAGGTGAAGGCCCTGTGCCGGGACGGCGGGCACGGCACCGTCGCCTCGGACGCCTTCGAGTGGAGCCAGGCCCACACCGACGGCCGTCACCACCACCGACACCACCACGACCGGCGTCACCACGACGGCGAGAACAACATCGAGAACGACGTCGAGGTCAACGGCGACGACGGCAGGAACACCGGCGGCGACCCGCACCGCGACCACCGCCGCCACAAGGTCTTCGCCACCGCCAAGGTCATGCACGAGGGCCTGACGCCGGGCAAGAAGTACGAGGTGACCGGCTACTGCAAGAACCACAAGCGGCTCACCGGCACCTTCACCTTCACCGGTGGTGTCGGCGGCGCGGCCAACGCCGGCCTCGGCGGCCTTGCGGCCGAGTCGAAGTCCGCCGCTCCCAGCGCCACCACGGCCGCCGCCGTCGCCGGTGGCCTGGCCGTCACGGGAGCCGCCGGGTACTTCCTGGTCTGGCGTCGCCGCACCGGCGGGGACCAGGCGTGAGCCGCCCCCGGATATCCCGGATACCCATGACGACGCGTCAGCAGCGGATCGCGGCGGGCGGTCGCCGTCTGGAGACGGTGGCCGCCGCCGTGACCGTGCTCGTGGCAGGAGCACTGTGCGCGGCCGTGCCCGAGGGCGGCGGAGAAAAGCGGGACGCCGCCCGCGCTTCCGGGATCACGATGGTCGCCGAGGGCGTCTCGCGCCCCGGGGCCGTGGACGCCGAGTCGCCCGAGGCCGACTACCCCGTCATGCCCCGTTCGGCACCGACCCGGCTCTACCTTCCGCAGATCGGCGCCGACATCGAGGTCTTCGGTGCCGACGCCGAGCCGGACGGCACCCCACCCGTCCCGGACAAGGACGACGCCGACCGGGCCGCGTGGTGGCGCGGCGGGCCGTCGCCCGGCGAACAGGGGCCCGCGCTGCTCATCGGTCACCTCGACAGCAAGAAGGGGGCCGCGGCCTTCGCCGGGGTCGGCTCGCTCGAACCGGGAGCCGAGGTCGTCGTCGAGCGCAAGGACGGCTCCACGGTGATCTTCGCCGTGGACTCGGTCGAGCAGTACCCGAAGGACGACTTCCCCAACGAGCGGGTCTACGGCCCCACCGAGAACCCGCAGCTCCGCCTCATCACCTGCGGCGGAACCTGGACGAAGAAGGACGGCTATGACGCGAATATCGTCGCCTTCGCCAGCATCAAGGGCTGACACCCGCGAGCCCGGCCCGGACGCCGCCGGCCACCCCAGAGGTGACGGCGGCGTCCGCATGCCGGAAGACCGGCCGGATACGCTGAAGCCCCACACCCGGTGACGCGAGCTGTGAGGTACGCAGACCATGAGCAACACGCCCGCTGACAAGGCCACCGTGAAGGCGGCCGACCGCGCGCACGTCTTCCACTCGTGGTCCGCGCAGGCCCAGCTCGACCCGCTGCCCGTCCGCCGCGCCGCCGGCTCCTACTTCTGGGACTACGACGAGCACCGCTACCTCGACTTCGCCTCCCAGCTCGTCAACGCCAACATCGGCCACCAGCACCCCAAGGTCGTCGCCGCCATCCAGGAGCAGGCGGCCACGATGTGCACCGTCGCCCCCGGCTTCGCCGTCGACGTCCGCTCCGAGGCCGCCCGGCTCGTCGCCGAACGCATGCCGGGGGACCTGGACAAGATCTTCTTCACCAACGGCGGCGCCGAGGCCGTCGAGAACGCCGTACGCATGGCCCGTCTGCACACCGGGCGGCCCAAGCTGCTCAGCGCCTACCGCTCCTACCACGGCGCCACCAGCACCGCGATCAACCTCACCGGAGACCCGCGCCGCTGGGCCAGCGACACCGGCACCGCGGGCGTCGTCCACTTCCGCGGCCCCTATCTCTACCGCTCCTCCTTCCACGCCACCACCGAGCAGGAGGAGTGCGAGCGCGCCCTCGCGCACCTGGAGGAGACGATCGCCCTCGAAGGGCCGCAGACCATCGCCGCCGTCATCCTGGAGACGATCCCCGGCGGCTCCGGCATTCTCATCCCGCCGCCCGGCTACCTCCCCGGCGTGCGCGAGATCTGCGACCGCCACGGCATCGTCCTCATCCTGGACGAGGTGATGGCCGGATTCGGCCGGGCCGGCGCCTGGCTCGCCCTCGACCACTACGACGTCACCCCCGACCTCGTCACCTTCGCCAAGGGCGTGAACTCCGGCTACGTCCCGCTCGGTGGCGTCGCGATCTCCGCGAAGATCGCCGCCGACTTCGACGACCGCCCCTACCCCGGCGGCCTCACCTACTCCGGCCACCCGCTCGCCTGCGCCGCCGCCGTCGCCACCCTCGACGCCATGGCCGAGGAGGGCATCGTCGAGCACGCCGCCCACATCGGCGCCACCGCGCTCGGCCCCGGCCTGCGGGCGCTGGCCGAGCGCCACCCCGCCGTCGGCGAGGTCCGCGGCACCGGCGTCTTCTGGGCCGTCGAGCTCGTGCGCGACCGAGAGACGCGCGAACCGCTCATCCCCCTCCAGCCCACCGGCGACGCGGGCCGCCCCATGGCCGAGTTCACCGCCGCCTGCAAGCGGAACGGCCTGTGGCCGCTGGTCGTGGGCAACCGCCTGCACGTCGTCCCGCCCTGCACGATCAGCGAGGCCGAGGTGAAGGAGGGGCTCGCCGTCCTCGACGAGGCCCTCGCCCTCGCCGACGCCCACACCACGGCCGGGGCCGCGCCCGCCGCGTAGGGTGTCCGCCATGCCGCCCGCCCCCATCACCCGAAGCACCCTGCGCGAGCAGCTCGCCGAAGCCCTGCGCGACGAGGTGCTCGCCGGACGGCTCCCGGCCGGACGGTCCTTCACCGTCAAGGAGATCGCCGAGCAGTACGGCGTATCCGCCACCCCGGTACGGGAGGCCCTGGTGGACCTCTCCGCCCAGGGCCTCCTGGACACCGACCACCACCGCGGCTTCCGGGTGCGGGAGATCACGCTCGCCGACTTCACGGCCATGGTCGAGGCCCGCACCCTCGTCATCGAGGGTGTCTTCCGCGCCGCGGTGGCAGACGGTTCCCTCACCCGGACCGAGGCCGGAGCGGAGGCCGGGGCCGTCGCCTCCGTCCGGCGCCGCGCGGAAGCGGCCCGCCGGGCCGCCCTCGCTGGCGACCTCGACATCCTCATCGGCTACGACCTGCGGTTCTGGCGCGAGCTGGGCGAGTTCGTCGGCAACCGCTACGTCGCCGACTTCCTCGACCGGCTGCGCATCCAGACCTGGGTCTTCACCGTCCCGCTGCTGCGCGCCCGCGGCGAGCTGCGCGGCCTGCTGTGGGCCGGGCACCTGGACCTCGTCGCGGCCCTGGAGGCGGGCGACGCGACGACGGCGCGGCGCATCCTGGCCGAGTACAACACGCACGCCCTGGAGCTCGGGCGCTCCCTGGCCACGACGCCCTGACCCGCCCCGCCCCGCTCCGCGGCTCCCGGCGGAACCGGCTACGACCAGGGCAGGCCGGTGAGGCGCTCGTACGCCTCGACGTACTTGGCGCGCGTCTGCGCGACGACATCCTCCGGCAGCGGCGGCGGGGGCTGCTCACCACGCCGGTCCCACCCCGAGGCCGGAGAGGAGAGCCAGTTCCGCACGAACTGCTTGTCGTAGGAGGGCTGCGTCTGCCCCGGGCGCCAGGCGTCGGCCGGCCAGAACCGCGAGGAGTCCGGCGTCAGCACCTCGTCGGCCAGCACCAGCTCGCCGTCCCCACCGTCCGTGCCGCTCTCGCCCGCCGCGAAGCCGAACTCGAACTTGGTGTCCGCCAGGATGATCCCGCGCTCGCGCGCGGTGTCCCGGGCCCGGCCGTAGACGCCGAGGGTCAGCTGCCGCAGCCGGGCCGCCGTCTCCGCGCCCACTCGGTGCGCGACCTCCTCGTACGACACGTTCTCGTCGTGCTCGCCCACCTCCGCCTTCGTCGCGGGGGTGAAGATCGGCGCCGGCAGCTCGGAGCCGTCGACCAGGCCCTCGGGCAGCGCCAGCCCGCACACCGTCCGGGTGGCCTCGTACTCCACGAGACCCGAGCCGGTCAGATAGCCGCGCGCCACGCACTCCACCGGAACCATCCGCAGCGAACGGCACACCATGACCCGGCCCGCCCAGTCCGCCGGGGCGCCGGGCGGGACGTCCGTGGAGAGCACGTGGTTCGGCACCAGGTCGGCGAGCTGCTCGAACCACCACATCGAGAGCTGGGTGAGGATGCGGCCCTTGTCGGGGATCTCCGTCGGCAGCACCCAGTCGAAGGCGGAGATCCGGTCGCTGGCGACCATCACGAGGTTGCCCGCCCCGTCACGGTAGAGATCGCGCACCTTCCCGGTGTGCAGATGCTCCAGACCCGCTACCGCTACGGGTTCGGGCTTCTCGACGAATCCGGACACCAGTCCTCCATGGAGTGTGCGACGAACACCGGCGATTCTCCCGCACGCCGCGCCGTCCGGCGTGCGGGGGTGGGCCGGGCCGGGGAGCCGCCCCCGGCGACCGGCCACCGGGTACCCGGCGCCGGGGACGTCAGCCGCGCTTGCAGATGCGGTCCAGCAGATTCGCCGTCGCCCGCTGGACGCGCGGGTCCACATGGCCGGGGCGGTCCAGCGCGGGCGTCCACGCGAACGTCCCCGAGCTGAAGACCAGCGCCCCGCTGGCCGCCCGGTAGAGCGAGGTCTCCTGGTGCCGACGCGCCCCTCCGGCGTCCCGGTACGGGGAGTGCGCCAGCAGGATGCGGTCGGTGTGGGCGGGCAGCGGGGCCCGCGGGAAGTAGCGGTCCGCCTCGCCCGCCACCAGGCCGGCCAGCTCCTCGCCCTCGGCGGCCCCGGTGCCGCCCCACAGCCAGTGGTCCGCGTTCCGCACGACCAGCGGGGCCGGCGCGGGCACCGCCCCCGCGTACTGGATGCCCAGCAGCGCCTGCTCGGGCTCGCCCTGCTCGCGCCACAGCCAGGCCCGCCCCGGGCCCCGGCGCTTGCGGCAGCTCAGCAGCCGGTCCGGCTCACCGGAGGGCAGCCTGCCCAGCTCGACCCGCCAGTACATGGTGTTGGCGGACAGGAACACCAGGGACGTGCCGCAGTCCCGGGCGCGGGCCACGGCCCGGCGCATGGGCACCGTCCAGTACTCGTCGTGCCCGGCGAAGACGACGCCCCGGTAGTGGGCCGGATCGACCCGGCCCGCGTGCAGGTCCCGGGCCTCCGCGTACGCCAGGTCGTAGCCGTGGCGCTCGGCCCAGCGGACGAAGTCGTAGGAGTGGCCCACGTGCAGCGGCAGCCCGGCCCCGGCGTAGGGGCGGTCGAAGCTGACGGTGACGGCGGCCTCCCGCTCCCCGAGCAGCCGCCCCTGCTCGTCCCACGCGTGGTAGAGGCTCGCCCCGGTGCGGCCGTCCTCCGGGAAGAGGTTGTAGGCCTGCCAGGTGATGTCGGGCAGCACGAGCAGCAGCTCGGCCGGGCGGGTGTCGCGCACGGTGAACGGGATGTGGGAGCGGTGGCCGTCGGCCGTGGTGAGGACGGCGACGTGGGCGCCGGTGCTCCAGTCCGACGGGATCGGCAGCCGCCAGGACAGCCACCAGTGGTGGCACGAGACCGTCCGCTCGGCGACGAGCGGCGGCGGCTGGACCGTCCCGGACAGCCGCGGACTCGTGGTGATCTTGGTGGCGCCCGCGCCCCCGTAGTGTCCGATCCGGTAGACGTCCACGCCGAACGGCTGCGGCGGATTGACGGTGACCCGGAAGTCGACGGACTCGCCCGGCGCCACCGAGCCCGTCGACACGAAGCCCTTGATCTGGCACGCCACGTCGTCGACGCCCTGGGTGGCCCGCCCCGAGGAGCCCCGCTGGACGGGCAGGACGCGCCCGCTCGCGTCGAGCGTCTCGCGGTCCACGTACCAGGGCACGACCCGGCCGTTGTCGAAGTAGTGCTCGCCCTCCCGCAGCCACGGCAGGGGCCCCTTGCCGAAGGGGTCCGTCACCGCGTGCGCGAGCGCGCCCGACTCCCACCGCCGGATCTGCTCCACCGCCATGGGAATCCCCTCCCTCACCGGCTCCTGGCCACCAGCAAGCACATCACATCGTGCACCGGTGCGGTCACCGTTCGTCGCGATTGGTTGCGCCCAGCGGGCGCGTCCCCGGCCCGCGCCCCGGGCCCCGCGTCCCAGCCCCAGCGCGCGGGCGCGTCCACGGGCCGCCCGGCGGGCGCCGGTTGCTCAGCCCAGCCGGACCGGAGCGTCCGTCGGAATACCGGCCGCCGTCAGCCAGCCCCGCAGCGGGGCGCCGTCGCCCTCCTCGGCCAGCGCGAGCGCCGGCTGCCGCAGATCGGCGCGGCGTTCCCCCTCGATGAGCAGGGCCGGGCCGTCCAGCCAGTCGAGCCCGGGGGCGCCGCTGCCGCTGTCCACGGCGGCGCAGCACACCACGGCCACCACGTGGTCGGCCAGCAGCTCCCCGGCCCCGCGCACGGCGGGGGCCGGCAGCCCCAGCGGGGCGGAGTCACCGGTGGCGTCCGGTATCAGGCCCGCCGTCCCCGGGGGCGGCGGCGGGGGGCGGCGCTCCGCACGCGCCGTGTCCGCCGTGATCCGGGCGGCGACCATCCCCCGCGACTCCTCGTCCGCAAGCCGGGCCAGCACCCGCTCCAGCGTGGACCCGCACCCGTGTCCGCGCCCGCCGCCCCGCACCCGTCCGTCCCCGCCCGGGGGGCCCGCGCCCAGGGACGCCCGGTGGCCCGGCGCCCCGTACCGCTCGGCCGGGACAACGCTCGGGGTGCGCTCGGCCGGCTCCGGGCCCTCCGTGGCGTCCAGCGCCGAGAAGAGCCGGGCGGACTCGGTGCGCCAGATACGGTCCACCACCTCGCGCGGGTAGGCCGGCCAGTCCACCGGGGACCAGCCGGGGCCACCGGGGGCGGGCGCGCCGTAGAACAGCTCGGCGGCCAGCAGGGACACCTGCTCGTCGATCGCCCCGGGCTCCTCCAGCAGATCGCACGCGGGACGCTCGCCCAGCCTGGAGGCGAAACCCTCCGCCATCCGGTCCCGCCGGGACAGCTCCGTGAGCGCCGAGACCACGCCCACGTCCAGCCGCGAGGGCCAGCGGCCAGTGCGCCAGGCGGGCAGCGCCACCCGCGTCAGCAGCCGGTCCCAGCCCGCGTAGGCCAGACCCACCTGCTCCTGGGCGAGCATCCGCAGCCCGTGGTCGACGCTCTGCGCCCGGCCCGCGGCCGCCGCGGCCACCAGGCGCTCCATCTCCGCCGCGTGGCCGCCCGCCGCCCGCAGCAGCATGCGGGCGAGCCGCCCGATGCGGGGGTGGACCGCCGCGGCGTCGAGCGCGCGGACGAAGCGGCGGGCCGCGGCGATGTCGGGATGCGCGGCCGGGCCGGTGCCGGCGACGACGGGCGCGAGCAGCGCCCGCAGCTCGGAGATGCGCATCCACCACAGGAACGGCGAGCCGATCACCAGCACGGGCGGGGCGGACCCGGAGCGGCCGGGCTCCTCCAGCCAGCAGTCACAGTCGGGTGTCAGGGCGATGGCCGAGGGCACCGGAACGTCGAGCCGCCCGGCCAGCTCCCGCACCATGCGGTACAGCTCGGGTGCCGAGGACTCGACGACGGGCACGGCCGGCGCCGAGGCGGTGCGCGCCCGCGCGATGACCACCGTGACCGCGGCCCCGGCGATCGCGACCACCACGGCCAGCAGCACGGCGGGCAGCCGCAGCCCGGCCCAGCTCCCGCCCAGGTGACCCGTGCTCACCGCGGTGAGCAGCACGACGGCCGCCGCGGTGGGCAGCAGGGCGACGGCGAAGGCCGCGCCGCGGATGCGCAGGACGGCCAGCGCGTGCTCCCGCGCCGACCGGGCCCCGCCCGCTCCCACAACTGCCATGGACCGCTCACCCCCTGCCGGGACGACCTGGGTACCTCGGTATGCACCCACTGTCGCACCGGGCTCCGACATCGCAATGTGCGGTGGGCCAGTCGATCGACTGGCCCGGACGCCACGTGGATGTGCCACGTCGTCGAGCGTGCGGACGTGGCGCGACGTGCGGCGACGCTGTCGCGACGCCCACGGCGCGGCGGCGGCCGCGCGCCGACCACGAGGCTCCTGGCCGCGTGGCGGTCACGTGCCGACCACATGACGACCGAACGTCCGCGACGCTCGGTGCCCGCCGCGCGGAACCCTAGTGCGGGGTGCGTACCGGCGTCAGCAGGTCCTGGGTGACGGTCACTCGATGGAATGGCTTTGGGGAGAGGTATTGCCCATCGGGCGGTGCCGTGGGTGCCCCGATTGCCCCGTTATCGCACGTCCTGCTCCGCCGCCTTCCGGGCGATGTCCGTGCGGTGGTGGGAGCCCTCCAGCGTGATCCGGCCCACGGCGCGGTAGGCCCGCTCCCGGGCTGCGGCCAGGTCCGCGCCGGTCGCCGTCACCGACAGGACGCGCCCGCCGGCGCTCAGGACCCGCCCGTCCTCGGACCGCCGGGTCCCGGCGTGCAGCACGTAGGCGTCCGGCGCGTCCTCGGCCGCCACCTCGTCCAGGCCGCCGATCGGGTCCCCGGTGCGCGGAGAGGCCGGGTAGTCCTTCGCCGCGACGACGACGGTGACGGCCGCGCCGTCGTGCCAGGCCAACGGCGGGAACGCCGCCAGCTCGCCGGTGGCCGCGGCGTACAGCAGGCCGGACAGCGGCGTCCTCAGCCGGGCCAGGACCGCCTGCGTCTCCGGGTCGCCGAAGCGGGCGTTGAACTCGATGACCCGCACACCGCGCGAGGTCACCGCCAGACCGGCGTAGAGCAGGCCCGAGAACGGAGTGCCGCGGCGGCGCAGCTCGTCCACGGTGGGCTGGAGCACCGTCCGCCGCACCTCGTCGACCAGCCCCGGCTCGGCCCACGGCAGCGGGGAGTAGGCGCCCATACCGCCGGTGTTGGGGCCCTCGTCGGCGTCGTAGGCCCGCTTGAAGTCCTGCGCGGGCTGGAGGGGGACGACCGTCTCGCCGTCGGTCACCGCGAAGAGGGAGACCTCGGGACCGTCGAGGAACTCCTCGATGACGACCCGCTCGCAGGCCAGCGCGTGGGCCCGGGCGGCGGCCAGGTCCTCGGTGACGACGACGCCCTTGCCCGCGGCCAGGCCGTCGTCCTTGACCACGTAGGGCGGGCCGAAGGCGTCCAGCGCCTCGTCGACCTCCGCCTCGGTGGCGCACACGTAGGCCCGGGCGGTCGGGACCCCGGCCGCGGCCATGACGTCCTTCGCGAAGGCCTTGGACCCCTCCAGCTCCGCCGCCTCGGCGGAGGGCCCGAAGACGGGGATGCCACGGCGGCGCACGGCGTCCGCGACCCCGGCGACGAGCGGGGCCTCGGGGCCGACCACCACCAGGTCGCCGGAGCCGAGCCCGAGGGCACCGGCCAGCTCGGCGACGGCCGTGCCGTCGAGGACGTCGACCGTGTGCGCCATCGCCACCTCGGCGATGCCCGCGTTCCCGGGAGCGCAGTGCAGTTCGGTGACGTCGGGGTCGAGGGAGAGGGAGCGGCACAGGGCGTGTTCGCGGGCGCCGCCGCCGATGACGAGGACCTTCACGGGCCGAAGCCTAGTCGCCGCCCCCGCGCCCGGCGGCAGGCGGGCGGCCGCGAGGGCGGGCGGCACCCGGCGGGCGGGCGGACGGCCGCGCGGTCCGCGTGGCGCGCACCCGGCGACAGCGGTGGCCGTGGCGGCAAGCGGGGGGCCACGGCTTCACCCACCCTTTCGGGTGAGGCGCTGGGGGATGCCTTACCTGACCGCAAGCCACTTCCGGGCGGAAACGGCCGCGAGGCCCCTGATTGGCCCTGTCGCCCGCGATAGGAAGGGTGCCTCGTGAGGTGCGAGAGCGTCCTGTGGTTGGGAGTGGCGGGTGAGTCAGCCGGAAATGCAACCCGGGGGTGGCAGGCGGGAGGGCCGGGGCGAAGTGCTCGGGCGCACCTTCCCACTGGGGGACTGGGGGGAGCCGGCCGAGCGGCTCGACGAGCTGTACGAGTGGGTGGAGGAGGGCGCGCTCGCCGTCGTCGACTGGTACCTGGCCGACCGGGCGTGGAAGCGCCGCGGCGCGCGGGCCCTGCGGACGGGCGCCGCGCTCGGCGCCGCGGCGGGCGGGGTGCTGCCCGTGCTCGAACTGAGCGGCGTCCTCGCGGGGGTGGGAGCCTGGGGCTTCCTCGCCCTGCTGGGGGCCGCGCTCTGCCTCGGCGCCGACCGCTGGTTCGGCTGCACGGCCGGGTGGATGCGGGACCTGTGCGCCGCCCAGGCGGTGCAGCGCAGGCTGGAGACCCTCCAGTACGACTGGGCGGCGGAAGCGGTGCGCGAGGTGCTCGGCCCGACGGAGGGCTCGGCGGGCGAGGCGGCCGAGCGCTGCCTGACCATGCTGCGCCGCTTCACCGAGGACGTGACGGAGCTGGTCCGGGTCGAGACCGTCGACTGGATGGTGACGTTCCGGCCCGGGCCGGTCTCGCGGTTCACCCAGAGCCCGGCGTCGGCGGGATGGACGGCCCCCCGCAGTGAGCCGTCCGGCCCGGGCGGCCTCCCGCGCTTCCCGGTGCCGCCCCCGGGCGCCCGCCCCAACATGCCCCGCCAACGCCCCCCGGAGAACCCCCGCTGACCCTTCCCGGTCGCCGCGCGGCGGGCGAACACGCCAACGTGCCGGGGTGTTTGACGGTCAGGAGAACAGGATCATCGAGCCCTGGGCGAGGCTGCGGGTGGCGGCCGCGTGCAGGCCGAGCCAGACGTGGACCTCGCGGGCGAAGGGCCCGTCGGTGGAGCCGGGGGGCGGTGCGGCGGCGGGCTCGCTCAGCTCCGTCGGGCCCGCGGGCGGCGGCGGGGCGGGCGGCGGGTTGTCCGGGTCGAGCCCGAGGGCCGGGGCCACCGCGTGCAGTTCGCGCAGCAGCCCCTGGCTGGACCCGAGCGGCCCGCCTGACTCCTCCAGCTCCTCGCCGGTCAGCGGCTCCGCGAAGTCGACGGGGACGTAGGCGCCAGCGTGGTCGTAGTGCCACACCAGGTGTGACCGGCGGGCCGTGTCCTCGAACATCTCCAACAGCTGCTCGTAGTCCCCGCCGAGGGAGTCCACGGGCGTCACCTGGAGCCCGTGGAGCTGGAGCAGGTAGGCGCGGCGCAGGAAGTGCAGGGCGTCGTAGTCGAACCCGGCGACGGGCGCCACGTCCCCGGACAGCCCCGGCATGTACCCGTGCACGGGTACGGGGGGCAGCCCGGCGCGGTGCAGCGCCTGGTCAAAGACGGCGATCTCCTCGGCCAGCGGGTTGTCGGGGCTGTGGCACAGCACGTCGACGAGGGGGACCAACCAGAGATCACAGGCCAAGGTGACTCCAAGGGCGCTCAGATGCGGTGACGCCGGGTGTCGGTGGCGTCATCGGGCGTCGTCCCGCCAGCGTAGTGCCGAAGGCGATCACGGCGAAGGGCCCCGGCACAGCCGGAGCCCTTGACCTGCGGAGCGGACGACGAGGCTCGAACTCGCGACCTCAACCTTGGCAAGGTTGCGCTCTACCAACTGAGCTACGTCCGCCTGCGCCCCACGGCGCGCAGCCGAGTATATGCCATCGGCCACGCCCCGTGCCGCCCCGTTCCCGGTGGTCGGGCGAGCGCCGGACGCGCCGCCTCCGCGCGGGGCGCGGGCGGTCCGCCGTCGCTCAGCGGCGCGGCTCCCAGCGGAACCAGCGGCGGACGGCGAACACCGCGAACGCGGTCCAGGCCACCGCGAGGCCCACGGCGAGCGCGACGTCGCCGCCGGTGCCCTCGCCGAACCAGCCGTACCGGACCAGCTCCACGACCGGGGTGAGCGGCAGCAGCCGGGCGACGTCGGCGACGGCGTCCGGCATGACCTCCAGCGGCACCATCAGCCCGGAGCCGAGGAAGGAGAGCATCATCAGCGGCATGACCGTGATCTGCGCGCTCTCCGGGCTCCGGGTCAGGGCGGAGGTCGCGGCGGCCAGGCCGGTCATCATCACCGTCCCGAGCAGCAGCCCGAGGAGCAGCACGTCGGCGCGCCCGGGCAGCGGTATGTCGACCACCGCCACCCCGGCGGCGATCAGCAGCAGGCACTGCACGAGTCCGATGAGCACCGAGGGCAGCGCGGTGCCGCCGAGGATCTCCACGTCCGAGGACTCGCCCGTGCGCAGCCGCTTGAGCACCAGCTCCTCGCGCCGCGCGACGTACGCGGAGACCAGGTTCGCGTAGACGGCGATGACGAGGACGACGCCCAGGCCGCCGGAGAGCACCAGCCCGCCCGCGCTGAGCGCGGTCGCCTCCACGAGGGAGTCGGACAGGGACATCCGGAACGTGAAGACGAGCAGGAGGGGCACCAGCAGGGCGGTGAACACCGCGCTGCGGTTGCGCAGGAGCAGCGTCAGCTCGGCCCGGCCGAGGGCTCGCATCCGTCCCAGAGCGGCCGTGGTCATGCCGTCACCTCCGCCTTCTCCCGCCCGTCGGCGTGTCCGGATCCGCCGGCGGGAGGGGCCTCGTCCCGGCCGCGGGCGATGTCCAGGAACGCCTCCTCCAGCGAGGCCGACCGGGCGTCCAGGCCGGAGAGCGTGACATCCTCCCGCCGGGCCCACAGCAGCAGTTCGGTCAGCTCCTCCTGAAGGTGCCGGGTGCGGATCTCCACCCGGCCTTCCTCGACGGTGGCGGTCGCGGGCAGGGGCAGCCGCTCGGCCGCCACGTCCTCGGGCAGGGTGAAGCGGATGCGGGAGGGCCGGGCGGCGGTGACCTCGGCCGGGGTGCCCGTGACGACGATGCGTCCGCCCCGCATGATCGCCAGCCGGTCGGCCAACTCCTCGGCCTCGTCGAGGTAGTGGGTGGTGAGGACGACGGTGGTGCCGTCGGCCCGCAGCTCCCGCACGAGCCGCCACGTGTCGCGGCGGCCCTCCGGGTCCATGCCCGTCGTCGGCTCGTCCAGGAACAGCACCTCGGGGCTGCCGAGCAGGGCGAGGGCGAGGTCGAGGCGGCGCCGTTCGCCGCCGGAGAGCTGCTTGATCCGCACGCCCGCGCGCTGTTGGAGCCCGACGAGCTCCAGCGCCTCGGCTGGCGGACGTGCTCCGGTGGTGACGCCGGCCCACATGCGGGCCGTCTCGCGGACGGTCAGCTCCGCGGGGAAGCCGCCCTGCTGGAGCATGATGCCGATGCGCGGGCGGACGGCGCGGCGCTCGGCGTAGGGGTCGTGCCCGAGGACGCGGACGCGGCCCCGGGCCGGGCGTTCGAGGCCCTCCAGCAGTTCGACGGTGGACGTCTTGCCCGCGCCGTTGGTGCCGAGCAGGGCGAACAGCTCGCCGTGCGCCACCGTGAAGTCCAGCCCGCGCACGGCGTCGAAACCGCCCGCTCCCCTGGGGCCGTAGCGCCGCCAGAGCCCTTCCGCCTCGATCGCATGTTCCGCTCGCATCGAGCCAGCCTCCCCGTCGGCGGCGGGGGTGTGCAGTGCTGGACGTCACACCCGCCGAAAACCTGGACCTGGGGCGGGGAGGCTCGGGGAGGAGGGAGAGGGTGAAACCGGGTGCGACAATGCGAGAAGCCCCTGCCAGCTGTGAACTGGCCGGGGCTTCTCACTCCGGAGCGGACGACGAGGCTCGAACTCGCGACCTCAACCTTGGCAAGGTTGCGCTCTACCAACTGAGCTACGTCCGCACGCATCCACTCGGCTTTCACCGAGTGGCGCATCAGCTACTCTACCTGATCGCTTGGACCACTTGAGTACGCGGAGCGGGTGACAGGGATTGCACACTGCGCCTCCCTCTTGGAAAGAGGGCGCTCTACTACTGAGCTACACCCGCGTGACCTGCGATTTCGGGCCTTTCCGGCCCGCCCTCGCGGCGTGCTCCAGACTGTAGCGGATCACCCCGGGGATCGTGCAAGTCGAGGACGGGGTCCGGTTCCGGCGGTGCGCTCCCGCTCCCGTGCCGGGCGCCCGGCACCGGGCGGCGCCACCCGGCGTCGGCTGGGGGGCTCGGCTCAACTCGCCGCCGTGAACGCCTCGTAGACCTTCTTCGGGATGCGGCCGCGCGCGGGCACGTCGTACCCGTGGGACCGGGCCCAGGCGCGGACCGTCTGCGGGTTGGGTGCGACGGAGGTGCGCTGGTACGTCCTCCCCGACTTCGAGCGCTTGCGGCCGGCCCGCACATAGGGGGCGAGGGCGCCGCGCAGTTTCTTTGCGTTTGCCGTGTTGAGATCGATCTCGTACGACTTCCCGTCGAGCCCGAAGGCGACCGTCTCAGCGGCTTCACCGCCTTCCAGATCGTCGGAGAGTGTGACCACAACACGCTGTGCCACGGATATGGGTCCTTCCTCGTCATGAGTTCGGCAAGCGGTGTTCAAATCCGCGCTGACATGCGGGGACGTCGCGCGTGCGAGATGAGCGGATACCGCTTATTCCGTTGTCTGGCCGACATCATCGCATTGTGCGGGCCAGGAAAGAAGCCCGGGAAATTCGGTTCGCGTGTCCGGCCGCAATCGGACCCTACGTTTCTCCGCTCGGTGCGTGCAGGGTTTCCGCGCCCCGAGATGTGAACGTGATAAATGGGCACGGATATCTACTCGCGTAGATTCTCTCGCCCGGTACGCTGAACCTGCGGTCGCGCAGGAACCGAGGGGCTCACCGACGCCCCCGGCGGACGCGGCACCGGGCAGCCAAGCACCAACACCACCGGGAGTACCTGTGGCTCGCGTCGTAGTCGACGTCATGCTCAAGCCGGAGATCCTCGACCCCCAGGGACAGGCCGTGCAGCGCGCGCTGCCGCGGCTGGGATTCGAGGGCATCACGGACGTGCGTCAGGGGAAGCGTTTCGAGCTGGACGTGGAAGGGCCGGTGGACGACGCCGTCCTCGCCCGCGTCCGTGAAATGGCCGAGACCTTCCTGGCCAACACCGTGATCGAGGACTTCACCGTGCGTGTGGAGGAGCCCGCCGAGGAAGGTGCCCCGGCATGACGACGCGGATCGGGGTGGTGACCTTCCCCGGCTCCCTGGACGACACCGACGCGCTGCGGGCCGTCCGCATCGCCGGTGCCGAGCCGGTGAAGCTGTGGCACCGCGACACGAGCCTGCACCAGGTCGACGCCGTCGTCCTGCCGGGCGGCTTCTCCTACGGCGACTACCTGCGCTGCGGCGCCATCGCCCGCTTCTCGCCGGTGATGGAGACGGTCATCGAGCAGGCCCGTGACGGCATGCCCGTCCTCGGCATCTGCAACGGCTTCCAGGTGCTGTGCGAGTCGCACCTGCTGCCCGGCGCGCTCACCCGCAACGACCACCTGCACTTCGTCTGCCGCGACCAGCGGCTCCGGGTCGAGAACGCGGACACCGCCTGGACGCGCGACTACGCCGCCGGGCAGGAGATCACCGTCCCGCTGAAGAACGGCGAGGGCGGCTACGTCGCCGACGAGCGCACGCTCGACGCGCTGGAGGCGGAGGGCCGCGTCGTCTTCCGCTACCTGGACGGCAACCCCAACGGCTCGCGGCGCGACATCGCCGGGATCACCAACGAGGCCGGGAACGTGGTCGGCCTCATGCCGCACCCCGAGCACGCGGTCGAGGCCCTCACCGGCCCCACGACCGACGGCCTCGGTTTCTTCACCTCCGCCCTCAAGACGCTGGTGGACGCACGATGACCCTCGACACCGTCAAGCACGCGACCGAGACCCCCGACGCCGCCCAGCCCTGGGCCGAGCTGGGGCTCAAGGAGAACGAGTACGAGCGCGTCCGCGAGATCCTCGGCCGCCGCCCCACCGGCGCCGAGCTGGCGATGTACTCGGTGATGTGGTCCGAGCACTGCTCCTACAAGAGCAGCAAGGTCCACCTGAAGCAGTTCGGCGACAAGGCCTCGCACTCCGACGCGCTGCTCGTCGGCATCGGTGAGCAGGCGGGCGTCGTCGACGTCGGCGAGGGCTACGCGGTGACCTTCAAGGTCGAGTCGCACAACCACCCGTCCTACGTGGAGCCCTACCAGGGCGCCGCCACCGGCATCGGCGGCATCGTGCGCGACATCATCGCCATGGGCGCCCGACCCGTCGCCGTCATGGACCCGCTGCGCTTCGGCGCCGCCGACCACCCCGACACGCGGCGCGTGCTGCCCGGCGTCGTCGCCGGCATCGGCGGCTACGGCAACTGCCTGGGCCTGCCCAACATCGGCGGCGAGGTCGTCTTCGACTCCTGCTACCAGGGCAACCCGCTGGTCAACGCCCTGTGCGTGGGCGTGATGAAGCACGAGGACATCCACCTGGCCAAGGCCAGCGGCGTCGGCAACAAGGTCATCCTCTACGGCGCCCGCACCGGCGGCGACGGCATCGGCGGCGCCTCCATCCTGGCCTCCGAGACCTTCGACTCGTCCAAGCCCTCCAAGCGGCCCGCCGTGCAGGTCGGCGACCCGTTCCAGGAGAAGCTCCTCATCGAGTGCACCCTGGAGGCCTTCGCCGAGAAGCTCGTCGTCGGCATCCAGGACCTCGGCGCCGCGGGGCTCTCCTGCGCCACCTCCGAGCTGGCCTCCAACGGCACCGGCGGCATGCGCGTGGAGCTGGACGACGTGCCGCTGCGCGACGCGACCCTCTCGCCCGAGGAGATCCTCATGAGCGAGTCGCAGGAGCGCATGTGCGCGGTCGTCGAGCCGGAGAAGGTCGAGCGCTTCCTCGCGATCTGCGAGAAGTGGGACGTGACGGCCACCGTCATCGGCGAGGTCACCGACGGCGACCGGCTGGAGATCTTCTGGCACGGCGAGCAGATCGTCGATGTCCCGCCGCGCACCGTCGCCCACGACGGCCCGGTCTACGAGCGCCCGATGGCCCGCCCCGAGTGGCTGGACGCCCTCCAGGCCGACGCCGCCGAGGCGCTCGCCCGCCCGGCGAACGCCGAGGAGCTGCGCGAGCAGGTCCTCAGGCTCGTGGGTTCGCCCAACCAGGCCGACAAGTCCTGGATCACCTCGCAGTACGACAAGTACGTGCTCGGCAACACCGTCCTGGCCCAGCCCGAGGACTCCGGCATGATCCGCGTCGACGAGGAGTCCAACCTCGGCGTGGCCGTGTCCACCGACGGCAACGGCCGCTACGCCAAGCTCGACCCCTACGCGGGCGCCCAGCTCGCCCTGGCCGAGTCCTACCGCAACGTCGCCGCGACGGGCGCCACCCCGCTCGCCGTCACCGACTGCCTCAACTTCCCCTCGCCGGAGGACCCGGCGGGCATGTGGCAGTTCGCCGAGGCCTGCCGCGGGCTCGCCGACGCCTGCCAGACCCTCGGCACCCCGGTCACCGGCGGTAACGTCTCCCTCTACAACCAGACCGGCGACGTCGCCATCCACCCGACGCCCGTCGTCGGCGTGCTCGGCGTCATCGACGACGTCACCCGGCGCACCCCGATGGCCTTCGCCGAGGAGGGTCAGCTCGTCTACCTGCTCGGCGACACCCGGGAGGAGCTGGGCGGCTCCGCCTGGTCGCAGGTCGTGCACGACCACCTCGGCGGCCGGCCCCCGGCCGTCGACCTGGAGCGCGAGCGGCTGCTCGCCGAGATCCTCGTCTCCGCCTCGCGGGACGGCATGATCGACGCCGCCCACGACCTGAGCGACGGCGGGCTCGTCCAGGCGCTGGTCGAGTCCTGCCTGCGCGGCGGCACCGGCGCCCGGCTGGTCACGCCCGACGGCCTGGACCCGTTCGTGTTCCTGTTCTCGGAGTCGGCCGGGCGGGCCATCGTGTCCGTGCCGCGCAGCGAGGAACTGCGCTTCACCGACATGTGCGCCGCCCGCGGTCTGCCCGCGCTCCGGATCGGCGTCCTGGACGGCGACGCGATCGAGCTTCAGGGGCAGTTCACCCTGCCGCTGGCCGAGCTGCGCGCGGTGCACGAGGCCACCATCCCCGCGCTGTTCGGCTGACCCGGACGCGCGGACGCACGCGCAGGAGGGCCCGCCCGGCGTCCGGGCGGGCCCTCCGCGGCGTCTCGGGGCGAGCGGCGTCCCGGCGAAAGCGGCTCAGCGCAGGGGCGGCGGGAACGCGTCGGTGCCGCCGCGCTGCTCCTCGTCGACCTGCCGGTAGATCATCGCCTTCAGCCCCTCCGGGTCCGGCACGTGCCGCAGGGTCATCAGACCCTGCTCCGAGGCGGACTGGATGGTGAGCGTCCCGTAGCGCATGATCCGCTGCCACAGGTTCGCCCGGAAGGACACGTCGTTCACCCGGACCAGTGGAATCGAACGGCCGGACTTGGTCAGGAACCCCGAGCGCTTGTACATCCGCTTCGTCGTCAGGATGTACAGCGTCGAACGCCACTTCAGCAGCGGGATCAGCCACCACCACAGCGAGGCGAGCACCGCCGAGCCCAGGACGACGTAGACGGCGCCGTCGCTCCAGTCCTCCCCCGAGGGGACGGCCCACAGCAGCAGCCCCGCGACCAGCCACACCACGCACAGCAGCAGGAACTCGCTGACCATCTCCGTCCAGTGCTGACGGGTGACGTGCACCAGTTCCTCGTCTTCCGCCAGATGACGTTCCGCGATGCCTGCCATGCCGGAATCCTGGCACACGGCACCGGCTCTGCCTATGGCGACCGGGGAGCGGGGGCCCTGGCCGTTACGCTCCTGCCATGCCGTCAGCAGCCTCCCGTAAGCCCCGCGCCTACGATCCCCTCCGGGTGCGCAACGCGCTCGCCGCGCAGGCCGAGACGGTCCGCGCCGCAGCGCACGGCGTCACGGCCGAACAGCTCGCCCGCCCCACCGCGCTGCCCGGATGGGACGTCAGGCACCTCCTCGTCCACCTGGCCGGCCAGATCGACGCCGTGCCGCGGCTGCTGGCCGAACCCGCGCCGACGGCCCGACGGCCGGAGACGAGCCTCAGCGCCTGGGCGCTGTCCACGGCCGGAATCTCCGAGCAGCTGGACGCCCGCACCCGCGAGGCCACCGCCGGTATCACCACGCCGGAGGACGTCGCCGCCGCGATCGACGCGGCCACCGAGGAGCTGGAGCCGGTGCTGGAGATGGCCGTCCGGGAGGACGTCCTGCTGCCGCACCGCTTCGGGGCGATGCGGGCGGTGGACTTCGCGGTGACCCGGCTCGTCGAGCTGATCGTCCACTCCGACGACCTGGCCCGCGCCCTCGGCGCCCCCGTGACGCTCGACCGCTACGCCCTGGCCGCGACCGTCCGGGCGCTGGCCGACGCCCTGGCCGTGAAGGCGCCCGGCGGGGCGGTGGAGCTGCGGGTGCCGCCGTTCGCCGTCGTCCAGTGCGTGGAGGGCCCCCGGCACACCCGGGGCACGCCGCCGAACGTCGTCGAGACGGATCCGCTGACCTGGCTGCGGCTGGCCACCGGCCGGCTGGTGTGGAGCCGCGCGGTGGGCGCGCACGCGGTCAACGCGACCGGCGCCCGCGCCGATCTCTCCGCCCACCTGCCCGTCCTGGCCTGACGCCCCGGGCGACCGGGAGGGCCGCGCGGGGCAGAGGGAGCGGGGCGGAGGGAGCGGGGCCCGGAGGGCGCGGCCCTGCGGGCTCGGGCGTGGAGGATGTGACAGCCCGGCCGTGAGATCCGTCTCGTAGGATTCGATGTCCGCCCAGGTCAGCGTCTGCTTCTCCGTCGCCCGGTTCTCCGCCGCCGGGTGACGCCACTAGACTCGGTGTCGTGGCACGTGGCGATGGTCGACTCAATCACGATCTCCTCCCCGGCGAGAAGGGCCCGCAGGACGCCTGCGGGGTCTTCGGTGTCTGGGCACCCGGTGAAGAGGTCGCCAAGCTGAGCTATTTCGGGCTGTACGCGCTACAGCACCGAGGTCAGGAGTCCGCGGGCATCGCGGTGAGCAACGGCTCGCAGATCCTCGTCTTCAAGGACATGGGTCTGGTCTCCCAGGTCTTCGACGAGACGTCGCTGGGGTCGCTCCGCGGTCACATCGCCGTCGGGCACGCCCGGTACTCCACCACGGGCGCCTCGGTGTGGGAGAACGCCCAGCCTACCTTCCGCGCCACCGGCCACGGCTCGATCGCCCTCGGCCACAACGGCAACCTCGTGAACACCGCCGAGCTGGCCGAGATGGTCGCCGCGCTGGCCGACGGCCGCTCCGGCCGGGCCAACCAGGTCGCGGCCACCAACGACACCGACCTCGTCACCGCGCTCCTCGCGGGGCAGACCGACGAGGACGGCAAGCCGCTCACCGTCGAGGAGGCCGCCCCGCGCGTCCTGCCGCGTGTCAAGGGCGCCTACTCCTTCGTCTTCATGGACGAGCACACCCTCTACGCCGCCCGCGACCCGCAGGGCATCCGCCCGCTGGTCCTCGGCCGGCTGGAGCGCGGCTGGGTCGTGGCCAGCGAGACGGCCGCGCTGGACATCTGCGGCGCGTCCTTCATCCGGGAGATCGAGCCCGGCGAGCTGATCGCGATCGACGAGAACGGGCTGCGCAGCAGCCGGTTCGCCGAGGCGAAGCCCAAGGGCTGCGTCTTCGAGTACGTCTACCTGGCCCGCCCCGACACCGACATCGCGGGCCGCAACGTCTACCTCTCCCGGGTGGAGATGGGCCGGCGGCTGGCCGCCGAGGCACCGGCCGAGGCCGACCTGGTGATACCCACGCCCGAGTCCGGCACCCCCGCCGCGATCGGCTACGCGGAGGCCAGCGGCATCCCGTTCGGCGCGGGTCTGGTCAAGAACTCCTACGTGGGGCGTACCTTCATCCAGCCCTCGCAGACGATCCGCCAGCTCGGCATCCGGCTGAAGCTCAACCCGCTCAAGGAGGTCATCCGCGGCAAGCGGCTGGTCGTCGTGGACGACTCGATCGTCCGCGGCAACACGCAGCGGGCCCTGGTGCGGATGCTGCGCGAGGCGGGCGCCGCCGAGGTGCACGTGCGCATCTCCTCGCCGCCCATCAAGTGGCCCTGCTTCTTCGGCATCGACTTCGCGACGCGCGCCGAGCTGATCGCCAACGGGCTCAGCGTCGAGGAGATCGGGACGTCGCTCGGCGCCGACTCGCTGTCCTACATCTCCATCGACGGCATGATCGAGGCCACGAAGATCGCCAAGCCGAACCTGTGCCGGGCCTGCTTCGACGGGGAGTACCCCATGGAGCTGCCCGACCCGGAGCTGCTGGGCAAGCAGATCCTCGAGTCCGAGACCGAGACCACGGTGCGCCCGGACGCCGACGGCGTCCGCACCCTGCTGACCGGCCCCGGCGGCGCCGACGCCCTGCGCCGTCCCTGACCGCCGGGCGGCTCCGCTCCGGGCCACCCGTTTCCGAACCACCCCCGGCCCCCCCGGGGTCCGCACAACCCCGCGTGACCTCGCGCAATCCGCGTACGGAGAGACATGACTGAGGCTGCCGCCCACGAGAGCGCATCCACCGCGCCCGTTTCCTACAAGACCGCCGGGGTGGACATCGAGGCCGGGGACCACGCCGTCCGGCTCATGAAGGAGTGGGTGGGCAAGGCGCAGCGCCCCGAGTCGCTGGGCGGCCTCGGCGGCTTCGCCGGCCTCTTCGACGCCTCGGCGCTCAAGCGCTACGAGCGTCCGCTGCTCGCCTCCGCGACGGACGGCGTCGGCACGAAGGTCGCCGTCGCCCAGCGGATGGACGTCCACGACACGATCGGGCAGGACCTCGTCGCGATGGTCGTGGACGACATCGTCGTGTGCGGCGCCGAGCCGCTCTTCCTCACCGACTACATCTGCGCCGGCAAGGTCGTGCCCGAGCGGATCTCCGCCATCGTCAAGGGCATCGCGGAGGGCTGCGTGCTCGCCGGCTGCGCCCTGGTGGGCGGTGAGACGGCCGAGCACCCGGGGTTGCTCGGCCCGGACGAGTACGACGTCGCGGGCGCCGCCACCGGCGTCGTCGAGGCCGACCGGCTGCTGGGCGCGGAACGCATTCGATCGGGTGACGTCGTCATCGGCATGGCCGCCTCCGGCCTTCACTCCAACGGGTACTCGCTGGTGCGCCACGTCTTCCTGGAGCGGGCGGGCTGGGCGCTCGACCGCGAGGTGCCGGAGTTCGGCCGCACCCTGGGCGAGGAGCTCCTGGAGCCCACCCGCATCTACTCCCTGGACTGCCTGGCGCTGGCCCGCACCGTCGACGTGCACGCCTTCGCGCACATCACCGGCGGCGGCCTGGCGAACAACCTCGCCCGCGTCATCCCCGACGAGCTGCACGCCACCCTGGACCGCGGCACCTGGGCCCCCGCCCCGGTCTTCGGCACGGTGGGCGAGGTCGGCGGCGTGGCCCGGCCGGAGCTGGAGCGGACGCTGAACATGGGCGTCGGCATGGTGGCCGTCGTGGCCCGGGAGGCCGCCGACGCGGCCCTGAGCGTGCTGGCCGACCGCGGCGTCGACGCCTGGGTGGCCGGCGAGATCACGGACCGCGGGCCCGTCTCCACGGCGGCCACGGCCGCGAACGAGACGGACGCCGCCGTGACGCTGACCGGCTCCTACGCGAGCTGACGGCACCCGTGCGCCCCGGGCCTGCGGGCCCGGGGCGGCTGTCGGCCGGGGTCCGCAGGCCCGGCTGTCGGAGGACCCGGGTGGAGCGGGCGCCGGACGCCCCACGGAGAACGGCGTCCGGGCACGCCGAAGCGCCGGCCGGGATCGATGATCCCCACCGGCCGCGACGTCTCAGACGCCCGTACGCCGTACCGTCCGCGTGGAGCGGACTGCGCTCCACGCACGGAACGAGGGCACGCCTGAGGGCCCCGTTCACATGCGGGGCCCTTCACAGGCGAAAACCCTTACGCGGTGGTTACCCGAAGGTCGGTGTCACGCACGACGACGGCTGGAGGACTCGTCCGCTTCGGACTCCTCGTCCTCGTCGTCGTTGTACAGATCGGCGTACCGCGCGTACAGGTCGTCGTCCTCGTCGTCCTCGAACGGCTCACCGTTCGGCGGCTGCTGCGCCGGCGTTGCACCCAGCTCTTCGGCCAGACGTGAGAGATCGGTACCGCCGCTGTTGTACTTCAGCTGGCGGGCGACCTTCGTCTGCTTGGCCTTGGCCCGGCCGCGCCCCATGGCTCGACCCCCTCAACGACGGGGCTCGACGGCCCCAGAGTCTTGACACGCGTTCATGGTGGAGAGCGGACTCTCTGTCGAGAGACCGGCTCTTAGAGCTTCAACGGTACCTGCTTCCGCGCCCGTACGGTACGCCGTCCGCGCGACCGGGCAGGTCACCGGCACGCCCGGTGACCGATTCCTCGCTGGTCAGAGCGCATTTTACCCTCCTGCGAGCGGATGACCCGCCGGGGGGTGGTGAGGGAAATCTCCCCCACCACCCGTCACGGAAGGTGACCTCGGCGCTGCGGGTCAGCCCGTCGCGCCCGGCAGCCTGGTCCCGGCGGCGATGCGCTGCTCGGCGATCCGGTCGGCCGCGACGGCGGGCGGGACCCCGTCCGTCTCGGCGCGTTCGAAGATCGCCAGCGTGGTGTCGAAGATCTTCTCCGCCTTCGCCTTCGCACGTGCGAAGTCGAAGCCGTGGAGCTCGTCCGCGACCTGGATGACGCCACCGGCGTTCACCACGTAGTCCGGGGCGTACAGGACGCCGCGTTCGGCGAGGGCCTTCTCGACGCCCGGGTGGGCGAGCTGGTTGTTGGCCGCCCCGCAGACGATCGAGGCCGTGAGCGTCTTCACCGTCTCGTCGTCGAGGGCGCCACCGAGCGCGCACGGCGCGTACACGTCCAGCTCCGGCACCCGGACGAGGGCGTCCGCGTCGGCCACGGCGGTGACCTCCGGGTGGGCCGCGCGCACCCGGGCCACGGCCTCCTCGCGCACGTCGGTGATCACGACCTCGGCGCCATCCTCCAGCAGGTGCTCCACCAGGTGGTGGCCCACCTTGCCGACGCCGGCGATACCGACCCTCCGGCCGCGCAGGGTCGGGGCACCCCAGCGGTGCTGGGCGCTGGCCCGCATGCCCTGGAAGACGCCGAAGGCCGTCAGCACCGAGGAGTCGCCCGCGCCGCCGTTCTCGGGGGAGCGGCCCGTCGTCCAGCGGCACTCGCGGGCGATGACGTCCATGTCCCGCACGTAGGTGCCGACGTCGCAGGCCGTCACGTAGCGACCGCCGAGCGAGGCGACGAAGCGACCGTAGGCGAGCAGCAGCTCCTCGCTCTTGACCTTCTCCGGGTCACCGATGATGACGGCCTTGCCGCCACCGTGCTCCAGCCCGGCGAGCGCGTTCTTGTACGACATCCCACGGGCGAGGTTCAGAGCGTCCCGCGCCGCCGCGGCCTCGGGGAACTCCGCGTCCTCGTAGGCGTGGAACCGGGTGCCGCCGAGGGCCGGGCCCAGGGTGGTGGAGTGCAGGGCGATGACGGCCTTCAGGCCGGTCGTCGGGTCCTGGCAGAAGACGACCTGCTCGTGGCCGCCCAGCTCCGAGCGGAAGAGACCGGCCAGCACGGCGTCGGTCTGCTGTCCTGGCGCGCCGTCCTCGTTGACGGCGGCGCTCCGTACGTCAGTCACGGTGGTGACTCCTGTAGTCGCGGTGGACGCCCTCCTGGGGGTGGGGAGGGCCTGTAGTGCAGCACACTACGACCTCCCCGGGGGTGTGGGGCTGTCCGATCTTGGGGAGTGCCACTATGGCGTACCGGCGGGCGGTGACGGCGTCTCCGGCGTCGGCTTCCCCGGCTTCGGATGCGTGCCGTGGGCGGCGCGGGTCGGCCGGCGCGCGGTGCGCGTGGGCCGCGCGCGGTGCGTGGCTGCCGTGCGCCGGGTACCCGGCCGGGCGCGAGGCGGTGCGGCCGGGTGCGCGGGCCGCCCGGCCAGGCGCCCGGCAGGGGCCGAGGAGCGCGGGACAGGAGGGCGAACGTGGGTGACATGACGGGCCCGCCGGTCCCGTACGCGGCCTATCTGCGCGTCTACGAGCCGTTGGCGGCCTTCCCCGAGCCCGAGCGCACGTACTGGGCCCGCTACGCCCGGCGGGCCCGCCGTCCCGGTGCGCAGGACGAGCTGCGCCGCGCCCTGGCCGGGCTGCTCCCGGTGCCGCCGGTGGCCGTCCCGGAGCAGGAGAGCGGGGACGCCTTCGTGGCGGAGGTGGGCGGCGTGCTGTGCGTGTGCCCCTGGCGGACCCGGTTGCGTGCCTGGCTCGCCCTGGCCGAGGCCGACCGCGAGTTGCCGTCGCCGGTGCTGGAGGCGGCGATGCCGCCCGTCGTCCGCCGACAGGCCGAGGCCGACTACGAGCGCTGGCGGGAGCGCAACCCCGATGCCCGCCCATGGCTGCGCTCGGCCCTGTGGCACGTGCCGGTGCGCTGGTTCCTGCTCTTCTCCGAGGACGAGCGGGAGTACGACGAGACGGACGGCGAGCCGCTGCTGCGCTACCGCACGCCGATGGTCCAGGCCCGCCGTCGGCTCGCCCGCGGCCTGCGGGCTGTGCGCGCCGAGGTGCAGGAGGGGCCGCTCGTCGACGGTCTGGTGGACGTGGGGCGATGGCTGGAGGAATTCCACCCTCGTTCACTCGTAGAGCTGGACTATGGCGGCCTCGTGCATACGATCTCTCGGGAAGACCTCGCGGCGGACCACTCCGCCGCGGAGGCGGCCGAGGGTGTCGCCGCCCTGCGCGACGGCGACACCGAGCGCGCGGGCGAGGTCTTCGAGCGGCTCACGGAGCGCTGGCGTGCCGTGCAGGAGCGCCAGTTCGCGAGCTGACGGCCTGGTCGGGGCGCCGGGCTCCGGAGCGGCCGTCCGATCCGACGATGCTTCGGGACCAAGGTCCCGAACCGGGCCAATGGCTCAAGCGTGACGGATAGCACGTAAACCCGCGTAAAGAGCCCCTTGCCCGCAAGCCCACTCCTCGTGTCAAAATAGGACAAGGAGTCCGGGACGGTCTCCTTCCGTCCTCCTGGGGGCGGACACTTCGGATACTTCGGTACTGCGCTGCTTGTTCGCCTCGGTGGTGTCTCGTGACATCTTGTGACGTATCGTCACGTGGGTGTGACTGTCCGTTATGGGATAGTCCATCGCTGTCCGTTGGGGTTGCATACCCGAGGAGGCAATTCCGTCGGTTTGGCCGTCGTGGCTGGACAGATGGTGTAGTTGTAGTGCCGAGGACAAGCCGTTCGTCCTATAACCGACTCGACCCGCGTGCGCCATTTCGGGCGACGCGGGTCAAGGTGCAGAATTTAGAGGAAAGAACCGTGATGGTTCGGTTCTCCCGAGGAGGCCGCTCATGACCGCTCGCACCCCTGATGCCGAGCCGCTGCTGACCCCGGCTGAGGTCGCCACCATGTTCCGTGTCGACCCCAAGACGGTCACGCGCTGGGCAAAGGCGGGCAAGCTCACGTCGATCCGCACGCTTGGCGGGCACCGGCGCTATCGCGAGGCGGAGGTGCGCGCGCTTCTCGCGGGTATTCCGCAGCAGCGCAGCGAGGTCTGAATTACCCTATAACGGACATACCGGGCTGAGTCCCGGCACCGTTCCCTTCTGACGAAATCCCCCGGGCTGCTACCCCCTGACGCCCGGTCATGCTCGTCGACGTATCGCGTCGGACTCCGCCGGGTCCGGCGCGATACGTGCGTTCGGGCCCTGATCAGGGCCCTGTCCGGTCTCCGCGGGGTGCCTGGCGAGGATGGTGTGGGGGGCGCTCGGAGATAGGTGCAATTGCACATATTAAATCGAGTGGATGTAGGGGCGGCATAAAGTCGGCCGTTTTCGTAGTCATTTCGGTGACTCCCGTCACATGGCTGTGTCCTTGCCGCCCCAAGCCCGCTTGCTGTAGTGGAACTTGGGCGTCCGTCCCGCCGCGAGCGGGATCGACGTCATCCACCACCACCCACCATGGCACCTCGGGTGCCTCACCGGAGGCGGCTTTGGTCATGTCGTGCCGGGACTTTCGTCACCCGTCTCCACGCGTGGGTTCCGTCCGCGGAGGCGACGCCGGCGCCGGGCCCGCGTCCGGCGTCGGAACGTTGTCGGACACGGGGTCGGCCGCGGCGTCGGCTGCCGGGTCGGCCGCGGGGGCGACCGGCGGGGTGGCGGCCTGGGCTGCGGCCTGGGCCGCCGCCGGATCCGCCCCCCGGGAGAGATCGTTGCCGGACGGGGGTTCAGCCTCCTCCCGTGGTCGGTTCGTGTTCCGTGGGTCCTGCGGCCCGTTCCTCGCTCGTGGCCCCTCCGGGCTCTGCGGCAGGCCGCTCTCCCGTGTGGGACCCGCTGCCCGTGGCGGGTCCGCTTCCGGCGCCGGGGGCGACTGCCGCGCCTGCGCGCCGTCGTCCGTCGCCAGGACGGCCTCCCATGCCCGCTGGCTGCTCCCCTCCTGAGCGAGCAGCAGGATGCGGTGGCACACGGGGCAGAGTCGCGTCACGTGCCGGTAGTGCCGGTAGCGGGCCTCCGTGGACAGGCGGGCGGCGGCCGACAGATGGGCGCGCAGTAGCGCGGCCGTCTCGTGCCGCCGTCCTCCCTCCGTCAACCCCATCAGAGCCCCCCTTCGTTGTAGGCAGGGGTACTCGCGCTCCGTAGGGGCGTCAAGACGGCGCGTACGGATCAGGCCGGTCGCAGACGCCGGCACGGCAGGCGCGTGACACGACGAAGGGCCCGGATTCCGTGGGGAATCCGGGCCCTTCGACTCATGCGGTCCTGACGGGATTTGAACCCGCGGCCTCCACCTTGACAGGGTGGCGAGCACTCCAAACTGCTCCACAGGACCAGGAGTGCTTCCGGCTGTTCGACCGGCGCGAGATGAGACTCTACAGCAGCCCAGCCCACGTGTGCGAATCGCTCCCCGAGCCGGCACGACGGCCCTGGTCGGGCCGGGGCCGGAGGGGCTACGGGGCGGCGGCGTCGACCGCCTTCACGATCCGCTTGTCCGACACCGGATACGCCGTGCCCAGGGCGTGCGCGAAGTAGCTCACGCGCAGCTCCTCGATCATCCAGCGGATCTCGCGAGCCGCCGCCGGCACCGGCCGTCCCGGCGGGAACTGCTCCAGGAGCCAGGCGTACTCGTCCCGCATCTCCCGCACCTTGGCCGTCCGGCTGCGGTCGCGCTCCGCGTTCGTGGGCAGCTGCTGGAGCCGGCGGTCCACCGCCGTCAGGTACCGCAGCAGGTCCGGCAGCCGCCGCGCCCCGTGCCGGGTCACGAACCCCGGGCACACCAGCTCGCCGAGCTGCTCGCGGACGTCGGTCAGCGAGGGCAGCAGCGTCGCGCTCCGCGCCAGCTGTGGCGATTTCATCCGCCGCTCACACGACTGCCAGGCGACGAGGACCTCCTGCACCTGCCGCACCGTCTTGAGCGTCGCGTCGACGACGTCCGTGCGCACGGCGTCGAAGAGCTTGCGGAAGCCCTCCTCGTCCCAGGCCGGGCCGCCGTGCGCGGCGATCAGCAGGTCCGTGGCGGCGCTCACGCAGTCCTCGAAGAGCTCCTGCACGCTGCCGTGCGGCGAGGCCGCCAGCGCCAGCTTCTGTTGGTTGGAGAGCTTCGACTGCGCGAACTTCCCCGGATCAGAAGGCAGGTTGAGCCGGATGAGACGGCGCGTCCCGCGCCACATGGCCTCCCGCTGCTCCGCCTCGGTGTCGAAGAGCCGCACGGAGACCGACGTGCCGTCGTCCACCAGCGCCGGGTACGCCTTGACGGGCTGGCCCGAGCGACGCGTCTCGAAGGTGCGCTCCAGCGTGCCGATCGTCCAGGCCGTCAGGCCCGTGCGCGGCTGCGGCGCGGCGGCCTTGGGCGCGCCGTCGGCGCCGCTCGGGACCGTGCCCGGGCCCGTCCCGGCCGACGTCCCGCCGCGCCGTCCGCCACCGCCGCCCGCCGACGCCTCGAAGGCCCGTGAAAGCGCCGCCCGCGCCTGCGGCTTGAACCGCAGCCGCAGCACCTCCAGGTCCTTGTCCTCGGCCTCGGCCGCCGCCTTGCCGCGCACCGGCCGCCCGCGCTCGTCCACCACCCGGAACGTGATCCGCAGATGGCCGGGCACCTTGTCCCAGTCGAAGTCCTCCGGAGCCACCGGCACCGCCGTCATCCGGTGCAGGGCCTTGGCCAGGACCGCGGCGAGCGGCTGGTCCAGCGGGACGTCGGCCGGCGTCGCGAACTCGGCGAGGAACCGCTCGGCGAAGTTCGGTGCCGGCACGCAGTTGCGCCGGATCGGCTTCGGCAGCGAACGGATCAGCTCGGTGACGACGTCCAGCCGCAGCCCGGGGATCTGCCAGTCGAAGCCCTCACCCGTCACCTGGTTGAGGACCTGGAGCGGGACGTGGACCGTGACGCCGTCCGCGTCCGTCCCCGGCTCGAACTGGTACGTCACCTTGAGCCGCAGCCCGCCCTGCCGCCACACGTCGGGGTAGTCGGCCTTGGTGATCTGACCGGCCCGCTCGTTGATGAGCATCGACTTCTCGAAGCTCAGCAGATCCGGTTCCTCGCGCCGTTTGTGCTTCCACCAGGAGTCGAAGTGAGCCCCGGAGACGATGTGTTCGGGCAGCCGCTGGTCGTAGAAGTCGTACAGGGTCTCGTCGTCGACGAGGATGTCCCGGCGGCGCGCCCGGTGTTCCAGCTCCTCGACCTCGCCGAGCAGCTTGCGGTTGTCGTGGAAGAACTGGTGGTGCGTGCGCCAGTCGCCCTCGACGAGAGCGTTGCGGATGAACAGGTCGCGGCACGTCTCGGGGTCGATCCGGCCGTAGTTGACCTTGCGCCCGGCGACGATCGGCACGCCGTACAGCGTCACCTTCTCGTACGCCATCACCGCGGCCTGCTTCTGCTCCCAGTGCGGCTCGCCGTAGGTGCGCTTGACGAGGTGCTCGGCCAGTGGCTCGATCCAGTCCGGGTCGATCCTGGCGTTGACCCGCGCCCACAGCCGCGACGTCTCCACCAGCTCGGCCGACATCACCCACCGCGGCGGCTTCTTGAACAGGGCGGAACCCGGGAACACGGCGAACTTAGCGCTCCGCGCGCCCAGGTACTCGTTCTTCGCGCCCGGCTTTCCGCCCGTCTTCCCGGCGGGCTTGCCGCCCTCGGCCGTGCCCTCCTTGAGCCCGATGTGCGACAGCAGGCCCGCGAGCAGCGAGCGGTGGACGGCGTCCGGATGCGACTCGCCCTCCCCGATCGTCACGCCCAGCGACTTGGCCACCTGGCGCACCTGCGTGTAGATGTCCTGCCACTCCCGTATGCGCAGGTAGTTCAGGTACTCGGCGCGGCACATGCGGCGGAACGCGGACGAGGACAGCTCCTTCTGCCGCTCGCGGACGTACGTCCACAGGTTGAGGAAGGAGAGGAAGTCGCTGTTCTCGTCGCGGAACCGGGCGTGCTGCTGGTCCGCCTGCTGCTGCTTCTCGGCGGGACGCTCGCGCGGGTCCTGGATCGACAGCGCCGCGGCGATCACCATCACCTCGCGGACGCAGCCGTTGCGCTCGGCCTCCAGCACCATGCGCGCCAGCCGCGGGTCCACCGGCAGCTGCGCCAGCTTGCGGCCGGTGTCCGTCAGCCGCTTCTTCGGGTCCTTCGCCGCCGTGTCCAGCGCCCCCAGCTCCTCCAGGAGCTGCACGCCAGCCTTGACGCTGCGCTGGTCCGGCGGGTCGATGAACGGGAACCGCCCGACGTCGCCCAGCCCCGCCGCCGTCATCTGGAGGATGACCGAGGCCAGGTTCGTCCGCAGGATCTCCGCGTCCGTGAACTCGGGCCGGGAGAGGAAGTCCTCCTCCGAGTACAGCCGGACGCAGATGCCGTCCGACGTCCGGCCGCAGCGGCCCTTGCGCTGGTTGGCGCTCGCCTGGGAGATCCGCTCGATCGGCAGCCGCTGCACCTTCGTGCGGTGGCTGTAGCGCGAGATGCGGGCCGTGCCCGGGTCGATGACGTACTTGATGCCGGGCACCGTCAACGACGTCTCGGCCACGTTCGTCGCCAGCACGATCCGACGGCCCGCGTGCGGCTGGAACACCCGGTGCTGCTCGGCGTGCGAGAGCCGCGCGTACAGCGGCAGCACCTCCGTGTTCCGCAGCTTCTGCTTGGTCAGGGCGTCCGCCGTGTCCCGGATCTCCCGCTCTCCGGAGAGGAACACCAGGATGTCTCCGGGCCCCTCGGCCTGCAGCTCGTCCACCGCGTCGCAGATGGCCGTGACCTGGTCCCGGTCGCCCTCGTCGCCGTCCTCCTCCAGCAGCGGCCGGTACCGCACCTCCACCGGGTACGTCCGCCCGCTCACCTCGACGATCGGCGCGGCCCGATCCGCCCCGTCCGCGTCGCCGTCCGCGTGGTCGACGGAGGCGAAGCGGCCGAAGTGCCGGGAGAACCGCTCCGGGTCGATCGTCGCGGAGGTGATGATCACCTTCAGGTCCGGCCGCCGGGGCAGCAGTTGCGCCAGGTAGCCGAGCAGGAAGTCGATGTTCAGGCTGCGCTCGTGCGCCTCGTCGATGATGATCGTGTCGTACTGCCGCAGCTCGCGGTCCGTCTGGATCTCGGCGAGCAGGATGCCGTCCGTCATCAGCTTGACGAGTGTGGTGTCCCTCACCTGGTCGGTGAAGCGGACCTTCCAGCCCACCGCCTCGCCCAGCGACGTCCCGAGTTCCTCCGCCACCCGCTCGGCCACCGTGCGCGCCGCGATCCGCCGCGGCTGCGTGTGGCCGATCAGCCCCCTGACGCCCCGCCCGAGCTCCAGACAGATCTTCGGGATCTGCGTCGTCTTGCCGGACCCCGTCTCACCGGCGATGATCACCACCTGGTGATCGCGGATGGCCGCCAGGATCTCGTCCTTCTTCTGGCTGACCGGGAGTGCCTCGGGGTACGTCACGCGCGGCACCGCCGCTCGCCGCGCCGCGATCCGCGCCTCCGCGCGCTCGACGTCACCGGCGATCTCGGCCAGCACGGCGGCCCTCGCCTCCGGCTTGCGGATACGCCGGACACCGTCGAGACGACGGCCCAGCCGCCGCTCGTCGCGCGGCATCAGTTCGGAGACCCGCTCCAGCAGGGCGGGCAGGGTGAGGTCAGGCGCAGTGGACATACGTCCTCCAGCATCCCACCCGCGCCGGATTTCCCGCGACCGAGTTCCGGCGGGGAAGACGCGGCCTCCGGGGGCCGGGGGTTCTCGGAGTTCTACGAGCGGCCGGGCTCCTGCGGGCTGTGGACACGTGGCCTCCCGGTCGGCCTGCGGCCGACCGCGCAACACCGAGGGCGAACCGAGCCGCCTCTATAGGCGTTCGTAGTGGAAGCGGCATGCCACGACGTGGACGACGTCGTCCTCGTCGATGCGGTACACCAGCCGGTGCTCGGAGTTGATGCGCCGCGACCAGTAGCCGGAGAGGTCGTTCCGCAGCGGCTCGGGCTTGCCGATCCCCTCATGGCCGTTCCGGTCGATGTCGGCGATCAGTTGGTTGACCCGTTTCAGCAGCTTGCGGTCGTTCGCCTGCCACCACAGGTAGTCGCTCCAAGCGTCGTCGAGGAAGAGGACCTTCACGCAGCGCCCTTCCCGGCGTCGTCGTCGGGATCCACCAGGTCGCGGACCGTGCCTCGCCCAGCCCGGTCCTGCTCGATCGACCTGCGCAGACGTTCGGCCATCGCGGGTGACCGCAGCAGGTAGTCGGTCTCCTTCAGCGCCTCATACTCGGCAAGCGAGACGATGACCATCGGCTCGTGGCCGGCGCGGGTGATGACCAGCTCCTCGGCGTCGTCCTCCACCGCGTCGAGGGCGTCGGCGATGCTGGCGCGCAGATCGGTGACACTCATCGTCTTCATGATGTACACGATAACGTACAGAGGTGTGGTGGGTGGCCGGCTGGCCGCGGATGGCGACGGAGAACTGGACCCTCCCCAGCCCGGTCGAGGGCTCAGGTCGTGGCCGACTGAACGGGGAGCGTTCCTGGCTTGTTCGGGCCTTCACTGTCCAGCGTTGTGGCTGGGGCCGGGGTCGAGTCGGCGGCCTTCCACTCTTCAGGTCGCAACTGGCCGCGTGCGTGCAACCCGCTGAGGTGCTGGCACCCAGGTTTCGCGGCCCGCAGGGTAACTGGCGGCACTGACACTCGTTGGCCGGTCTGTGGCTGCCCCACGTTCCGGATTTCCTCGTGATTGAGATCACAAATATGTTAGCCCAACCGGACTACGCAGGACATCTGGCGCAACATGGCTTGGCGAAACGGGGATTGCGCTCGCCATGGCTTCCTAAATTAGGCAGTATGGAGGAGCTACCCTCGTGGAGCACGTGACGTGTTTCACATCATGCTAGTGCGCAAGCATGGGTGGCAGCTGCGCGCACGCGGGAACCCCACCCCCGGAGCTTGGAAACTGACAGGGGTGAGGCGTCCTACCGCGACAGAAGCCTCGGCCTTGCAGGGCCGGGGCTTTCTGCTTACAGGTGGGAGAGGAGCTCCCGGATGACCCGGAAGATCGTCCAGCTCAGGCTCAGCCACTGAAGCCGCTCCTTGAGCTTCTTCCACCTATCGCGGCCGTCTCCATTGTTCGGATCGGCCACTGCCAACCTCCATTATCTGGGCCGACGTTCGCGAGCCCCGCGGGTGGCTCGCGACTCCTCTGACTCAGCGTTAGGTTGTTGGCGGAGCTACGCTACCCGGCCCCGGGTGTGACTCGCTGGTAACCATGGCGTCCTGCCGGACTGCCGAGGCCTGGCACGGTGTGCCTCTCCCGCTCCGGTGCTGATTTTGAAGGAGGCGTGCCAGGGTCCCGACCAGCGACCTTGCAATCCAAGGTGTGTGCATGCAGTGCCGTCCAGGGTGTGGGACTCGGGTCAGTCCAGGTGGGGGACGTCACATCGCACTCACCTTTTACGCAGGTGATTTCTGCATCGCGGAAACGTGTTTCCCTCCGCTTAAGGTCCCTTCGAATTCAAGGGGGATGGTGCAGGGTTCCCTAGTTGATCGAGACTCGAAGTTAAGCATTCTCGATGATGTCAAGAGAGCAGGAACCCCAGGGTGGCCTGCCCCGTATCCCTCGAGCGGTCGAGGTGCTCCCTTCCTGCGGCTCGTCCACGCCGACGTACGACACCGGGAAGGGCCTCAGCGTCGCGCAGGCGCGGCTGCTTCTCAAGGAGGCCGCCGAGGGCTGACTGGGCCGGCTGTGCGCGCTGTACCTGCTCGCCCTCGTCATGGGCATGAGGCGCGGCGGACTGCTCTCCGCTGGGCTGCGGTCGACGTGGAGCGTGGGTCGCTCGTCGTGGAACGCTCGCTTCAGCGCGTCGACGGGACGCTGACGCTCGTGCGGCCGAAGACCCTCTCTTCGGTGAGGACGATTCCCCCGGCCCGTATAGTCCGGGCCCTCACGAAGCACGGGGAGCGGCAGGCTCAGGAGGGAGCTGCGGCCGGTGGCACGTGGACGGAGGCCAGTCTCGTCTTCACGTCGCGCGGGGGGACCCCTGCCGAGCCGGACAACCTGCGGCGGAGTCGGCGCGATCCGCCGCGGGCGCGGGCTCGAACTCCGCTTTCATCGCCTGTGCCACTCCTGTGTGACTGTGCCGTTGGACCTGGGCGTCCCGCCGCTCGTCGTTCGGCGGATCGCGGGGCACAGCGACATCGGGGTGACGATGAAGGTCCACGCGCACGCGTCATTGGGCGAGCGGCGGAAGGTGCTGGGGACGCTCGGGGACCGGCTGAGCTGACCCCGTTGGCGTACGCGTTGGCGCAACAACCAGAAACGGCCCGATCAAGTGGTCTTGATCGGGCCGTTCTCGCTGTTCAGCGATGGTGGCTGGGGCCGGGGTCGAACCGGCGACCTTCCGCTTTTCAGGCGGACGCTCGTACCAACTGAGCTACCCAGCCACGCAACCCCGAGGGGCTGCAGCGGTCCTGACGGGATTTGAACCCGCGGCCTCCACCTTGACAGGGTGGCGAGCACTCCAAACTGCTCCACAGGACCAAGCGTGTGCGAGAGCCAGTCTCGCACAGGGTGTTGCGTGCCCCCAACGGGATTCGAACCCGTGCTACCGCCTTGAAAGGGCGGCGTCCTGGGCCACTAGACGATGAGGGCTGATGGCCCACCTGGGCGCTTCGTCAGCGCGTCGGGGACGTGAGAAGCATATGGGATACCGCGACGGTTCGCCAAAACGGATTTCCGGTGGTCGTCGCCGGGCCGGTGGCCGGCCGGTCGCGGGCCCGGTCACCGGCCCGGCCGGACTCCGGCGGTCAGCGGGGCGGCGCCCTCGTGTCCGAGGGCTCGTCGGGTTCCGCGGGCTCTGCCCGGTCCGGCGGGCCCTCGGTGGGGCTGGTTGGCCCTGGGGGGCTCTCGGCCGGTCCTGTGGGCCCTGTGGGACTCGTGGGTCCGGTGGGGGTTTCCGAGGGTTCGTCCGCGGGCTCGTCCATGTACTGGCGGTTGATCTCGGCGGAGGTCAGACCGAGGCCGCCGAGGGTGATCTCGTCCCAGGCCTGCAGCTTCCGGGTCTCCTGGTCGAGGTACAGGACGGAGGCGGTGACCTCCTCGGGGGCCTCGCCCTCGACCGCGCGCAGGCCCGAGCCGCCGCTGGAGCCCTCGACCATGAGGCGGGTCCCGCGCGGCAGGTCGTGCTGCTTGCGGTTGTGGGTGTGCCCGGCGAGGGCGAGCGGGACGGTGCCGTCGGTCTGCTCGGCCAGCACGGGGTTGTGCGCGATGGCGATGTCCACGGGCTCGCCGGCCGCGGCACGGGCGCGCAGGACGTCGGCCAGGGCGCGGCCCGCGGCCCGCTCGGCCGGGTCACCGGCGGCCACGACGGAGCGGTCCGGTGTGAACTGGGGGTCTCCCATTCCGGCGATCCGCAGCCCCGCGACCTCGACGGGCACCCCGTTGTCGAGGACGTGCACGTTGTCCAGGCCCCGCAGGTACTCCTGGGTGGTGAGCGAGTCGTGGTTGCCGCGCACCCAGACGTAGGGGGCGCCCAGGCGGGAGGCCGGGTCGAGGAAGCCGTTCTCGGCGGCCGTCCCGTGGTCCATGGTGTCGCCGGTGTCGATGACGACGTCGATGTCGTACTGCTCGACGAGCGAGTCGATGATCGACCAGGACGCCGGGTTGAGATGGATGTCGGAGACGTGCAGGACGCGGATGGTGTCCGGGTCGGGCGTATACGTCGGCAGGGTGGAGACGGCCTCGTAGAGCCGGGTCATGTTGGTGACGAGCCGGGCCAGCTCCTTCTGGTAGACGTCGAAGTCGGAGGCGATGTTGCGCGCGTTGCCGACGAGGCTGGGGGCGCCCGCGAGCAGCCCGGAGAACTTCGGCTCCAGGACGGACTTCGGGTTCCAGGTGGCCGCCGCCGAGGCCGCGGACCCGGCCAGCAGGACGAGGGCGAGCCCGCCCGCCGCCAGGGCGCGGGGCGGGCGCCGGTAGACGGCGAGCCCCAGCGCCGTCGCCCCGAGGACGACGGCGAGGCTGGAGCGCAGCGCCAGGTCCCGGGTGCCGGACCGCACGTCGGCCGCCACCTGGTCCTGGAGGCCGCTGAAGCGCTCGGGGCGGTCCACCAGGACGCCGACCCGCTCCGGGTCGAGGCGGGTGACGTCCACGTCGAGGCGCAGGGGGGCGCGGTGGCTCTCCAGCTCCAGCGCCCCGAGCGGCGCGACGTTGATGCGGGTGCCGCCGTCGAAGGAGGGCCGCAGCGTCATGGTCGTGTCCATGGGGCCGACGGGCTTGTGCACGTTGCCGACGGTCAGCAGGCCGAGCCAGGCGCCGAGCACGGTCACGAGCACCAGGCCGAGGGCGCGCACCCAGCGGCGCTCACCGGAGGCCGCGACCAGCTCGGGGACGAAGGCCGAACCCTGGCCTGGGCGGCCCCCCGGGCGGAGCCGGAGCGGAAGGCGGGAACGGAGACGGGTTCGGGAGTGGAGACGGGGACGGGGGCGGGGACGGGGCAGGCCACGGACGGCGGCGCCGAGGCGGCGGGCGGCGATGCCGATGCTGCGGGCGGCGGTGCCGAGGGGCCTGAGCGATGCACGGGCCATGCCGCCCATCTGCCCGCCCGGGGCGCGAGTATGCGGCCCGGAGGTTCGATACCCGACAATGGCCCAGTGTTGGAGATGACGCGCGAGGAGTTCGAGGAACTGGTCGCCGAGGCGCTCGACCGGATTCCGCCGGAGCTGACCCGGCTGATGGACAACGTGGCGGTCTTCGTCGAGGACGAGCCCTCTCCCGACGACCCCGAGCTGCTGGGCCTGTACGAGGGCACGCCGCTGACCGAGCGCGGCGAGTGGTACGCGGGCGTCCTGCCCGACCGCATCTCCGTCTACATGGGGCCCACGCTGCGGCTGTGCGAGCGCGAGGGCGGAGGGCGTGAACTGGTCGTCGAGGAGGTGGAGATCACCGTCGTGCACGAGATCGCCCACCATTTCGGCATCGACGACGACCGGTTGCACGCCCTGGGCTACGGGTGAGCGGCGGAGCGGACCGTCCGGAGGACAGCGGCCCCGGCGGCGGGGACGGTGGTGTCGGCGGCGCGCGGGGTGCGGGTTCGCGCGGTGCCACCGGGCTCGGGGCGGACGTCATGGCCGTCGACCCGGACGTCGATCTCCAGCTCGCCGCCGACCGCGCGGAGGTGTCCGCGCCGCGGCGGTGGCGGGTGCTCGCGGCCGTCGCCCTGGGCGGCGTGCTCGGCGGGCTCGGACGCCACGGCGCCGCCCGGCTGTGGCCGACGGACGAGGCGGGGTTCCCGTTCGCGCTGTTCGCGGTCAACGTGCTCGGCTGCGCGCTCATCGCGGTGCTGATGGCCTGGATCGCCTCCCGGCACGCGCCGCCGCTGCTGCGGCCGTTCCTGGGCGTCGGCGTGCTGGGCGGATTCACCAGCTTCTCCGCGTACGCCCTCGACGGGACGCTGCTGTTCGACGCCGACGAGCCCGGGGTGGGCCTGCTCTACCTCGGCGGGACGCTGCTGGCCGCTCTGGTCGCCGTCTGGGCCGGGGCCGTGGCCGGGCGGTGGGCGTTCCCGCCCCGCACACCTCGTGCGGGCCGCACGGGCCCCGGGCAAGCGGGGGCGGCCCGGTGACGTGGCTCGTGGTGGCGCTGGGCGCCGCGGTGGGAGCCCCCCTGAGATACCTGCTCGACCGCGCGGTGCAGGCCCGGCACGCGTCCGCGTTCCCGTGGGGCACGTTCGCGGTGAACGCCGTCGGGTGCGTGGCGCTGGGCGTCCTCGCGGGCGCGGTGCGGGGCGGCGCGGTCGGCCCGGTGCCGGAAGCGCTCCTCGGGACGGGGCTCTGTGGCGCTCTCACCACGTACTCCACGTTCTCCTACGAGAGCCTGCGCCTGGTCGAGACCGGTCGCTCGGGACTGGCCCTGGCCAACGTTCTCGGCACGCTCACCGTGGGGCTGGCGGCGCTGGGCGCCGGGTTCACGGTGACGCGGGGCCTGGTGGGCTGAGCCGCACGCTTCGCGGCGCCGAGGGCGGTACGCCGTTCCGAGAGAGCGGTTCGCGGCCCTGGGGAGGCCGCTCGCGGTGCCGGGGAGGCGGTACGCGGTTCCGGGGGCGGCCACGCTCGGCTCAGGTGCGCCGTCGTGCGAGGTCGGGCGTGTCCTCGCGCCGGTCCCGGGAGTTGGGCAGGGGGCCCGCCCGCCACCGGCCGACCGGTCCGTGGCGTCCACCCGCCACCCGCGGCCGTTCGTCCTGTGGGCCGACGTCCGTCCGCAGCCCGGCCCCACGCCCTCCGCCGCCCCCGGCGAGGCCGACCTCCGGCTCCACACCGCGTCCGGACGCCGGTCGCCGCATGCCCGGGTGCCCGGGGCGCCGCTCGCGCGGTCGCCCGGCGGGGCGCTCGGACCGGGTGCCGTCCGCCCGTCACCGGCCAGCGTGCCGCCGCGCCCCGGAGGTGTCCGACCCGTGCAGCCCGACTCCGCCGCCCCCGCTCGTCCCCGTCCCCGCCCCCGCCCCACCCGCGCCGTGCGGTCGGCCGCCGCCCGGATCACCGTGACGGCCTGCGCCCTGTTCGGAGTGGGCGGCTGCATGACGGTGGGCGGTGAGGCCCAGCCGCCGGCCACGGAACCGGTGGGCCACTCGTCCTCGGCGACCCCGCCCGCCACCGTCGCGGCAGGGGGTACGGGGGAGAGCGGTCGGCGGCCCCCGGTCGAGGGGGCGCGGGAGCCGGGCGGTGACGCGGACGGCCGCACCCCCTCACCCGGGGCCGCCGACCCCCCGGCGAGCGGCGAGGCCACGGACCGGCCCGGCCCCGGTGAGCCGACGGCACGCCCCTCGGGGCCGTCGGGGCCGGAGCCGTCGGGCGCCCCCGGCCCCGGGCAGCCCTCCGGTGAGCCGGACGACGGCCACGGCGGCCCCGGCGGCCCGGGCGACCAGGACCCCGGGCCCAGCCCGACACCGGACCCCACCCCAACGGCCACCCCGACCTCGTCCCCCGCCCCGGACCCCACGCCCACCACGTCTCCGGGGACGTCCGGCGGTGCGGGGGGCGCGGGCGAGGGGTAGGGCGTCACCGGGCAGGCGCGCGGGGTGGGCGCCGGGCGTGGGGGGTGGGCGCCGGGTGTGTGGGTGGGGAAGCCCACGTTCCCTCCGGCGTGGAGGCGTTTGCACGAAGCGGCGCCGGGTGCGTATGGTGGTAGATCGTTTGATCCCATTTGACCCGGCGCCCGATCGAAGCGCGCCGTGTGGCGCGTTCCGTTGCTTAGCCGTGGGCTTGACCGCAAAGGCGGTCGTGTGCGAATTCACGGAAGTTTGTGGCGCGTGCCGATGAACTCCGGAAGAGGTTTCGCACCCGCATGTCTGTTTCCACGCCCGAAAACGTCGCCGTGCCCGTTGACGACGTCGAGCGTTCCCCCGAGATGACCGAGACGCCCGAGGTCACCGAGACGGCCGAGGCTGTCACCGACGAGCCCACGACGACGTTCGCCGACCTCGGCCTCCCCGAGGCCGTCGTGCGCAAGCTCGCGCAGAACGGCGTCACCACCCCGTTCCCCATCCAGGCCGCGACGATCCCGGACGCCCTGGCCGGCAAGGACATCCTCGGCCGTGGCCGCACCGGCTCGGGCAAGACCCTCAGCTTCGGCCTGCCCACCCTGACCCGGCTCGCCGGCGGCCGCACCGCCCGGCACCGGCCCCGCGCGGTCCTGCTCACCCCGACCCGTGAGCTGGCCATGCAGGTCTCCGACGCACTCCAGCCCTACGGCGACGTCCTCGGCCTCAAGCTGAAGGTCGTCTGCGGCGGCACCTCCATGGGCAACCAGATCGGCGCCCTGGAGCGCGGCGTGGACATCCTCGTCGCCACCCCGGGCCGTCTGCGCGACCTGATCAACCGTGGCGCCTGCTCGCTGGACGACGTCGAGGTCGCCGTCCTCGACGAGGCCGACCAGATGGCCGACCTCGGCTTCCTGCCCGAGGTCACCGAGCTCCTCGACCTCGTCCCCGACGGCGGTCAGCGGATGCTGTTCTCCGCCACGCTGGAGCGCGAGATCGACACCCTGGTCAAGCGCTACCTCGTCGACCCGGTGAGCCACGAGGTCGACGCCGCCCAGGGCGCCGTCACGACGATGACGCACCACATCCTCATCGTGAAGCCCCAGGACAAGGCGCCCGTCACCGCCGCCATCGCCGCCCGCAAGGGCCGCACCATCGCGTTCGTCCGCACCCAGATGGGCGCGGACCGCGTCGCCGAGCAGCTCCGCGAGGCCGGGGTGCGCGCCGACGCGCTGCACGGCGGCATGACCCAGGGCTCCCGTACCCGCACGCTCGCCGACTTCAAGGACGGCCGCGTCAACGTGCTCGTCGCCACCGACGTCGCCGCCCGCGGCATCCACGTCGACGGCATCGACCTCGTCCTGAACGTCGACCCGGCCGGGGACCACAAGGACTACCTGCACCGCTCGGGCCGTACCGCCCGCGCGGGCCAGTCCGGCACCGTCGTCTCGCTCGCCCTGCCGCACCAGCGGCGGCAGACGTTCCGGCTCATGGAGGACGCCGGCGTCGACGCGACCCGCCACCTCATCGGCCGCGGTGACGTCTTCGACGACGACGTGGCCGCCATCACCGGCGCCCGCTCCCTGAGCGAGGTCCAGGCCGAGGCCGCCGCCAACTCCGCCCGTCAGGCGGAGCGCGAGGTCGCCGGGCTCGCCCGGAAGCTGGAGGAGGCCAAGCGCCGCGCGGTGGAACTCCGCGACGAGGCAGGCCGCCTGACCGCCCGTGCCGCCCGCGACCGCGGCGCCGACGCGGACGAGGCCGTCGCCCACCTCACCGAGGAGATGGACCGCGTCGCCGCCGAGGAGGCCGAGCGGCTCGCCAGGGCCGCCGCCCGCGCGGCCGAGCAGGAGCGCAAGGCCGCCCAGCAGGCCCGCGAGGACCGCAAGCGCGAGGGCTCCGGTTTCCAGCGTCGCGACGACCGCCGTGGCGGCTTCAACCGCGACCGCGACCGTCGGGACGACCGGGGCGGCTTCCGCCGCTCCGACGACCGGGACCGGGACCGCGGCGACCGCGGTGGCGACCGTGGCGGCTTCCGCCGCTCGGACGACCGCCCGTACGGCCGCCGCGACGACCGGGGCGGCTACCCCCGCCGCGACGGCGGCTTCAACCGCGACCGTCGGGACGACCGGGGCGGCTTCCGCCGCTCCGACGACCGCCCCTTCAACCGCGACCACCGCGACCGCCGCGGCGACGACCGCCGTCCCTACGGCCGCCGCGACGACCACCGCGGCGCCTCCGGCACCGGCAACCGCTCCTTCGGCCGCCGCGCCGACAAGCCCCGCTGGAAGCACAACGGCTGACGCGCCAGGGCCCGGGCGACACCGCACGCCCGGGCCCGATACCCGCTCGGCCCCCACGGCCCCCTCCGGCTATGCTCAACCCAGCACAACCCCGGGCCGTTAGCTCAATTGGCAGAGCAGTGGACTTTTAATCCATTGGTTGTGGGTTCGAGTCCCACACGGCCTACCGCCCGTGGGTCGGGGGTAGCCCCCGCTGACCTGCTACGCAGCGTCCGGATCGGCTTCGGCCGACTCGGGCGCTGCTCCGTTTTCCGGCTCCTGGGTGAGCGGAGGTGCTCTCCTCCGCGTCCTCAGGGGTCTCCCGCCGCTTTTTGGGAACGAGTCCTGTGGCCTTCTCGGCGATGTCGCGGTCGAGTTCGGGCAACAGGCTCGTGTAGGTGTCCGCGTGAGCGCGAGTCCTGACGTGTCCTCTGCCGCCGGCGGCATCGCGACGTTCGTGCTGCCGAGGG
>NZ_JABLSI010000075.1 GCF_019303475.1 Streptomyces sp. JJ38
ACCCCGCCGAGCTGGCCGCCGCCCTCGCCGCGGCCCGCGGCCACCCCGCGCCCGGCACCCACGCCCACCGCCGCGCCACGGCCGGCGACCACGCCGGCCAGAGCCTTGGCCACAGCCCCACCGAGAACGGCCGCACCGCCGACAGCGCCCGTACCGACCACCGCGACGACGACAGCGACGCCGCAACGAGATGAGCGAGACAACCGTGTTCGACTACGAGAAGGACGGCGCCGAGATATACCGGCAGTCCTTTGCCACCATCCGCGCCGAGGCGGATCTCGCCGCCCTGCCGGCCGACGTGAGCAAGGTCGCCGTCCGGATGATCCACGCCTGCGGCATGGTCGACCTCGTCCGTGACATCGCCCACAGCGCCGACGTCGTGACGGCCGCCCGCGGCGCCCTGCGTGCCGGGGCGCCGATCCTCTGCGACGCGCGGATGGTCGCCAGCGGCGTCACCCGCAAGCGGCTGCCCGCCGACAACGAGGTCCTCTGCACCCTCTCCGACCCGGCCGTCCCCGAGCTGGCCGCGAAGCTGGGCACGACCCGCAGCGCCGCCGCCCTCGAACTGTGGCGCGACAGGCTGGAGGGCTCCGTCGTCGCCTTCGGCAACGCGCCCACCGCACTGTTCCGGCTGCTGGAGATGATCGAGGCGGGCGCACCCCGCCCGGCCGCCGTCATCGGCATGCCGGTGGGCTTCATCGGCGCCGCCGAGTCCAAGGACGCGCTGGCCGCCTACGCCCCCGCCCTGCCCCATCTGGTGGTGCGCGGACGCCGGGGCGGCAGCGCCATGGCCGCCGCCGCGCTCAACGCGCTCGCGAGCGAGGAAGAGTAAGTCAGTGAGTGAGAACAGCAAGGGGCGGCTCTACGGCGTCGGACTCGGTCCCGGTGACCCGGAGCTGATGACGATGCGCGCCGCCCGGGCCATCGCCGAGTCCGACGTCGTCGCCTACCACAGCGCCCGGCACGGCCGTTCCATCGCCCGCGCGATCGCCGCCGAGCACATCCGGCCCGACCACGTCGAAGAGGCGCTGGTCTACCCCGTGACGACGGAGACCACCGACCATCCCGGCGGCTACCGCGGCGCGCTCGACGAGTTCTACGAAGAGGCCGCGGCCCGCCTCGCCGCCCACCTCGACGCCGGCCGCACGGTGGCCGTGCTCGCCGAGGGCGATCCGCTGTTCTACGGCTCCTACATGCACATGCACAAGCGGCTCGCCGACCACTACGCCACCGAGGTCATCCCCGGCGTGACGTCGGTGAGCGCGGCCGCCGCCCGCCTCGGCACCCCGCTCGCCGAGGCGGAGGAGGTGCTCACCATCCTGCCCGGCACCCTGCCGGAGGAGGAGCTGACGGCCCGGCTCGCCGGCACGGACTCGGCCGTCGTCATGAAGCTCGGCCGTACCTACCCCACCGTCCGCCGCGCGCTCGACCGCAGCGGGCGGCTCCCCGAGGCCCGCTACGTCGAACGCGCCACCATGTCCGGGGAGCGCACGGCGCCGCTGGCCGAGGTCGACGCCGACAGCGTGCCGTACTTCTCGCTCGCCGTCGTGCCCAGCCGCATCGGCAACCCCCGGCCCCCGGCGCGCTCCGAGGGCGGCGAGGTCGTCGTCGTCGGCACCGGGCCGGCCGGTCCGCTGTGGCTCACCCCCGAGACGCGCGGCGCGCTCGCCGCCGCGACCGACCTCGTCGGCTACACCACCTACCTCGACCGGGTGCCCACCCGGCCCGGGCAGTGCCGCCACGGCTCGGACAACAAGGTGGAGGCCGAGCGCGCCGAGTTCGCCCTCGACCTCGCCCGGCGCGGCCACCGGGTGGCCGTCGTCTCCGGTGGCGACCCCGGCGTCTTCGCCATGGCCACGGCCGTCCTGGAGGCCGCCGCCCAGGAGGAGTACGCCGACATCCCGGTGCGCGTCCTGCCCGGCGTGACCGCGGCCAACGCGGCGGCCGCCCGCGCCGGTGCGCCCCTCGGCCACGACTACGCCGCCATCTCCCTCTCCGACCGGCTCAAGCCCTGGGACGTCATCGCCGAGCGGCTGCACGCAGCCGCCTCCGCCGACCTCGTCCTCGCCCTCTACAACCCCGGCTCGCGCAGCCGCACCTGGCAGGTCGGCAAGGCCCGCGAGCTGCTGCTGGAGCACCGGGCGCCCGACACCCCCGTCGTCCTCGGCCGCGACATCGGCGGCCCCGAGGAGAGCGTGCGCGTCGTCCGCCTCGCCGACCTCGACCCGGCCGCCGTGGACATGCGCACGATCCTGCTCGTCGGCTCGTCCCAGACCCGCACCGCTCGGCGCGGCACCGGGGACGGCGGCTCCGAGGAGATCGTCTGGACCCCGCGCCGCTACCCGGAGGACCCGGGGGCTTCCGGGGCTCCGGAGGGCCCGGGGGCTCCGGGGGCGTGAGGCCCGCGCAGCAGCCAGTCGCGGGCAGCCTCCACGCCGTCCGCGACCGGCACGCCCTCCGGCGTCGGCGGCCTGCGCACGACGACGACGGGCACGCCCAGCTCGCGGGCCGCGGCCAGCTTCGGCGCCGTCGCCGCCCCGCCGCTGTCCTTCGTCACCAGGACGTCGATCCGGTGGCGGCGCATGACGTCCAGCTCGCCGTCGAGGGTGAACGGCCCGCGGTCGAGCAGCACCTCCACGCGGGGCGGGAGCGGCGGCTCCGGCGGGTCCACGGACCGCACCAGGAACCAGGGCTCCGCGAGGGAGGCGAAGGCGGCCAGACCCATCCGTCCCGTGGTCAGGAACACCCGCGTCCCCAGACTGTGGACGACCCGCGCCGCCTCCTCCAGCGAGCCGACCCCGTGCCACGCGTCCCCCGCCACGGGGACCCATCCGGGACGCCGCAGCGCCAACAGGGGAACATGGGTGGTGGCGGCCGCCTCGGCCGCGTTGAAGCTGATCGTCCGGGCGAAGGGATGGGTGGCGTCGATGACCGCGTCCACACGGTGTTCCCGCAGCCATCCCACCAGCCCCTCGACGCCCCCGAACCCGCCGACCCGCACCTCGCCGGCCGGCAGCCGCGGCCGGTCCACCCGCCCCGCCAGCGAGGACGTCACCCGCAGGCCACCCTCCGCCTCCAGGATCTCCGCGAGCCGCCGCCCCTCCGTCGTCCCGCCGAGGATGAGCACATGCATGAGGACCGTCCGTGAGTTCCGTGAGTTCCGTGGGTGAGCCGAGCGGTGGGCGCGAGGCCCAACTCAAGCACACCGGGCTGCGGCCCGGATGGACGACCGGCGCCTGTGCGACGGCCGCCACCACCGCCGCCTACACCGCCCTGCTCACCGGCGACTTCCCCGACCCGGTGACGATCACCCTGCCCAAGGGCCAGACCCCCGCCTTCGCGCTGGCGGCCGAGGCGCTGTCCGGCGGCACCGCGATGGCCGGGATCGTCAAGGACGCCGGCGACGACCCCGACGTCACCCACGGCGCCCTCGTCCGCGCGACCGTCCGCCCGCTGCCCACCGGCTCGGGCGTCGTCTTCCGCGCGGGCCCCGGCGTCGGCACCGTCACCCGCCCCGGGCTGCCCCTGGACGTCGGCGAGCCCGCCGTCAACCCGGTGCCGCGGCAGCTGATGCGCGAGCACGTCGCGGCCGTCGCCGCCCGCCACGGCGGCACCGGCGACGTCGAGCTCACCCTCTCCATCGACAACGGCGAGGAGATCGCCCGTTCCACGTGGAACCCCCGCCTCGGCATCCTCGGCGGCCTCTCCGTCCTCGGCACCACCGGCGTCGTCGTGCCCTACTCGTGCTCCGCGTGGATCGACTCCATCCGCCGCGGGGTCGACGTCGCCCGCGCGGCCGGGCGCACCCACGTCGCCGGGTGCACCGGCTCGACCTCCGAGAAGACCGTCGTCGCCGAGTACGGCCTCCCCGAGGACGCCCTCCTCGACATGGGCGACTTCGCGGGCGCGGTGCTCAAGTACGTCCGCCGCCACCCCGTCGACCGGCTCACCGTCTGCGGCGGTTTCGCCAAGCTCTCCAAGCTCGCCGCGGGCCACCTCGACCTCCACTCCGCCCGCTCGCAGGTCGACAAGGGCTTCCTCGCGGACCTGGCCCGGCAGGGCGGGGCCACCCCGGAGCTGGCCGAGGCCGTCGCCGCCGCCAACACCGGTCTGGCCGCCCTCCAGCTCTGCACCGCCGCGGGCGTCCCCCTGGGCGACCTCGTCGCCGTCGCCGCCCGCGACCAGGCCCTCGCTGTCCTGCGCGGCGCCCCCGTCACCGTCGACGTCCTCTGCACCGACCGCACCGGCACCCTCGTCGGCCGCAGCCCCCTCGCCGGGCCGCGCGGCGGCTGAGAGCAGCTCCGGGGACCCCGCGGGGCGGTTCAGTCCGCGCGGACCGCGTGCCAGATGCGGTCGGGGAGAAGGCGGGCGGCCTGGGCGAGGTCGGCGTCGTAAGTGCTGGAGAGCCAGCGGCGGGCGGCCTCCGCGACCGGGCCGATCACCAGCACCTCGATGAGCGGCCCCGGCAGCGGGGCCACCTCGCCCGCCTCGATCCTCGGCACCAGCCACTCCTCGATGGCCGCCAGCAGCGGCTCCTTGGCGGCGCGGACCTCCTCGGCGTGCGCGTCGAGGTAGCCCGCGTAGGCGGAGGCGTGGACGAACAGCGCCGCGTCCCGGTGCTCCTCGGTGTACCGCAGGTAGGCGCGGACGAGCGCGCGGATGCCCGTACGCGCGGTGCGGGAGCGGGTGAGCGCCTGGGCCACTTCGGTGCACAGCTCCCGCATGCAGCGCGTGTACAGAGCGGCGGCGAGACCGTCGAAGCTGCCGAAGTGGTGGTAGAGGCTGCCGAGGCTGACCCCGCTCGCCCGCGACACGGCGTTCACCGTGAACCCCTGCTGGCCCGAGGCGGCGAACACCTCCAGCGCGGCGGTGAGCAGGCGGTCGACCGTCGCCTCGCCACGCTGCTGTTTCCGAGCCATGCCACCACCCCGTCGCCCACGTCGCGTGGCGAGCAAGCTTAGACGCCGTCAGGGCCGGGTCTCAGCCGGTGGCCTCCAGGATCCGCTTCAGGTGCCGCTCGTTCTCCGGCAGCTCCTTGCGGGCCTGGCGGCGTACGACGAGCGGCACCAGCGCCCTGCCGACGCCGTGCCCCTCGAAGTCCAGCGAGAGCGTCAGCCGGGACCGCCGTCCGTCGTCGAGCGGCTCCACCGTGCCGTGTACCCGGGACCGCACCGGGCCGTCGATGTCCCGTACCCGGAAGCTGCGCGGGGTCTGCACGTCGAACAGGTCGCAGGTGGTCGTCATCTCCCGGCCGCCGAACTTCCGCGTCACCGACGCCCGCTCGCCGACACCGCCCGGGGTCTCGCCGAGGCGCTGCGCGGCGACGACATCGCCCTGCCAGTCCGGCCCCGGCGGCAACGCCACCCGCCCGGGCGGGCCGGGCGTCAGTCCGTGTCGCAGCGGTGGCGGTCGGCCGAGTAGAGGTGGCTGTCGCGGAACTGGGTGGCCGCGAGCGTGCGGCCGACGATGATCACCGCCGTCCGGACGACCCCGGCCGCCCGCACCTGCTCGGCGATGTCCGCCAGGGTCCCGCGCAGCACCAGCTCGTCCGGGCGGGAGGCCATCGCGACGACGGCAGCCGGGCAGTCGGCGCCGTAGTGCGGGGTCAGCTCGGCCACCACCCGCTCCGCGTACCGGGCGGCCAGGTGCAGCACCAGGAGCGCGCCGCTGCGGCCCAGGGTGGCGAGGTCCTCGCCCTCCGGCATGGGCGTCGCCTGCTGGGCGATGCGGGTCAGGATCACCGTCTGGCCGACCGTCGGCACGGTCAGCTCCCGCTTCAGCGCCGCGGCCGCCGCCGCGAAGGCGGGCACGCCCGGCACCACCTCGTACGGCACCCCGGCCGCGTCGAGCCGCCGCATCTGCTCGGCCACCGCGCTGAACACCGAGGGGTCGCCCGAGTGCAGCCGCGCCACGTCCAGGCCCGCCTCGTGGGCCCGGACCAGCTCGGCGGTGATCTCGTCGAGGTTGAGCCGCGCCGTGTCCACCAGCCTGGCATCCGGCGGGCACTCGGCCAGCAGCTCCTCCGGCACCAGGCTGCCCGCGTACAGGCACACCCGGCAGGCGGCCAGCGTCCGCGCCCCGCGCAGGGTGATCAGGTCGGCGGCGCCCGGCCCGGCGCCGATGAAGTACACGGTCATGCGGTCACGTCTCCTGACGCCTCGGACTCGGGGAAGGGCTTCTCGACGGCCCACTGGGTCACCGGCATCGCCTGCCGCCACCCCGTGAAGCCGCCGACGGGCACCGCGTGGGACACCGCCAGCCGGACGAGGTCACCGCCGCGGCGCCGGTACCAGTCGGCGAGCAGGGCCTCGGACTCCAGCGTCACCGTGTTCGCCACCAGCCGCCCCCCGGCCGGCAGGGCGGCCCAGCAGGCCTCCAGCAGGCCCGGCGCCGTCAGCCCGCCGCCGACGAACACCGCGTCCGGCTCCGGCAGCCCGGCCAGCGCCTCCGGGGCCGCCCCCGTCACCACCCGCAGCCCCGGCACCCCGAGCCGCTCCGCGTTCCCGGCGATCCGGCCGGCCCGCACCGGGTCCCGCTCCACCGTCACGGCGCGGCAGGACGGGTGCGCCCGCATCCACTCCACCGCGATCGACCCGGAGCCGCCGCCGACGTCCCACAGCAGCTCCCCCGGCACCGGGGCCAGCGCCGCCAGCGTCGCCGCCCGCACATGACGCTTGGTGAGCTGCCCGTCGCTGTCGTACGCCGCGTCCGGCAGGCCCGGCACCGAGCCCAGCCGCAGCGCCGAGGGCTCCCGGCGGCACTCCACCGCCACCACGTTCAACGCCTCGCCCGGCGGCCGCGCCCAGTCCGCCGCCGTCCCCTCGGCCCGGCGCTCCCCGGCCCCGCCGAGCTGCTCCAGGACCCACATCCGGCTCGGCCCGAACCCGCGCTCCCGCAGCAGCTCCGCGACCTCCGCCGGCGTCCCGGCGCCCGCGCTCAGCACCAGCACCCGGCGCCCGTCGGACAGCGCCGCCGCCAGCCGCGCCACCGGCCGGCCCACCGCCGTGACGACCTCGACGTCCTCCACCGGCCAGCCCAGCCGCGCACAGGCGTACGCCACCGAGGACGGATGCGGCACCACCCGGAGCCCGGCCGCCCCCAGCTCCTCGGCGAGCGCCCGCCCGATGCCGTAGAACATCGGGTCACCGCTGGCCAGCACGGCCACCCGGCGCCCCGCGTGCGCCGCCAGCAGCCCCGGCACGGCCGGACGCAGCGGCGAGGGCCACGCCACCCGCTCCCCCGCGCACTCCGGCGGCAGCAGCCCGAGCTGCCGCGCCCCGCCGACGAGCACCTCGGCGCCCCGCAGCACTTCCCGGGCCGCCCCGGTCAGGCCGGGCCACCCGTCGGCCCCGATCCCCACGACCGTCACGCCGCCGGGGTGGGCGGATGCTGCGAAGGGTGCGGTGCTCACGTGCCGTTACCTTAGGCCTCGGGTCAAGGACCCCCGCACCTTATCCACTCCCAGCCGCACCCCCACGACCAGGTCGTTCACCACCCCCCGGGCCGGGCGGTCAGGGGGTGAGGTTGCGCCAGAGCTGGGTGGAGTCGGAGGTGTCGCAGGGGGAGGTGACGACGTTGGCACCGGAGAGGACCAGGCAGCGTCCGCTGCCGACGTTCTCGATCGTGCTGCCGCCGCCGGTCGTGGCGCCGATCCGCCAGGTCTGCGCCGTGCCGCCGCCGCAGCCCGCCAGCGTCGTGGAACCGGCCCAGGAACCGGTGGAGAGGCACTGGCCCGATCCGCCGCTGACCAGTCGGAAGGTGCCGCCGGAGCGCTGGTCGTACGTCCACACGTAGTGGAGGGTGCCGCCGTTGTTGGCCTCCGCCCCGCATTCCGAGCCGTGGAGGGTGCTGACGTTGGACCGGAACTCGGCGAGGCAGCGGCCGTCGGAGGCGTTCGCGAGGAGATGGCGGCCGGTCGGGGCCGCGGGCGGCGGCTCGGCCGGGGTGCCGCCGCCGTCGGAGCCCCCGTTGCCGGAGCCCCCGCCGTCGGAGCCCCCGTTGCCGCCGGAGCCCGTGGTGCCGGAGCCCCCGCTGCCGCCGCCGGAGGCGTCCTCATCGCGCGGGTCGTCGGCGCGCGGGCCCTCGCCGGAGCCGCCGTCGCCCTCCTGCGGTGAGCCGTCCTCGGGCGCGCCCGGGGCCTTCCCGTCCGGGTCCGGCTGCTCGCCGTCGTCCCGCCCGTCGTCGTCCTTCTTTTCGTCCGGCTCACGGGACTGGGGGGAGGCGTCGGACGAACCGCCGCCGTTCGCGGCCGGGCCGGTGGTCGGCGGTGCGGTGACGCCCGGTCCCCCGCCCTGCTGCGACCCGTCGGCGTCGGGCAGGAGCAGCACCGTCGTCCCCGTACCGCCCACCAGGACGACGGGGAGGAGGAGGGTGAGCACGCGCCTGCGTCGGGCGCGGGCGGGGGACTTGGGCTCGGGCTCGGCCTGAGGCGCGGGCTCGGGCTCCGGCTCGGGCAGCGGCTCGGCGGGGTCGGGTCCCGGGGGCGTGGGCGGAGGCTCGGCGACGTCGGGCACGGTGGCGGCGAAGTCCGACCGCCGGGCGACCGGTTCCGCGACCGCCGAGGGCCACGGGGGCCGTCCCGGCGCGACGTGCTCCGCGGCGAGCTCCACCAGCTCGGCGGCGCTCGGCCGTGCCTCGGGCTCCTTGGCCAGGCAGGACTCGACGACGGCGCGCAGCTCGGCGTCCGCCTCGGGCAGTGCACCGAGGTCGGGCTCGGCGTGCACGATGCGGTAGAGCAGTTCGAGCCCGGAGCCGTCCCCGAACGGCGGACGGCCGTTGGCCGCGTAGAGGACGAGGCTGCCGAGGGCGAACACGTCGGCCGCGCCGGTGAGACGGCGGTCGGCGACGGCCTGTTCCGGGGCCATGTACGCCGGGGTGCCGATGACCATGCCCGTCTTGGTCAGGCGGCTCTGGTCCGCCGCCCGGGCCACCCCGAAGTCGATCAGGGTCACGCCCTCCTCGGTGAGCATGACGTTGGACGGCTTGAGGTCGCGGTGGACCATCTCGGCGGTGTGCACCGCGGCGAGGCCGGAGGCGGCGTCCCGCAGCAGCCGCCACAGGGCGTCGGCCGGCAGCGTGCCGCCGTTCAGCCGCACCGCGTCGCTCAGGGTGATGCCGGGCACGAACTCGGTGGCGAACCAGGGCGGGCGGGCGTCCCGGCCGCTGGCCAGCAGCCGCGCGCTGACGCCGTCCGGCAGCTTGGCGAGGTTGTCCAGCTCGTGGCCGAAGTGGCGCAGGAAGTCGCCGTCCTCGGCCAGGAGCGGCAGCACCTGCTTGACGGCGGCGTAACGCCCGTCCGCCGCCCCCAGGTAGACGCGCCCCATGCCCCCGGTGCCCAACACCCCGAGCAGGGTGAACGAGCCGATGTGTGCCGGGTCGTCCGCGGCCAGGGGCCGGGCACCGCTACCGCTCAGTCGATCAGATCCCCCCGTCATGCGCCACAGGCTAGCGGAGCCGCCCGAACTCCCCTACGGGGGCGCCGAGTCCGCCACGAGAAAAGCCGCATGACGGCGCGTCAGTCCGCCTCGGCGGACGCCCGGGGCTCATCGGGCCGGACATATGTGCGATGCCTTTCAAACAGGGCGTCCCCGGGTATATCCGAGATATCCGGTCGGCTGCTCAACGGGGTGCTCCAGGGCGTATCGGGTCACTCCCGCGCGTCCTCACGGCTGCGTGCCGGTCCCGACCCCGTGGCACGAAACCTCCCGTTGCCGAGCCGCCGGTCACAACCCATGCAGAGCCATCGGCCCGGGCCGCCTGACCGCCGGGCCCGTGAGGAGGACGGATGGCGACACCACTGACAGCGGGCTCCTTCCTCGCCGCGCTGAGAGCGGAGGGTGTGCGCGTGGTCGAGGTCGGCGACTGGCGCACGCACAACCGCAACCACGTCGGCGCCTGGGGGCCCGTGCACGGTGTGATGATCCACCACACCGTGACGTCGGGAACGCAGCGCACGGTGGACATCTGCCGCCGCGGCTACTCGGGCCTGCCCGGACCGCTGTGCCACGGCGTCGTCGCGAAGAACGGCACGGTCCACCTGGTCGGCTACGGCCGCGCCAACCACGCCGGGAAGGGCGACGACGACGTGCTCGCGGCCGTCATCGCCGAGCGCTCCCTCCCGCCGGACAACGAGGCGAACGTGGACGGCAACGCCCGCTTCTACGGCCTCGAGTGCGAGAACCTCGGCGACGGCAAGGACCCGTGGCCCGCCGCCCAGGTGGAGGCGATCGTGCGGGCCTCCGCCGCGATCTGCCGGGCACACCGCTGGGGCCGGGCCGGGGACACCAGCGTCATCGGCCACCACGAGTGGCAGCCGGGAAAGATCGACCCGCGCGGCCCGGGCGTCTCCATGCCGGACATCCGCCGCCGCGTGGTGGAACGGCTCCGGCACCCGGCCGACTGGTCACCCGACGACAACAAGGAGGAGGACATGGCCCTCTCGGACGCTGACATCGAGAAGATCGCGGAACGGGTCTGGAGGCGGGACGGCCTCCCGGTGTCCTGGGGCACCGAGGAGAACCCGGCCTGGGCGGCCTACAGCATCCTGCACCACGCGACCGAGGTCGGCCGGGAGAACCGCGGCCGGATCAAGAACATGCAGGCCACCCTGGCCGGACTGTCGGCCGCGGTGTCCGAGCTCTCGCACGCGCTGGCCGAGCACCACCAGGAGATCGACCCGGACGCCCTCGTGGCCCGCATCCAGGCCGCCATCGAGGCGACGACCATCCGCCTGGAGGTGGACGAGGGCGCGTGAGCGGGCCCGTACCGACCGGCCAGGGCGTCCGCCGCCGAGCCCGAGCGGGGCGCGGCGGCGGACGGAACGCCTCGCGGAACCGGGCCGCAGGGGCCCAGGCCGCCGCGGGGGCCCCAGTCGCGGGGGCCCGGCACGCGCGGACCAGGGCCCCGGGGGCCGGGCGTCAGCCCTCGTCCCCGCCCTCGTCCTCGTCCTCGCCCTCGAAGGCGTCCCCGATCTCGTCGACGACCTCGGCCGCGACCATGCCGCCGACGACGCCGACGGCCAGCCCGGCCGCGCCCGCCGCGACGGCCGCGCCCATGCCCGGGCCGGAACCGTGGTGCCCGCCGTGGTGGCCGTCCTTGTGCCCGTACGTGCCGTAGTCCCCGCCGCCGTGCCCGGCGTACGCGGCGCGGGCGTCGACGAGGGCGCGCACCCAGGCGTCCACCTCGGCCGTCCAGTCCCGGTGTTCGACGTCCTCGTGCGCGACCACGTGGCGGTTCACCGCGTCGCCGCCGCCGAACTGCCCGAACATCCCGGAGCCGCGCTTGTCGCCCTCCAGGACGACCTCCACCCCGGCGGGCGAGGCCAGGAACGTCACCTCCAGCTCGTTCAGCGCGTGCGCGTACTGCGGCGCAGGGCGCAGCTCGATCTCCTGGTAGAACGGCAACTGCTGGCCCGTTCCGTGGATGTGGCCCAGCTCCAGGTCCGCCGAGGCGAAGCCGAAGCCGAGTTGCCCGAGCGCCTCCAGGACTGCCTCCTGGGCGGGCAGCGGCGCGACCGACAGCGCGTCGAGGTCGCCCTTGTCCTTCGCGCCCGCGACCTCCAGTTCCGTACGGACGCCGAGGACGACACCGAGCGACTGCCCGTGCAGCTCGGTGACGGGCGTCTCCCAGGGCAGCGTCACCGAGAACGGGACGCTCTGCTCGGCCTCCTCGCCCAGCCGGAAGCCGCCGCCGACCGTGAACCGCCCGAAGGCGACACCTCCTTCAGCCTCGCCGTCTTCGTACTCCGCCTCGACCCGGGCGACGAGCTCGAGCGTGATCTGCTCGATGTCGTAGTCCGCGTTGCCGCCCTTGAGGCGGACCTCACCGCTCAGCGTGCCCCCGGGCACGACCGGGCCCGGCGCCAACACCGTGTCCACGGTCGGCGCCCCTACACCCAGCGCCCCGAGCAGTCGTTTGAACACCATGGGACAGCCTGCTCCTTCGCTCCGTCGCGGCACCCGTACCGTGTGCCGCGACTCGATGACGTCACGTACACGGTATCGGGGCCACGCCACAGGACTCCACGCGCGAGACGGGCGGCGGCTCGCGCGTCGTCCCCGGCTCCGCCACAGCCATGTCACACTCACCACGTCCACCTCGTCCTCCTCGCATGACCTCCCGACACGAACAGCGCAAGCAACGGATCCTGGTGCTGGGCGCGGGGTACGCGGGCCTGGTGGCGTCTCTGCGCCTCGCGCCCCATCACCACGTCACCCTCGTCTCTCCGTCCGCCCACTTCAGCGAACGCATCCGCTGGCACGAACTCGCCGCCGGCGGACGCGCAACCACCGACCGCCCCCTGGCGGACCTGATGCGCGGCACGGGCATCGACCACGTCGCGGCCCACGCCACCGCCCTCGATCCCGACACCCGCCACGTCACCGTCGACGACGGCCGCCGGTTCTCCTACGACCGACTCGTCTACACCCTGGGCAGTCGAACGCAGACCCACGGCACCAGCGTCTACGCCCCCGAGGACGCCGCCGGGTTGCGCAAGCGGCTGCTGGACGGGGCCGGCAGCCTCGCCGTCGTGGGCGGCGGCCTGACCGGCGTCGAGATGGCCGCTGAACTCGCCGAGTCCCACCCCGACCGACAGGTCCGGTTGATCACCGCCGGACACGTCGGCACCGGGCTCTCCGACCGGGGCCGGGCCCATGTCCAGACGGCGCTGAGCGCACTCGGCGTCCACGTCGAGGAGGGCCGGCGCATCCCCTCCGGGGACGATGTCGACGCCGACGTCGTCGTCTGGACGGCGACCCCGTCCCCGAACACGGACCTGGCCGCCGCGGCGGGGCTGGCGCTCGACGAGAAGGGCCGCATCCGCGTCGACACGGCTCAGCGCTCCGTGTCGCACCCCGAGATCCTGGCCGCGGGCGACGCGGCGGCCGGGCTGCGGATGTCCTGCGCCGCGGCGCTGCCCACCGGCTCCCGCGCCGCCTCCACCGTCCTCTCCGAGGCCCGCGGACGAGAACCGGGCCCCCTGAAGTACCGCTTCTTCGTGCAGTGCGTGAGCCTGGGGCGCCGGGAGGGGCTGGTGCAGTTCGTACACGGTGACGACACGCCCCGGAACCGTGTCCTGACGGGCCGCCGGGCAGCCTGGGCGAAGGAGCGGATCGTCCGCTCCACCTTCTCCCTCGTCAAACTCGCGGCCCGCCGCCCGAACCTGCTGGGACACCTGCCCGGGGCGAACTGACGCCGAGGGCGCGCCACACGCTCCTCGCCACCGGCCGGGTGGGGCGACCGTCCCGCCCGGCCGTCGACGGTCGGAGCCCGGCTGGAGGCGGGGCCGTCAGCCGATGCAGATGACGCCCAGCAGGCAGAGCTCGTCCGACTGCTGGGACGCGTCGCCGGACGGCGCGGGCTGGGTCTCCTGCTGTGTCCCGCCCTGGTCCGCGCTCTCGGCCGGGGGAGGCGAGGTCGGCTCCGGAGCCGTGGGCTCCTGCCCGGCGTCGGCCTCGCTCCCCGTCGGCTCGGAGGAGCTCGGAGCCGACACCTCCACCGACGCCTCCACGGCGGGCAGACCGACGGCGAGCCGCGCCTGCTCGGCCGCGGGCGCCCGGCCCGGGGCCGTGGCTCTGGGGCTCGTCACCCCGGTGTCGGCCGCGGGGGTCACGCCCGGCTGTCGCTCGGCGCCGCGGGACGGACTCGGGTCGCCTCGCCCGTCGTCCGAGACGGACGGCCGCGCGGTGGACGGCTCACCCTCCGCGATCTCCTCCGTCCCCTCGCTCTGCGGCTGAGGGTCCGGCTGCGGCGCCGGGGCCGCCTGCGGCTGGCCCGCGGTCGGCTTGCCGCCCTGCATGGCCGCCGCGGACACGCTGCCGCCGACCATGGCTATCGCCGTGGCGACGAGGGCCCGGCGCTGGTACTTCTTCCTGCGCGTCATCTGCCTGCGGCGAGCGGCCCGGCCGCCGGGCACGAGCGGGAGGGCGGACGCGTCATCCTCCGCGGCCTCCGCCGCCTCGGCCATCTCGACCGCCTCCGGGGCCGCCACCGCCTCCGGGGCCGCCACCGCCTCCGGGGCCGCCACCGCGTCCGGGGCCGTCACGCCCGCCGCCACGCCGGGCACCTGGGCCACGCCCGCCGCCTGGGCGGACGCGCCGTCCCATCCGCCGTCGGCCGCCGTTCCCGTCCAGGGCTGCCCGGGGCCGTGGTGCGACGCCGGGGCGCAGGGCCCCGGGGCGTAGGGCTCCGCCGCGTACCAGTCCTGCGCGGCCGACGTCCCGTAGGCCGCGCCGTAGGCCACGTCCGCGCCGTGGGCGTGGTGGGCGGCCGGGGTGACGTCCGGCGCGCTCGCACCGCACCCGGGGCACACGAGGGCCCCGTTGAGATGCCGACGGCACAAGGAGCAGTAGTCCATCTGCGATCTTTCTGTGTGCTGGCCGCGCCGCCAAAGGCCGCCCGGGACGTGTTCGGGTGTTCGCAAGCAGGGCCGATCGGACGGTCAGATTAGCGGTCCAACTCCGGTGCTCCACACAGGCTTTGCGACTCTTCCGTGGAGATCCCGTGACGGACGGCGCGCTGGCCTCGGCCGGGGCGGGCAAACCGCCACCAACACCCGCGGCGGCCCTGAAAGACAGCGCCCGCCACCTCGGCTTGTACTGACACCTGCGACCCTCGGCGGACCCGCTGGTCCCGCTGTACGAAGGCGCTTACGTACGCCCCGGTCGTGGGCGCCGGGCAGCCGGACGGGTCGGCTTCTCCGCGATGAGCAGGCCGTATCCGAGGGTGCCGTCGGATACGGCGTCCCGGGCCGCGGCCAGCACGGCGGGCGCGGCGTCCAGGTCCACTCCGGCCTGTGCGAGCCTGGCCGGGGCGGTGATGCGCAGCAGGTTCAGCCGGG
>NZ_JABLSI010000076.1 GCF_019303475.1 Streptomyces sp. JJ38
GGCGACGACGGCGCTGCGGGCGGCGCGACCGGAGCCGTCGCCGAGCGCGCCCCCGCCCGCGCCGCCGAACGGCGGCGAGCGCGCCCCGGAGCGGACGAGCCGGTTCGTCCCCCTGCCCTCCGACGCCGCGCCCGGCCCCTCCTCGCCCACGCCCGCCACCGAGGACGTCCCCGAGCCGGAGCGGACGCGGCAGCAGCCGCTGCCGCCGACGGGCGAGCGGCCGCTAGAGCTGCTGGCGGCGTTGACCAACAAGCCCGCTCCCCCGCCGACGCCGCTGCGCGCCCTGGTGCGCAGGGTCAAGATCTGGACGCCGCTGGTGGCGCTGCTGGCGGTCGTGCTGGTCGCTGCGCAGCTGCTGCGTCCGCTGCCGGAGCCGACGCTGGAGCTCACGGCGGCCGGCTCGTACGCCTTCGACGGCGCGACGCCGGAGCTGGCGTGGCCGGAGGCGGGTCAGGCGGCGGTCGACGTCCAGGGCATCGGCTCGTTCGGTACCCACGGCGAGCAGAAGCCCGTGCCGATCGCGAGCGTCGCCAAGACGATGACGGCGTATCTGCTGCTCAAGGCGCACCCGATGGAGCCCGGCGAGGACGGCGCGTCGATCCCGGTGGACGCGAAGGCCGAGAAGGAGGCGGGCTACAGCGAGCAGGGTGAGTCGACGGTCCGGGTCGCGGACGGCGAAACGATCACTCAACGCGAGGCGCTCGACGCCATCATGATCGCCTCGGCGAACAACGTGGCCCGGCTGGTGGCCCGTTGGGACGCGGGTTCGGAGGCGGCGTTCGTCGAGCGGATGAACGCCGCGGCCGAGGAGCTCGGCATGACGAACACCACCTACACCGACCCGAGCGGGCTGCGGGACGACACCGTCAGCACGGCCGAGGACCAGGTGAAGCTGGGCAGGGCCGTGATGGAGTTCGAGGTCTTCCGGGACATCGTCGACAAGCCCGCGTACACGGACCGCAACGGCAAGGAGCACGACAACTGGAACCGGCTCGTGCCCCTGTACGGCACGGTCGGGATCAAGACGGGCACCACCACCGCCGCGGGCGGCAACCTGCTCTTCGCCGCGACGGCGGACGTCGGCGGCACGCGGCAGTTGATCATCGGTGCCGTTCTCGGGCAGCACCAGCCGCCGATCATCGACTCCGTCCTGGCGGCGGGCAAGGACCTGATCCAGTCCACGCAGAAGGTGCTGACGGCACGGACGATCGTCGAGAAGGGCGCCGTCGTCGGGGTGGTGGACGACGGGCTGGGCGGCCGGACGAACCTCGTGGCGACGGACGACGTGGTGGCCGTGGGCTGGCCGGGGCAGTCGGTGGAGCTGAAGCTGGCGGCGGGCGAGGATCCGGTGCCCGGCGAGGCGGACGCGGGCACGGAGGTGGGCCGGCTCACCGTCGGCGAGGGGCCGGGCCGGGTCAGCGTGCCCGTCGCCCTCGCGGAGCCGCTCGGCGAGCCGGGCGCGGCGGCGAAGATCACGCGCGTGCTGTAGGCGACCCCCTGGTGAGGCGGGGGTGGCGGCGTACGCTCGGATGATGACTTCCGACGTACCCGCCGCCTCCCGCCCGACCCCCACCGCGATGCGGCGGGCGCTCAGACGGGCCCGGGACGGGGTGGCGCTGGACGTCGCCGAGGCCGCCGTACTGCTCCGGGCGCGCGGTGACGACCTGGCACGGCTGACGGCCTCGGCCGCGCGGCTGCGGGACGCGGGGCTGGCCGAGGCCGGCCGGCCGGGCGTCATCACGTACTCGAAGAGCGTCTTCGTGCCGTTGACCCGGCTGTGCCGCGACCGCTGCCACTACTGCACGTTCGCCACGGTGCCGGGCCGGCTGCGGCGCGAGGGCCACGGGATGTTCATGTCGATGGACGAGGTCCTCGACGTCGCCCGGCGCGGTGCCGAACTGGGCTGCAAGGAGGCGCTGATCACCCTCGGCGACAAGCCCGAGGACCGGTGGCCGGAGGCGCGGGAGTGGCTGGACGCGCACGGCTACGACGACACCCTCGCCTACGTGCGGGCCGTCGCCGTGCGGGTGTTGGAGGAGACGGGGCTGCTGCCCCATCTGAACCCGGGCGTGTTGACGTGGTCGGACTTCCAGCGGCTCAAGCCGGTGGCGCCGTCGATGGGGATGATGCTGGAGACCACGGCACGGCGGCTGTGGAGCGAGCCGGGCGGGCCGCACCACGGCTCGCCGGACAAGGACCCGGCGGTCCGGCTGCGGGTGCTGGAGGACGCGGGGCGCTCCAGCGTTCCGTTCACCTCAGGGCTGTTGATCGGCATCGGGGAGACGCCCAAGGAGCGGGCGGAGTCGCTGTTCGCGCTGCGGCGCGTGCAGCGCGCGTACCACGGCCTCCAGGAACTGATCATCCAGAACTTCCGCGCGAAGCCGGACACGGCGATGCGCGGCATGCCGGACGCCGAACTCGACGATCTGGTGGCCACGGTGGCGGTGGCCCGGCACATCATGGGCCCCTCGGCGCCGCTGCAGGCGCCGCCGAACCTGGTGGACGAGGAGTACGCCCGGCTCATCGGCGCGGGGATCGACGACTGGGGCGGGGTGTCCCCACTGACCCCGGACCACGTGAACCCCGAGCGCCCGTGGCCGCAGCTCGACGTCCTGGCCGAGCGGTCGGCGGCGGCCGGGTTCCGCCTGCGGGAACGGCTGTGCGTGTACCCGGAGTTCGTGCGCCGGGGCGAGCCGTGGCTGGACCCGCGGCTGCGTCCGCACGTCGGGGCGCTGGCGGACCCGGAGACGGGGCTGGCGCGGGAGGACGCGGTCGTGGAGGGGCGCCCGTGGCAGGAGCCGGACGAGGTGTTCACGGCCACCGGCCGCACCGACCTGCACCGCACCGTCGACACGACGGGCCGCAGCTCCGACCGGCGCGAGGACTTCGACGCGGTGTACGGCGACTGGGAGGCGCTGCGCGAGGCCGCGGCTCCCGGCATGGCCCCGCGGGGTCCGGCCCCCGAGCGGCTGGACGCCGAGGTCCGCGCGGCGCTCGTCCGGGCCGCGGAGGACCCGGCCCGGCTCACCGACGAGCAGGCCCTCGCCCTGCTGCACGCCGACGGCCCGGCGCTGGACGCGCTGTGCGGCATCGCCGACGCCGTCCGCCGCGACACGGTCGGCGACGACGTCACGTATGTCGTCACGCGGAACATCAACTTCACCAACGTCTGCTACACGGGCTGCCGGTTCTGCGCGTTCGCGCAGCGCCGGACGGACGCCGACGCCTACACCCTCTCCCTCTCCCAGGTCGCCGACCGGGCGGAGCAGGCGTGGGACGTGGGCGCGGTGGAGGTGTGCATGCAGGGCGGCATCCATCCGGACCTGCCGGGCACCGCCTACTTCGACCTCGTCCGGGCCGTGCGGGAGCGGGTGCCGGGCATCCACGTGCACGCGTTCTCGCCCATGGAGGTCGTCAACGGGGCCTCGCGCACGGGGATGTCGCTGCGCGAGTGGCTCGTCGCCGCGAAGGAGGCCGGGCTGGGCTCGCTGCCCGGCACGGCGGCCGAGATCCTGGACGACGAGGTGCGCTGGGTCCTCACCAAGGGCAAGTTGCCCGCGGCCACCTGGACGGACGTGGTCACGACGGCGCACTCGCTGGGCCTGCGCACGTCCTCGACGATGATGTACGGGCACGTGGACCAGCCCCGGCACTGGCTGGGCCACCTGCGCACGCTGTCCCGCATCCAGCAGGAGACCGGCGGCTTCACGGAGTTCGTCACGCTGCCGTTCATCCACACCAACGCCCCGGTCTACCTGGCCGGTATCGCCCGCCCCGGTCCGACGCGGCGCGACAACCGCGCGGTGACGGCGATGGCCCGGCTGCTCCTGCACCCGCACATCCCCAACATCCAGACGAGCTGGGTGAAGCTGGGCGCCGAGGGGGCGGCCGAGATGCTGCGGTCGGGCGCGAACGACGTGGGCGGAACGCTGATGGAGGAGACGATCTCCCGCATGGCCGGGTCCTCCTACGGCTCGCACCGTTCCGTCGCGGAGCTGCGGGCGATCGCGGAGGCCGCTGGCCGTCCGGCCCGTCCCCGCACGACGACCTACGGCGAGGTGCCCGCCGAGCGCGTGGCCGCCGCCGAGGCCGCCGACGGCCGGCTCCCGGAACTGCTGCCCCTCCTGACCGCGGACGGCGTGCCCGGAAACGGCCTGCCCGGCGGCGGCCCGCCCGAGGGCGAGGCGGCTCCCGCCCGGTAGCCGAAGGGCATAACGCGGGTGTTCAACCGGCTGGATTACAGTGCCCGGTGCAGTCTGTAGGCGACCGCGGGGAAGGGCTGGTGACCGGCGTGGACGGGGGCGGTGGGGCCATGTGGGGGCGGGCCGAGCAGCAGGGTTTCCGCAGCCGGGTGCGGGGGTGTCTGCTCGGCGGGGCGATCGGTGACGCGCTGGGCGCGGGCGTCGAGTTCGACTCGCTGGCCGCGATCCGGGAGCGGCACGGGCCGCAGGGCGTGACGGACTACGTCCCGGCCTACGGGCGCCGGGGCGCGGTCACGGACGACACGCAGATGACGCTGTTCACGGTGGACGGGCTCATCAGGGCGCACGTCCGCCGGGACGCGGGAGCGTGGCATCCGCCGACGGACGTCCACGCCGCCTATCTGCGCTGGGCCGCCACCCAGCGGGACTGGGGGCCGGACGAGCGCAGGGAGGACGACGGCTGGCTGGCCCGCGAGGAGTGGCTGTACTCGCGGCGGGCGCCGGGCAACGCGTGCCTGACCGGGCTGGCGGACGACCGGATGGGCACGCTGGAGAACCCCAAGAACCCGGAGTCGAAGGGGTGCGGGACCGTGATGCGGTCGGCGCCCTTCGGCCTGCTGGTGGGCTGGGAGCCGCAGCTCGTGCTCCAGCTCGCGGTGGAGTGCGCGGCGCAGACGCACGGGCATCCCACCGGGTACCTCTCGGCCGGGGCGTTCGCCGTCATCGTGCACGCCGTGACGCGGGGCGAGTCGCTGGACGCCGCGGTGCAGCAGGCGCTGACGCTGCTCGCCGTGCATCCGGGGCACGAGGAGACGACGGAGGCGCTCAAGCGGGCGCTGGGGGCGGTGCGGCAGGGCATGCCGAGCGCCGAGCGGGTCGAGTCGCTCGGCGCGGGCTGGGTGGCCGAGGAGGCGCTGGCGATGGGCGTGTACTGCGCCCTGGTCGCCGAGGACATGCGCCACGGGCTGCTGCTCGCCGTCAACCACGGGGGCGACTCGGACTCGACGGGCTCGGTCTGCGGCAACCTGCTGGGTGCCCTGCACGGGGAGACGGCGCTGCCGCCGAACTGGGTGGTGGAGCTGGAGGGCCGGGCGACGATCCTCCAGCTCGCGGACGACTTCGCGATGGAGATGACGCAGGGCTCGGCCCTGCACACCCCCGCGACCCCGGCGGGCAGCCCCGGCTGGCTGCGCCGCTACCCCCGGGCCTGAGCCCGCGCGGTTCCCCGCGCCACCGCGGGCGCGGCCCTACTCCTGGTGCGGGTAGCTCATGCCGATGCCCAGGGTGCTGCGTTCGGGCAGGAGGCCCGTGCCCACGACGTCCAGCACCGCGGGCAGGACGAGTTCGGCGAGGTGCTCGCAGGACTCGACGCCGAGCCGTGCCCAGGGCCCGGCGGCGAGTTCGTCGGTGAGGCGCTCGACGGCCGCCCGGCCGGCCCGCCCGGCCTCGGTGGCGGTGCCGTCCGGCGCGAGCCAGCCCCGGGCCGTGAGGCGCTCGGCGGCGGCGGCCCACTCGGCCTCCGTCCAGCCGCGGCTGGCGAAGACCTCGGCGGGTGCCGCGCCGGCGGCCGAGTGGGAGACGAGCGTCTCGACGGGGTCCAGCCCGTGGGCGAGGAGGGCGGCCAGGTGCCCGTCGCCCCGGTGCTCGCGCAGGCGCGTCACGGCCTGCCACAGGACGAGGTGGGGCTCCTCGGGCCAGGGCAGGGCCGCGTTGGCGGCGGCCAGCGGACGTGCGGCGTGGTCGGCGGCGAGGGCCGCGCTCCGCGCGAGCTCGGCGGCCTCGGCGACGGCCGGGTCGGCGACGCGGTCGCCGAGGGCGGCGCGCAGGGCGGCGTCGGCCGCGCGCAGCCGGGCGTCGAGTACGGCCTTGGGGGCCGCGGTCGCCCAGATGCCGGGCAGGTGGCGGCGCACCATGGCGGGGCTGAAGCTGTGGAAGGTGGCGGTGACGAGTTCGGCGGAGGCGGCGCCCAGCGGCGCGGCGCGCCAGGCGAAGTAGCCCGGCCAGCGCTCGTCGACCGGGAGGCCGAGGGCCGCCGCCTCCTCGTTGGCCTCGGGGGCGAAGTAGATGATCGCGTGCAGCGGCTCCAGGGTCTGCCACAGGCGGCGGACGAGGCCGAGCGGCACGGTGGGCCTCGCCGCGGGCGGCGCGGCCGGGTCTTCGGCGGCTGAGGCGGGGTGGGACACGGGCACGGCGTGGCCTTTCGTCGTCCGTCCTGGACAGGCGTCGGCCGACGGTGACGAGCGTCGACCGGCAGCCTGCCATCTTGACGGCGTCCAGATTGCCGCGCCACGAGGAACTTGTCAACGTCTAGATACCGGGTACGGTGGCCGCATGACCGACCCACGCCCGTACCACCACGGCGACCTGCGCCGCACCCTGCTGCACGCCGCCGCCGAGGTCATCGCCGCGGACGGACCGGCCGCACTCAGCCTGCGCGCACTCGCCCGTCGCGCCGGCGTCTCCCACGCCGCTCCCGCGCACCACTTCGGCGACCGCACGGGGCTGCTCACCGCCCTGGCCGCCGAGGGCTACGGCCTCCTGGCCGACGCCCTCGCCGCGATCCGCCCCGAACCCCCGGACCGCCTGCGCGACCTCGGCGCCGGCTACGTGACCTTCGCCCTCACGCACCCCGCGCACTTCGACGTCATGTTCCGGCCCCACCTGCTCCATCCCGACGACCCCGAGCTGGCGCGACAGCGGGAACGCGCCTGGGCCGAACTGCTCGGCGGCATCACCGGCGAGGAGGAGGCCGCCGAGGCGCCCCGCCCCGTCGCGCTGGCGGCCTGGTCCCTGGCCCACGGATACGCCACCCTCTGCCTCGACGGCAGCACCCCCACCCCGGACGACCCGGCGGCCGCCTTCCGCGAGCTGGCCACCGTCACCGCGCTGGGCTCCCACCGCCCCCGGGGCGGCGCCCCGGGCTGAGCCGCGGCACGGAGCGGCCGGGAACGGTTCGCCGGCCCAAGGCCCTCGCGACGCGCGGGGTTTCCCCGGCCGTCGTCCGCGCGTACAACCGTGGCGCCGGTCGTGTCTCCGTCCCGATGTGGGGGTTCGTCGTGCTGGACAGGCGTACGGTGTTGGGTGTTTCGGCGGGCATGAGCGCCCTGACGCTCGCGCCGGTCGAGTTCGCGTCGGCCGCCGGACGGCCGACGGAAGAAGGCGGGAACGGCGTGGACGGCAAGGAGACGCGGACCGTGCGCGGCACGCTGTCGGCCGGCGTCGCCGACTACGTGTACCTGCCCGTCGACGTGCCGCGCGGAGTGCGCGAGATCGCCGTCTCCTACTCCTACGACCGCCCCGCCGTCCCCGACGGCACCCGCGGCAACGCCCTCGACATCGGCATCTTCGACGAACGCGGCACCGACCTTCCCGGCCGTGGGTTCCGCGGCTGGTCCGGCGGGTTCCGCAGCGAGTTCGCCATCTCCGCCGAGCGGGCCACGCCCGGCTATCTGGCGGGTCCGGTGCGGCCCGGCACCTGGCACGTCGTCCTCGGCCCGTACACCGTCGCCCCGCAGGGCCTCGACTACGAGGTGAGCGTGACCCTGCGGTACGGCGCCCCCGGCGAGGCCGTGCGGCCGTCCTACCCTCCGGAGCGCGCCAAGGGCCGGGGCCGGGCCTGGTACCGGGGCGACGGGCACCTGCACACCGTGCACTCCGACGGGCGGCGCACCCCGGCCGAGGTGGCTGCCGCGGCCCGCGCGGCCGGGCTGGACTTCATCGTCACCACCGAGCACAACACCACCTCCGGGCACGGCGCGTGGGCCGGGCTGTGGGGCGACGACCTGCTCATCCTGTGCGGCGAGGAGGTCACCACCCGCAACGGCCACTACCTGGCCGTCGGCACCGACCCGGGCACCTTCGTCGACTGGCGCTACCGGGCCCGCGACCACGCCCACGACGGCTTCGTGCGCCGCGTCCACCGCGCCGACGGTCTCGTCGTCCCGGCGCACCCGCACTGCCCGTTCGTCGGCTGCCAGTGGAGGTTCGGCTTCGAGGGCGCCGACGCCGTCGAGGTGTGGAACGGGCCGTGGACGCCCGACGACGAGGTCTCCGTCGCGGACTGGGACCTGGAGCTGGCGGCACGCGGCCACCGGAACTGGCTGCCCGCCGTCGGCAACAGCGACGCCCACCGCGAACCCCAGGTCGTCGGCCTGCCGCAGACCGTCGTCCACGCCGACGACCTCAGCCGACCCGCCGTCCTGGCGGCCCTGCGCGCCGGGCGCAGCTACCTCGCCGAGTCCGCCGCCGTCACCGTGCGGCTGAGCGCGACGGACGCGCGCGGACGGCGCGCCGGCATCGGCGACCGGCTCCGCGTCCGCGACCCGGAGGCGCCCGTCACCGTGCGGCTCGATGTCGAGGGAGCTCCCGGGGACGCGACCGCCCGGCTCATGACGGACCAGGGCGAGCTGCGCTCCGGCCCGGCCGCGGCCCTGGAGTGGACGACGACGGCCTCCCTGGCCACCTATGTCCGCGCCGAGGTCCGCCGGCCCGGCCCCGGCGGCGGCCTGCCCGGCCCCATGGTCGCGATGACCAACCCGGTCTGGCTGACCGCCGACTGACGGCGCCCGTACGGCCCGGCCACCCCGCCGCCACGTACGGATTCGGACACGTACCCGCGGGGGTGGGGCAGCGCGGACGGGCAACTTCTTGTAGCTTCGGTCAGTTGGGGTACCGCGTACTCAGCCCATGCCACAGCGTGAGGAGTTCGAACCAGCCACGGCGGCTGGGACCGAACTGCCCATTCCGTGCCGGAGAAGGCACACTGTGGTTCCACGCGGCACCGAAGGACGGGAAACTGAGGGGGCACGCATGGTCGCCGACCCGGGCACGGGGCTGCGCTTCGCAGTGCTGGGGCCCATCCGCGCCTGGCGCGACGGAGAGGCGCTCGCCACCGGCTCACCGCAACAGAAGGCGCTGCTCGCGGCGCTGTTGCTGCGCGGCGGACGCACGGCCACGGCCTCCGAGCTCGTGGACGCGATCTGGGGCGAGGAACCGCCGCAGCAGGCACTGGCCGCGCTGCGCACCTACGCCTCCAGGCTGCGCAAGGTCCTCGGCGCGCAGACGCTGGTCAGCGAGTCCGGTGGCTACGCCATCCGCACCGGCCCCGCCGCCCGTGTCGACGCTGACGAGGCCGCCCGGCTCGCCGCAGACGCGGAGAAGAGCGCCCACTCCGGGGACCGCCAGCGGGCCCGCGCCCTCTACGCCGAGGCGCTGGACCACTGGGACGGCGAGCCCCTCGCCCATGTCCCCGGGCCCTACGCGGCCACCGAGCGCACCCGGCTGGAGGAGTGGCGGCTCACCCTGCTCGAGCACCGCCTCGACCTCGACCTGGGCACGGGCTGCCACACCGAGGCCGTCTCCGAGCTGACGGCGCTCACCGCCGCCCACCCGCTGCGTGAACGGCTCCGCGAGCTACTCATGCTCGCCCTCTACCGCAGTGGGCGGCAGGCCGAGGCGCTCGCCGTCTACGCCGACACCCGGCGGCTGCTCTCCGACGAGCTGGGCGTCGAGCCCCGCCCCGAGCTCGCCGAGCTCCAGCAGCGCATCCTGCGCGCCGACGAGTCCCTCACCGCCCCCGCCACGGAGCCGGCCACCCCGACCTTCGTCCGCCCGCACCAACTACCCGCCACCGTGCCGGACTTCACCGGGCGCGCGGCCTTCGTCCAGGAGCTCGGCGCCCAACTGGGCAGCGCCGAGGGGCGTGTCATGGCCGTCTCCGCCGTGGCCGGCATCGGCGGCGTCGGCAAGACGACGCTCGCCATCCATCTCGCCCACGCCGCCCGCGAGCACTTCCCCGACGGCCAGCTCTACGTCGACCTCCAGGGCGCCAGCCCCACCCCCGCCGACCCCGAGGCCGTCCTCGGCGCGTTCCTCCGCGCCCTGGGCACGACGGACTCGGCGATACCCGAGGGCGTGGAGGAACGCGCGGCGCTGTTCCGCTCGACACTCGCCGGACGGCGCGTCCTCGCCCTTCTCGACAACGCGCGCGACGCCGCACAGATCCGGCCACTGCTGCCCGGCACCGAGGGCAGCGCGGCGCTGATCACCTCGCGCACCCGCATGATCGACCTGGCCGGGGCCCACCTGGTGGACCTGGACGTCATGAGCCCCGAGGAGGCCATGACGCTGTTCACCCGGATCGTCGGCGCCGAGCGCGTGGAGTCCGAGCGGGACGCGGCGCTGGACGTGGTCGCGGCCTGCGGCTTCCTGCCGCTGGCCATCCGCATCGCCGCGGCCCGGCTCGCCGCCCGCCGCACCTGGACCGTCAGCGTTCTCGCCCGCAAGCTCGGCGACGAACGCCGCCGCCTGGACGAGCTCCAGGCCGGGGACCTCGCCGTCAAGGCCACCTTCGAGCTCGGCTACGGCCAGCTCGACCCCGAACAGGCCCGCGCCTTCCGGCTGCTGGGCCTCGCCGACGGCCCCGACATCTCCCTGGCGGCCGCGGCGGCCCTGCTCGACCGCGACGCGGACACCGCGGAGGAGCTGCTGGAGTCGCTGGTCGACATCAGCCTGCTGGAGTCCGCCGCCCCCGGCCGCTACCGCTACCACGACCTCGTCCGGCTCTACGCGCGTGACTGCGCCGAGCGCGATGCCCCGGCGGGCGAGGGTGATCCCGCCCTCGCCCGGCTCCTGGACTTCTACCTCGCCACCGCGACCAGCGTGTACCGCATCGGCCGGCCCGACGAACGCCTCGTGGACTTCCTGGAGAAGACCCGGTGCGACGGTCTGGACTTCCCGGACCGGAGCACGGCCATCGACTGGCTCTTCGCCGAGGCACCCGGCATCCTGGCCTGTGCCCGTCAGACGGGCACGGGCGCCACGCTCCGCAGGGCGACGGACCTGTTGGTGGTGACCCGCGACCTGGCCGAGTCGGGTTCGCACGTCCGCCAGTACGAGCTGGCGGCGCTGTTGCTGAACGGCCAGGCGGAGAAGCAGCGGGACGCCTGGGCCGCCGGTCGCTGCCACATGGTGCTCGCGGCGCTCCACACCCATTCCGGTCAGTTCGACAACGCCACGGAACAGGCACGGGCCGCCACCGAGCTCGGCCAGGCCGCCGACGACCCGCTCACCGTCTCCTACGGCCTGAACCTCTCCGGCATCTCCGCCAACTACCAGGGCCACTCCGACCTCGCCCGGAGCTACCTCAGACCGGCGCTGACCGTCTTTCAGAGCTACGGCAACACCACCTCGGCCGCCAGCGCGATGTGCAACCTGGCCCGGGCCGAACTGAGCGCGGGGAACACGGACATCGCGGTGAAGCTCGCTCAGGACGCCGTGGCCATCTACCAGCGTTCGACGGGGTCGATGCGCCTGGCGAACGGCCATTACACGCTGGGGCTGGCACTCGCCGACGCCGGACGCCTCGGCGAGGCCAGGGAGGAGTTCGCCGGGGCACTGACCATCTTCCAGGAGTTCCGCCAGCGCCTCTGGGTCGGCATGACGCACTACCGGCTGGCGGAGGTGAGCTTCCGGCTCGGGGAGGCACCGGCCGCCGCCGGGCAGGCCGAGCAGGCCCTCGCCGTCCTGCGGGGGATCGGCGGCGCCTGGCGTCGGGCCAACGTTCTGACACTCCTGGGCCGTTCCCTGGGGTGCATCGGCCAGCACGGCCGTGCCGCCGCCTGCTGGCGCGAGGCACTCGCGACCTACGAGGCCGAAGGCAGCGACGAGGCCGAGGAGGTTCGCCGGCTGCTGGCCTCGGTGGCTGCCTGACCCCGGCGTTCGGGCGGACTGGGCCGCGCTGAAAGGACGTTCATCGTTCGTTTATCGCCCCCCGCCATGCTGAGTGTGTCGATCCGGTCCGCGGGGGGCGGAGCGGGTCACGGGGAAGGTCGCATCGAGACGGCGGGCGTCCCTCGCCATCGGTCCAGCGGCCGGCGGGGGAGCCGCTGGACAGCGACCTTGAGCACCACCAACGGGAGGAACTGGTCATGGTCACCAACGAGCAACAACAGGACCGGGGCGGCGCAAAGCTCCGGGATCACCATCAGACGGGGGAGCCGATCCAGGTCAGCGAAGACCAGGAGAGCGGCGAGATGGTCGCCCTGGGTGACCACCACCAGACGGGCGAACCCGCCCGCTAGTCCAACCGCCTCGGGGGAGGCTGAGGGCCCGCACCGGCGACTGAGAGGGGGAGTTGCCGGCGCGGGCCCTCGGGCATGTTGACGGTACCGGTCATATTCGATCGCTGTTTCAGCCAAAAGACCGTCAGCAAAACCAGCAAGGCCGTAACGTTTCTGTTGTTTTGTCCTCTCCGATGAAGGGCTGTTCATGACTTCCCTCAAGAAGCCGCTCGCCGCACTCGCCATAGCCGCCGGCGCGGTGGCGTTCTGCGCCTCACCCGCCCTGGCCGAGGACGTCCAGACGGCGCCGCCGGCCGAGGACGTCCAGACGATCGTGCTCGCCGAGCACCACCAGACGGCGCCTCCCGCCGAGGACGTCCAGACCGTCGCGCCCGCCGACAGCCACGTCGTGTGACGTCTGCCCGTCCGGCGGCCTGAAGGAGAACGGGGGTGCCGTCACCACGGTCAACGTGGTGACGGCACCCCCGTCCTCGTTCGCCCTGAGGCGCTCTGCCGTCAGGCGCTCTGCCGTCAGGCGCTCTGCTGGCGGGTGCCGCGCTCGGCGTCCAGCGCGTAGACGCAGCGGTCCTTGCTGCACGCGTACACCACACCGCCGGAGACCAGCGGGGAGCCGGTGATCTCGCCGCCCGTCTCCAGCTTCCAGCGGAGCTGCCCGCCCACGGCGTCGAGGGTGTAGAGCGACTGGTCGATGGAGCCGAAGTGCACGCGGCCCTCGGCGGCCACCGGAGCGCCCACGAGGTCGCCGTGCGCCTCGAAGCGCCAGCGGCCCGTGCCGGGGACGGCGTCGATGGTGTACAGGGCGCTGCCGCTGGCCACGTGGACCAGACCGTCGGAGACGACGACGGGGTCGATCGAGTTGCGGGCCTGGGTGGGGATGCGCCAGCGGTCGTGCCCGGTGGCGGCGTCGATCGCGTAGACGACGCCCCGGTAGTCGGCGACGTAGAGCCCCCCGCCGGCCACCGCGGCGCCGGGGGCGAAGGCGGGCGGGCTGAGGAACGCGTCCGGGGAGTGGAAGCGCCAGCGCTCGGTGCCGGTGGCCGCGTCGAGGGCCAGGATGCGGGCCCCGGCGCAGACGTAGACGGCGCCGTCGGGCGCGGGCAGCAGCCGGAGGGGCACGCCGCCCGTGGCGGTCGAGTCGCCTACGGGGTACGTCCAGCGCTCGGCGCCGGAGCGGGCGTCCAGGGCGTACAGGAGCCCGTCGGCCCACAGGTAGACGGTGCCCTTGTGCAGGAGCGGCCCGGCGTCGGCGGTCTCGAAGTCCGCCTGGGCGCCGGTCAGTTCCCACAGCCGCTCGCCGTCGGCCGCGGACCAGGACTGGACGGCCCCGCCACGGGTCGCGGTGACGACGACGCCGTCCCCGGCGCTCAGCGCGTACACCCAGGCGTCGACGGCGATCTTCCAGCGCTCGCCGCCGTCCCGGGCGTCGAGGGCGAAGAGGCTCGGGCCGTCGGAGGCGTGGACGCGGCCGTCGGCCACGGCCATGGACCAGGCCACATCGCGGGTCTTGAAGCGGCGGCGCCCGGTGGTGGTGTCGAGGGCGTGCACCTCGAAGGAGGTGACGTAGAGCAGGTCCGCGGCGACGACGGGGGTGCCCCACACGTCGTTGGACATCCGGAACCGCCAGGGCCGCCAGCGCCGGGGCTCGCCGGTGCCGGCCCCGGGCGCCGGGGACGGTGCGGAGGCGGGCTGGGGCGAGACGTGCGACGGGTGTGCGACGGGTGCCGGGGGCGGCGCGGGCGGTGACGCGACGGCGGAGGCCGAGGTGGCCACCGGCGGGCTGACCCAGTGCGTGCCGGGCACCGGGGCCACGCCGTGGACGTCCCGGCGGCGGGGCCCGGGGCCGATGGGCGCGGGGGCCCCGGCGAGGCTTACGGGCGTGCCGTCCGCCGAGGGCGCGCCCGCGTGCACGGGGACCGGCGCGGGCTCGGGCGAGGGCGCGTGCGGGCCGGGCGCGG
>NZ_JABLSI010000077.1 GCF_019303475.1 Streptomyces sp. JJ38
CCCCGGCCTCGACCGCCCCGCGCTCGCCCGCGCGGCGCGGCATCCACACCAGCCGGGCCCCGGTCGCCGTGGCCGCCCGCACCGCGGCCGTCAGCGCGCCCGGCACCCCGGCCAGCCGCTCGCCCACGAGGATGACGGCGCCCTCGGCGCGCAGCGCCTCGGCCGCCTGCTCACCCGTCGAGTCCAGCCCGACCCCGCCCGCGAGGGCGTCCAGCCACTCCGGCTCGGTGCCGGGCGCGGCGGGCAGCAGCGTGCCGCCCGCCTTCGTCAGGCCCCGGGTGGCGTGCGAGGCGACGGCGAAGGTGCGCTGGCCCGACTTCCGGTTCGCCTTGCGCAGCCGCAGGAAGACGCCGGGCGCCTCCTCCTCCGCCTCCAGGCCGACCAGCAGCACGGCCGGTGCCGCCTCCAGCGCCCGGTACGTCACGCCGCCCGAGTCCATGTCGACGCCGCGTCCGGCGACCCGGGCGGCCAGGAACTCGGCCTCCTCGGCGCTGTGGACGCGGGCGCGGAAGTCCACGTCGTTCGTGCCGAGGGCGACCCGGGCGAACTTGGCGTAGGCGTAGGCGTCCTCGACGGTGAGCCGGCCGCCGGTCAGCACGCCGGTGCGGCCCTTCGCCCCGGCCAGGCCCTCGGCCGCCACCTGAAGGGCGTGCGGCCAGCTCGTCGGCTCCAGCTCACCGCTCTCCGCGTCGCGGACCAACGGGGTGGCGAGCCGGTCGGGGCGCTGCGCGTAGCGGAACGCGAAGCGGCCCTTGTCACACATCCACTCCTCGTTGACCTCCGGGTCGTCCTGCGCGAGGCGGCGCATGACCTTGCCGCGCCGGTGGTCGGTGCGGGTCGCGCAGCCGCCCGCGCAGTGCTCGCACACGCTCGGCGAGGAGACCAGGTCGAAGGGGCGGGAGCGGAAGCGGTAGGCCGCCGAGGTCAGCGCGCCCACCGGGCAGATCTGGATGGTGTTGCCGGAGAAGTAGGACTGGAACGGCTCGTCCTGACCGGTGCCGACCTGCTGGAGCGCGCCGCGCTCCAGCAGCTCGATCATCGAGTCCCCGGCGATCTGGTTGGAGAAGCGGGTGCAGCGCGCGCACAGCACACAGCGCTCCCGGTCCAGCAGCACCTGGGTGGAGATCGGCACCGGCTTCTCGAAGGTGCGCTTGCGCCCCTCGAAGCGACTCTCGGCGCTGCCGGTGGACATGGCCTGGTTCTGCAGCGGGCACTCGCCGCCCTTGTCGCAGACCGGGCAGTCCAGCGGGTGGTTGATGAGCAGCAGCTCCATCACGCCGCGCTGCGCCTTCTCCGCGACGGGCGAGGTGAGCTGCGTCCTGACGACCATGCCGTCGGTGCAGGTGATGGTGCACGAGGCCATCGGCTTGCGCTGGCCCTCCACCTCGACGATGCACTGGCGGCAGGCGCCCGCCGGGTCGAGGAGGGGGTGGTCGCAGAAGCGCGGGATCTCGATGCCCAGGAGCTCGGCGGCCCGGATGACCAGGGTGCCCTTCGGCACGCTGATCTCGGCGCCGTCGATCGTCAGGCTCACCAGGTCCTCCGGCGGGCGCTCGGCCTCGCCGCCCCCGGAGGTCTTGGCGTCGGTGGTCACGGTCACGCGTTCACCTCCAGGTGTGCGTCGCTGTCGTCCCGGCCCGCGTCGTCGGCCCACACCGTGGACCTGGCCGGGTCGAAGGGGCAGCCGCGTCCGGTGACGTGCTGCTCGTACTCCTCGCGGAAGAACTTCAGCGAGGAGAAGATCGGGCTGGCCGCGCCGTCGCCGAGTGCGCAGAAGGACTTGCCGTTGATGTTGTCGGCGATGTCGTGGATCTTGTCGAGATCGGCCATCGTGGCCTTGCCCGCCTCGATGTCCCGCATGAGCTGGACGAGCCAGTACGTGCCCTCGCGGCAGGGCGTGCACTTGCCGCAGGACTCGTGGGCGTAGAACTCGGTCCAGCGGGTGACGGCGCGCACGACGCACGTCGTCTCGTCGAAGCACTGGAGCGCCTTGGTACCGAGCATGGAACCGGCGGCGCCGACGCCCTCGTAGTCGAGCGGCACGTCCAGGTGCTCGTCGGTCAGCAGCGGTGTCGAGGAGCCGCCCGGCGTCCAGAACTTCAGCCGGTGGCCCGGGCGCATCCCGCCGCTGAGGTCGAGGAGCTGGCGCAGGGTGATGCCCAGCGGCGCCTCGTACTGGCCGGGGTTCGCGACGTGGCCGGACAGGGAGTAGAGCGTGAAGCCCGGGGACTTCTCGCTGCCCATCGAGCGGAACCAGTCCTTGCCCCTGGCCAGGATCGCGGGAACCGAGGCGATGGACTCGACGTTGTTCACCACGGTGGGGCAGGCGTACAGGCCCGCGACGGCCGGGAAGGGCGGGCGCAGCCGGGGCTGGCCGCGGCGCCCTTCCAGGGAGTCGAGCAGGGCCGTCTCCTCACCGCAGATGTAGGCTCCCGCGCCCGCGTGCACGGTGAGTTCGAGGTCCTTGCCGGGCCCGAGCGCGTCCTTGCCGAGGTACCCGGCGGCGTACGCCTCGGCCACGGCGGCGTGCAGCCGCCGCAGCACGGGGACGACCTCGCCGCGCAGGTAGATGAACGCGTGCCCGGAGCGGATCGCGTGGCAGGCGATGACGATGCCCTCGATGAGGACGTGCGGGTTCGCGTAGAGGAGCGGGATGTCCTTGCAGGTGCCCGGCTCCGACTCGTCGGCGTTGACGACGAGGTAGTGCGGCTTGTCGTCGCCCTGGGGGATGAACTGCCACTTCATGCCCGTCGGGAAGCCCGCGCCGCCCCGGCCGCGCAGGCCCGCGTCCTTGACGTAGGCGATCAGGTCGTCCGGGTCCATGGCCAGGGCCTTGCGCAGGCCCTGGTACCCGTCGTGCCGCCGGTAGGTGTCCAGCGTCCAGGACTCCGGGGCGTCCCAGAAGGCCGACAGGACCGGGGAGAGCAGCTTCTCGGCGGATTCGGTCGTCGTCATCGCCCGTCCTCCTCGCGCTGGTCCTTCCCGCGGTCCTCCTCGACGGGCCCGGCGGGGTTGGCCGGGTCGGAGGCGGCCGTCTGCTGCGGCGCGTCGTGGGAGCTGGGGTGGCCGCCGAGCGGGCCGGGGGTCGAGCGGGTCGGCGGCGTCTCGGCGCGCGGGCCGACCACGCGGCCGGTGGGCGCCTCGCCCTTGGCCAGCCGGAGCCCGGCCAGCGAGGCGGGGCCCGCGCCGCCGGTGGCCTCGGTGGCGCCGGGGCGCTCGTCGGGGAAGCCGGCCAGGATGCGCGCCGTCTGCTTGAAGGTGCACAGCGGCGCACCGCGCGTGGGCCGCACCTCGCGCCCGGACCGCAGGTCGTCGACGAGCTCCTTGGCGGATTCGACCGTCTGGTTGTCGAAGAACTCCCAGTTGACCATCACCACGGGGGCGAAGTCGCAGGCGGCGTTGCACTCGATGTGTTCCAGCGTGACGGCGCCGTCCTCCGTCGTCTCCCCGTTGCCGACGCCCAGGTGGTCCTGGAGGGCGGCGAAGATCGCGTCGCCGCCGAGCACCGCGCACAGGGTGTTGGTGCACACGCCGACCTGGTAGTCGCCGCTCGGCCTGCGCCGGTACATGGAGTAGAAGGTCGCGACGGCGGTGACCTCGGCGGTCGTCAGGCCGAGCTGCTCGGCGCAGAACCGCATGCCGGTCGGCGTCACATGGCCTTCCTCGGACTGCACCAGGTGCAGCAGCGGCAGCAGCGCGCTGCGGCTGTCCGGGTAGCGGCCGATGATCTCCCCGGCGTCGGCGGCGAGCCGGGCCCGCACGTCGGCGGGGTAGTCGGGGGCGGGCAACTGCGGCATGCCCAGGCTGACCTCGCTCACCGGTTCGCACCTCCCATCTGTGTGGCCTGCGGAATGCTGCTCATTAGCTGTACGACCTCCGCTGGTCCGGCGCCGGGATCTGGGCGCCCTTGTACTCGACGGGAATGCCACCGAGCGGGTAGTCCTTGCGCTGGGGGTGGCCCTGCCAGTCGTCCGGCATCATGATCCGCGTGAGGGCGGGATGGCCGTCGAAGACGATGCCGAAGAAGTCGTAGGTCTCACGCTCGTGCCAGTCGTTCGTCGGGTAGACCTCGACGACGGACGGCACGTGCGGGTCGCTCTCCGGGACGGCGACCTCCAGCCGGATCAGCCGGTTGCCGTGGGTGAGCGAGCGCAGGTGGTACACCGCGTGCAGCTCGCGCCCCGTGTCGCCGGGGTAGTGCACCCCGCTCACGCCGGAGCACTGCTCGAAGCGCAGCGCCGGGTCGTCCCGCAGGATGCGGCAGACCTCCCTCAGGTACGCGCGCTCGATGTGGAACGTGATCTCGCCGCGGTCCACGACCGTCTTGGCGATCACGTTCTCGGGCACGAGCCCCTGCTCGTCGAGCGCGCCCTCGAGTTCGTCGGCCACCTCGTCGAAGTAGGAGCCGTAGGGGCGGCTGGAGGCACCGGGCAGCCGCACGGTCCGCACGAGGCCGCCGTAGCCCGAGGTGTCGCCGCCGTTGTTCGCGCCGAACATGCCGCGGCGGACGGCGATGGTCTCGCCCGCGCCGTTCCGGGCCGCCGGCAGTGAGGTGCCGTTGGCCGCCTCGGGCGCCGCGTCGTCGGCGTCCCGCCGGCTGTGGTCCTTCTCGCGGCCCTTGTCGTCCGTCACCGCAGGAGCCCCTTCATCTCGATCGTCGGGAGCGCCTTGAGGGCCGCCTCCTCCGCCTCCCGGGCCGCCTGCTCGCGGTTGACGCCGAGCTTCTCGTCCCGGATCTTCTCGTGCAGCTTGAGGATGGCGTCCAGGAGCATCTCGGGCCGCGGCGGACAGCCGGGCAGGTAGATGTCCACGGGCACGACGTGGTCGACGCCCTGCACGATCGCGTAGTTGTTGAACATGCCGCCCGACGAGGCGCACACGCCCATGGAGATGACCCACTTGGGGTTCGGCATCTGGTCGTAGACCTGCCGCAGCACCGGCGCCATCTTCTGGCTCACCCGCCCGGCCACGATCATCAGGTCCGCCTGGCGCGGCGAACCGCGGAAGACCTCCATGCCGAAGCGGGCCAGGTCGTACCGGCCGGCGCCCGTCGTCATCATCTCGAAGGCGCAGCAGGCCAGCCCGAACGTCGCCGGAAACACCGAGGACTTGCGCGCCAGGCCCGCGGCCTTCTCGACGGTGGTCAGCAGGAAGCCGCTCGGCAGCTTCTCCTCGATTCCCATGTCGCTCCCCTATCCCTTGTCCGCCGGGCCGCGGAATCCGCCGGTCAGTCCCACTCCAGACCACCCCGGCGCCAGTCGTAGGCGTAGGCGACGCCGATGAGGCCGACGAAGACCAGCATCTGGACGAGGCCGAACATCCCCAGGGCGTCGAAGTGGACGGCCCAGGGGTAGAGGAAGACGATCTCCACGTCGAAGACGATGAAGAGCATCGCGGTGATGTAGTACTTCACCGGGAAGCGTCCGCCGCTGACCGGCATCGGAGTGGGCTCGATGCCGCACTCGTACGCCTCGAGCTTGGCGCGGTTGTAGCGCTTCGGACCGATGATCGAGGCCATCACCACGGAGAACACCGCGAAGGCCGCGCCTAGGGCTCCGAGCACGAGGATGGGCACGTAGGCGTTCACCGCACCTCGCTCCTTCCAGTCGCCGATGACTAGCTGGGGTCCGCTGCGAGCCGGCTCCCCGCCCCAGGAGGTTGCAGAGGTCGTGCAATTGTGAGGCAGTTCACAAGCCCGAGTCGGGTGCATCCTATGCCCCGGGCTCTGTGACATGCGACACGGGGTACAGGACCGACTTTGTGATCTTCAACACCTGTGGCCCGTCCGTGCGATGCGCGAAGAGAGGATCTTCATACGCGAAGCCCGCGAACGGTCACTGCACGTGATTTTTCCACCCTTCGCCGCTGATCGAAAGGGGTTCGACTAGCAAAAGATGCACTAGACATGCAAATTCGCAATGGACAGGGTCGAGTGCTAAAGCGCTGCGCTCAAGCCCCGCTCGCGCCCCGGTCCCGGGGCTCGGGGCTCCCGCTTGTGCGTGCCCGCACAAGGCCGGGCCCCGCAGGGGCGCGGGGAACTGCGCGACCAGCCACACGCGCCGACGGCCCGCGACGGGCAGGAGGGGGCACCCCGAGCCCGGGCGCACCCGGCGCCGGGGGCTGTGCTTGCCAGCCCCGCGCCTCCGCGCAGACCTCCCAAACGCGCGCGGGGGCGCCGCGGCGATGAGTTTCACGGGTGCGGGCCGTCGGTACTCGGTGCAGGCCCCCGGCGGGCCCGCGCACGGTTCGGCCCGGACACGCGAAGGAGCACGTCATGCCCGCCATCACCCCCAACCTGTGGTTCGACACCCAGGGCGAGGAGGCCGCCGAGTTCTACTGCTCGGTCTTCCCCAACTCCAAGATCCACACCGTCAGCCACTACAACGAGGCCGGTCCGCGGCCCGCCGGCACCGTGATGACCGTCGACTTCGAGCTCGACGGCCAGCGCTTCACCGCTCTCAACGGCGGCCCCGAGGTCACCTTCAACGAGGCGCTCTCGCTGCTCGTCGAGTGCGCCGACCAGGAGGAGGTCGACTACTACTGGTCCCGGCTCTCCGAGGGCGGCGAGGAGGGCCCGTGCGGCTGGCTCAAGGACCGGTTCGGACTGTCCTGGCAGATCATCCCCAAGCGGCTGGACGAGCTGGTGCGCGACCCGGACCCGGCCCGCGCGGCCCGCGCCATGACGGCGATGCTGGGCATGAAGAAGATCGACGTCGCCGCGCTGGACGCCGCCGCCGGCTGAGCCGCGGCGCACGCTTGGGGCGTCTGCGCCGGAGGCGCAGGGCCGGCAGGCGCGGCCCTGCGCCTCCGGCACCGGGCGCGCCCCGGGTACGGGGTGCCCCCTGCGCGCGCGTCGCGGGCCGACGGTGCGCTGTGACCGGTCGCGCGGTTCCCCGCACCTCCTTTCGGGACGCGGGGAACTTCCAGTGGTTACTGGCCAGTTGGCGTCACGACGGCAGCGGAACGACGCTTGTGAAGCCGAACACAGATGGATAGCTTGCTTCCAAGCAATGCACGCCGGCCATGCCGCGAGGGGGATGCAGGGTGACGGAGCAGGCTGGGCTGCCGACGGTTCTGGGCGGCTTCGATCTGACGGATCAGGCGGAGTTCGCGAAGGGCTTCCCGCACGAGGTCTTCGCCCGGCTCCGCGCCGAGGCCCCGGTGCTGTGGCACCCGCCGGGCCGGACGGCCGACGGGGAGGGCTTCTGGGTCCTCAGCGGCTACGCCGACCTGAAGGAGGCGGCCGAGGACCCGGTGTTCTCCTCCCAGGGCGGGGGCGGCCGGGAGGGCGGCGGCACCCACATCGACGATCTCAAGACCGGCGTGCACGCCGGGGTCCTCATCAACATGATCGACGACCCCCGGCACGAGCTGATCAAGACGCTCGTCAGCCCGCCCGTGGCCCGGCGGGCCGTCGAGACGCGGCTGCCCGAACTCCGCGCCGTCGCCGAGCGGTACGTGGAACAGGCCGTCCGCAAGGGGTCCGCCGACTTCCAGCCCGACGTCTCGGCGCCGTACGCCATCGAGTGCATCGCCCGCGTGCTCGGCGTCCCCGAGGCCGATCTGCCCCAGCTCATCGAGTGGGGGCAGGCCGTCTCCGGCTTCGACGACCGCGCCTCCGGCAAGGTCAACGAGAACTCGGCCAAGGTGCAGTACGCCATCTACGAGTACGGGCAGTCGCTCATCGCCCGGAAGCGGGCCGAGCCGCACACCACCGACGACCTCATGTCCGTCATGGCGCGGGAGGACATCCCCGGCGACACCCCGCTCACCGAGTACGAGCGGGAGGCGTTCTTCAACCTGCTGCTCCTCGCCGGGAGCGAACCCGCCCGCAACACCATGGCGGCGGGCGTCCTCGCGCTGGCCGAGCACCCCGAGCAGTGGGAGGCGCTGCGCGCGGACCGGTCGCTGCTGCCCGGCGCCATCGAGGAGATGCTGCGCTGGTCCTCCCCCACGCCGTACAACCGGCGCACCGCGACCCGGGACACCGTCTTCCGGGGCACCGAGATCAGGGCGGGCGAGAAGGTCACGTTCTGGTGGGCCTCGGCCAACCGGGACGCGTCCGTCTTCGCCGAACCGACGACGTTCGACATCCGCCGCTCGCCCAATCCCCACCTGGCGTTCGGCCACGGCACACACTCCTGCCTGGGCGAGCAGCTCGCCCGCCTCGAGATCCGGCTGCTGCTGGAAGCGCTGCTGGAGCGGGTGCGGGAGATCAGGATCACCGGGCCCGTCGAGTGGGCCCCGAGCAACAAGCACACCGTGACGCTGCGGATGCCCGTGGAACTCGCCTGACGGCGGGTCCCGCAACACAGTTTCGAGAGCGGGGGATCACCATGACAACGCCTGAGATCGACCCGGGCTTCTTCAGAGAGCTGCTGCCCTTCGATCCGTTCGACCCGGGGTTCCACGCGGACCCCTACCCGGTCTACCGCGAGGTCCGCGAGCGCGGGCCCGTGGTCCGCACACCCATGGGGCTCGTCGTGCTCGCCGGGCACGCGGAGTGCGCCGCCGTACTCCGGGACGCCCGGTTCGGCTGGGGCGACGGCGCCACCGTCGCCGAGCACTTCAGCCAGGCCCCCGACGGCACGGTCGTGCGGCCGTTCATCTTCATGGACCCGCCGGACCACACCCGCATCCGGTCCCTCGTCGGCAGCGCCTTCGCCGCCCGCCGCGTGGACACCCTGCGCGGGCGCGCCCGCGAACTGGTCGCCGAGCTGCTGGAGGCCGCCAAGGGCGACGGCCCGGTCGACCTGATGTCCGCCGTCGCCCACCCCCTGCCGGCCATCCTGCTCGGCGAACTGCTGGGCGTGCCCGCCGAGCACCACGAGCGCTTCCGCCGACTGTCCGCCGACATCGCGCACGGCCTCGACCCGAGCTTCTTCCTCGCCCCCGACGAGGTGGCCCGACGGGACGCCGCCCGCGCCGAACTGGGCGAGTACTTCACCCAGCTGGCCGCCGAGCGCCGCGCGCACCCCGCCGAGGACCTCATCAGCGAGCTCGTCGCGGCCGAGGAGGACGGCGAGCGCCTCACCGAGCACGAACTGATCGTCACCTTCACCCTGCTGCTGTCCGCCGGCTACGCGACGACCGTCAACCTCATCGGGAACGGCGTCCTGGCCCTGCTGCGCAACCCCGAACAGCTCGCCTGGCTGCGGGCCAACCCGGACGGCGTCGGCGGCGCCGTGGAGGAGCTGCTGCGCTACGACCCGCCGGTGCAGATGATCTCGCGCACCGCCCTGGAGGACGTCGAGCTGGCGGGCCAGCCCATCGCCGCGGGCGAGCAGCTCATGCTGATGATCGGCGCCGCCGGCCGGGACCCGGGCGTCCACGACGAGCCGGACCGGCTGCTGCTGTCCCGCCGCACGGAACGCAACCTCGGCTTCGGCCTCGGGGCACACTTCTGCGTCGGGGCACCCATGGCGCGGCTCACCGCGCAGGTCGCCATCTCGGCGCTGGCCGAGCTGGACCTGACGCTGGAGACCCCCGAGCCCGCCCGGTCCCCGTACATCATCATGCGCGGCCTGCGGGAACTCCCCGTCCGGATCGCGCCGCGCGGCTGACCTCCCGAACCCCCAGCTGTCGCCCCCTCCCCACGCACACCTCGTCCGAGCATCGCCCACGGGCCCCGCACCACCCCGACGCCGGGCCCGTGGCACCGCACGACACCTGCCGGGTCACAGAGATCACCGGCCTGCCCGAACGGGACCGGTGGTCGGGAAGTCGAAGGGCTGATGACCGACATGCCAGCCAGCAGCAGCACGGACAAGCGCATCGCGGTGGTGGGCCTCGCCTGCCGCGTCCCCGGAGCGACGGACCGGGACGCGTTCTGGCGGCTGCTGCGCGACGGAGCCGAAGCCGTCACCGAGGCGCCCGCCGGGCGCGGCCTCGGCACCGGGCAACGCGGCAAGTTCCTCGACGCCGTCGACGGCTTCGACGCCGCCTTCTTCGGCATGTCCCCCCGCGAGGCCGCGGCCACCGACCCACAGCAGCGCCTCGTCCTGGAGCTGGCCTGGGAGGCCCTGGAGGACGCCGGGGTCCGCCCCGAGCGGCTCCGCGGCAGCGGCACCGGCGTGTTCGTCGGCTCGATGGCCGACGACTACGCCAAGCTCCAGCACGCCCTGGGCGACGCCACCCCGCACACCACCACCGGGCTCAGCCGTGCCGTCATCGCCAACCGGCTCTCGTACCTGCTCGGCCTGGCCGGGCCCAGCCTGACCGTCGACACCGCGCAGTCCTCCTCGCTCGTCGCCGTCCACCTCGCGGTGCGCAGCCTGCTCGACGGCGCCTCCCGACTCGCCCTCGCCGGCGGCGTCCACCTCAACCTGCTGCCCGAGGGCTTCACCGCCGCCGAACTCTTCGGCGCCCTCTCCCCCGGCGGCCGCTGCCGCACCTTCGACGCGGACGCGGACGGTTACGTGCGCGGCGAGGGCGGAGGCGTCGTCGTCCTCAAGCGGCTGACCGACGCCCTCGCCGACGGCGACCGCGTCCACGGCGTCATCCTCGGCAGCGCCCAGGGCTCCGGCACCGGTCCGACGCTCACCGCACCGCACGCCGCAGCCCAGGAGGCGGTCATTCGCGGCGCCTGCGCGGACGCCGGAGTCGCCGCGGAGGACATCCAGTACGTCGAACTCCACGGCACCGGGACGCCCGTCGGCGACCCCGTCGAGGCGGCGGCCCTCGGCGCCGCCCTGGGCTCCGCACGCCCCGCCGACGCCGGGCCACTGGCCGTCGGCTCCGTCAAGACCAACATCGGTCATCTGGAGGGAGCCGCGGGCGTCGTCGGGCTCGTCAAGGCCCTGCTGTGCCTGCGCCACCGGCAGCTCGTGCCCAGCCTCAACTTCCGCCGCCCCGCCCCCGGTATCCCCCTGGGCGAGCTCGGACTCACCGTCCAGACCACCACCGCGCCCTGGCCCCGCCCCGACCAGCCGCTCGTCGCCGGGGTGTCCTCCTTCGGCATGGGCGGCGCCAACTGCCACGTCGTCGTGGGCGAGGGCCCCGCGGACGGGCGCCGGGCGGGCGAGGAGGAGGGGGCCGGGGCACGCGTGCTCCCCGTGCTCGTGTCCGCCCGCGACGAGGACGCCCTGCGCGCCCAGGCCACCCGGCTCCGCGCCCACCTGGACGCCGCCGACCCGCGCCCCGACACCCTCGACCTCGCCGCCTCCCTGGCCACCACCCGTTCGGCCTTCGAGCACCGCGCCGTCCTCCTCGCCGACGGCCACGACACCCTGACGGCCGGGCTCGCCGCCCTGGCCGAGGGCCGCGAAACCCCCGGCCTCCTCCGCGCCGTCACGCGGCCGAACGCCACCGGCACCACCACCGATCCGGGCTTCCTCTTCTCCGGGCAGGGCAGCCAGCGTCCGGGCATGGGCCGCGAACTGTACGCCGCCTTCCCCGTCTTCGCCCGGGCCCTCGACACCGTGTGCGCCGCGCTCGACCCCCACCTCGAACGCCCCCTGCGCGACCTCCTCTTCGCCGGGCCGGACAGCGCGGAAGCAGAGCTTCTGCACCGCACCGAGTACGCCCAGCCCGCCCTCTTCGCCATCCAGACCGCGCAGTTCCGCCTGCTCGACCACTGGGGCGTCCGGCCCCGGGCTCTCCTGGGCCACTCCGTCGGCGAGCTCAGCGCCGCCCACTGCGCCGGCGTGCTCACCCTCCCCGACGCCGCGCTCCTCGTCGCCGGACGCGGCCGGCTCATGCAGAGCATGCCCGACGGCGGCACGATGACCGCCGTCCAGGCCACCGAGGAGGAGGTCACGGCACAGCTGCGGGACGGGGTCGCCGTCGCCGCCCTCAACGGCCCCCTGGAGACCGTGATCTCCGGGGACGCCGACGCCGTCCGGGCCGTCGCCGAGCACTTCCGCGCACAGGGCCGCAAGACCACCGGCCTCCGCGTCAGCCACGCCTTCCACTCCGCCCACATGGACGGCATGCTCGACGCCTTCCGGCGGCTCGCCGCAGGCATCGTCCACCGGGCCCCGGAACTCCCGCTGATCAGCAACGTCACCGGTGAGCTGCTCGCACCCGGCGAACCGGGGGCCGACGCCGACTACTGGGTCCGGCACGTCCGCGGCACCGTCCGGTTCCACGCCGGGCTGCACGCCCTGCGGCGCATCACCCCCTCGACCCTCGAACTCGGACCCGGCGCCACCCTCACCACCCTCGCCCGGCACCCCCACGGCGTCCAGGCGCCCACCCTGCGGCGCGGCCAGCCCGAAGCCCGCTCACTCCTCACCACCCTCGGCACCCTCCACGCCCACGGCCAGCCCGTCGACTGGGACACCTTCTTCGCGGACCTCGGCGCCCGGCGCGTCGACCTCCCCACCTACCCCTTCCAGCGCACCCGGCACTGGCTGCCGCTCCGGGAGACCACGGCGCCGGACGCGGACCCGGCCACGGACGCGGACGCGGACCCGGCCACGGACGCGGAATCCGGGGCGTCTCCGGGCCCGGTGCCCGAGAGCGGACCCACGGCGGGCGCCGATGCCCGGGTCCCCAGCCGCCCGGAGGCACGGAAGCGCCCCGAGGACGCCCTCGCCCTCGTCCGCACCCACACGGCCGCCGTCCTCGGGTACGCCACGGGGGACGAGGTCACCGCCGACCGCACCTTCCGCGACCTCGGCCTCGACTCCTACGGCAGCGTGGAACTCCGCGACCGGCTCGCCCGGGTGACCGCGACCGACCTCCCGAGCACCGTCCTCTTCGACCACCCGACGCCCACCGCCCTCGCGGACCACCTCCACACCCTCCTCACCGGCACCGAGGAGCCCGACGGGGCCCTCGCCACGTCCCGGCGCCCCGCACACCCGGACGCCGACGGCCAGGAGGACGACCCCGTCGTCATCGTCGGTATGGGCTGCCGCTACCCCGGAGCCGTCTCCTCGCCCGAGGAGCTGTGGCGGCTCGTCCACGAGGAGCGCGACGCCATCGGCCCGTTCCCCACCGACCGCGGTTGGAACCTCGACGCCCTCCACGACGAGGACCCCGACAATCCCGGCACCACCTACGCCCGCGAAGGCGGCTTCCTGGACGACGCCGACGGCTTCGACGCCGAGTTCTTCGGGATCTCCCCGCGCGAGGCCCTCGCCATGGACCCGCAGCAGAGGGTCCTGCTGGAGGCCGCCTGGGACGCCTTCGAGCACGCGGGCCTCGACGTCACCGCGCTGCACGCCAGCCGCACCGGCGTCTTCGTCGGCACCACCGCCCTCGACTACGGACCGCGCATGCACGAAGCGGCCGACGGGCTCGACGGCTACGTCCTCACCGGCACCACCCCGAGCGTCGCCTCGGGCCGGATCTCCTACACCTTCGGGTTCGAGGGTCCTGCGGTGACGGTGGACACCGCCTGTTCCTCCTCACTCGTCGCCCTGCACCTCGCCGTCCAGTCCCTGCGGTCCGGCGAATGCGACCTGGCCCTCGCGGGCGGCGTCACCGTTCTCTCGACCCCGGGCATGTTCGTCGAGTTCAGCCGCCAGCGCGGCCTCGCCCCCGACGGCCGGTGCAAGCCCTTCGCGGCGGCCGCGGACGGCACCGGCTGGGCCGAGGGCGCCGGGCTCCTCGTCGTGGAACGGCTCTCCGACGCCCGCCGCAACGGCCACACCGTCCTGGCCGTGGTCCGCGGCACCGCGACCAACCAGGACGGTGCCAGCAACGGACTCACCGCCCCCAACGGCCTCTCCCAACAACGCGTCATCGCCACCGCGCTGGCCAACGCCGGGCTGCGGGCCGGNCGCCGTCGAGGCCCACGGCACCGGCACCACCCTCGGCGACCCCATCGAGGCCCACGCCCTCCAGGCCGCCTACGGCACCGGCCGCGAGTCCGGCCAACCCCTGTGGCTCGGCTCGGTCAAGTCCAACATCGGCCACACCCAAGCCGCGGCGGGCGTCGCAGGCATCATCAAGATGGTGCAGGCCATGCGGCACGGGCAACTGCCCAAGTCCCTGCACATCGACCAACCCACCCCACACGTCCCGTGGGACTCCGGCGCCCTCCGCCTGCTCACCGACTCCCGGGCCTGGCCCGACACCGGACGCCCCCGCCGCGCCGCCGTCTCCTCCTTCGGCATCAGCGGCACCAACGCCCACGTCATCCTCGAACAGGGCGACCGGCTCCCGGACGACGCCACGGCAGCCGCTGAGCCCGAGCCCGCCGAGCCGGTGTACCTGCCCCTCAGCGGCCGGAGCCGGACCGTCCTGCGGGACCAGGCCCGACGTCTCCACGCCCACTGGCAACGGCGCCCCGGCCTGGCTCCGTCAGCGGTCGGTCGCTCGTTGCGTGCTCGGGCCCGGTTCACCGAACGCGCCGCCGTC